>CALESQ010000071.1 GCA_937907455.1 uncultured Caldilineales bacterium
GAGCCGCCTGCTTTGGCCGGTCTCCCGACCGAGCCGCCTGCTTTGGCCGGTCTCCTGACCGAGCCAAAATAGCTCGGCGAGGCGGCTGGCTCCGGCTCTTGGCCCCGGCGGGGCTCGGTCAGGAGACCGGCCCCAGCTCAAACCAGCCCCAGCTCAAACCAGCCCCAGCTCAAACCGGCTCCACCTCTTCCCTGTCTACCTCTCTACCTGTCTACTTTTCTACCGACCTCCCCCCATGCATATTCTCTACCTCACCCACAACGTTACCTGGAAGGGCGGCGGCGCGTTTTTTCATGCGTATCATCAAGCACGGCATTTGGTGCGCCGTGGGCACCGCGTGACGGTACTCAGCATTGCGCCGCAGGCGCGCCGCGGCTTTCATGAATTTGAAAACGCCGGCGTGCGCATTGTGGAAACGCCCGATCTGCTGCGCGGGCAGGCACGCACAGGCTGGGACCCCTGGAACGTGTGGCAGCGCATCGGCTATCTCAAAGACCAGCCGTTTGATGTGGTACACGGCCTGGAGTCGCGGCCCGCGGTGGCGTTGCCGGCTTTGTGGTTGAAGCGTCGTCGTGGCCTTCCCACCATCCTTGACTGGGCCGATTGGTATGGTCGCGGCGGCACCGCCGCAGAGCGCGGCCGGCTGATCCGCACGGTGATGCAGCCGGTGGAGACCTTTTGCGAGGAAACCTTTTATCCGCTGGCTGACGGCGTGATTGCCATGGGTGATCCGCTGTTGGAGCGGGCCGCGGCGCTGGGCATCCCGCGCGAGCGTATGATTATGCTGCTCAATGGCTGCGATCCCGAAGGCTTGACCCCCTTCACTGTAGCCGAGGCACGCAGCAAGCTCAGCAATGTGCCACAGGATGCGTTGGTGCTGGGCTATGTGGGGGTGATGCGGGCTACCACCGCTGCGCTGCTTTTCGCCGCGCTGCTGCTGATCCAGCAGCAGATGGCGCAGCCGGTCAAGGTGCTGTGCATCGGCAACCACAAGCTGCGTGACTTTTGGAGCTACGTGCCGGAGCCTGTGCGCGGCGACGTGATCGAAACGGGGTGGATCAACTACGATGACCTGAACGCGTATCTTTCTGCCGCAGACGTGACCGTGTTGCCTTTTCGGCGTATGATCGCTACTGACAGCATTTGGCCTTCCAAGCTCAACGATTATTTGGCTGTGGCGCGGCCTACGGTAGCCACCGACATGCGTATTTTGCAGCCATTGTTTGCTGCGCATGATATTGGCGCGCTGACCGATGACACACCGCAGGCGTTCGCCGCCGGCGTGGTAGCCATGTTGCGTGACCCGCAGCGCCGCGCCCGTCAATCCATCGCCGCGCGACACCTTGCCGAGGGCGAGCTGTCATGGGCGCACATCGTGGCGCGACTGGAAGGCTTTTACGAGCGGGTGATTGGGTATACGCAGATGACAAGGTGAGGGGGTGAAGAGGTGACGCTACCCTGTCACCCAGTCACCTTGTCACTCAGTTACTCCTCCTCTCCTCCGGTTTGCCGCTCGCGGCGTGAGCGTTTATACTACGCAGGTCTGCGCCACAAGACGCAAGGCACTATCCTGAAACGAGGAGACAATGGCATGTCGTCATTTTGGCCTGGCAAGAAAGTATTGGTGACCGGCGGCACGGGGTTTATCGGCTCACACCTGGTGGAGATGCTGGTGGCCGCGGGCGCGCGTGTGCGCGTGGTAGGTCGCCTGCGCAAAGGCTCACTCGATTATCTGGCCGCGGTGCGGTCAGAAATTGACTGGATGACGGGGGACATCAGCCAGCTTGAGACCGCGCGGCTGGCTGCATCTGGCCAGAATGTAGTGATGCACCTGGGGGCCAAGCTTACCGGTATCGGCTATAACGTGGCCCATTCTGGCGATATGTTTTACCAAAATGCAGTAGTCAACCTGCAAATGATGGAGGCTGCGCGGCTGGAGGCCGTGGAGCGCTATCTGGCTGTCAGTTCGGCGTGCGTCTATCGGCGCACTGCGCCCGTGCCCACTGTTGAGGATGAGGGCTTTGCTGATGATCCAGAGCCGACAAACTTCGGCTACGGCTGGTCGAAACGTTTGGCCGAGGTACAAGCCCGCGCCTATGCCCTGGAATATCCCATGCAAATCGGCATTGTGCGTCCCTACAATGCCTATGGCCCGCGCGATGACTTCGCCTGGGCTACTTCACATGTGATCCCCGCCACCATTCGCAAGTTCTTCGAGCAAGATCGCGTCGTGGTGTGGGGTGATGGCAGTCAGTTGCGCACCTTTGTTCACGCGCGTGATGTGGCCCGCGGCATGATGCAGGCTATCGAACGTCATCCCCAGCCCGATCCCATCAACCTCAGCAGCGACGAGTTGGTGAGCATCAAAGATCTGGTGCTGATGGTGCAGCGTTTGTCGGGCCGTGATGTGCCGGTGGAATTTGATACCAGCAAGCCTGCGGGTCAGGCCATTCGTGGGGCCGATCTGAGCAAAGCCCGCACCCTCATCGGCTACGAGCCGCAGGTGAGGCTGGAAGATGGCCTGGCCGAGACTATTGCGTGGTATCGGGAACATGTGTTGGTAGATCAGTAGATTGGTAAACTGGGAACTGGTAAATTGGTATACGAGTTTGCCAGTTCCCAATCTACCACTGCCTCAGTTTGGAGGATCGTGCATTGTTGAACGCATTAGTAACCGGCGGCGCGGGCTTTATCGGCTCGCACACGGTTGATCTGTTGCTGGCGAAGGGCTACCGCGTGCGCGTGTTAGACGCACTAACCCCACCCGTACACATCGCAGGGCAACTTCCTGCCTATCTGCCTGCGGAAGTCGAGTTCATCCACGGGGACGTGCGCGACCGTGAGGCATTGCGCCGCGCTCTGGAAGGTGTGGATGTGGTTTTTCACCTCGCCGCCTACCAGGACTATCTCACCGATTTCAGTCGCTTTTTTGATGTCAACGCTACGGGCACAGCGTTGCTCTACGAGCTGATTGTCAATGACAAGCTGCCCGTGCAAAAGGTGGTAGTAGCCAGCAGCCAATCGGTATACGGCGAAGGCAAATATGCCTGCCCCGTGGACGGCGTAGTCTATCCTGCCCTGCGGCCTGAAGCGCAGTTGCTCACGCGCCAGTGGGAGGTACGCTGCCCGCTGTGCGATGGCCCGCTGGTGATGCAGCTCACCGACGAAGCTCAGGTGCGGCCTCACAACCAGTACGCCATGTCGAAGTACACGCAGGAGATGATCGCACTCAACTTGGGCCAGCGCTACGGCATCCCCACCGTGGGCATGCGCTATTCGATCACCCAGGGGCCGCGCCAGAGCTTCCGCAACGCCTATTCAGGCATTTGTCGTATTTTCGTCACCCGCATGCTGGCTGGCCGTTCTCCTGTGGCTTATGAGGATGGCGGCCAACTGCGTGATTACGTCTACGTGGGCGATGTGGCGCGTGCCAATGTGCTGGTGCTGGAGGACCCCCGCGCCGATTACCGCGTCTTCAATGTGGGCGGTGGTGAGGCCACCAGCGTGCTGCAATACGGCGCCCTGGTGGCTGAGGTGCTGGGCGCAGAGTTGGGCGTCGCCGTACCGGGCGAATACCGCTTCGGCGACACGCGGCATATCGTCTCAGACATCAGCCGCCTGCGCAGTCTCGGTTGGGAGCCGCGCATGCCGTTGCCGCAGATCATTGCCCTGTACGCCGATTGGGCCAGGCAGCAGCCCGATCTGGACGACTCTTACGCCCGCGCCGAGGCCGTGATGAAGCAAATGGGCACGGTGCGCACCACATCCGCAGCCTAGCCCAGCACCACGATGAAAGCCTCCCCACCTGCTGCTGATGCGATCGAAACCGCGCTGCTGGCTCTGTGCCGCGGCCCGGTAGATGCAGCGGCGCTACAGGCGGTGGATTGGTCGCGGTTGGTTGAGTTGGCTGCGCTGCACGGGGTGGCGGGGCAAGTGTGGCATAGCCTCACCGCGCAGGATGTGCTGCAAACCGTGCCGCAGCCCGCTCAAAACCATTTGCAGGCTGCGGTGCAGCAGGTGCGCTTTGATGGCATGATCCACCTGCGCGAGATGGCCCTTGTCACCGCGGCGCTGGTTGCCGCGGGCCTCGAACCGATTTGGCTGAAGGGCCATGCGCTGGCCGATCTGCTCTACGACGATCCCTTGATCCGCCCTTCCGGCGACCTGGATGTGCTGGTGCGCCCTGCCGAGGTGGCTGCTGCCGAGGCGGCGCTGTTGGCTGTGGGCTATCAGGCGCAATCAGCGGCACTGCACGATTACGAGTTGGCCCACAACTATCACGTCACTCTGCTGCGTGAGGTGCTGCCGGGTCGGGCGGTGCTGCTGGAACTGCATTGGGATTTGGGCGCCGTGGGCTTGTTTCGTTATGACCTTGCCGCTTGGCGCGCGGCCGCACAGCGCTTCACGCTGGTCGGGGTGGATCTGCCATTGCACCGCTTTGCGCCGGATGCTCAGCTTCTGCACCTGGCGCTGCACATGCGCAAGCATCGCTACGTGGGTCTGCGTTGGCTGATAGATGTGGCTACGCTGCTGCGTCGCTTTGATGCCAGCCTTGATTGGCCGGCGCTGGCCGCGGCTGCGCGGCAGGGTGGCTTTGCCACATTGCTTTACACCACCGTCACCCTGGCGCACAGCCTGTTCGCCGCCCCCCTTCCTGTTGGTTGGCCGTTGGGGTTGGCTCCATCGCCCCTGCGTCGGCGGCTGCTGCATTCCGTATTGACGCAGAATGCTTTGCTGGCGCCGGTGGAAACCGCCGATGAAGGCTGGACTCGCCTGGCCCCCGCCGAGGTGTTGCTGCTCGACAAGCCTTCAGTCATGGCGCGTGAACTGCTGCGGCGTCTTGCGCCGCCGGTGGAGAAACTCGCCGGACCAGAGGCAGCCGCGCTCAGCCGCAGTCAACGCCTGGCCCTGCGTACCCGCCGCCTGCTCCGCCGCACCCGCACGCTGATCAGCGACGGAGCGAGTAAGGAGTAACGAGTAAGAAATTTACCCGCCTTCGGCGTACCCGCCTTCGGCGTACCCGCCTACTTGTCTACCCGCCTTTGGCGTACCCGCCTACTTGTCTACCCGCCTTCGGCGTACTTGTCTACTTGTCTACCCGCCTTCGGCTTACCCGCCTTCGGCGTACTTCCCTACCCATGCTCATCGCACGCGCTCCTGTACGCATCTCACTGGCCGGTGGCGGCACTGATCTGCCGGCGTACTACACCCAATTCGGCGGCCTGGTGATCAACACCACCATAGACAAATATTTCTACGTCTTCCTGCGCGCCTTTGGTGAAGGCGAGGCGCTGCAAATCGCCTCATCCGATTACAGCACCTTTTACCGGCAAGACGCGGCCAACGGCGACGGCGCGCCCGTGGAGGGCACGCTCAAGCTGCCGCGCACCATTTTGCGCTATTTCGGTGTGGAGCAAGGCGTATCCATGTTCCTCGCATCGGAAATACCCCCCGGCACCGGCCTCGGCTCCTCCAGCACCGTCACCGTAGCCATCAGCAAGGCGCTTAGCACCGCGCTGGGGCAACAGCTCAGCAAGCTGGAGCTGGCCGAATTGGCTTGTCGGCTGGAAATCGAGGAAATGGGCATGCCCATCGGCAAGCAGGATCAATACGCGGCCGCCTTCGGCGGGCTGAACGAGATCGAATTTAGCGCTACCGGCAGCCGCGTTACCCCGCTCAATCTTGCCTGGGAGACCAGCCAGCGTCTGCAAGACAACCTGATGCTTTTCTTCACCGGCCATTCGCGCAACTCGGCTGATATTCTCAAGGAGCAAACGCAGGCCAGCAAGAAATCCAGCTCCGGCACGGTAGAGGCGCTGCACCGCGTCAAGGCGATGGTGGCTGACGTGCGCGCCTGCCTCGCCAGCGGCGACCTGCACGCGTTCGGCGAGTTGCTGCATGAAAACTGGTTGCAGAAAAAACGCTTTGCGCCTGGGGTCACCAACACGCTGATTGATGACAGCTATGCCGAGGCACGTGCCCTGGGTGCGGTGGGTGGCAAGATCACCGGCGCCGGTGGCGGCGGCTTTTTGATGCTCTACTGCGAGCGCGCCCATCAGCCTGCGGTCACCGCGGCGCTGGCTGAGCGCGGCCTGCTGCGCATGGATTTTCGTTTCGACAGCACCGGCGCACGCGTGCTGATGAACGCCGGCCTGAGCCTGACGCCCGCGCGCTGATACCTCTGAAAGCTTCTCTCGGCATGTCCGCATCATCCCTTAAACCCTCTGCCAAACGCGACGCTGCGCGGCTCACCCTGGCGCTTGTGCTGCTGGATGCCGCGGCGTTGGCCCTGGCGCTGGTGGCTGCCTACTGGCTGCGCATCAGTTCTGGCCTGCTGCCGGCGCGCGCCTTTGAGGAATTCCCCGTTTACCTGCGCATCAGCGCGCTGCTGGTGCCCATCTTCTTGCTGCTCTTCTTTTTCAACAACCTGTACGATTTGCGCGTAGCCCGCGGCGGGCTGGAGATGTACGCCCACATCGCCAAATCGCTGGTGTTCGGCGTGGTAGCGGTGATTATGGTGGGCTATTGGGTGCGCATTGCCGTACTCAGCCGCGGCTGGCTGATGCTGATTTTCGCCTTTGGCCTGCTTTTCGTGGGCAGCGAACGTTTCCTGGTGCGCCGTGCCCTCGCCTTGGCCCACCGCCGGGGGCGGATGCGCGCCCGCGCCCTCATCGTGGGGGCCAACGAGCAAGGACAGGCCATTGCCCGCCAGTTTCAGGCTGTCAGCGGTGCAGGGGTGGATGTGGTGGGATTTATTGATGATTTTCTGCCCGTCGGTGCGCCCTTGCCGCTGATGGATGCCACAGGCGCGGCTTTGCGCGTGCTGGGCGGGCCGGATCGCCTGCTGGATGTGGCGCAGCAGCAGCATGTGGATGAGGTAGTGGTGGTCACCAACGCCGTGGCCTGGGAGACTTTTCAGGAAATTATGCAGCGCTACAGCGCCGACAGCAGCGCATCCCCGTTCAGCATGACCCTCTCCCCCGGCTTCTACGAGATCATGACCACCGGCGTGCAGGTGACGCACCGCGCCTACGTGCCGCTGCTGCTGGTCAACCGTGAGCGTATCACCGGCGCGGACAAGCTGCTCAAGGTGGCGTTGGATTACAGCCTGGCCTTGCTGGTGTTGCTGCCCGCGCTGCCGCTGCTGGGGCTGATCGGCCTGGCACTGCGCGGGCGCGGCGCAGTGATCGAGCGCCACCAGGTACTGCGTGCCGGTGGCGGATCGTTCATCACCTGGAAGTTTCACACCGGCCTGGGTGATACCCCGCGGCCCGGCTTTGCCCATCCGCTGGCTAATGGCGAAGACAGCCGTGACCGGCAAATCGGGCGCAGCAGCCGTTTGCAGCATCTGCTCTACAGCACCGGCCTGGACAAGCTGCCGCAGCTTGTCAACATCCTGCGCGGCGAAATGAGCTGGGTGGGGCCGCGCACCGTGTCGCTGCATCAGGTAGAGTTGCACGCACCCTGGCTGCCCAACCTGCTCACCGTGAAGTCGGGCATCACCGGGCCGTGGGCCGTAGGTGGCGAGCGTACCCTGGCCGAGGAGATGCGCCTGACCATGATCTACATACGCAACTGGACGATCTGGCTGGACTTGCAGGTGCTGATGCAAACCGCGGGCCGCGTGCTGCGCCGCGAGCGCGGCAAGGCGCGCCTGCCGGAGCGTTGAGCCGATGCAGCCATTGACCTGCTTTCCCTCTCCGCTCACAGCGTTGGACACGCTGCGCCCTGTGCTGTTTCTCGACCGTGACGGCGTGCTCAACGAGAATCGTGCCGACTATGTGCGCACCTGGGAGCAGGTAGAGTTTCTGCCCGGCGTGTTTGAGGCTCTGCGCGCGTTGGCTGCTTCGTCCGTGGCAGTAGTGGTGGTGACGAACCAATCTGCGGTGGGGCGCGGGCTGATGACCGTAGACACCCTGGCGGCCATCCATCACCGCATGGCTGCGGCCATCAGCGCCGCCGGGGGGCGCGTAGATGCCTTTTACGCCTGTCCGCACGCCCCTGCTGCGCACTGTACCTGCCGCAAGCCACGGCCGGGAATGCTGTTGCAGGCCGCGGCCGATCTGAACCTGGATTTAAGCCGGTCGTGGCTGGTGGGGGATGCCGTCAGCGACATAGAGGCGGCCGTGGCTGCTGGCAGCGTGCCGCTGTTGGTACTCACCGGCCGCGGCGCGCGTCAGCAGGCTGGCCTGCTCAGCGCCGGCCTGGCGCATGTGCCCGTGCTGCCCGATCTCGCCGCCGCGGTGCGGTGGATGCTGGGGCGCACTGACCGCCTGGCTGAGTTTTAACCCTCCCCGGCAATTCTTGACCCGTTGGGCAAAACAGGGCAGATGTGGTACACTCGACAGGCAAACAAGCCACTTGGTGGTAATTTTTTTCAGTATCTGCGAGGCAACGATGACTGCAAGCACTTCGTCTGATAGCGCATTGTGGGCAGGGCAGGATCCACTTCAACCCGCGGATAAGCTCGAAGATGTCATTTTTCTCTTCAATCCACAAAAAGCATTGGATGATGACTATTTGCGCTTCTATGTGGATCGCCATAGCCCGGCGCGGCGCGACATGGCAACGCAATTGCGCGTCAACGACCTGCGGCGCGGCCAACATATCAAGCTGCTTTTCACCGGCCACTCAGGCAGCGGCAAGTCCACGGAATTAAACCGGCTGTGTCAGGAACTGGAGCAGGAGTTTTTCGTGGTCAAGGTATCAACCAGCTCCATTGTCCAGCCGACTGATCTGACCGCAGTTGATGTAGTGCTGATCGGAGCGATGGCTTTGTTTCGCGCTGCAACCGAGGTGCAGGTGTTGAGTAAAGCGCCGGCGCAGCACCTGCAAGAGCTGTGGACCGGGCTTTCCAATTTCGTGAGCGATCGGGTATTCGGCAAGCTGCCTTACCGCGCACCGGCTGAAGGCCTGGAAATCGGCGGCAAGGTCAGTGCCCTGGTCTTTGAGTTTGAAAGTAAATACAAGACAGAAGCTGCCAGCCGTGAGCAGATTCGCGAGCGCATGAAAGATCGCTTGTCTGAGGTGTTTAGCCGGATTAAAGAGGTGGCAGATGTGGTGCGCACGCACACCGGCCGGCCGGTGGTGCTGGTGTTCGACGACACCGACAAGCCGGATCGCCAACGGGGACGTGAGCTTTTCTTTGACAGCGCCACTACTTTGCGCTCATTCAACTGCTCTGTGATCTACACTTTCAACATTGCGCTGTGGTACGATTCGGAATTCAAGTATTTTCGTGAGCTTTACGGACAGCGGGTGCTGCTGCCCAATATCAGCCTGTACCGACGTGATGGCACGCTCATTCAGGAAGGGTGGGCACTGATGCGTGCTATCCTGCACCGTCGCATGCATCCAATGATGGCTACAGACCAGGCCAGCGAAGAGCTGATCAAAGCCAGTGGCGGTCTGGTGCGCACCTTGATCGGGCTGACGCAATTCGCCGCGGTGAATGCGCTGGGGCGCGGGGCAGTGCGCATCGAACTGCGCGATGTGCAACGGGCTACGGTTGAGCTGCGCAATGACTTCATCGCCGCGCTGGCACAGAACGATTATACCCTGTTGGCGGAGCGCAGCCGCAGCAAGCTGCTGAGCAACAATTCCGGCATTCAGGGACTGCTGCAATCGCTGGCCTTGCTGCAATATGAAGATGAAACCGGCGAGGCCTGGTGTGACGTGCATCCGCTGGTGGCGACCATTCTGCAGGAGCGCGGGCTGCTATGACCCTCAGCGGCGCGCCACCCGCGGGCTGGGCAGACGCCTCCGCACCGGCCATCCTGTTTGGCAACGGCGACCGCGGCCACGCCGTGACCAGGGATGACTTTATCAACCTGTTGCTGCTGTTGCGCCATGCGCGCGCGGGCTGCTGGGCCTTTGCCCTTTACAACCAGGTGGCCGTGCGCGAGGAGGTGGTGGCTGCCTTGCGTGCCCAGCTTGCGCCGCTGCCGGTCTATCAGTGGACTTATTCGCCGCATAATCCCTTTCCCACGTCCTATCTGGAGTTGATCCCGCCGGAGCAGCGCAGCCAGCGCGCGGTGGTCTTTTTGTTCGATTTCGAGCGCGCCGGCGAGCAAGTGTGGAAGTCGCTGGACTACAACCGCGAGCAGTTTTCCGCCCATCCCCACGGCCTGGTGTTCTGGATGACGCCTGCGGGGCGTGGCTACGCCGCGCGCCAGGCTGCGCACTTCTGGGCGCAGCGCAGCGGCGTGTTTGATTTTACCACCGACCATCCTATGCAGGTTGGGCAGATGCAGGCGTTGATTGAGTCCGATCTGCATCTGGACAGCCGTGAAGAGGCAGAGCGCCAGTTGCGCCTTTACCTGGGCTTGCTGGAGGAAGCTCAGAGCCAGAGCGACGCACCCCCACTTTGGCGCGCCGGTTTGCACGGACGGATTAGCCGCCTGGCTCGTCATCTGGCGCAATACCCGATCGCCCAAGAGCAGGGAGAAGCTGCTTTGGCCCTCTTTCGGGCTAGCGGCGACCGCGCCGGCGAAGGCACCATGCTCAACAACATCTCGCTCATTTACCAGGCGCAGGGGGACTACGGCCGGGCGCTGGGCTATCTGGAGCGTTCGTTGGCGATTCGGCAGGAGATCGGCGACCGCGCCGGCCAAGGTGCCTCACTCAACAACATCTCGCAGATTTACCAGGCGCAGGGGGACTACGGCCGGGCGCTGGGCTATCTGGAGCGTGCGTTGGCGATCGCGGAAGCGATCGGCGACCGCGCCGGTGAAGGTGTCGCACTCAACAACATCTCGCAGATTTACCAGGCGCAGGGGGACTACGGCCGGGCGCTGGGCTATCTGGAGCGTGCGTTGGCGATCGCGGAAGCGATCGGCGACCGCGCCGGTGAAGGTGTCGCACTCAACAACATCTCGCAGATTTACCAGGCGCAGGGGGACTACGGCCGGGCGCTGGGCTATCTGGAGCGTGCGTTGGCGATCGCGGAAGCGATCGGCGACCGCGCCGGCGAAGGCACTATGCTCAGCAACATCTCGCAGATTTACGATGCGCAGGGGGACTACGCGGGGGCGCTGGGCTATCTGGAGCGTGCGTTGGCGATCCAGCAGGAGATCGGCGACCGCGCCGGTGAAGGCACCACGCTCAACAATCTGGCGGCATTGGCTCACGCGCAGGGGGACTACGGCCGGGCGCTGGGCTATCTGGAGCGTGCGTTGGCGATCGCGGAGGCGATCGGCGACCGCGCCGGCCTGTGCGCCACCTTGTTCAACCTGGGCCACCGTTATGCGCAGAACGAGCAAATGGAGGAGGCGTTGGCTGCCTGGCTGAGGGCGTACCGCATCGCCACGGAGATCAACCTGGCGCGGGTGTTGCAGGCGCTGGCCGACCTGGCTCCACAGCTCGGCCTGCCGGCGGGCCTGGCGGGCTGGGAGGAGTTGGCGCAGGCCATGGATCGCGCGTAGGATCAAGACAGGGTCGCCAGCAAGCGGCGCGGCCTGCTCAGGCCAGTTCTTTCTTCAACCAATAGTTGGTATGTCCGGGGGGACAGTCGTTGATTTGCCCGCTCACCGTGTAGCCGTGGCTTTGATAGAAGCCGGGAGCCTGAAAGCTGTAGGTGCTGACGATGATGCGCGCACAGCCGCGCGCCCGCGCCTCGGCCTCCACGGCGTGCAGCAGGCGCGCACCCACCCCGCGGCCGCGCAGCCGCTCATCCACCCATAAAAATTCGATCTCGGCAATGCCTGCCCAGGTATAGCCGGTGATGCCGGCCACGATGGTGCCCTCTTGGTCGCGCACAAAGCTGTTCAGCCCGCGGCCATCGGCTGCGCCCGCGGCGCGATAGTTGTATTCGATGATGCGCTGCTCCATGAACTCGATGTCATGCGCTGCAGGCAGCTCTTCAATCGCCAGGTGTAAATCGTGCATGGCAATCAGGGACGCTCACGTCCGGGTTGGTCGGGGGTCATGCCAGGAGGTGGCAAGGTCGGCCCCAGGGTGCGAATGCCGTCGGGAATGATCACATCGGTTGCGTTCATAAAGGGCACGGGGTCGCAGTAGCCGCCCCAGCCATCGCCGCGGCGATAGGGATAGATGCGCACGGCAAAGTGCAGGTGCGGCCCGCTGCTGTTGCCGGTGTTGTCGCCCACGCCCAGCGCATCGCCGCGGTGCAGGGTGTCGCCTTCTTTCACGCTCACCCGCTCCATGTGCGCGTAGATCGAGTCGCCCCAGGTGTGGCTCAGTTTGACGAAATTGCCGAAACCACCCGCTTCGTAGCCTACCTGGGCTACCGTGCCATCGTCAGTAGCCAGCAACACCGTGCCATTGGGCGTGCCGAAATCAACGCCGTTGTGCCCGCGCAGCTTCACACCGTCATAGCTGTACTGCCCGTAAAACTCAGGCCGGTCGCCGAAAAGCTGGGTTACGCGCCAGGTGCCTTCGAACGGTTTCCCCAGGCGCACCGCATCCTTGAGTTGCAACGGCAGCAGGAAGCGTTGGCCTTTGGCTCCCACCTCGGCCACCCAACCGGTTAGCCCCGTGCCGTTCACAGCCCCGGCCACGCGCCACCAGCGCAGGGCATCTGCCTCACGCGGACCTTCCACAATCACCACCCACCCGCCTGAGGGCAGTTGTCCCACCACGTCCTGCGCCTGCTTGTCGCTGTAGCCGGGTGTGCGTCGCACGTTCAGTAAATCAGGGTGAGCGTTGATCACCACGTCGTTCAGGGCAAAGGTTTTGGTGGCGATTGGCTTGTCAGCAAGCGGTGGCGGCGGTGCGCTGACCAGCAGCAAAGCCTTGCCCTGGCTGTTGGCCTCTGCTGCCCAGCCATCAGCCTGCGCGCCGCTGCTGTCTGCATAGCGCATCTGCCACCAGGTCAGATCATCGGCAGGCTGCGGGCCGGCCAGCACCACCAGTCCGGCGGCCAATGGCGCTTCGATCACCACATCTGCAGCGGTTTTGTTGACATAGCCGGGCGTGCGCCGCAGGTTGATGAAATCACCGGCGTAGACTCGCTGGCTGATGGTGAATTTGCCGGAGGGCGCGGGCTGGGGCGTTGGGGCCGAAGCGGTGAGCGCCAGCAGCACCTCGCCGGAAGCCAGCCGCTCGGCTACCCAGCCTTCAAAACGATTGCCCGCCTGGCTGGTGAAGCGCACCTGCCACCAGGCCAAGTCATCTGCGTTCTGCGGGCCGGTCAGCAGCAACAGCGTGGCGTCTGTGGGGATTTCGTAGGTGATGTCGTTGGCCGGTTTGTTTTTGAAGCCCGGCGTGCGCCGCAGGTTCAGCACCGAACGCGCCTGCACCGTGTCACCCACCTTCAAGGCGGGTTGAGGTTGCGGCTCTGGCTCAGGCTGGGGCTGCGGTTGCGGCTGCGGCTGCGGCGCGGGGCTGCTCAATGCAGCCAGCAGCACCTCACCGTCTTTGCCTTTTTCTGCTGCCCAGCCCAGAAATGGGTTGCCGTACTGGCTGATATAGCGCACGCGCCACCAGGTCAGGCCGTCGGCAGGGGTGGGGCCTTCCACCAGCGTCACCTCGCCGCCGCCGGGGATTTGATACAGCACATCATTGGCAGGTTTGTTGAGGTAACCGGCGCTGAGCCGCAGGTTCAGCGCGGCCCGCGCCGCGGCCTTCTGGCCGATTTGCAATGAAGCTACGGTTGGGGGCGGCGTGCTGCCTGTGTCGGGTGCGCTGCTCAGCAACAGCTTTTCGCCGGAGGTTTTAGCCTCGGCTACCCAGCCGGTGAAACGATTGCCTGCCGGGCTTGTGAAACGCACTTGCCACCAGCTGAGGCCGTCAGACGCCTGTGCGCCGCCGGTGATGACCAACTCCGCCGCCGCGGGCAGCTCATAGATGATGTCGGCAGCGGGCTTGTTGAGAAAGCCGGCGCTGCGCCGCAGGTTCAGCGCATCGGCCGTCCATACCGACTGGCCGATGCTAAAGGTGGCGGACGACGGCTGGCTGGCTGCGATCAGCACGCTGCCATCAGTGCCCAAACGCGCCGCCCAACCCTGTTGGGTTTGACCCGCAGCCGTGTAGCGCAGTTGCCACCATTCCAGCGCATCGGTCTGTTGTGGCCCGGCGAGTACTGTGCAGGTTGCCCCCACAGGCAGCAGAACCAGCACATCACCGGCGGGTTTGTTCTTGAAGCCCGGCGTGCGCCGCAGGTTGAGCGCGGCAGCAGCGGTCACGGTTTGACCGCTGCTGAAAGCAGGCAGCGAGGGCCACGGGGTGTCGCGCCAGCGATAATCGTGCGTCAGCGCCGCACCCAGGTCGTCAATCACCCCTTGCTTGCCCTCGATCACCCAGCGGTCACGGTTGGGCCAGCGATACAACACCAGCGAGCGGATCTGCTGGTTGCCGGTTTGGCGGTTCCAGGCATCAATTTCGGCGTAGGCGCGCTGCACCCAACCGCGGTTATTGTTTTCCCAGGGCACATCCTGATCAGTTTCGGTGATGTATACCGGCAGGTCGCGCAGTGCCGGCGGGGTAGCATTCATGAAATCGCGGTAGGCACGGAAGTTGTATTGACGGTTCTGGAAAGGCGCACCCATGAACTGATCGCTGCTCACCGTGGCCGGATCTGCTGAATGGCTGTAGGTGTGCAGGGTGATGCCATCGCATTGCTCGCGGCCGATAGCCAGCAGAATGTCGCGGTAGTATTGCACCCAATCGCCATTGCTGTTACCGGCATAGGTGGTCAGGTTGTTCCAGGGGGCCACCGCGCCCACCAGCACCTGATCATCGGCGTGGCCGGGGATGCGCTTGATGGCCGCGCGGCAAAGCAGGTAGCATTGGGCGTAGAGTGCCGGGGTGATCACCTCGCCGGGGTTGATGATAGCCATGCGCGCCGCGCGCATATCACCCAGCAGCGCGTTGAAGCGCCACGGCACGGCGCGGCGTTCATCCGGCCCACCGCCTGCCTGAGCCGCGCGCGACCAATCAATCTGCACACCGGGGCGCTCCACCGGATGGTTCATTTCGTTGCCGATGATCCACAGCTTGCAGCCACGGCTGGCGCTGACAAAGTTGGCGCAACGTTGGGCAAAGGCCCCGTAGCGGCTGCTGTGAGGGATGGTGCCGCCCGGCTCGTAGCCGTTGTTCAACCGACACAGGATGCCCAACCCCTGGTTACTCCACGCCGAAAAGTCTTTGCCGCTAAAGTCGTTGGTTTCAGAGCCTATGCCTTCTGTAAACACCAGCCAGCCTGGCTTGTTGGCAGCCAGCATGTGGCTTTCTCCGCCCGGCTCGTGCAGGCCAAATAGATAGGGGGAATCGAATAAGGGACGCGGCATAGGCCTCCGAAATGAAATGCTGTAACATAGGCCATAGTCTGCCGGAACAGACACCAACCGGCACTATGGCTGCAAATTGTACCATAGTTTGCGCGGCCCCGCGAAATGCCCGCACGCATTTGACACACCGGCAAAAGCGGCTATACTGCTGTATAGTAGTTTGAAATCGGATTACTAGGATGATGTATGAATCTGCAAAGCAAGCTGAGCGAACTGGGTTTCACCGAATACGAGGCTAAGGTGTATTTGGCTTTGCTGGATGAAAGCCCTGCCACCGGCTATCAGATCAGCAAACAGGCCGGCGTGCCGCGTTCGATGGTCTACGAAGCGTTGGGACGGCTGAAGGGACGCGGCGCCGTGCTGGAAACGCCGGATGAGCGCGCTACGCTCTATCGCCCGCTGCCGCCGGACGTGCTGCTCGATCACCATCAGGCAGTGCAACAACGTCTGGTGGACGATCTGCGTCACGGTCTGGCCGGGCTTTATCGCAGCCGTGATGAGGATATGATTTGGGCGATCCGTGGCCGTGATATGCTGCTGGCGTATGGCCGTGAGCTGATCCGTCAGGCTCAGCACGAGGTGTATCTGGTGCTGGATGACGACGATTTGGCCGCGCTGCACGGCGAGTTGGCATTGGCCGACGGTCGCGGGGTAGAGGTGAAGGCGGTACTCACCGGCCAGGCCACCTTATCTTTTGGCGAGGTGGTGCATCATCCGCCGCTGGAAAGCCAACTGCACGAGTTGGTCGGCGCGCTGCTGATAGTGGCTGATGCCCAGGAGGTGCTGGTGGCTGCCGAGCCGGGCGCACGCGGCATGACCGCCACGGTGACGCGTAACCGCAACCTGGTGCTGATTGCTCGTCAGTTTGTGTGGATGGAGCTGTTTGCTCAGCGCATTTTTGCCCGCCTGGGGCCTGACCTGCTGGCCCGCCTGGAACCGGCTGACCGCGCCGTGTTTGAAATGACAAGCTCCGAGGCCGAGGGCAGCCTGGTCGCGGGGCAGTAAGCCACCGCGATGGTCTGGCTGGCCTCTCAGCCGCGGGCGTCAGGCTTGGCAAACGGCCTGTTTCGCTTGTCATAACGAAAGGAATGAGTTTATGAGTACTGGGTTGAGCGATACCTTTATTGCTTCGTTGATCACCGTGCTGGCCTGCGGTCTAGGCGGTCTGCCTTTTGTTTTCATCAAGGAATTTCCCGATCACTGGGCGCGGGCCGGTTGGGCTGCCGCGGGTGGGCTGATGCTGGCCGCATCGCTGTTCAACCTGATCATGCCGGGTGTGGCTGATGCGGGCATCAATCCGGTGGCTGCGGGCATTCTGTTGGGCGCGGTGACAATGGGCCTTACTTCGATTTGGCTGGGCGACAAGGATATCGAGTTCAGCGGGCTGAGCGGCGCCGACTCGCGCCGCGCCTTGCTGGTGCTGATCACTCTCACTATTCACAGCTTCCCCGAAGGCGTGGCTATCGGTGTGGCTTTTGGCTCAGGTTGGACCGGCCTGGGCCTGGTGATGATGATCGCTATTGCCATTCACAACATTCCTGAGGGCCTGGCTGTCTCTTTGCCGCTGCGTGCTCAGGGGGTCAGCGGCTGGAAGTGCGTCGGCTGGGCTATTTTCTCCAGCTTGCCGCAGCTTCTGGCGGCTATTCCGGCGTATCTGGCGGTGCAGGCTTTTCGGCCGTTGCTGCCCTATGCTTTTGGCTTTGCTGCCGGGGCTATGATCTTTCTGGTGCTGGAGGAAATGATCCCTGAAAGCCGTGCCAGTGAGCGTCAGCGCCTCGCCAGCGCCACCGCCGGCATGGTCGGTTTTCTGTTTATGATGCTGCTGCAGAATATCATGGTGGTGTAACCATAGGGAGAGGGGAGAACTGGGAAGGGAGAATTGAGAATTGGGAATGAGCGTTTCCGCTGGTTGAGTAGGGTGGCGTGAGGCGATAACCTGCACGACTCGACTCTGCCGCCCGTACCGAAACGAGATGGGCAGGGTCTCGATGCAGTTGTGGCGGTGATCGGGTGTGAACTCACCTCTGTCTTGCAGAAGCACCTGGTGGTTAGCGCCGCTACAACCTACTCAACCGGCGGTCCGCTGCCATGTCACCTTGTCATCTCACCACCCTATCCAATCAACTCCGCTGCGATTTTGCCGGAGGCCAGCACGCCGGGCAGGCCCGCGCCGGGGTGTGTACCTGCGCCTACAAAATAGAGGTTGGCGAAGTCCTCGCTGCGGTTGTGAGGCCGAAACCAGGCCGATTGCCACAGCACCGGCTGCACGGAAAACGCCGAGCCGACATAGCTCAACAGGCGATTTTGGAAATGCAATGGGTCAATGTGCTTTTCTACCACGATGTTTTCTTCCAGATCGGGCAGGTAGTTTTGCTGTAGAAAGCGCACAATGCGGTCGCGGTAGGGTTTGGCCTGCTGTTGCCAGTCAATATCAGCTTTCAGGTTGGGAACCGGCGACAACACATACAACGACTCACAGCCTGGCGGGGCCAGCAAGGGATCGGTTTTGCCCGGCATGTGCAGGTAAAGCGAAAAATCATCAGGCAGGCCCGCGCTGCCGAAGATCTCACGCAGCAATCCCTTGTAATCCTCGCTGAAAATAATATTGTGATGCGCCAGCCGATCACCGGTGGCTGTGCCCGGCTGTGAGTAGCGCCGTTTCACTCCCAGATAGAGTACAAACAGCGACATGCTGTATTTTTTACTGCGCACCCAGGCATTGCTGTTGATGCGGCGATGGCGCTTGTCAATCAGGTGCAGGTAGGTCCAGGCCAGGTCGCCGTTGGAAACCACACTGTCAGCGTGATGGCTGCTGCCGTCTTCCAGGCGCACCCCGGTGACGCGTCGCTGCGTCGCATCCACCAGAATTTCGCTCACGGTGCTGTTGAGATGCACCCGCACCCCCAGCTCTTCCAGCAGCCTGCCCAAAGCCGCCACCAGCGCGCCAGTGCCGCCCATCGCATAGTGAATGCCCCATTCACGTTCCAGGTGGTGGATGAGCACGTAGAGCGAGGAGGCACTCAGCGGGTTACCGCCGATCAGCAGCGGGTGAAAGCTGAAAGCACGGCGCAGAAAATCATTTTCCAGATACCCCGACACATAGCCGTACACGCTGCGATACGATTGCAGGCGAATCAGATCAGGCGCGGCGCGCAGCATGTCGCTGAAATGCAGAAAGGGTTGGTCAATCAGCGGCATACCGGTATTGAAGACCGCCTCGGTGCTGCGGATGAAGCGGTCATAGCCCGCGCGATCAGCCTCGCTGAAGCGGGCTATTTCGTCCAGGATAAACTGGTGGTCGCTGTTGTAGTCCAGGTGACGGCCCTGATGGTCAAAAAGGCGATAGAAGGGGTTGATCTTGACCATCTCGACATAATCTTCGGTGCGGCGACCGGCTAACCCGAACAGCTCGTGGATCATCCACGGCGCGGTGAGCACAGTGGGGCCGGCATCAAACTTGAAGCCATCCTGCTCGATGACATAGGCGCGGCCACCCAGCTTGTCCTGGCGTTCAAACAAAGTAACGTCATGTCCCTGGGCGCGCAGGCGAATGGCCGCTGCCAAACCGCCAAAGCCGCTGCCGATAACAATAATGTGCTGTTTCATACAAGTTGCTTTCTTGTTGTGGTGAGAGATGCTGTCACAGAGGCGCAACCAGTCGCCGCGACAGGCTCCAAATAGCGGGCAAGCGACTCACCTTGCCCAGACCGCTGATATAGGCGCGGCGTTGAAATACATCGTAGTCATGCGCTTCAATGTCAGCCAGAATGCCGCGGTAGAGCTGTGCCGCCGCGGTGACAGCAAAACGGCCATCGCGCGCCAGCAGGGCAATGCCCGGCAGCGCTTCATCGTAGAGTTGGCGCGCCCGGGCGATCTGAAAGCGCATCAAGGCACGCCAGGCATCGTTGACTCGCCCCGCGGCGATGTAGGCATCGCTCAGCTCAAAGCGAGCCAGCTCATCCTGAGGCAAGTACACGCGTCCGGTCTGCCAATCTTCCCCCACATCACGCAGAATGTTGGTAAGCTGCAAGGCGACGCCCAGCTTCACCGCATAGGCCAGGGCACGGTCATCCTCGAAGCCGATGATGTGCATCGCCATCAATCCCACGGTAGAAGCTACCGAGTAGCAATAGCCTGCCAGCTCGTCGAAGGTTGCATAGCGCACCTGGCCCGCGTCCTGGCGCACGCCACCGATAAGCTGCTCGGCGTAGACCCAGGGGATGCCGTAGCGCGCGCTGGTGTCGGCATAGGCTGCTGCAATCGGATCAGCCGCTGGCGTTGGGCAAAGCACCTGGTTGCGCCATTCCAGCAGGCTTTCCACCGCGTTTTCTCGCACCTCGGGCACATCAATCAGGTTGTCGCAGGTGCGGCAAAAGGCGTAGAGCGCGCGCATAGCACGGCGCTTGGGCTGTGGCAGCAGTGCTGAAGCCAGGAAGAAGGTGCGGCTGTGGGCACGCGTGAGCGTCGTGCAGGCGTGATATGCGGCCGCCAGCCGGTTGTCTTTCTCAGGCAGCACAGATTGCGCCAGATAGGGTGATATCATGGCCTCTTGCGCCAGGGCAAGCAGGCGATGCTCCCAGTTGCTAGCTGATTGGCTCGTCAACAAATGCTCCTTCTGTAGCAAAACCGACCGGAAAGTAAGCTCAAGGCACGTTGACCTGCCGTTATACTATACTATTTCCTGGCTCCAACGCTGTGAGCATCTTTACCGTTCGGTATACAGAAGTTTCGCAGATGGTTTGGATCTTACATACAAATCCAACCTGCCCCGGTTTCAACTGCAAAGTTTCAGCTAAATCACACCAAAGGCACGCTTGGTAGCCGGCCATAACAGATAAATCAGCCCCAGAAGCGGTTGGATCAGCGGGAAAAACCCATAATCCTGACCAAAATGCCGCCATGCTGTGTTGCCGATCAGCTCTGGCTGCACAAAGCTCAATGCGCCCACGGCTATCACCAGCACCGCCTCCAGCGCCAGCGCCAACACCGACCACCGCCACCAACGCGCTGTGCGCTTGAAGAAGCCAATAGCCGCCACCAGATAGAGCAGCGCGGTAAAGGTAGATAACCCCGGCCCGAACTTGTTGAGGATATCAGCACGGCAGCAGAGTTGATAGGCCCCGCGCGCGCCGGTGGAAAGCGCCAGCAAAGGGTAGGAAATGCCCAGAATGTACCCAACCAGGTTGAGCGCCCGCGTTTTATTGTCCGCAGGTTGTTGCTGTGACGAACTCATAACTATTCCAATCTAGCGACGCAGCCAAAGCCGCCAGGCGATCAGCCGCCAGCCTAACAACAGCAGGCCGCCGGCGCTTAAAGTGACCACAAGAAATGCCCAGGGAATACCGCCGCGTTGCAGCCAAACCATGCGCAGCAGCAGGCCCAGCGGCGCTGCCAGCAGCCACGCCAGTGCCGAGCGTGCCATAAAACCGCGCAGGCTGGTCGGCCCTGCAAAAGCTCCCAGCAGCGCGGCCAGCAGCAGCCATGCCGCGGCCAGCGGCAGGAAATTGGGCATAGCTCCGACCAGCGGATTGGCCGTATTGAGGGTTTGATGATCTGCCTGGCCGATGAACACGAAAATCAGCAGGGCTAGTAAATCACCGAGCAGCAGGATGAGTAAAGATGATCGTTTCATGGGCGGCACTATACTGAAAAGCCCGCCAGTTGTCAATCTGCTATCTCAGACAAAATCAGCCTCATTGGCATCGCACCCGCCCTGCGCCCAGCAGAACGTATGCTCGCATTGTCCCGCCGCCACATTGGACATAAAAAACAGGGTGTGTTAAAATCAAAGCGGTTTTTGTACCGATTATAAAATTTGGTTGACCGGATATTTTTAGTGCAGCCGGCAAGCAGTCATTCGAAACGAACAGGCTTTCTACCCAGTATGAACCGTGGGTACAGCCTTCAGGAAGATATTTCTGGCTGTGGGGCGCTCCTTTGTTCCTCTATTGCCCTCAGACTTCCCGACCTTTTGAACGTTTTTGTTTGTCGTCTGGTGTCAGACAACACAGTTTCGGTCAGCCCCAATGCCTTGAAAGGGGTACTACAACAAGAGCGTGAGTAACGCAAAATTAAATTCCAAAATACGTCGCCAATGGTGGCACATGGATCTGCATCTGCATTCCATGGCCTCGGCCGATTGGCGCGAGCTAGGCGCGACCTGGCTCGATTGGTTGTACAAGTGTGAGCAGCGCGGGTTGGATGTGGTGGCTATCACCGACCACAACACCGTGGCTGGCGTTGCACAATTACGTCGTGAAGTAGAGCGGCTGCAATGGCTGGAGGCAGACAACCGTCTGCGTCCTAACGAGCGCCGTGAACTGGAAGAATATCGTCGCCTGGGGGACAAAATCCTGGTTCTGCCGGGCTTTGAATTTACCGCTACCTTCGGTTTTCATATTCTGGGGATTTTTCCTCCCGAAACCTCGGTGCGTCAACTAGAGCATATTCTGCTCGATTTGAACGTTCCGCCTGATCGGCTGGATCAAGGCTCCACAGAGGTAGGGGCTACAACCGATGTGTTGACCGCCTACCGCATCATCCGTCAGGCTGGCGGCATCGTCATTGCGGCCCATGCCAATTCAACGCATGGCGTGGCCATGCGTGATTTTCCCTTTGGCGGCCAAACCAAGATCGCCTATACCCAGGACAGCAACCTGCACGCGCTGGAAATCACTGACCTGGAAAGCCGCAGCACCCGCACCACGGCGCGTTTCTTCGATGGCTCGAAACCGGAATATCCCCGGCGCATGCGCTGCGTGCAAGGCTCGGATGCCCATCGTCTGACGCGTGACGCCAGCGAGAAGAACCGCTTTGGCATCGGTGATCGTGTCACCGAAATCAAGCTGCCCGGCGCGCCTTCCTTCCGCGCCATTAAAACTGTATTCGAGTCGAACGACTATACCCTGACCCGGCCCTATCGCCGCAAAGACGAACCGTTTGATCACATCGCAGCGGCGCGCGAGCAGGGGGCCAACATCGTGCAATCGTTCCACGAGCGCATGACGCGCCAGGGCGGGCGCCTGTTTACCATTCTCAGCGATGTGGTTGCTTTTGCCAACACCAATGGCGGCACCATCTACCTGGGCGCAGGGGCAAACTCAGGTCCACCGCTGGGCATTGACGAGGTGGACAAGGCTATTGCCGAGTTGCGCCTCGAGATCGAAAGCAAGGTTGTGCCTCCGCTTGAAGTCCAGGTAGATGTACAGGAAACGCAGGGCCGTCAGATTGTGCGCATTCTCGTGCCTGAAGGCCGCGAAAAGCCGTACTGCCTCGATGACAGCCGCATTTACTTGCGGCTGGAGAGCGACACCGTGCAGGCGGTGCGCGATGAGATTGTGCGTCTGGTGCGCAAGTCGTTGCTGGACCGCGGCGAGTTGGTAGAACCTGTTCTGGTGGCCCCGGCTCCTCAACCTGAGGCAGCCAAAGCCAAAAGCAGAGGCCGCCGCGGCAGCAAAGCCGCAGCAATTGACCCGGTGTCTCCCTCTGCAGTGGATGCAGAAACCGCTCCGGTCGAAGCCGTCTCATTGCCAGCGTCCGAACCCGAACCCGAACCCGAACCCGGCTCACCGCCCCCAAAAGTAGGCGTGCAGGTGATTGAAGCCCGCGAGCGCGGTGGCACACGGTACTACACCATTCGCGATCTGCGCAACGGCAGCAGCGTCCAGAACGTCACGTTGAAGTCAGCGCGTCGGCTGTGGCGCTACGCTATCAACCAGTTTGAGCATGGCTTCAACCCGCAAACGGTTCAATGGGTTGGTGATGTAGGCCTGGTGCGCGTGGAAAAGCGCGCCGGTAAGCAGCGCTACGACTTTGCCCAACGCCTGGCCGATGGTTCCATCGCCGTGTATTACGGCGTCACCGAAGAAGGCTGCGATGATCCGTGGCGCCAATTCCTGGTTGGCTCTGACCAGGACGATGGTGCCGATCACGGCGACGAATAGTTTTCACCAGCGCATTCCTTGATCCGTGTCCAGCGGTGTATATCCGTGGTGTTTCCGCCATGCATCACCGCCGCTGGGCACGGATTTTTTGTTTTCCCGCTAATCCACGCTCAGGGGCCGTGCATCCGCGTCTATGACAGGTAGAGTATCAGCACTACCAGCAATCCCCAGGTTAGTGCAGTGAGCAGAATGGGTTTATCGCTTAACAGCAGTTCATCCGGTGCGCCCCCCTCACCCCGCACATGGATCAGGTACAGGTAACGAAACAGCGCATACAGCACCAGCGGGATAGTCAGCATCATCGCATGGTTGTCCGGCAGATTCGGGGCCGAAAAAGTATAAAGCGAGTAGGCAATCACCATGGTCGAAGTCACCAGCCCGATCAGTTGATCCAGGAAGGGGATGGTATATTCCGCCAGAATAGCACGATGTGATCCAGCGCCCTCCTCCAGCAGCACCAACTCGTGACGACGTTTACCGAAGCCTAAGAACAGCGAGCCAAGCGTGATCACCAGATACAGCCAGGGTGAAAACCGTTCCACCTCTACCACAGCCACACCACCCGCCACCCGCAGCACAAAGCCCGCAGCAACCACCAGCACATCCACAATCACCACGTTTTTCAGGTAAAACGAATAAGCGATGTTTAGCAGCAGATAGCCGGTCAACAGCAGGCCAAACGTGCGCTGCAACCAAAAAGCCATGGGCAGTGCCAATGCTAACAGCCCTGCGGCGGCCACCAATGCTACCTGTGGCGATAAAGCCCCCGCTGCCAGAGGACGCGTTCGCTTGCGGGGATGCTGGCGATCCTTCTCGATGTCCGCCAGGTCGTTGATGATGTATACCACGCTGGACACCAGGCAAAACAGCACAAAAGCCAGCACACTGCGCATCAGATGCTGCGGTTCAAACAGCTTACCGTCGAAAACCAGCGGCGCAAACACGACTACGTTTTTGCTCCATTGCCGTGGGCGCATCGTGCGCAGCAGCGCAACCGCCGGTGACATTCTTCCTTGTGCAGAATCGGGCGCAGTGTTCGGTTGTGATGAGGATATTCGATCAGTCATACTGTGATCATATTCAATCGTATTGGGTCGTCAATTTGCCCACAGGTCAGGCCGCGGCTATCATGGCAGCATGAAAGCCAACCTACGCACCGCGCGCCCACGCCTTGATGTAGCCCTGGTTGAGCAGGGTTTGGCTGAAAGCCGCGAAAAAGCCCATGCTTTGATCATGGCCGGTCATGTTCTGGTGGATGATGTGCCGGCAGTCAAGCCCAGCCAGCTCTTGTCGCCCGACAGCACAGTGCGTCTCAAGGAAGAGTTGCCCTACGTCAGCCGTGGTGGCCTCAAGCTGGCCGCCGCTCTGGATGCCTTTGCCATTGACCCGACCGGCCTGATAGCGGCCGATGTCGGCGCTTCTACCGGCGGGTTTACTGATTGTCTGTTGCAGCGCGGTGCCGCGCAGGTCTTTGCCATTGATGTAGGCTACGGCCAACTGGCCTGGAAGCTGCGTCAGGATCAGCGCGTGGTGTTGTTGGAGCGCACCAATGCCCGCTTGTTGGCCGGGCTGCCCGGTGACGTGCTGGCCGATCTCGCTGTGGTGGATGTTTCCTTCATCGGCCTGGACCTTGTTTTGCCCGCCATTGCCCGCTTTTTGCAGCCACATGGCCGCGTCATCGCCCTGGTAAAACCGCAGTTTGAAGCCGGTAAGGGCAAGGTGGGCAAGGGCGGAGTGGTGCGTGACCCCGCTTTGCACCGCGCCGTGTTGCAGCGGGTGCTTGAATGGGCCATCGCGCACGGCTGGCAGGCTGATGGGCTTATCCGCTCCCCGATCACCGGGCCAAAGGGCAATGTAGAATTTTTGCTGGCATTGCATCGCGGCCTTGCAGCCGAAGACCCCCCGCCATTGACGACGTGGATCGAAAGCGTCTGCGCCGCACCTTGAGATTGCAGCACTGCCAGAACGGGGCGAACCCGAGCCTGAACTTACGCCGGACGAATGCCCAGATAGGTGGTATGCCCGGACAGGGTGGTGAGAATCGTTTCCGGCTGCTTCCACGGCAGCAAGCGGTGCAATTCCCGGCACGAAAGCGGGCTGTTGTCGTTCAGCAAAAACACGCGAAACACGGCCGCAGTCAACGGCACGCGGGCATCAATGAAATCCTCATGCTGTGCGCAACTGCGTTTCAGGCATTCCAGCAGTGCGTCAGCCTCGCTGACCTCACCGGTGTCTGGGTTAACCCAATCCACAATCTCGGTCTCGCGGTGGGTGACAAAACGTTGCTTGCACTCCTCGCATAGTTGTTCCAGCAGCACCAGGCGAAAGTTGCGCCCGCTGGTTTGCCACCAGTCATGGTCAATATGAAATTTAGTGTCTATAGTTGGACGTTGCCAGGGAGCCATGCTTTCCTCATCAATGGTTGCAGCGTGCGGGTGGGATGCTCTACACGCGGGCCATGCAAAATTCGGCCATGCCCAGCGCTTGAAAGCGCGGATTGGTAAGCAGCGCGGCGAAAACCGGGCCGGGGGCCGCGCGGTGCAGCAAATTGATGGCACTGTAGACTGTCTTGGCATGGACCGTGCCTTGCGTGCTCAAGCCCATCAACTGCGGTGCAAGTTCATCTACCAACTCTCGGATCGAAACATTCTGACGATAGGAACGGCGGCGCAAATCATCGGTAGCCGCAGCATCGGCCTCGGCTACAATCATCGTTTCATCATAGTCACAGGCAATCGTGTGCTTTTGCATCTGAAATTTCAGATGGTTACCTTCCACCAGTGCCATGCGTACCCATTCGCGCTTAGAGCGATGCGGCTTCAAGTCAATAATGACTTCATTAGGTACATCGGTACGTTCCAGCACTATATAGCCGCCCACCGGAATGCCATGTTCTTCGTACCACTCGCCGAGGCCGCACACATAGCGCTCTTCCGGCACAACCCAGCCGGTGAAGCGCTTACCCCAGCGCCCATCCACAAAAGTAACCAGGCTACGCTTGCCATCGCGCACCGGGAAAAAGCTGGCTGTGCGGTCGCCCAGCGGCAGCGTGCCTGAACGGCGATGTGGATAGATCAGCGCCAGATCAACCTGGGTCAGGCGGACTGAGTTGGGGGTGCTGACATTGCTTTCGCCCCATTCGTCGTTGAGTGACCATTCCAGTTGCAGCAGCGGCACTGGCAGCACTGTGCGGTCGTAGCTTTCGGCTGTGTATTGCAGGCGGCGCGGCGCGGCGATGGCCTCTTCTGGCATCAAGCGTTCCAGATACCATTCGCGGCTTTCCACTCCAATATCCACAAAGCGTTCATCCTGGCTCAGGGCCAGGTCCATGGAAAAGGCAGCCAGTGCAGGTGCTACCTCGCGCGGTAGCCCTACCTGGGCCAGGATTTCGCCGGTGTTGAGTGGCTTGCCGCTGATATCAACCGCTGCTTCGGCAATGTTCACATGCCCTTCGTGAACATCGGCCAGCAATCCTGCCAGCGACCAATAGCGCCCCAGGTTGACAAATGGCGCAGGAGTGAGTGCCAGCAGCTGCTCGCGCAGGCGGTTGCGCAGTTCTCGTCCGTGGCGTTCCAGAATCTCCGTCGGGCCGGTGATGGCTTCGTTAGCCAGCCCGGCATCGCCCGGCGGCAGGTTGAGCTTGTGCGCGCTCTTCAGGCTGGCCGCAAAATAGCGTGGCTTTTCCGTCGGCTCCAGCGTCACAGCAAGTACATCAAAATCGCCATGTTCCGGGTTTCTGCCGGGGCGGATCGCCTCGACCGTACCCGCGGCAAAGTCAAGATGCGGGAAAACCAGCGTTTGCCCGACCTGATAGCTGCTTTGCGGTTGATACACGGCCCCGCGCGCCAGCTCCCGGCGAATGCGTTGATCTTCGCGGCGGAAGCGCGCCTCCACCAGTGCCTGCACCAAATCGCTTTCCAGCGCGGGGCGTTCCCGGTTTTGTAAATAGTCTTGCAAAAACTCACTGTCTTCCGCAACGAGTTTGAAGTCGGAAGCCCAGTAGGATGGGTTTTGACTGGGACGATAAGACACGGTTATACCTCGATTAGGGCTGGGGCTTGCGCCGCTGCCCGCAGTGCAGTCTTTGGGGGGCGCAGAGCCAACAAAAAGTCGAAAGAATATTATACCTTGTCTGGCAGGGAAAGACCAAACCAGCCGGTCTTGCCTTGCTGAATTGTCAGTCGCTTCAAAACACGCTATAATCTTCCTTACCAGTTGCCAACGGGCAATTGCTGATTCTTCCTGCATATGCTTTTAATCTATCATTCCTATGTCTGATCGTCCCACTGCTTCCTCGTCTGCCCAGTCCGAAGCCTTTGATGGCAAAATGGAATGGCTGTACGACACTTTGGATTCTACACCGGCGCAGCAGGGCAATCGTCCGCGGCGTGGCCTGCCGTGGGGCAGCCTGCTGCTGCTCTTTATCGGCTTGCTGCTGCTGGGGGCTGTTGCCTTTTTGCTGCTTGGACCTCCACTGCCTGGCGCAGTTACTCCCACGGCTACGCCTACCCTCACCCCCACAGTGGCCTTGCCCACGCCGCAACCCACGGTGACGCCCTTTGTGCTGCCCACCGAGACTCCGGTGACGCTGCCCACCCCCAACGGCCCCTTCGCCGTGGGCGACCGTGTGGTGATCTCCAGCGCGGGGTATCAGGGGGTGCGCATGCGCGCCGGGGCCGGGCTGAGCTTTCTGACGCGCGGAGTTTACTATGTGGGTAGCACGTTGTTCGTACTGCCGCCAGAGGATGTCACCGCGCCCTATCCGGTTCCCAGCGATGGCTACAACTGGTGGCGCGTGCGCGATGACAAAGATCTCAATGGCTGGGTGGCTGAGGTATTCCTGGAGCCTGCGCCCCTCCTTGCCCCCACGCCTGACGCCACAAACCCCACCACCGCCACCCTCGCGCCCTGATTATCCCGGTTATCACCATGTCTGATCTTGCCGGCCAAGCCCATCATCTGCGTGAGCTGCTGCATCGCTACAGCTATCGCTACTATGTGCTTGACGACCCTGAGGTGAGCGATGCTCAGTACGACGCGCTCTTTCGCCAGCTTCAGCAGCTTGAAGCTGAATATCCCGCGCTGCGCAGCGCCGATTCGCCCACGCAGCGCGTAGGGGGCGCCGTTTCTGCGGCGTTTGTCAAGGTGCGTCACCCTGCCCCCATGCTCAGCCTGGGCAACGCCTTCAGTGCCGATGATTTGCATGCCTGGCGTGAACGCCTGCTGCGTTTGCTGCCTGATGAGGTGGGCCAAAGCCTGAGCTACGTGGTGGAGCCGAAGATTGATGGCCTCACGGTGGTGCTACACTACACCGATGGTTTGTTTACTCTGGGAGCTACCCGCGGTGATGGCATCACCGGCGAGGACATCACTCATAACCTGCGCACAGTGCGTGACCTGCCGCTGCGCATTCCGGTCGCTCTCAATCCTGCAGGGCGCGCTGCGCCCGCTCACCTGGTGGTGCGCGGCGAAGCCTACATGACCCTGGCCGATTTCGAGCGTTTCCGCAGCCAGCAAGCCGAGCAGGGCGGCAAGGTTTACGCCAACCCGCGCAACACCGCAGCCGGTGCCCTGCGCAATCTCGATTCTGCGGTCACCGCGGCCCGGCCTTTGCATGTGTGGGCTTATCAGATCGTTGAAATCAGCCCGTCGTGGGCGTCAGACAGCCAATGGCAGGCGCTGCAAACCTTGCGTGAGCTAGGTTTCCCCGTGGCCCCACAAAGCCGCCTGTTTAGCGATTTCACGGCGCTGGTTGAGTTTGTGACCGGCTGGCAGACTCAGCGCAGCACCCTGCCCTACGAGACCGACGGCCTTGTGATTAAGGTAGACAGCTTTGCCGTGCAGCAACGGCTGGGCTTTGTTGGCAAAGATCCGCGCTGGGCCGTGGCCTACAAGTATCCCAGCCAGGAGGCCGCCACCCGTCTGCTGGAGATTCGCGTGAACGTGGGACGCACCGGCACCATCAACCCGTATGCGGTGCTGGCCCCGGTGCAGGTGGGTGGTGTCACCGTGCAGCACGCCACCTTGCACAACTACGACTACGTGCGCGATAACGATATTCGCGTAGGTGACACCGTGCTGCTCAAGCGCGCCGGTGAGGTGATCCCTCAGGTTCTTGGCCCGGTCATTGAACTGCGCAGCGGCAACGAACAATTCTGGCAGATGCCAGAGCGCTGCCCGGCTTGCGGCGAGCCGGTGGTTCAGCCCGAAGGCGAGGTAGCCTACTACTGCACCAACTCAGCTTGTCCGGCGCAGTTGGTGCGCGGTTTGGAGCATTTCGTCAGCCGCGGGGCTATGGATATTGAAGGCTTCGGCATTCGTCAGGCCGAGCTGTTTGTAGAATTGGGCTATGTGCACGACCTGGCCGATGTGTTTGCCTTGCCGTGGGAGGCCATTGCTGCACTCGAAGGCTATGGCGAGCGCCGCGTGGCTAACCTGCAGGCCGCGGTGGAGGCTGCCAGGCAGCGCCCGTTGGCGCGCCTGCTTGCCGCCCTGGGCATTCGTGGTGTAGGCGGTGTGGTAGCGGAAGCACTGGCTCAGCATTTTGGCAGCCTTGCCGCGTTGATGGCTGCATCCGCGACTGAGTTGGAAGCTATCCCCGGCATAGGCCCCAGGCTGGCCGCAGCAATACAGGATTGGTTTAGCCATCAACCTAACCGCGCGGTGGTCGCCAAGCTGGCCGCCGCAGGCGTGCAGTTGGCCGATACCCCCACCGCGTCCGTGGCCGGTCCTCAGCCCCTGGCTGGGCAAACCTGGGTGATTACCGGAACCTTGCCCACGCTCAGCCGTGAGGCCGCTGCTGCCCTGATCAAAGCTCATGGCGGCAAGGTTGCCGGATCGGTCAGCAGCAAAACCACTTATTTGCTGGCCGGTGACAAGGCTGGCAGCAAGCTGGATGCCGCTCAGAAGCTGGGTGTACCGGTGGTAGATGAGGCCGCCTTGCAGCAGATGATCGCAGCCTAAGCGGCCCTGCATCAACACGTTGCCCTTGCCGCCCCTCTGCGCGGTGAGGGGTGGGGGTGAGAGTCTGGATCATCGTCTCTTAATGACAAAACTGTAAGAAAGCGCTGGGCCAACGATTGCCCAGGCTTGTAGCTCTTCTTTGTGGTTAAAAACCGCATGAAATACATTTAGTTTGCTAAACCAAGCGTGTTTTTATCTGATTTGTGGATGTTGCTTGACGGTCGCGTCACCTTCTGCTTGCAAGTTTGTAATCAAACTGTTGGCTAACAAGCTTGACAAATCTGCACGCGAATGTTACTATTTCATCGAATGTTCGGACTGAAATTCGGCTTGCTGCTGTGAGCCAATTTCAGAATTGGGCGACTTTATTATCATAGCGTCTACCTGCCGATGCTGGATTTCATGGAATGCAATGAAATCGAATTGGCGTTTGGCTTTTCAAAGTGCCTGTGTTATAATCGCCCGACTTTACTGATTGTTTTGATTTGGAAGCCATTTCTGTTGGTTCTACCTTACCAGATGTCCTGGAAGTTGTACGTTTTGGAGGCATACCTAATGAAACGAAGCAAGATCATGCGTCGCCTGAGTCTCGTGGCTGTTCTGGCCATTGCGGTGGCTTTGGTAGCGGGCGCGCCCGTGTCGTTGGCCAATCCGCAGGCTGGCAGCATCTCCACCGGCAGCGGTGTGCAGGTGTGGAACGGCCACAACTGTCCTGCCAATGTTCCGCTGAATATCGCAGGACTGAGCGCCGGACTCGGTGGCTATGAGACCAAATTGAGCTGGCCCGCCGGGCGTTTCGACAACACCGCGGCCAACGTTGGCATCACCCTCACCAGCTATCTGGCGGTGAATGGCCGCACCAATTCTGCCGCGGGTGGTACGCCTGCGCTGAAGTCGGTGGCGGGTGATACGGTAAAATTTGGTGACTACTCCTGGGGCACAGGCAACCCGGCCGGCAATATGGCCGATGGGCAACTGGCTACCGTAGCCATCAAGCCTACTGCCACCTGTGGCACGGCCGCCCTCGCCCTCTCCGAAACGCAGTTGGCCGATGTCAGCGGCACGGTGATCGCCCTTACCGGTGAAACGGGTAGCTCAGTGAGCGTTTTCAGCCGCTATGATATCACTGGCGGCGGGCCTCTGATCAGCTCTGCAGATGTGAACGCTGTTTTGGCTAAGATTAACCAAGCGGTAGGTGGGACGTGTGGAGTGAATTATCGCTATGATGCTTCACTTGGCGGCCCTCTTATCAGTTCTAGTGATGTTAATGCTGTTCTGGCAAAACTCAATCAGTCTACAACCGCAGTGTGTGTAAACTAATAGCTTCTTGATTTTTGCATTGCGTAGAGTTACCAGATTTACATCATTAACCCTTGATGTGCTGAATCTTACCCGAAAGGATATATTATGAAACGACAGGTATTGGTTTTCACCTTAGTAATTGCGGCTTTGACGATCCTTGTCACATCTGTATCTGCTGCTCCCAGTGCTCCCGGAACTCCGACATTGCGTTGGGTGACAACAAGTGCTACTACCGCTGAACTTTATGCAGATGGTATTGTAAATGGCGGTGGCACGGCGAACAATGGCGCTATTTCTTGGGATATCTATTTCAGATTTCCTAGTTCTGTGGCTGCTCCTTACCCTGGCATTACCGCCGTTGCGGGTCCAGTGTGGACAGCTTTGAATTGTGGTTTTGATGCAACGATAGATGATGATAACCCTAGTGACCCCGGAGCTACGGGACATCGCGGCGTGTTTATCAATGGCGTCTGTAGATCATCCTTTCCTGCCGGCAGTGTGACTGGCAGCAATGTGTTGCTAGCCACACTGACATTCACTTCTTGTCCTACCACCGGTTTTATCATGGATCTGGACAGTGGTGATGATGTGTGGGGTGTTCCTGTTGCTCAAATTGTTGATCGCAGCAACGATTCCTATTTCTTCGCTGACTCCGATCTGACCGATGGCGCTGCCCTGTGCATGCCCACCGCCGTGACGATGTCCGGCATGGAAGCTGCCACCAACAATGCAGCCCCCTTCGCTGCTGCTTCCTGGCCTATGCTGGCCGGTTTGGGTGCAGTCGCTGCCGGTGGTGTCTACGCTTTGGCCCGCCGCAAGCGCTAACCTTTTCTCAATGCCTCCTAACTCAGGGGCAGCCCATCGGCTGCCCCTGTTTGTATTTTACCCACCTGTCCTTATTCGGAGCTTTGTATGCGCGCAATTCGCTTTGCCCTGCCTGTGTTGCTCTTGCTGTTGGCGTTGACCCCTGTGCTGGCCCAGGATGCGGCCACGGTGACGTTGCAGCCGGTGGCCTTTGTACCCGTGGAGGGCGAAACCTTCACCACGGATGTTGCCGTGGAAAACACGGCTGACCTGCTTGGCTTTCAGTTTGATATTACCTTTGATCCCACAGCCTTTGCTGTGGATAAAATTGATCTTGGCCCCTTCCTTGCCGCCACAGGGCGCAGCGCACAGCCGCTCGGCCCTGACCTGCGGGAGGCTGCTACCGGGCGCATCGTTTATGGCGGCTTCACCCTCGGCTCACCTGAGCAAGCGGGTGCAGCTGGCTCTGGCGTGCTGGCTACCATCACTTGGCGCGTGCTGAAGTCTACCGATTTCAACGCCACGCTGAGTCGTATTCAGTTGGCCGGTCCCGGCGGCAAGCCGCTGCCCGGCTCTGATACCACCGCGGTATCCGCGGCTCCGCAAGCACCGGTGGCTGAGGCTACTGCTGCGCCCGTCGCCATTCCTACGGTGGTGCCTGGGGCCAGTCCGGCGCAGGGGGGCCTGGCATTGCCGCTGTTGGTCGGCGGGGTGTTCCTGGTTGGTGTGGTAGCGGTCTTTTTGCTCTTTAGCCGCAACAAATCCCCGCGGGCATAGGAGAACAGCGCTGTGGAAAGCACCGGCAACGTGCGCGTTCTGCGCGGTAAAAACATCCTTCTCGGCGTCACCGGCGGTATTGCAGCTTACAAGGCGGTGACAGTAGCCAGCCGTCTGGTGCAGGCCGGTGCCGTGGTGGATGTATTGCTTAGCGAAGCCGCTCAGAAATTCGTTACCCCACTCACCTTCTCCGCTATCACTGGCCGCCCGGTTACCACCGACTTGTGGGCCGCGGGCAGCGGGCAGATCATGCATGTAGCCCTGGCACGCGAGGCCGACTTGTTTTTGGTGGCTCCGGCTACCGCCAACACCATTGCCAAGCTGGCTCTGGGCTTGGCCGATGATGCCCTCAGCGCTACTGCCCTCGCCAGCCGCGGCCCGCTGCTGCTGGCTCCTGCTATGGAAACCGGCATGTGGCTCAACCCGGCTACTCAGGCCCACATGGAAACGCTTGTCAGCCGCGGGGCTTTTGTCGTCGGACCGATGCAGGGACGGCTGGCTTCAGGCGCCGTAGGTATGGGGCGCATGGCTGAGCCGCCGCAAATCATCGAGATGACGCGCAAGGTGCTGGGCCGTAACGGCTCACTGGCTGGTGTGCATGTGGTGATCACTGCTGGCGGCACGCAGGAGCCGATTGATCCGGTGCGCTTTGTCAGCAATCGCTCTACCGGCAAAATGGGTATTGCTTTGGCCGTTTCGGCGCGTGATTTCGGTGCCCAGGTGACGGTGATCCATTCGCCGCTGCAAGTGCCTATCCCCTTCGGAGTTCATGGCGTGCCGGTGAAAACCGCGCTGGAAATGCGCGACGCCACTTTTGACTTGCTGCCGCGTACCGATGTACTCATTGGTGCGGCTGCAGTGGCCGATTATCGCCCTGCTGTGGTAGCTGAGCAGAAAATCAAAAAGCAAAGCGGCAGTTTGCCCCTGGAACTGGTGCGCAACCCTGATATTCTGGCAGAGATTGGCGCGCAGCGCGCGGCAAGCGGATATCCCAGGGTGATGATTGGGTTTGCTGCTGAAACCCAGGACTTGCTGACTAACGGCAAGCACAAGCTGGAGGCCAAAAAGCTCGATCTGATCCTGGTAAACGACGTATCAGCTCCGCACAGCGGTTTTGGCACCGAAACCAACCAGGTGACTTTGCTCGACAAATGGGGAGATGTGCTGCCGTGGCCGCTTCTCAGCAAGGAAGAGGTGGCGGATCGGCTGATGGTCTGGGTAGCACGGCGCATTCAGGGCGCCGGGCTGGCCGATCTCGGCGATTAACCGGACAGTTTTGACAAACAAAGCCCCGCTGGGTTGAAACCACAGCGGGGCTTTTTCGTTGGCAGGATCTATTAGTGACGGCGATGCTGCATCAAGGGTACGGCGCGGCCTCTCTCAGTGATTAGCCAGCCAGGCATTCGATCGCGCTACTGATTATGGCTTACTGCAGGATTGAGCTGGCTGCGGCAGCATCTAGCAGCCAATGCAGTTCACCGCTTTGTGGCGAGATCATCTGCGCGGGCAGCACATCGGGATCATACGGGCCATGCAGTACACGCTGTACCACCGTGGCTTTGTCTTGCCCGCGTACTAAAAACATCACGGCACGCGCCGCGTTGATCACCGGCAGGGTGAGGGTGATGCGCCAGCTTTGCATCACCTCGACATATTGCGCGCTAGCCCAATGTCTTTTCTCGCGTAGCGAAGCTGTGCCGGGGAACAGTGAGGCTGTGTGGCCGTTATCGCCCAGCCCCAGGCAGATCAAGTCGAAGGCGGGCAAATGCAATGAGCGGAAACTGCGCTGCAAGGCTATTTCATAGGCCAGAGCTGCCACCGCGGGATCATCTTCACCGCGGATGCGGTGGATTTGCTGGGCGGGGATTGGCACGCGGCTCAGCAAAGCTTCCTGCGCCATGCCGTAATTACTGCGTTCGTCGTCTGGCGGCACGCAGCGTTCATCACCGAAAAAGACGTGAACGCGGCTCCAGTCCAGCGCTTGCGCGTAGTCATTAGCCAGGCATTGATAGACCGACTTGGGAGTGTTGCCGCCAGCCAGGGCTACGCTCCACCGTCCGCGCGTGGCGATGGCGGCCTGTGCGTTGCTGGCGATGAAGGCTGCCGCGCCGGCAACCCAGTGTGCATTGTCAGGAAATGTGGTAATGGCTGGCATTTGAATTGAGAATTGAGAATTGAGAATTGAGAGTTGGAAGTTGAGAATTGGGAGTTGAGAGTTGAGAATGAAATGGTTAAATGATGGAAGCGGCGAGTGATGGGGTGTACGTTCTGATTTGTTTACTCTTTACTCTTCGTTGTTCACTACTCACCACGCAGGTGACGATAACGGCGGATCAATGCGTTGGTCGAGCTGTCGTGGTGCAGATCGGGTGCGGCCTCGGCGACAAGCTCCGGCACAATGCGGTTTGCCAGTGCCTTGCCCAGCTCTACACCCCATTGATCGAAGGGGTTGATGTCCCAGATCGCACCTTGGGTGAAGACGCTGTGTTCGTAGAGCGCGATCAGTGCGCCCAAGGTTTCCGGTGTCAGGCGTTCGGCTAGCAGCACGTTGCTGGGACGGTTGCCGGGGAAGGTGCGGTGCGGAGCTAGCCAGGCTGCGGTGCCCTCGGCCAGCACTTCGGCCTCGGTTTTGCCAAAGGCCAGCGCCTCAGCCTGAGCAAACACGTTGGACATCAGCAGATCATGGTGCATGCCCAGCGGGTTGAGCGAGTGCGCAAAGCCGATGAAATCGCAGGGGATCAGCTTGCTGCCCTGGTGGATCAACTGGTAAAAGGAGTGCTGACCGTTGGTGCCCGGTTCTCCCCAGTAGATCGGGCTGGTTTCGTAGTCACTGATTATCTGGCCGCTCAGTGTCACACGCTTGCCGTTGCTTTCCATGGTGAGCTGTTGCAGATAGGCGGGAAAGCGCTTCAGGTATTGGTCGTAGGGCAACACGGCTACGGTTTGGGCGTTGAAGAAGCCGTTGTACCACACGGTCAGCAGGCCGAGCAGCACGGGCAGATTTTGCTCGAAGGGCGCAGTGCGGTAATGTTCGTCCATGGCGTGGAAACCTGCCAGCAGCCGTCGGAAGTTCTCTGGCCCCACTGCCAGCATGGTGGAAAGGCCAATGGCTGAATCCATCGAATAGCGGCCACCCACCCAATCCCAAAAGCCGAACATGTTGGCGGTATCAATGCCGAAAGCCTGCACTTTGGCTGCGTTGGTGGATACGGCGACAAAATGACGGGCTACGGCGGCTTCGTCTCCCAGCGCGGCTAGCGCCCAGGCGCGCGCGCTGTGGGCATTGGCCATGGTTTCCTGGGTGGTAAAGGTTTTGGATGAAATGATGAACAGCGTTTCTGCCGGGTCCAGGTCGTTGGTAGCTTCGACGAAGTCAGTGCCGTCTACGTTGGACACGAAACGGAAGCTGATGTCACGGGTGGCATAGTGTCGCAAGGCTTCGTAGGCCATCACCGGGCCGAGATCTGAACCGCCGATGCCGATGTTGACTACAGTGCGGATGCGCTTGCCGGTGTGACCCAGCCACTGGCCGCTGCGCACCTGGTCGGCAAAAGCCGCCATCTGTGCCAGCACTGCATGAACTTCGGGCACGATGTTTTCGCCGTCTACAACGATCTGGCGGTTTGAGGGAGCGCGCAGCGCGGTGTGCAGCACCGCACGGTTTTCGGTGATGTTGATCTTGTCGCCGCGGAACATCGCCTCGATGTGGCCGCGTAGGTCGCACGCCTCAGCCAGTGCCAGCAGCAAGTCTAGCGTTTCAGTGGTGATGCGGTGCTTGGAATAGTCGAGGAACCAGCCCACAGCTTCGGCGGTGAAGCGTTCGCCGCGTGTGGCATCGGCGGCGAACAGCTCGCGCAGATGGGCATCTTTGATGTGCGTGTAGTGCTGGTGGAGCATCTGCCATTCGGGCCGCTGGGTCAGAGAAATAAAAGTAGTCATAAAAACTCCTGGGGTTTGTTTTTGAAAGAGAGCTAATGCAGGCTGCGGCCGGTCGGCTGCGGCCGGTCCGCTGCGGCCGGTCTCCAGACCGAGCCGCAGACGCGTCCGCAACCAGTCTGGCTCGGTCTGGAGACCGGCCAGAGCGTCCGCAAGCACAGACTGGCTCGGTCTGGAGATTGGCCAGAGCGTCCGCAGACGCGTCCGCAACCAGTCTGGCTCGGTCTGGAGACCGGCCAGAGCTAAAATCTACCTGCTGCGGCCGGTCTCCTGACCGAGCCGCATCCGCATCCGCAACCAGTCTGGCTCGGTCTGGAGATTGGCCAGAGCGTCCGCAGACGCGTCCGCAAGCAAGTCTGGCTCGGTCTGGAGATTGGCCAGAGCGTCCGCAGACGCGTCCGCAAGCACAGTCTGGCTCGGTCTGGAGATTGGGAACCATCTCGCAGGGAGAACGGCCAGAGCTAAAATCTACCTGCTGCGGCCGGTCTCCTGACCTCCGCTGCGGCCGGTCCCTCCGGGATGTGCCAATCTCCTGACCGAGCCGCAGACGCATCCGCAAGCACAGTCTGGCTCGGTCTGGAGACCGGCCAGAGCGTCCGCAAGCACAGTCTGGCTCGGTCTGGAGATTGGCCAGAGCGTCCGCAGACGCATCCGCAACCAGTCTGGCTCGGTCTGGAGACCGGCCAGAGCGTCCACAAGCACAGACTGGCTCGGTCTGGAGATTGGGAACCATCCCGCAGGGACCGGCCAGAGCTAAAATCTATCCGCTGCGGCCGGTCTCCTGACCGAGCCGCATCCGCATCCGCAACCAGTCTGGCTCGGTCTGGAGATTGGCCAGAGCGTCCACGAGCACAGTCTGGCTCGGTCTGGAGATTGGGAACCATCTCGCAGGGACCGGCCAGAGCGTTATTTCAGGACAGCGTGGCTACCATCACCGCCTTGATCGTGTGCATGCGGTTTTCTGCCTGATCAAACACGATGGAGCGGGGTGATTCGAACACCTCTTCGGTGACTTCCAGCCCGTCGTCCAGCCCGCTTTGCTGATAGATCTCTTCGCCTACTTTGGTTTCACGGTTGTGGAAGGCCGGCAGGCAGTGCATGAATTTCACCGCGGGGTTGCCGGTGCGCGTCACCACATCGGCGTTTATTTGATAAGGCCGCAACAGGCGGATGCGTTCGTCCCAAACCTCTTTGGCTTCACCCATCGAAACCCACACATCGGTATGCAGAAAGTCAACGCCGGTGACGCCGGCATCCACATCTTCCGTTATCAGCAGACGGGCGCCTGTCTCTGCGGCGATGGTGCGGCAGGTGGCGATCAGATCGGCGTTGGGCCATAGCCCTGCCGGTGCGCAGATGCGCACATCCATGCCCATCTTGCAGCCCATCACCATCAGCGAATTGCCCATGTTAAAGCGTGCATCACCCAGGTAGCAATAGGCGATTTCGTGCAGTGGCTTGGTACTGTGTTCCATCATCGTTAGCACGTCAGCCAGTAGTTGCGTGGGGTGAAACTGGTCGGTCAGGCCATTCCACACCGGTACACCTGCGTAGCGGGCCAGTGTTTCGACGGTAGCCTGGGTAAACCCGCGGTATTCGATGCCATCATACAGGCGACCCAGCACGCGCGCCGTGTCTTTCATCGATTCTTTGTGGCCGATCTGTGAGCCATCCGGCCCCAGATAGGTGACATGTGCGCCTTGATCATAGGCGGCTACTTCAAAAGCACAACGGGTACGGGTAGAAGCTTTTTCAAAAATAAGGGCGATGTTTTTGCCTGTTAAGCGCGGCTGTTCGTAGCCGCCATATTTTGCTGCTTTGAGATCGGCTGCCAGTTTGAGCAGGTATTTCAGTTCATCTTGCGTGAAATCCAACTCTTTGACGAAGCTACGGTTGCGGAGATTGAATGCCATTGGAACACTCCTTGAAAGAATAGTATGGGAATTATACAGCCTCGTTTCAGGCGTGACAAGCGGCTGCGCTTGGCGAAATCGCTGCTTTGCTGTATAACCAGCGCTATGTCTGCTCCATTCTATTCGGCTGCGCACCGCTCTCGCCCGTTGGGACAGCCTACACGCGGCAAGACCGCGCCCAACCGTCTGCGCCGCGTGGATAATTTCACGGCGCTCTACGATTCTCATCTGTTGCGCCGCACCGATGGCGCTTTTGGCGCTGCCTGCTTTGTGGATGTAGGGTATGGTGCGGAGCCGTGGACCACGTTGGAGAGCGCGGCGCGGCTGCGTCGCCTCAATCCTGCGCTGCCGGTGTTGGGAGTTGAGATTGATCCGGCGCGTGTGGCCGCAGCTCAGCCCTGGGCCGATACTCTGACTCAGTTTCGTTTCGGCGGCTTCAACCTGCCCTTGCAGCGGTGCAGTGATGGCATGATGGAGATGGTGCGTTTGGTGCGGGCTTTCAACGTGCTGCGCCAGTACGAGGAAGCCGACGTTGCACCCGCCTGGGCTGCGCTGGCCGCGGCCATGCTGCCGGGCGGTCTCCTGATCGAAGGCACTTCTGAGCCGTTTGGCCGCATTTGGGTAGCCAATTTGCTGCGCCGTCAAGCGAATGGTCTGCACTACGAAGGGCTGGTGTTCAGCACCAACTTTCGTTTGGGCTTTGAGCCGGGCGATTTTCAGGCAGTGCTGCCCAAGAATTTCATCCATCGCATGATTCGCGGCGAGGCGATTTATCACTTCATGGAGGCGTGGAAAAGTGCAGCCCGCGCCACCGTGGCTGTGCGCAGTTGGGGGCTGCGTCAATGGTTCAGCGCGGCTGCCCATCATTTGGCCGCCACGGGTCATGCTGTGGTGCTGCGCCCCCGCTGGCTGGCTGCAGGTTACTTGGTAACGCACGCCTTCAACGGGCCGGTGGATACATTGCAAGGCCGGTAGACTTGTCGCCCTCCGCCATTCGTGATAAGATAAGCAAGCCTTGATGAAGAGGTTTTGTTTCGGTTCTTGCGGTAGGTTTTATGATTAAAAAACAATATGTACGCACCAAACACGGCTCCAAATGCCGCCTTACCTTTGTCCTGCCTGAATTGATCTGGGCTGATAGCGTGTTTGTTGTCGGCTCGTTCAACGCCTGGGATAAAACCGCCTCGCCGATGCATCAGGACGGCAACGGCCAATGGAAAGCCGTCGTAGAGGTTGATCCCGGGGCTGTTGTGCAGTTTCGCTATCTGTGCGACGGCGATTGGATCAACGACAACCAGGCTGATGCCTATTGGCTGAACGATTACGGCGGCCACAACTCAGTGGTTTTTACCGAGGCGGAACCCGAAACCTGATAGCAGCGGCAGCGATAGCGGCCACTCTCTTTTGCCCGTAACTACTCTAGCCGGGCGTGAACTGTTTTCACATTCGGCAGTGAGTAGTTTTTTCTTTTTTTTGGCGAGGTTGTGTTATGGCAGGTACGCTGAACCCCACTATTTTAGCTCCAGACCTGACCCAGGCGCTCAACAATGCGGCGCGCAGTTTACCGGTGTATAACCGGCGCATTCTTACCCCTGAATTGGTGCTGCTGGTTATTTTGCGCACAGCCGATGCGCCCGGCCAGCGCCTGTTGCAGCGTTTGGCGCGCGAGCGTGGGTTGAACCTGAACGATCTGGAACGCTCTGCCGAAGAGCAGGTGCGGGGACGCGAAGGCCGCAATGCTGACTTTGAATTCCTAAGCGACGAAGGCCGCCGCGTGCCGCTGTCAGATGAGATGCTGGTGGTGCTGGATGAGGGCAAAGCCATTGCCCAGGCCATGGATGAAATCTACACGGGCACGGTGCACGCGCTGGCGGCCATGTCGCAGCGCGGCGTCAGCACTGCCGGGTTGCTGCAACGCTATGGCCTAACCCCTACGGCGCTTTCTGGTCTGCTGGCCGATGAGGTGTTGGCGCGGCGCATCACCACCAGCGACCTGGTAAGCATAGCCCGCGGCGGCGAGCTTGGCCCCACCTATCAGCGCGCCGAGTTGATGCGTGAGCTGCTCAACCTGCTGGGGCTGGCCCGCGGGCGGCATGTCATACTGCTGGGGCAGGCAGGTGTGGGCAAGCGCTCACTGGTACAAAGCCTGGCGCTGTTGATGGCTGAAGGCAAAGGCCCGCTGGGACTGGACAAAGTGGTGCTGATCGGTGAAAGCGCGCTGCTGGATGATGCGGCCGCGGCGGTGCAGGCGGGGCTGCGCCAGGCCGCAGGTGGCATCCTCTTTTTGCCAAATATTCAGCGCTTTTTTGGCGGTGTAGTGCGCGCCGAATTCCCCAAAGCCACTCGTCTGGTGCAAAAAGCGCTGTTGGATAACGGTGTTGTGATCATCGGCTCGGCTGCCGAGACTGATTTCAACGAGCGTATGGCAGGTGACAGCGCGTTGGCCGAGCATTTGAACCTGCTGCGCGTGCCGCAGCCTGATGAACGCCAAACCGCGGCGATCCTGGCAGTACACAAGCCGCGGCTGGAGGCCGATTATCAACTGACCGTGCTGGATGAGGCATTGGCTGCTGCGGCACGGCAGGCGCGGCGTTATCTTACCGCCACCCCGCTGCCAGCCTCGGCAATGCAGTTGCTACATCGTGCCTGCGCGCTGGCGCGGCTCAACCGTCAGGCGCATCAGCTTTTTCGTCCCGAAGGCGATGGCGATGGGCAGGTAGATGCCGAGGATATCACCCTGGCTCTCAGCTTGATGACCGGCATCCCCGCCAGCAATTTGGGGGCAGATGAGCGCAGCCGCTATGCCGCTATGGTAGAGCATTTGCATCGGCGCATCATCGGTCAGGATGAAGCTGTCATGGCGGTGAGCCGCGCGGTGAAAACCGCACGCGTTGGCTTGAAAGACCCCAACCGGCCCATCGGTTCCTTTTTGTTTCTCGGCCCTACTGGTGTGGGTAAAACCGAGCTGGCCAAGGCGCTGGCTGAGTTTATGTTCGGCTCGGAAGAAGCTATGGTGGTGCTGGACATGAGCGAGTACCAGCAGGAACATGCGGTCAGTCGTTTGCTGGGCGCGCCGCCTGGCTATGTAGGCTATGAAGGGGGCGGTCAGCTTACCGAGCGCGTGCGCAACAAACCCTATACGGTGGTGCTGTTTGACGAGGTGGAGAAAGCCCATCCCCGCGTGCTGGATGTGCTGTTGCAGATGATGGAAGAGGGCCGTTTGACCGATGGTCAGGGCCGCGTGGTATCCTTCACCGAGGCGGTGATTATCCTCACCAGCAATCTGGCTGCCGATATTCTGGAAACCAGCCACCTGGATGAGGCCACGCGCGAGCTGGCTTTGTTCAAGGTGAAGCAGTTTTTCCGCCCGGAATTTCTTAATCGGTTGGATGAGATTGTGCTCTTCTTACCGCTTACCGGTGAGCAACTGGCGCAAATTCTGGATTTGATGTTAAACAAAGAGGTCAAGCTGCTGCAAGGTCGCGGCGTGGGCCTGGAGATTACACCGGCGGCGCGTGCCTGGTTGTTGGCCCAAAACGATCACCCGGAATGGGGGGCGCGGCCACTGCGCCGCATCATTCAACGCAACCTGCGCGAGCCGCTGGCCGACCGCCTGCTGGTTGAAGAGCCGATTGCAGGCACTGCCATCAGTGTAGATGCCGGCGAGCAGGGTTTGGTTTTCACTGTCACCGCTGCTTCCTGAGACGTAACCTGAAAATCGCTCGGGGCCGCTCTCTTCGGGATGGTTCCCAATCTCCAACCGAGCCTGTCCGTTTTCATCCACGGATGCCTGTTTACCTATGCGAGTCTCTCATTCTCAAGCCAGCAGTGCCCTGCATACCACTTTCAGCGCACTGCATCATGCCAACTATCGTTTATGGTTTATCGGCCAGTTGGTGTCGCTGGCAGGCACCTGGATGCAGACCACGGCCCAGGGCTATTTGGTTTACGAGTTGACGCAATCAGCCAGCTTTTTGGGCTATGTTGGCTTTGCCGCGGGCATTCCTTCGTGGGCATTTACCCTGTACGGCGGCCTCGTTGCTGATCGTTTTTCGCGGCGCACCATCATTATTTTGGCTCAGGCCGCTATGATGTTGTGGGCCTTTATCCTGGCCTGGCTGGTGTTCAGCGGCCAGGTGCAGCCGTGGCATGTGGTGGCGCTGGCCCTGCTTAATGGCGTGGCCAATGCGTTTGATGCCCCAGCTCGCCAGGCTTTTGTGGTTGAGCTGGTGACGCGCGAGGATATGACTAACGCCATTGCCCTCAACTCTACCATGTTTAACGCGGCGGCTGTGCTTGGCCCGGCGATTGCCGGGGTGGTGTATGCTGTCTTCGGGCCGGCGTGGTGTTTCACGCTCAACGGCCTTTCCTACCTGGCGGTGATCGCCGCGCTGCTGCTGATGCACATTGCGCGGGTGGAACACAGCGTGCGCCGCGGGGATGTTTATCGCCAATTGCGCCAGGGGGTATCTTTTGTGGCGCATGACAGCGTGACCCGCGTGCTTACTCTGAACATGGGCATGCTCAGTCTGTTTGGCCTGAGCATGGTCACGCTCTTCCCGGCGTGGTCGGTGGATGTATTGCACGGCGATGTGGGCACTAATGGTCTGTTGCTGGGCGCCCGCGGCCTGGGGGCGATGGCCGGTGCGCTGTTGCTGGCTTCGGTGGGCCGCCGCGGTCTGCGCGGACGCTTGTGGACTATCGGCAGTTTTGTGATGCCCGTGGCAATGGGGTTATTTACGCTGACGCACTGGCTGCCCCTGTCGCTGTTGCTGCTGGTCTTCGTGGGTTGGGGTTTTATGGTTATCGCCAACAGCTCCAACTCGCTGGTGCAGACGCGCGTACCTGATGCGCTGCGCGGCCGCGTGATGAGTATTTTCACCCTGACCTTTTTCGGCACTATGCCCATCGGCTCGCTGCTGATCGGCAACATCGCTGATCGCATCGGCGAACCGGCGATTGTGGCTATCAACGCGGGCATTATCTTCTGCATGTCAGCTTTGATTTGGCTGACACTGCCCTACATCCGCCGACTGGAATAAACGGCTCAGGCACGTTCAAACCCACGAAGAATCCCCCCGCTGGGTGATGCGGTTATAGCTTTTCGGCAAATGCTGCTATCATTCGCCCCATCACGCGCACGCCTTCTACATAATCTGCCAGACGAATGTTTTCGTTGGGTGCATGTACTTTGCTGTTGGCCCAGGCTACCCCAAACGAGGCGGTAGGGATGCCGTGAATGCCGCATAGTTCATACATCGGCCCGCTGCCCGCGGAGGAGGGATAGACCAACGGTGTGCCTGCACTTACTGCGGCCACTGCTTGCACGGCGGCCTGAGCAATCGCCTCGTGCGGCGCGGTGCGCGCGGGCATCAGCCCATCTTCCTGATAGGCTACTTCGATGTCGTCGAAGCCGCGGCGTTGCAGGTGTTGGCGCAGCAAGTCCAGCGCCAGGTCGGGTGATAGATGGGGCACCAAGCGCAGGTCAAGTTTGGCCGTGGCCTGTGCAGGGATGACTGTCTTGCTGCCGGGGCCGGTATAGCCACCCCACAGGCCGTTGATGCTCAGGCTGGGCTCAAACAGCAGACGCCGCAGGGCCGCTTCGCCATCCAATTCACCCAGCAGGCCGTGGCGCAGCGCATAGGTTTGCGTCATGGTAGCGGCAGTGAAGGGGATGTCGGCCAGCATGGCAAGCTGTTCGGCGTTGGGGGCTTCGATGTGGTCGGCCAGGCCATCAATCTGTACGCTGCCATCCGCTGCGCGCAGGCTGTGCAGGGCCTCGGTCAATCGCCAGGCTGCGTTGGGCATCAGACCGCCATAGGCCGAATGTGCGTCGCTGTTGGCGCTGCGTGCCCGCAGTTCTACTTCCAGAATACCCTTTACGCCCAGGCTGATGCGCGGGCGGCCTGCTTCATCTTTTTCGCCGTACTCCCACAGGCAGCCATCGGCTTGGGCCAGCAGGGCGCGGTTGGCGCGCGAAAAGCTGAAGAGATGCTGGCTGCCTGTTTCTTCTTCGCCTTCGATGACATAGAGGATGCGCACCGGCAGCGGCCCTACGGTTTGCTGATAGATCGCCAGCGCGCTCAGCCGTGCCACCAGGTCAGCTTTGTTATCCGCGGCCCCGCGCGCGTAGAGTTGGTCGTCCACTTGCGTCAGCTCGAAGGGCGGGGTGTGCCACAGGGTGGGTTGGTCGGCTGGCTGCACGTCATAGTGGTTGTAGATCATCAGGCAGCGCGGGCCTGCGCCGCCCTGGGCGATCAGCAGCGGCGGGCCACCGTCGGGGTGATCTATCGTTTGCACGCTTAGCCCTGCCTGGCTGCAAAGTTCTGCCACGGCCTTGGCGGCCTGCTGCATGGCTGGCCCGCGCTCGGCAGAAACGCTGGGAATGCGGCAAAGTGCAGCCAATTGCTGAATTAGTTCTTCGCTGTGTTGCTGAACGTAGTGGTCGAAACGCTCGAATGACATCACGAAACTCTTTTCTGAAACACCGGCATGGCTTGCCGGTTGTGGGAGATTATGGCATACTGGCCACGAAGATTGCGCCAAATTACCATGCTTTTGCTTTGCTGGCAACTTGGCGACTGCACTGAATGTCACCCAGGCTGTCTCTTATGAATTCCCGTCAAACTTTCTCTATTCTGGCCGCCCTGCTGCTGGCATTTGCTGTATGTGCCATGATCGTGGCTGCTCTTTTGCTGCTCGGCGTGCCGGTGTTTTAAAAGACTTTCGCGGTCTTGGAACGGAGTTCTGCCATGCCCAAACATCGTTTGTTGTATTTGTCGCGCGCCGACGTGGAAGCGGTTGGCGTCGCCATGCCAGAGATCATTGATGCCCTCGCTGAAGCGTTTGAGCAGCATGGTCAGGGGCGGGTGGAGATGCCTCCCAAACCGGGTGTGCATTCACGGCCTGATGCCTTTATTCATGCCATGCCTTGCTATATCCCTGGCGCTGAGGCTATTGGTGTGAAGTGGGTTTCCGGCTATCCTGCCAATCCTGCGCGCGGGCTGCCTTATATCAGTGGTCTGCTTGTGCTGAATGATGCCGATACCGGCCTGCCGTTGGCGGTGATGGATTGTACTTGGATTACAGCCAAGCGTACCGGTGCGGCCACGGCGCTGTCGGCGCGCTATCTGGCGCGGCCTGACTCGAAGACGGTGGGCATTCTTGGCTGCGGTGTACAGGGGCGCTCTAATCTGGAGGCTCTGCGCGTGCTCTTCCCCATCGAACGGGTGATGGCTTATGACCCGCGCCTGGAAAACGCGCTGCGCTATGTGGACGATGTCGAGGAAAAATGGGGGATAGATGCGACGGTGGCTGAAACTCCCCGTCAGGCGGTCAGTGGTTGCGATATTGTGGTGACGGCTGGCCCTATCCTGCGTGAACCCCACGCTACCATCAAGGCGGATTGGCTGGATGCCGGCGCGTTTGCCTCGCTGGTTGACTTTGATTCGTACTGGGATCGCGCGGCATTGGCCCAGGCTGATAAGTTCTGCACCGACGACCTGCCACAGCTTGAACATTACCGGCAGGCAGGCTATTTTCAGGATATTCCCCCGGTTTACGCCAGCCTGGGCGATCTGGTCACCGGTCAAAAGCCGGGACGTCAGTCAGCGGGCGAACGTACCTTTGCCGCCAACCTCGGCTTGGCGCTGGATGATATGGCTACGGCCCCCATTGTCTATCGTCGTGCGGTGGAACGCAAACTGGGCCGCTGGCTACCGCTTTAAAGCACGCTGGAGCCAGGCAAGATGGCGAATATAATCACCGAAAACGCGCTATCAGTTACGAACATGATCAGGTAAACCAATCCCGTTGGCTTTTTGCCCGATTCGTTGTGTTCGTGGCTGGTTCAAGGTTGTTTACGGCTGTACTGAAACAGACTGGGCCATACGTGCTGTGATTGCAGTACGTATGGCCCAGTGTTTGTGGCTAGTTGAGGGATGCCAGGCCGGGTATGGCAGGCATTCCCTGCCCTGCAAGCAAGTGAATGGTAACGTCTACCTGCTTGCCGCGCGGTTGCCAGGTGACATGGTAGGGTGAGTAGCTGAGGATCTGCCACACAGCCTCATTGTCGCTGGAAAAACAGGCGCTCATGCGTTTGATGCCCGCGGCGCGTGCCTGCTCAAGCACATAGTACAGCACTTTGCTGCCAATGCCCTGGCCTTGCATATCATCGCGTACTACTACCGACAACTCGGCTTCATCCAGGTTGCAGCGCAGAAAACGCCCGCTGGCTACCAGACAATCTGACCGCTCGGGGAGATCGGCAAAAGCCAACCATACCGAACCTTCGCCTGGGGCAAGGTCTATCAGACGCAAGGCTTCTTGCTGGGCGGCGTCGGCCAGATTGGCAACGGTCAGCGACGCAGGGGCAAAACGCTTTTCGGGTGAGCCATGTTCCAGCAAACCAACCAGTTTCACAAGGTCGTTGGCCGTCTTGGGGCGCAGCCGAATTTCTAATCCATTGGCAAGTTTGAACAGAGTGGGAGTCATCGTTGTCTCCTTGGCGAGGCCGACATGGGCCTTGGGATGAATAATGGTTTGGTGCAGGGCCTCGTCGCCGGCTTGCGCCGGTTGCTTCAGGTGGATAATCACTTCGCTGTCTGATCCGTCTACAGTGACGGAGGAGGCATACGGGGTGTTGTGTACCAGTCGCCATACAGCCCGGTTGTCGGTGTTAAAGGTGGCTTTCAGACGTTCTACACCGGCAGTGTGGGCTTTTTGTGCAACAAACTCTAAAAGCCGGGTACCCAGGTGATGCCGTTGCAGGTCGTCCCGTACGGCAATGGATACTTCGGCAATGCGTTTATCCGCAGTGTACAGATAGCGTGCACCAGCCACCGGCACCTGGCGTCTTTCCGGTAAGTCGGCAAAGGCCAGGAAAGCGGCTCCGGCTTGCACATCCACCATGGCCATGCGTTGCGCCTGTTCGCGCACAAATGTCGGATCGGGGTTGGTTAGGCTTTCGTTGAAGCGTTGATAGCGACTGGCCGGCGATAAATGCTCAAACAAATCAAGCAAATAACCGGCATCTTCAGGCGTGACGGGGCGGACGACAACCGACAAGCCGTTTTCCAGAGTGAATTGATATAACGTGTTGGATGTTTGATTGGTCATAGTTTTATTTTAATGACGCATTGCGTCATTGGCTTAGTATACCACAAGTTTTTGGGGCTGTAAAGCAGAAAATTTTGTTTTTGGATTACAAATTGCTGACTGCCGATAAAAAAGCTCCAGGTTCACCTGGAGCTTTCTATTGCGATATGGTGGTGCGGTCTCTACGCTGACATGGTTTTGATGTTGCGGCCTATGCTGCGGCCGGCCCCTTCATGCTGCGGCCGGCCTCTTCACGCTGCGGCCGGTCCCTCCACGCTGCGGCCGGCCCCCTCATGCTGCGGCCGGTCTCCAGACCGAGTCCGCTGCGGCCGGCCCCTTCACGCTGCGGCCGGTCTCCAGACCGAGTCCGCTGCGGCCGGCCCCTCCACGCTGCGGCCGGTCTCCAGACCGAGTCCGCTGCGGCCGGTCCCTCCACGCTGCGGCCGGTCTCCAGACCGAGTCCGCTGCGGCCGGCCCCTTCACGCTGCGGCCGGTCTCCAGACCGAGTCCGCTGCGGCCGGTCCCTCCACGCTGCGGCCGGTCTCCAGACCGAGTCCGCTGCGGCCGGCCCCTTCACGCTGCGGCCGGTCTCCAGACCGAGGCCGCTGCGGCCGGCCCCTCCACGCTGCGGCCGGTTTCTCCATGCTGCGGCCGGTCCCTCCACGCTGCGGCCGGTCTCCAGACCGAGTCCGCAGGTAACCCGGCACGGTCAGGAGATTGGGAACCATTCCGCAGGGACCGGCCAGAGCGGCGCGACAGGGGCAATCCGATGACTACTTGTAGCTTTGCAGGGTGCGCATGTAGTTGGCGCGCTCGAAGGCTGAGGGTTCGGCGACGTTGCGCTGGCTCAGGCTGCCCTGCATCATCTCTACTGAGTCGTATTCGTGTTCTTCCATCCACTGTTGCAGGCCTTGCAGCAAGGTGCTGATATGCCCAATGCCGTGTTGCAGCAGCGCCGACGCGATGTTGATCACATCAGCACCGGCCATCAGGCCCTTGATTGCATCTTCGGTGGTGTGGATGCCGGTGGTCAGTGCCATCGAGCAGCGCACATGACCGTAGAGAATGGCAATCCAGCGCAGGGGCAGGCGCATTTCGTGCGAATTGCTCAACACCAGGTGCGGAGCGACGGTCAGGTCTTCGATATCCAGGTCAGGTTGATAGAAGCGGTTGAACAGCACCAGTGCATCGGCCCCGGCCAGATCCAGCGCATGGGCCATGCGCGGCACCGATGTGAAGTAGGGGCTGAGCTTCATTGCCACCGGTATGCTGACGTTGCGCTTGACATTGGCCAATACATCCAGGTAAACCTGTTCGATGGCGGCAGAAAGCGTGCGCGGATCGGTAGGCACGAAGTACAGGTTGATTTCCAGCGCGTCGGCCCCTGCCTGCTGAATCTGGGTGGCATAGTCAATCCAGCCGCCATCGCTTACACCGTTTAGGCTGGCGATGATCGGCACGGAAACCGCTTGCTTGGCGCGCTGGATTTGCTTCAGATATTGCTCAGGCCCGGCGGCATATTCGGTCGGCTCAGGAAAATAGGTCAAGGCTTCCGCGCTGCTGTAGGCGGTATAGTCCAGAAAATGGTGCATCATTTTCTGGTCGTGTTCGATCTGCTCTTCAAACAGCGAGTAAAAGGTAATGGCCGCGGCGCCGGCGTCTTCCATGCGGCGAATGTTATCCAGACTGCGGCTCAGCGGTGAGGCAGAAGGTACAATGGGATTTTTTAACGGCAATCCCATGTAGGTGGTGGTGAGGTCCATGAGGCTTTCTCCAAAGGGACAAACTCGCTGGGGATGCCGCGGCATCCCCAGCACAGGCGCTTGGTATCTGTCGGAGAATAACTTCCTGTTTTGGCGGGCGCTTTCGGGATGATTTCCAAGTTTCGACCGAACCAAACTGCGAAGTTAATCCTTTACAGTACCTTAGTGGGCAGCATCCTTGCTGTAGTCCAGCGTTGCCAGTTGTTCGTACAAGTGCCAGCGCTTCTTGACATCCGCCTGAGCCTCATGCAGCAGCTCAGCCGCCGCCTTTGGATCAGATTTAAGCAGCATGGTATAGCGGGTTTCGTTGTAGATATAGTCTTGCAGCGGGATCTTTGGCGCTTTGCTGTCGAGTTGCAGCGGGTTGCTGCCCTCGTCGGCCAGCCGGGGATCATAGCGCAGCAGCGGCCAGTAGCCGGTATCCACTGCCTTCTTCTGCTGGTCGTTGGCCGTGGTCATGTTAATGCCGTGGGCGATGCAATGGCTGTAGGCAATGATCAGGCTGGGGCCGTCGTAGGACTCGGCTTCCAGGATGGCACGCACAGTTTGGGCATCGTTAGCTCCCATGGCAATGCGGGCCACGTAGACATTGCCGTAGTTCATGGCCATCATCGCCAGGTCTTTCTTGGCTGAATGTTTGCCGCTGGCCGCAAACTTGGCTACCGCCGCGCGCGGGGTAGACTTGGAGGCCTGACCGCCGGTGTTGCTGTATACTTCGGTATCCAGCACCAGCACGTTGACATTGCGTTCTGATGCCAGCACATGGTCCAAACCGCCGTAGCCGATGTCATAGGCCCAGCCGTCGCCGCCGAAGATCCACACCGTTTTGTTGACCAGTACATCGGCAATGTCGGCCAGTTGTCGCAGCGCCGCGCTGCCTTGCCCGGCGGCTGTCAGTGCTTGCAAGCGTTGCTGCAGGGTAGCTACATGCTGGCGCTGCTCGTAGATGCCGGTTTCGTCATGTTGATCGGTGTGCAGCAGAGCCTCGGTTAGATCGTTGCCGATCAATTCAGCGTTCTGTTGCAGCAGCTCGCGGGCAAACTCCGCGCGTTTGTCCAGTGTCAGGCGCATACCCAGGCCAAATTCGGCATTATCCTCGAACAGGCTGTTCGACCAGGCCGGGCCGCGGCCGCTGCTGTCTTGGGCATAGGGAGTGGTGGGCAGGTTGCCGCTGTAGATGGAGGAGCAGCCGGTGGCGTTGGCCACGATGGTGCGGTCACCGAATAACTGTGTCACCAGTTTGATGTAGGGCGTTTCGCCGCAGCCCGCGCATGCGCCGGAGTATTCAAACAGCGGGCGCAGTAACTGGTTGCTCTTCACCAGTTTCATGTTCACGGTACGGCGGTCAATATCGGGGATGCTCAGGAAGAAGTCGTAGTTCGCGGCCTCACGCTCGCGAATGGGCGGCTGATCTTCCATGTTGATGGCCTTGAAGCGCGGTTCACGCTTGTTTTTGGCCGGACACACATACACGCAGGCCCCGCAGCCGGTGCAGTCTTCCGGTGCTACCTGAATGGAATAGAGCCAGTCTGGGTATTCCTTGCCCTTGTAAGGGGTGGCACGGAAACTGTCGGGGGCATCGGCCAGTTGTTCCGGCGGGAATGCTTTGATGCGGATGGTGGCGTGAGGGCACACCAGCGCGCACTTGCCGCACTGAATGCACACGTCGGGATCCCAGATGGGGATTTCCAGCGCCAGGTTGCGCTTTTCCCATTGTGTGGTGGCTGTGGGGAAGGTGCCATCGGCGGGCATGGCCGACACCGGCAGCAGATCGCCGCGCCCGGCGATGATCTCTGCCGTCACCTTTTGCACGAAGTCGGGAGCCTCAGCCGGTACAGCGGGGGGCAGCTCGATGCTGCTGCTGATGTGATCGGGCACAGCGACTTCATACAGGTTAGCCAGCGTCTGGTCTACGGCCTCGTAATTTTGCTGCACCACGGTTTCGCCGCGTTTGCCGTAGGTCTTCTTGATGGCGTACTTGATAGAGGCAATTGCTTCGTCGCGCGGCAGCACACCAGAAATGGCAAAGAAACAGGTTTGCATGATGGTGTTGATGCGTCCGCCCATGCCGGTTCGTTCGGCCACGTCGTAAGCGTCAATCACATAGAACTTCATGCCCTTGTTGATCAGATGTTCCTGGTACACGCGCGGCAGTTTGTCCCACACCGCTTCTCTGGGGTGATAGGTGTTCAGCAGAAAGACTGCGCCCGGCGTGGCATTGCGCAGCACGTCGTAGCGCTCTAGAAATACGGACTGATGCACCGCCACAAAGTTGGCCTTTTCAATCAGGTAAGGCTGATGAATTGGCTCTGGCCCGAAGCGCAGATGTGAAACCGTGGTTGCGCCTGATTTTTTCGAGTCGTAGACGAAATAGCCCTGGGCATAGTTGGGAGTATCTTCACCGATGATCTTGATGCTGTTTTTGTTGGCTCCTACTGTGCCGTCAGAACCCAGACCAAAGAACAGCGCACGCACCACCCGGGGCGATTCGATGCTGAAGGTCGGGTCGAAGTCAAGGCTGGTGAAGGTAACATCGTCGTTGATACCCACGGTGAAGTGGTTCTTTGGCTTATCCTTGCGCAGTTCATCAAAGACCGCCTTGGCCATGGCTGGCGTCCATTCCTTGCTGGAAAGGCCGTAGCGTCCGCCAATCACGCGCACGTTGCCGCGTCCGGCTTCCATCAGCGCAGTGATGACGTCCTGATAAAGCGGCTCGCCCGCGGCACCCGGTTCCTTGGTACGATCCAGCGTGGCGATGGCTTTGACACTGGCCGGCAGTGCAGCCATGAAATGTTCGCTGCTCCAGGGGCGCATGAGATGCACTTTGAGCACGCCCACCTTCTCGCCGTGGCTGTTGAGGTAGGCGGCGGTTTGTTCAGCAGTTTCTGCTGCCGAGCCAAGAATCACTAGAATGCGTTCAGCATCTGGCGCACCTTCGTACTGGAACAGCTTGTACTGGCGGCCTGTGATCTGCGCAAAGCGATCCATGGCCTCCTGCACAATGCCCGGCACTTGCAGGTAGAAGGGGTTCACCGTCTCACGACCCTGGAAGTAGACATCGGGATTTTGTGCGGTGCCGCGCATCACCGGCCGATCAGGGGTAAGGCCGCGCCCGCGATGGGCCAGTACCAGATCATCATCAATCATGGCGCGAATGTCGTCGTCGGTCAGTTGTTCGATCTTGGCGACTTCGTGGCTGGTGCGGAAGCCATCAAAGAAATGGATGAAGGGCACGCGCGCCTTGAGCGTGGCTGCCTGAGCGATCAGCGCCATGTCCATGATTTCTTGCACCGAATTGCTGCACAGCATGGACCAGCCGGTTTGGCGCACACCCATCACGTCGCTGTGGTCGCCAAAAATCGAAAGCCCCTGTGCTGCCAGACTGCGCGCTGCTACATGAAACACCGTGGAGGTAAGCTCCCCGGCGATCTTATACATGTTGGGGATCATCAGCAGCAGCCCCTGCGAGGCGGTGAAGGTGGTGGTGAGTGAGCCGGTCTGCAACGCACCGTGTACAGCGCCGGCGGCCCCGCCTTCAGACTGCATCTCAATCACCAGGGGGATTGTGCCCCAGATGTTGGGTTTTAGCTCGGCAGTCCATTGATCAGCCCACTCGCCCATGGCGCTGGAGGGCGTGATGGGGTAAATGGCGATTACTTCGTTGGTTTTATGAGCAATATATGCGGCGGCTTCGTTGCCGTCAATGGTAACGATTTGACGGTTGGTCATTAGGTTTGTCCTTCGTCAGGCTGAGTGCATCCTGTGAAATAAGTCAGGAAATAAAGCAAGGTGCGCGGGAGCTTTCCAGCGCACAATCCTTTCCATCATACCCCTGATGCGTTTGTTTTTACATGATGTATGTCATAATTAGGCGGTATAATCTTTGTGACGTGCTAATCCCAGACCTTGTCGGTCAAGCTCTTCGGCGTCGCGGCGGTCTTGCACGCTGACGAAAGACCGTTCCACGGTTTCATGCAGGCGCATGGCAAAGTTGCGCACGTCGGCGCGACGCGTGGGCACTACGGCATCTTCCAAATCGCTGAACAGCGCAATCAGTCGCCGCATTACCTGAATAGATTGTTCTCCGTAGTGCATGATTTCCAGAAAGGCCAATTCCAGCAGGTCAACCCAATCAGGAGCAGGATAGACCAACCGCAGCACGCCATCACGGTCAGTTTCATGGCCAATGTCCAGGTTGACCTGCCCTAAGCGGCGCAGCAGGTCTTCGATCTGATCGAGTGCCATCACGGCGGTGGTGGGGTCGTTGATGGCGGGCGACAGGGCGCGAATGGCAATATCTGCCAGCAGGCGCAGAGCGTATTTAGGATCTTGTTCGATGGTGCGTTCGGTGCTTAGGATGACCGCATTTTTTAGCGCGCTTTTCGCAATGGTTTTGTCTGTGCCGCGCACGCGCAGCAAGGCCGCGCCTTCGGTTACGGTGTCACCTACGGCATAGGCCATTTCAATGACACCATCGGCGCGGCGAGCCAGCCGCACCAGTGCGTTCATGTCCAAAGCGGCAATGGCCAAGGGGCCACCATGGTGATAAAGGGTTTGGTGCACCGGCAGAGTTTGCCACGAAGTCGAGGGCGCGGGAGCCGCTTCGGAGGCCGGTGTTGGATACATCAGCGTAATGACGGTGCGCCCCCGCTGGCCAATGCTGCCCAGTACATTGCTGATATACAGGCTGGTGATGCGCTCAATCAGCCAGATCAGCGCGCCGATGCTGGCAAACACCCATAGAAAGGCTGTCAGCACGGTCATGGCCGGAGCTACTTGATCGTTTTGTGCATGAAGATTGGCCAGGCCGAGCAGGGCAAACAGGAAGGTGCCGATGAAAACGCCCACTGAGTGGGGGATCACGGGGCTGCGAGAAAACCACGCCACCAGCCGCGGCGAGTAGGTGCTGCTGCCAAACTGCACCATTACAAAAACCAGTGAAAAGGTAATGCCTGTCAGTGCCATCATGCCGGAGGCAATAGTAGACAGTATCAGAGCGGCGTCGGCTGCGGGCAGGGTGAGCGCGTCCTGCCCCCATAACCCATAGCGAACGCGCGGCGTGATCATGCCCATTGCCAGTGCCAGCACGATATAGCCTACCGGCACAAACCAGCTATGCAGAGGAGAAAAACGTCGGCGACGCAGCGGAAGCAAACGGTTCATGGTAAGCCCTTGCGTAAACAGAGGATAAAAAACGAGCCAACCGATGACGGTTGGCTCGTTGTGCCGTGGCGGGCCCGACGGGTCTCGAACCCGCGATCTCTGGCTTGACAGGCCAGTATGTTAGCCGACTACACCACGGGCCCATGCGGCAACAGCAGGCATTATACATACGCCCTGTTTTTCGTCAAATTCACGCGGCCGATTCACAGAACGCAATCTTTCAGGATCACAGTGGCAATCGTCTCGTTCAGACAGCCAGCTCGGTGAGTGCCTTGAACGCGGCCTGGAAGCAGCCCAGTGGCGCGGCCACCAGGCCTGCGCCCACCATGCCTACCCCTGGCTCCTTGTGAGCAATGCCGGTGTTCAGCCGCGGGGTAATGCCGCTTTCCAGCACGCGGCGCACATCTACTCCCACCGGCGTGCCGCGGAAGTTCAGCGCGGGGATGCTGAATGCGCTGTGTTCGCCCGCGGTGATCTCGTACATCAGCAGCGTGGTGTTGATGGCATCCTGTGGCGAACCGCCCACGAACTGCACGATAGCAGGCGCCCCGGCCAACGCAAAACCGCCAATGCCGCCTGTTTCGGTGATGGCGCTGTCGCCTATGTCGGGGTTGGCATCTGCAGCCGTGTAACCCGGCAGCCAGAGACCTTCGACAATGGGCGATGGTGCGGTGAACCAGCGATCACCGGTGGCGCTGACGCGAATACCCCATTCTGTGCCGTTGCGCGCCATCACTGTGGCGATTGTGCAGCCGGGAATGTTTTCGGCAGGCAGCAACATGGCCTTCATCGCCGGCATGGACAGGTTCAGATAGAAGTGATCGTTGCCATCCATGAAGCGCAGCACCGCGGCGGTGGTGGCGGCATCGCTGGTTTCGGCCAGCGCCGGGCTGATGGCACGAATGAAGAGCGAAGTACCGGCTTTGTTGCGATTATGGCACTCGTCGCCCATGTGCAGGGCTTGCGCGGTCATGCTGCGCAGATCCAGCGGGCCTGAGCGCGCCAGCGCGCGCTGCAACGCCGGGTAGAGCACCTGCTCCATCCAGCGCAGCCGCTCGATTACTTCTGGCCCATAGGCACCATAGCGCAACACGCGGCCCAGGCCTTCGTTCTGTGTGGCATAGGCCAGGTGGCCGCTGGTTTCGTTGCGCACAATGAATACCGGCATGGAAGGGCTGATGATGCCTGCCATTGGCCCTACTGCGGCATAGTGGTGACAGGGAGCAAATTCGATCTCGCTACCTGCTGCCAGCGCGGCCGCTGCTTCTGCTGTGGCTGCCCAGCCTTCATACAGGATGGCGCCGATCACAGCGCCGCGTGTGGGGCCGCTCATACGCTCCCAGGTGATGGGCGGGCCGCTATGCGTGATCAGCCGGTTGTGAAAGCCGGGGATGACTTCACGGGCGATACCCATGCCTATCAGCAGTGGGCGACCGGCGGTGATGCGGCGTATGGCCTCGGTATTGGCGGCATCTATAGCAGCGCCTTGCAGGGTGTCTAGCTCGACATAACCATCAGCGGGTGGCTGCCAATCCACTGCGGTGACAACGGCGCCTTGTGCAGCCATGCTCTCGGCAAAAGTTTCCAGCCCCAGATTGATGGGGCGCAACGGTTGGGTGAACAAGTTATCGGGCACAGTGGATGCCTTTCGCAAAAGGTGAACTTGGCCCGGTGAATGGGGAAATTCACCGGCTGATCATACAAAGCGGCTTCAGCCGCTGGCAAGACACTCCAACACCAATTTCCCAATCTACCAATCTACCGTTCTTCAAAATCCACGGCGGCTACGGCTTCGGAGGCAGCCCGCATCTGCGCTGAGACGCTTTGGTGCAGCGGATGTACCTGATAGGTCTCCATGTCGGCCAAGCTGTTGAAGCGGGTGATGAGTACAAGGTCGTAAGCGCGGGCCGATTCTACGATGTTGACGCCCACTTCGATTCCGCGCAGTGGAGGAATTTGTCCGTCCATGCTGCGCAGCAACTGCGCCAGACGTTCTGCCTCAGCCGGGGTGCGCTCGCGCAGTTTGAACATTACCACATGGGTGAGAGGCGATGGCGCGGGCAGGGTGGCGGAATCAGCTTGCACAGGCAAACGCATGACCAATTCGTTGTCGAGTTTGTTGCCGGTGTAAGTGAAACCCAATCTGGCGTAAAAAGGTGCAGGGCTGCCTTCGCCCTCGCCGTGGCTGAGGAGCAACTCAGCGGCGTTGGGCAGAGTTTTGACATATTCTATCAGCCGTGCCATAGCCTGCCGGCCAAAACCGTAGCGTTGGTAGCGCTGGTCAATCAGCAAACGCCACAGGAAATATTCCGGTTTGACCCGGTCTTCGTAGAGCATCATAAAGCCAATCGGCGTTTCGTCGGCGTAGATGGCGCGGAACCATGCTTCTTTGGTGAAGTGTGCCTGGGCCAATGACACCGCGTTGGAGGCGACAAATTGCTCTTGCTGCGGTGCAACCTTGAGGCGTAGCACTTCGCTCAGGTTGTCGCTGGTAACGGAGCGTAGCGTCACAACTGCGTCCGGGCCGGGAGAAGAAGATTGAGACATGGATGATAGCTCCGCAGTGAAACATACTGCATACTGCGTATTGCGTAGTCGGAAATCTTGATACGCAATACGCAGTGCGTAATACCCGTTTTGACGTCAGAATGATTGAAGCGATAAGTTACGAGTGCTCGGCTACAATCAATGCAGCGATGCGCGCGGCCTGGGCGTTGCTGGGCACTACCAGCGCGCCGGCCTCGCGCAGGAGCGCTTCCTGGTCGCTCAGGCGCTGGGGATCCTCTTCGGTGCCGCAGACAAAGGCAACCACGGGCAAAGTGCGGCCTGCAGCCGCGGCGCGCGCTTGCGCGGCACGAATGGCGGATGCTGCTTCGCCCGCCGGGTTGGGGTGCGCGCCATAGCCCAGCACCACATCTAACAGCAGCACGGCTACTTCGGCATCATCACCGGTTTGCCCAATCATGCGGTTGCGCAGTGATGGGTCAAGCATGGGATGCAGCCGCCCCACGGTGTATTCGTCTGCACCGAGGTCGAGGATGACGTGGTGGCCGTGAATGACAGCATCAGGGGGAATGGGGTGGCTGACCGCAGCGCTCACCGGCGCGTTGGAATAGAGGCCATCCGGCAGGTTGCGCAGGATGAGCTGGGCTTCGTAGCAGAATGTGCCACCACTGTAGAGGCCGTGGATGAAGCGCTGCTGCGGCTGAAGTGCGGCGGCCGCGGCGCGCGCCTGCGGCAACCAGGCTAGCGGGGCCTGATCACAGGCTATAATCGGGCTGCACCATTCCTCGCCGCGTGCCAGCGCCACCGCCACCGCGGCTGCTTGCTCCAGGGTGCTCACCGGGATCAGGCCCGCTTTTTCGATTTGGCCCGGATCCGCGCCCAGGAAGCAGACTACCACCGGTTTGCCGCTGTTTTTGGCTGCTTGCAGCACGCGCGCAGTTACTGCGGGGGCGGGCGGCTTGGATATCAGCACAATGACTTTGGTTGCAGGGTCGGCTTGTAGTGCGGCGATGCCGGCGAGCATGGTCTGGCCGCCTATTGCCTCGCTCAGGTCACGGCCTCCTGTGCCAATAGCCTGGCTGACGCCGCTGCCGCGGCGGGCCACATCACTGCTGACCGATTGCAGGCCGGTTCCCGCAGCGCTGACAATGCCCACCGGTCCGCGCGTCACGTCATTGGCAAAGCCCAACCCCACGCCGTTGATGATGGCTGTGCCGGCATCTGGCCCCATGCACAGCAGCCCACGGGCCGCAGCCCGCTGCTTTAACTCGATTTCATCTTCTACGCTGACGTTATCGCTGAACAGCAGCACATGCAGGCCGTGGTCGAGCGCACTGCGGGCTTCGCGCGCGGCATAACGTCCGGCCACCGAGATGACTGCCAGGTTGGCGTCGGGTGACTGGCGCAGCGCGGCGCGCAGGGTGCGGGGGCGTGCTGCACCGGCATCGCTGCCAGCGTTGCTGCGGCTGGCTGTCAGCAAGCCATCGAGTGCAGCCAGAGCTGCCTCGGCCGCGTGGTCGTCGTCGGCCAACACTGCGGCTACCAGATCGTTGGGGGTGGCAGCAGCAGATTGGGAAGTAAGCAGGGTGGCGTCGCGCAGCAGGCCCAGGTTGGCCTGCGTGCCCATCACCACCGCGGCATCGCGTACGCCCGGCATAGCCAACAGTTCTTTGGCTACCAGCATCAGGGTGACAGAATCGAAATAGGCGGAGGAGAGAATGCGGGTTGCGACGGGCATGGAAAGCTCCTTTGCATCCTTGCGTGTCACGGGGAATGGTTGTTGAAGGCTGCCAGAAAACCGGCCAGCATATCGCTGCCGGAGGTTGCGCCGTGTGCCATGACTTGGGCAGTGGCCGCGCGCAGCAGGCGCTTTGAAGGCTTGCTCAGTGTTGTGATGAGGTTATGCCAGGCTTCATTCGCCGCGCCGTCAGCCGCAGCCTGCAAAAATGCCAGACTGAGACGTGTGGTGCGCCCTTGTGCTGCCGAGAGCACGGCAGCCGCGGCATCTGCGGTGGACAGGGGGTGGACCGTAGCGGACATAAGCCCGGCCCGCGTGTGCAGCCCCATTAGCCAGCCAGCCAGCCAATCATCACCTGCCGGAGTAAGGCCGGGGCCAAGCCCGGCTAGTTGCCCGGCATAGCCGTGCAGTGCGGGCAGGTCGGCCGCGGCGTAGGCGTGCAGCAGGCCCGCAGCAAGCCGCTCCGCCTGCATTTGGCCCAACGCCAGCGAATGACTGTTGCCAAACGCACCGGACGCAGAGGCGGATGCGATGGCGGCAAAGCTGGCTGGCGGCGCATGCAACGGCAGATAACCGCGCAGCCAGGCGATGTTAGCTGTCACGGTCTCAGGCTGGGCGGCCAGATGGTGATAGGCGGGAATAGGCTGCCAGAGCGCGGCCTGTGTCAGGGATAGCTGCTGGCCGCGCGGCAGCCACAGCGTTTGACCGTTGCCACGCAGCCAGTCGCCAGCGGATAACCGCGTTGGCTCGCTGAAGTGGCTGAGCACGGCATTGAGCGGGCCATTGCCAATGGTGTGGCTTACCAGCGCCAACATCACGCCGTCGGGGGTGAGCAGGTTGCAGGCATCGGCAAAGGCAGATTCGACCTGAGCCGTAAACTGCGGGTGGTGCAACACCGGCGCAATGCGCAAAGAAATGGACTGGATGCTCACGGCGCGCTATTCTACCACGGAAGGGCGGTTTTGTGCTAGCCACCAGCCAGCAACGCTAGCACAATGCCTCCGGCCAGCGCCGAGGCGATTTGCCCGGCAGTGTTGGCACCCATGGCGTGCATCAGCAGGAAGTTGCTGTCGTCCTCCTCCAGCCCTACGCGGTTGACCACGCGCGCCGACATGGGGAAGGCTGAAATGCCAGCAGCGCCGATCAGCGGGTTGAAGCGGCCACGCGTGATGACGTAAAACAGCTTGCCCAGCGCCACGCCCGCCGCAGTATCCAGCGCAAATGCCAAAATCCCCAGGGTGAGGATCAGCAGCGTGCGCACCTGCAAAAAGCTGTCGGCAGTCATGGTTGAGCCTATCGCCAGGCCCAGGAAGATGGTGGTGATGTTGGCTAACTCGTTGCCGGCCACATCTACCAAGCGTTCTACCACGCCCGATTCGCGCAGCAGGTTGCCGAACATCAGAGTACCCACCAAAGGGGTAGCCATCGGCACGAAAAGGCCGGTAGCCAGTGTTACCAGCAGAGGAAAGGCTACCCGCACTGCCTTGTTGACCGGTCGAGAGGTGTAGGCCATGCGCACCAGGCGTTCGCGGCGGGTGGTCATGGCGCGCATGATGGGGGGCTGGATGATGGGCACCAGGCTCATGTAGCTGTAGGCGGCGACGGCAATGGGAGCCAGCAACTGAGGGGCCAGCCGACTGGAAACGTAGATGCTGGTGGGGCCATCCACTGCGCCGATGATGCCGATGGAGGCCGCTTCATTGAGATCGAAGCCCAGCACCAGGGCCAGCAGCAGGGTGCCGAAGATGCCAAACTGACCGGCAGCGCCCACCAGCACCATGCGCGGGTTCTCCAGCAGCGGGGTGAAGTCGGTCATAGCGCCAATGCCGATGAAAATCAGCAGTGGGAACAGCTCGGTGCGGATACCGGCATTGTAGAGAATGCCCAAAAACCCTTCATCGCTTGTGATGCCGGTGAGGGGGATGTTGGCGATAAGCGCGCCTGCACCGATGGGGATCAGCAGCACCGGTTCGTATTCTTTCACCACGGCCAGATAGATCAGCAGCACGCCGATGGCCATCATTAGCACGTTGCCCCAGGTGAGCGCAGCCAGGCCCGCGGTGAGGGTAGTCCATAGATCAAAGTTCATGGCATCCTCACTTACTCGGCGTCATCGAAGCGGATCAGCAGGTCGCCGTAGGCTACTTTGTTGCCGGCGCTCACTGGCACGGCTGCTATGCGCCCGTCGCGTGGAGAGCGGATGCTGTTGCGCATTTTCATCGCTTCCAGCACGCACAGCTCGTCACCGCGGGCGACTGTTGCGCCTGGTTGCACCCTGACTTCCACGATCACGCCGGGCATCGGGGCCTCGACTACGGGGGTATGGGCGCGTTCGCTTTCGCTGATCTGAGGCTTGGGTGCTTGGGCCAGGGGCTTCGGGCGCACTGCACCTAGTTCGTCCATTGGTGTGGCGGGTTTTACGGATGGCTCTACGGTGGCCTCCGAGGCCGCGCCTTGCCATTCTACTTCAACGGTGTAAGGACGGCCATTGACGCTGACAGTCAGCGGTGAGGTGCTGGTTTCATCCACTTCGACCAGATATGATTTGCCGGCTACCCGGATTCGAAAACTACGCATAGGAAACAGATCCTTGTGTGTCGGGGCTTGCGCTCAACGGGCTTGAGATGGCCCGTTTGGCTGCGGTATGGTTAGCGGTTGTGACGATGACGGCCGCGCGGTGGCTGCCAGGAATGAAGCTGACGCCCGTAGCCGATAGCTACCCAGCGGGTGAGCAGGGGGGGCAAGCGCCAACGCAGGCCGGTTTGATCCTCTGTCTGGGCGTGTAGCAGCAAGGCCAGACCAATGGCGGCCATTTCCTCGTCGCTGGGCGATGGCGTGACGGTTTGGATCAGCGGCGCGGGTGCGGGCGGGGCGACAGGTGCTTGACTGCGCCTTTCCAGCCAATTGCCGCCGTAGCCGATCAAGGCGATCAGCGCCCACAGCGCGGCCAGTGCGGCAAAGACCATGCTCATACCGATGGCAGACAGGAGCAGGCCCTGGGATAGAGGTTCGCTCATGGGTGGCTCCTTACACCGGCATCAGGCCGTGCTTTTTTGGTGGATTGCTCGATACTTTGCCGCGTAGCACGTCCAGCGCGGCGATCAGACGGGTGCGAGTTTCGCGCGGCTCGATGACTTCGTCAATCTGGCCCATGTCGGCTGCGGCATAGGGTGACATGAAGGTGCTTTGGTATTGGGCGGTGATTTCGGCGCGCAGGGCCGCGGGGTCGGCGGCCTCGGCCAGTTGTCTGCGGTAGAGGATGTTTACCGCGCCGTCGGGGCCCATCACCGCGATTTGGGCGGTGGGCCAGGCAAAGGCCAGATCAGAGCGCATTTGCTTGCTGCTCATGGCAATGTAGGCGCCGCCGATGGCTTTGCGGGTGACGATGGATATTTTGGGCACGGTGGCTTCGCAGTAGGCGTAGATCACCTTGGCGCCGTGGCGGATGATGCCGTAATGCTCCTGGGTAACGCCGGGGAGATAGCCGGGGCAATCTACCAGGGTAACCAGGGGAATGTTGTAGGCATCGCAGATGCGTACAAAGCGGGCGATTTTGTCGCTGCTGTCAATATCCAGCACACCGGCCAGGTAGTTAGGTTGGTTGGCGACAATGCCGGTGACGTAGCCATCAAGCCGACAAAAACCAACCAGGGCGTTGCGTGCATAATAGGGTTGAATTTCAAAGAAGCTGTCGCGGTCTACGATGCGGTCAATAGCCTGGCGCATGTCGTAGGGTTGGGTGCTGTCTTCGGGAGCCAGGTAGTTGAGCTGATCATCCATGCGTTGAGGATCATCGTATGGTTCTACACGGCGCGGGTCTTCGGCATTGTTGGGCGGCAGATAGCTGAGGAGCTGCTTGACCTGCAAGAAAGCCTGCTGTTCGTCATCAGCCAGCAGGTGGGCAACACCACTTTTGGCGTTGTGTACCAGCGTGCCACCCAGGTCGCGGAAGGTGACATCTTCGCCGGTGACGGTTTTGATGACATCGGGGCCGGTGATGAACATGTGGCTGATTTTGCGCACCATGATGACAAAGTCCATCAACGCGGGTGAATAGACCGCGCCGCCCGCGCTGGGGCCGAGGATGACGGCAATCTGTGGCACTACGCCGGAGGCCATCACGTTGCGGGTGAATAGCTCGCCGTAGGCGGCCAGGCTGCGCACGCCCTCTTGAATGCGCGCACCACCGGAGTCGATCAGGGCGATGATGGGGATGCCGCTGTCTACGGCTACATCCATTACACGGCAGATCTTGTGTGACTGTACCTCGGAGAAAGAGCCGCCGAGTACGGTAAAATCCTGGGCGTAGATGGCTACTTTGCGGCCACGGATTTTGCCGAAACCGGCTACCACGCCATCACCGGGGTATTTTTTGTCGGCCATGTCGAAATCGTTGACGTTATGAGTAGCCAGCGCGCCGATTTCCTGAAAGGTGCCTTCGTCCAGCAGCGCAGCCAGGCGTTCGCGCGCGGTGAGCTTGCCTTTGGCGTGTTGAGCTTCGATGCGCTCCTGTCCGCCACCGGTCAGAGCCTGGGCGCGCATATCGCGCAGTTCGGTTAATTCAGTTGGGTGTGAGTTCATAAACCGGGGTCGCTTTCTTTGGCGGAAACAAGCGGGTATGCTATAATCGCCCTTCGTGGAGAGGTCGCATAGTTCGGTCGAGTGCGCGCGTCTCGAAATCGCGTAGGGCTAATTACCCTCGTGGGTTCAAATCCCACCCTCTCCGCCAGCAATTCACAAAGCTCTGCCTGATGGCAGAGCTTTGTTTATAAGCAGGGGAAAGCCTGGTGAGAGTCAGGGCCAGTATAGCGTATACTGACGCGCTGCGACATGATGTAGATCATACTGTGTTGTGCCTGTACTGACGAGCCGGGTGCTACGGGCTGGGGGTTGTGTATGGATTTCGGTTGAAATGTGTTGCCACCGAATTGAATTCGGTGTCTCAAGCCACGAAGCCCCTGCCGGGGCTTTCGGAGAGCGCCTGAGAGCGCTTCGTTCTCTGAACCGCAACCATGTATTGTCCGGCTCTTGTCATTCAACCGAAAGTCGCACACTACCGGCCTGGGTTCAACTTTGGCGGCTGTGGGCAGTGGTGGTATAATCGCTTGGTTTGTGGAGAGGTCGCATAGTTCGGTCTAGTGCGCGCGCCTGGAGAGCGCGTATCCCCTACCGGGGATCGTGGGTTCAAATCCCACCCTCTCCGCCAGATAAAAAAGCAGGAACCAATGGTTCCTGCTTTTTTGTTGATGATCTACTGTAAGCTACTCGCTGGTATACGCTTCGTGCAGGTGTACGGGGGGCTGCTGCGGTTTGCGCAGGCGCATGTTGAGCAGCTCAACGCCCACAGAAAAGGCCATGGCAAAGTAAATGTAGCCTTTGGGAATATGCTGATGCAGGCCCTCGACCACCAGGGTGAAGCCGATGAGCAGCAGGAAGCTGAGTGCCAGGATCTTGATGGTGGGATGTTGCTCGACGAAACTGCTGATAGGGCCGGCAGAAAAGATCATCACCACTGCGGCCACAATGACTGCGGCGATCATGATGGGCAGATGATCCACCATGCCTACTGCGGTGATCACTGAGTCGAGAGAAAACACCACATCTAGCAGCAGAATCTGCAAGATGACGCTGGCGAATGAGGGTGCCACGCGGGCTGAGGCATGACCGCTGATCCCTTCCAGCTTCTGATGGATTTCGTGGGTACTCTTGGCGATGAGGAAGAGACCACCGATGATCAGGATCAGGTCACGCCCGGTAATGTCATAGCCCAACACCGAGAACAGCGGCTTGGTTAGCCCCATGATCCACGACAGTGAGAAGAGCAGCATAATGCGCGTGATGATGGCCAGGCTGATGCCCAGCGTGCGGGCGCGGGCTTGCTGGCCTTTAGGCAGCTTGCCGGATAAGATCGAAATAAAAATAACGTTGTCTACGCCCAGCACCAGCTCCAGCACCACCAGGGTGAAGAAGGCGATCCAGGCTTGCGGGTCGGTTAGCCACTCCATGAAACTACTCCTTGCTTTAGAATGAGGGACTATGCGGCAGAGTTGAAGCGTACCAGATGTTCCCAGTCAATTGCTCTGCTATCCTTAAAGATCGCCAACTGTACTGCCTGTTGCTGGAGCTGAGTCTCGACCATTTCGCAGTATTCAGGAACGATCTCGATGCCAATCGAGCGGCGCGCCATGCGGTTTGCTACCATAACGGTAGTTCCTGACCCCATGAACGGGTCCAGCACAACGTCATTCGTTTGCGTGAACAGCTTGATGAACCATTCAGGTAATTCTTCGGGAAACGCGGCGCTGTGATTCTTGTTGCTGCATTCCGTTGCCAGATGCAGGACGTTGGTGGGATAGGCCCTGTCCCGCTCCAGCCAGTTGGAAACATTTTTTCCAAAACCACTACCTACTTTTGAGTTGTCACGCGTTTTGTCGGTTTGAGATAGATTTTTGAGGCGGGAATTGGCCCAATTTCCCATCGGAACCATCACTTCTTCCTGGTACATGGCGAATTTACGGCTCTTGTTGAATTGCAGCAGCCTTTCCCAGGCATCACGAAAGCGATTGGGCCACTTACCGGGGTAACAATTCTTCTTGTGCCAGATGAATTCTTCTGTCCACAGCCAGCCTTGCCGCCGCATGGTCAGGATTAGCTCCATAACATAGGTGCTGCGCTCGCCCTCTATGACTTTTTCTTTAATGTTTAGAATGAAAGTACCGGAAGGTTTCAGCACGCGTAATAAATGTGCAGAAATAGGTACAAACCAGTCAACGTACTCGTTGGGATGAACTCCGCCGTAGGTGCTTTTGCGTTGATCAGCATAGGGCGGGGAGGTGAAGATCAGATCTACCGAGTTGTCGGGTATTTGCTGTAGTGCTTCCTGGCAGTCGCCGTTAATGATTTGATTGCGGTAATCCATTGGGTTTCCTTGATCTCAAACGGTCTTGCAATGACTCCAAGATTATACAGGTAGTCGAAGCACCTGCAAAATGTTACGGCGAGCAATCGCTTAACCGAGATAATGGGCAATCCCCAGAGCGGCGCGTTCGGTTTCTCTGATGAGATAGGCGCGCTCGGTGGAGTCCTCGGCGTCGAGCAGCGCGGCGGCGCGTTGCCAAACCTCATCGCGCCAGTGAGTAATCACTCTTGAGATCATTTGCTCATCGGCCGGCCCCAGCAGCAGATCCAGCAGGCTCAACAAGGGCGTGCCTGGTTCCAGTAGTTCGTCCTGTACGCGGTCAATGGTGCGCGCAATCACCGCGTTGACATGGCAATGATCGCGATAGCGCTGAGCGCGCTGCTCCACTGACAATGACAGCCATTCCTCCTCCAGCAGATCAGCCAGGCACAGCACCAGATCATAGTTAATGTGGGCATTTACTCCCAGCAGCAATTGGTTCAGCGCCAGACCGTGGCCGGTTAGTGCCGCTTGATGCGCCAGTTGCCATACTGCCGGTGTGCTGGCTGGGTCTTCTTCGTAGGCTTGCAGCGCCATGAAATAATATTCAGCAAATCGTTCCAGCAGGCGGCTGACCCAGGGGCCGTCGCTGAACTCGCCAGCCTGAACCGCAGCCAGCATGTTGTGAGTCATCAGGCTATAACAGCGCAGGAACACGGCGCGTCGGTCGTCAGCTACCTCCCATTGGGTGGTTTGCGCAGTCATACGGGCGAGGGCGACAGAATGAAATGTGGACAAGGGGGCCTCCAGTAATCAAGTGACTGCGGTTATAGTACCACAGAGCCAGCGAATCAGCCAAGGGGATGCGTCTGGTAGATGACCTGAAAGCAGTCAGGATTAACACAGCGTAAAGAAAATCATTCTACAAAACGGCGCCCGCTGAAGCGGGCTGGCCGGATGCCAGCAAGCCCCATTTATGGGGCGCTGCGTTGTAGACGGGCGATTTATCGCCCGTCGGTCGCCGCGGCATCGCCGGGGGATGAAATCCCACCGGCTACAAAACGGCGCCCGCTG
>CALESQ010000072.1 GCA_937907455.1 uncultured Caldilineales bacterium
TTCGTACACTAAATTATCGCTCGCGCTGTCTCACAATTCTTGACACATTCCGAGACGTCACTATAGCTTATGTGTTTTTTTCGGCGATCGTCATCCCTGTTTTGATGATTCTTAGATTCAGAGAAGATAATGATCTATTAAAGTTCCTGGGAATATCATATCAACTTAATGAACTAACCTCTTTTTCATGGATGGAACCTTTTTTTATGGCTGCATTGTGTGTTGAAATTTTAGTGATTTTGGGCTTTATAAAACATATTTTTCAACTTATCAGGAGGGAACTAAATAGTGAGCCCCTTCAAGATTATTTATAACCTGGCAATTCGGTGAAGTTATTATGACCTATAAACGTTGCTCTCCTCGCCGTTCCGCGCTTATTACCAAGTACCTGCTGATCGTTGTCGTTCTGCTACTCATGCTGGGCGTTATGATCGGTTGGTACTTAAACGCTCGCCTAGAAACCATGCCCTCGCCTGCACATCAGAAAACTTTCGTATCACCCAGCCAATCAACGCTTTATCCCGGCCTACAGGTCACGCCCTCAGAGACCAACGCGGCGCTTGCTTATCACCCCCCTGACTTGTCAGCTCTGCAAGCGTTGGCTCTTGACCTTATCAATCAGAATCGCTCTGCGGCCGAGCTTGCGCCAGTAGTTTGGGATGCGGCTGCTGCGCGTATCGCGCAGGCCCACGCCGAGGATATGCTGGCCGGCCCTTATTTCAGCCATTGGAACCGTCAGGGGTATGGGCCGGAACACCGTGCAGCGTTGCTGGCCGGTTTTACAGATGTGGTCTTTGAAAATATCCACGCCTACAGCTACAGCTACGATGATGGCCGCCCCGCGGCGATTCTGGACTGGCGGCAGCGCGTGCTTGATGCTCAGTCTGGCTTGATGGATAGCCCCGGTCACCGTGCCAATATTCTTGACCCCGCCCATACGCATGTGGGTGTGGGCATCGCTTACCGTGCCGATATCGGTGAGATGCGCCTGGTGCAGTTGTTTCTTAATCGCTATGTGCAGTTGGATGCGCTGCCAGCGGAGTTGCCTTCGGATTTTACAGTGAGGGGTCAACTACTGAACAACGCTACGGATCCGCTAATCAATCTGGCCTATGAACCGTTTCCCCGTCCTCTGTCACTGGAGCAATTGGCGCAAACCAGCAGTTACCAATCGGCGGTTGAGTTTTTTAGCGCGCCACTTAGCACTGTGGAAGGTGCTCGTTTCAGCGCGCGCCTGCTGCTTGATCCCAAGCGCGCTGCGGGGCTATATCATATTCGCGTTTTTGTAGTAACAGCAAATGGCGACACCATTCCTGCTGCCGAGGCGATTCTCACCGCGCCCTAACCCTCACACCACATTATGCTCATAAATCGGAACGCCTTCGGCGAAGCGGCTCAGGCGTAGCTGGCTGATGTCCAGCGTGTGGGCGCGGTCATCCAGCACCAGCTCGGCAGCCAGCAGACCGGTGATCGGCCCGTGCATGAAGCCGTGCCCGCTGAACCCCGCGGCAATCACTAACCCTGCCGGCTCCTCCAGCCGATCAATCACCGGATGTGCATCCGGTGTCACCTCGTACAGCCCTGCCCACTCGCTGAGTAAACCAGCACGGCCCAGCAACGGCAGCCGCTGCACCGCAGCCTCCAGATGTTGCACCGTCCAGGCGCGATCCACCGTTTGATCGAAACCAGGGGGTTGCGCAGGGTTCGACATGCCGGTGAGCACCCCCTGGCCCTCGCGGTGAAAGTATAGACTACGACTGAAATCTATCACAAAGGGGAAGTCCGCGGCCAGCTCGGGCAGGGGCGTAGTGACCGCAATCTGGCGACGCACCGGCTGGATGGGAACCGCCGCGCCGGCCATATCGGCCACCACGCCGGCCCAAGGCCCCGCCGCATTGATCACCCAGCGCGTGGCGATGCGCCCCTGTGGCGTGGTCACCGCCGTGATGCGGCCGGCCTCTACTTCGATGCCTGTGGCCGCGGTGTCGGTAAAGATCTGCGCACCCAGCCGCCGCGCTCCCGCCGCATAGCCCTGCACCACGCCGTTGGGATCAGCCAGGCCATCGCCTGGGTGCCACGAGGCAGCTATAATATCTTCTATCTGTAACTGCGGGGCCAGCGCGTGCACCTCGGCGCGGTCAATGAGGCGCGTAGGTACACCAAGGCGATTTTGCATGGCCGCACGGCTTTGAAAGATTGCCAGATCGTGGTCGTTGTCCAGCAAAAACAGATAGCCCGGCCAGCGCAGGTCAATATCCTGCCCCAATTCCTCGTGAAAGCGCATCAGCATCGGCAGACTGAGTTGCGACAGGCGCACATTGATTTCGGTGCTGAACTGGTAACGGATACCACCCGCGCACTTGCCGGTAGCCTCCATCCCCAAAAACGGCCCTTTTTCCAGCAGCACCACATCGGTGCAGCCGCGCAAAGCCAGATGATAGGCGGCGCTGACACCCATCACGCCGCCGCCGATAACGACGACATCTGCGGTTTGAGGAAACATACTGGCTCCTTGATCTGAAATTGTTTTTTGTGTTGGGGGGGTATCATACCATAAAGACCCTCATCTGTCATCTCCCGTATTGGGAAATCAGTTGCCCAATGTTATAATCTTTTTTTGCAATTTCTTTGCATTTTTTCGTTGAGTCGTCTTTCCTTCCATCCGTCTTTTCTGCTCCGGAGTGCCCTGCTTATGTATCCTCTCACCCTCTCAATCAATGGACAAGCGATCAATGTACTGGTTAGCGAAGGTGAAGGGCCGGCCGTGTTGCTGATTCACGGCAATTCTTCATCGGCGCATACGTTTATACAGCAACTGGATAGCCCGCTGGGCCAACATTATCGGCTGGTGGCGATGGACTTGCCCGGTCATGGCGCGTCAGAAAACGCCAGTGATCCGCAGCATAGCTATAATTTGCCCGGCTATGCCGAGATAGCTACCGCCGTGGTTGAGCAGCTCAAGCTGGAGCGACCCTTGTTGGTTGGCTGGAGCCTGGGAGGGCACATTGTGCTGGAGATGGTGCGGTTTATCCCTGACGCTGCGGGATTGATGATCTACGGCGCGCCGCCACTAGGGTGGCCGCCAGCTATGGCCGATAGCTTCCTGCCGCATCCGGCTATGGCCGCAGCTTTTCAGGAAACTCTGAACGATGCTGAAGCAACCGCCTTTGTGCAGGCTTTTTTCCACCCCGATGCACCGCCTGCTCCCCAGAGCTTTTTGGCTGATGTGCAGCGTACCGATGGCCGTGCGCGTTCGGGGCTGGCAGCAAGCATCGCCCCCGACGGCTACACAGATGAAGTGCAGATTGTGGCACAGCTCAATTGCCCGCTGGCTATTGTGCAGGGAGAGCACGAGCAACTCGTCAACCTTGCTTATCTTGCAGGATTAAATGCCCCCACCCTATGGCGCAATGCTGTACAGATCATCTCAAACGCAGGCCACGCACCGCATTGGGAACAGCCGGAGCAATTCAACACCCTGTTGACCGAGTTCATTGCAGCCTGTGCCTAAGCATAGAAAAAGCACAGCGGGGCATGTTCCATGAACATGCCCCGCTTTTTTTGATGAGGCTGTCGGCAGGCAGAGCAATGCAGAGTTTCGCCGCACAACTATCTGCCGCGCAGTGAGCGTAACTGGTGGCGCTGCCTGGTTTGCTCGTTGCTGCGCAGGCGATCCCACCACGGGGCCAGCAGAAGCTTGGCCGTGGTACGCAGGGCTTCGCGGCGTTCGCCGGGGCCGAGACCCACGCGCGGCAGTGCCAGTGGATCGTTGCGCTGTGACAAGTGGCCGTTGTGAGTGGTGAAGGCCATCTCTACGCCGGCCGCGCGCAGCAAGGCTTGTTCGCGCGGGCCAAAATCCAGCCCAGCTACACCGTTCGGATAGGCAAAATGGCGCACGGGCCGCCCCAGCAAATCGGCCAGGTTAGCCACCGAGCCGCTGATCTGCCGTTCGGCTTCGGCCGCGGTTTCGTTGGCCAGAATAGGATGGGTCAGCGAATGCGCGCCAATGGTGATCAGCGGATGTTTGTCCAGCGCCTGAACCTCAGCCAGACTGAGCGTGGTCTTTGGCGCGGGCGGGGCCGCAGTGGCGCTTTCAAGCTGAGTCAGCACCTGCCAGATTTCGGCTAATGACAACGACTTGAACTGTACCGGCACCGAAAAGGCAACCAACTGCGCCGCGCTCAGTCCCAATTGCTGCGCCAGCAGCGCGCGAAAATTTACCTCTGCCGTATAGCCGCTCAGGTGGAGCATGGTTTCGAACCAGTAGCCGATCTTGCCTGCCAGCACATCCGGCGCCACAAATAGCGAGGCTGGAATGCCGCGGCGTTCCAGCACGGGCAGAGCATGAAGAGCAAACGAGCGGTCACCGTCGTCGAAGGTGACGTGACACGCGCTGCGCAACGGCTGGCCGGCATAGAGATAGCCTTGCAGTGTTGCGGCATCTACAAAGTGCCGCCCGCCGCGGCTTACCGTGTTCAGCATGTGTTCGAACCATGCTTGTGAGGGGATGCGATGAAAGGTAAGGACGATGTTAGAGGCCATGCGGGGTGAGTTGTAAGGAGTAACCAGTAACCAGTCCAGAACTAGCCACCTTCAACCGGCAGAGGGCTGCGGCGGGCGCGCAGGGCGGCCACGGTGACTACACCCCACGCGGCCAGCCCCAGCGCAATGACGAGATCGCGGCTGGACAAGGGGAAGCGGGCGTACCAGTAGTGCAGGGTAGATACAAAGCAGGCAACGGCGATGACGGCAAGCAATCGGCGCTGTTGCCAAATCTGCGTGAAGATCAACGCCAGCAACCAGTAAAAGGCGATGAAAGCGGGAGCCATCAACCGTTCGTTGGCGGAACCAAGCAGGCTGCTGGCAAACGTGGCCAAAACCAGCACGCCCATAAACCATTGGGCGCGCAGAAAACGCCAGGTGACCGGCCAAAAAATCAAGGGCAGAAAGGAAAGCGGCTTCAGCGAGTTGGCAAACTGACGTACCCAGAACTGCGGTTCAAGCAGCTTTGGGGCAAATCGCATCAAAGCTTGCCACGGCTCCAGGCTGCCCACCACCTCGGCGCGCAGCAGAGTGCGCAGCAGCACGGTGATGACCAGCGCGGGCAGGGCCGCGGCTGCCAACCGCCAGCCATCAGCGCGCAGGCGCTTGTGTTGCCACAGGAACACAAAGGCCGCGGGCAGCGCCAGTACCCACGTTTCACGGCTGAGCGCACCCAACGCCAGTGCCACGGCCATCCAGCCCCAACGCGCAGCCAACAGCGCCCACAGTGACAGCAGTAAAAAAATCAGCGCCAGGCTGTCGTTGGTGTGAAAGGTGAGCCATGCGGTCAGGCCGAACAGATGCGTGTTGGTGGTGAACAGCGCCGCGGTGAAGGCCGCCACAGGGCGGCGAATGCCCACATAACACAAAAAGGCATAGAGCAGCAACACCAATACGCTGAGCGACAGGGTGCTGACTACGAAAAAACCGGCGATGGTGTCGTTGAAGAGCAGGCCGATGGGCCAGGTTCCCAACACGCGGTAGCGAAAGGGCGCAGCCGCCAGCGGCGACAGGCCGGGCGCAGCCTGGGCGATGTTGCGGTAATGCCAGCCGTCCCAGCGATCTGCCGGAGGGATGTGCCAGTTGACATTGCCCCACAGATACAGCATCAGTGCGGTGACGGCCAGCAGCGCGGCCAGGTAGGGCGCATGCGTGCGCAGACGCGCAGGGAGGGCAGAGCGGCTCATGGCATTTCCCGTCGACGCGCAGTGATGACGAAGTGCGGCGCGGCCGTGCTGCGCACTGCCTCAAAGCCGGCTTTCTCCATCTCATGCCTGATACGTGCGGTGGTTTGAAAGGACTCGACGCGCCCGCCCACAGGCAGCAACTGTGCAGTCAGGTGAAACAGGACGCCATTGGCCAGCACGTAGGAACGGTAGACCGCGCGCCGCCATTGCCGTGCCCGCAGGTTGGCCGCCAAATCATCCACGGTTTTGCTGAAGGAGTGCAGCACCAGCCACACGTCGCCGCCGGGCCGGGTGACGCGCGCCATCTCGGCCAGGGTTGCGGGGATGCGCGTCCACGGCAGCGCCACGCGGGCCAGGGTCAGATCGAAGCTGGCCGTGGCAAAGGGCAACTGTTCGGCGCGGCCAGCGGTGAATAGAATGCGGCGACTCCATTCGCGGCCCAGCGCCAGCGCCTCTTCATCCACATCCAACCCCACGGCCAGCGCGCCTGCGGGCAGCTCGCCGGCCAGCAGGGTTTGGCCCGCGCCACAACCCACATCCAAAATGCGCTGATGCTGCGGCAAGAACACCGGCATCACATGGCGCGGATCAGCAGGCGATTGGGCGATGTGCAGTTCTTGTTGGTGGTAGGCACGGGAGGTCATGGCTAGTTCACGCTGATCTGCGAACCTTGTTCGGTTTTCACCACCTCGATGCGGGCGGGAAACAGGTCTTTCAGTTCGTCAATGTGGGTGATCACCAAAACGCGCTCGAAGTCGTGTTGGATCGAGGTGATGGCCTGCACCAGGCGCTCGCGGCCCTGCACGTCCTGCGTGCCAAAGCCTTCGTCTACAATCAGGGTTTGCAGGGCGGCCCCGCTGCGCCGCGCCAGCAGTTTGCTGAGGGCAATGCGGATGGCAAGATTGGCACGAAACGCCTCGCCGCCGGAGAACAGGCTATAGTCGCGGCTGCCCAGCTCGTCACTTAAAATGATCTCCAGCGTTTCGCGCAGTTCCTGGGTGGTTTTGGTCTCGCGCTGGGTTTCCAGGCGCACGGTCATGCGGCCATCGGTCATGCGCGTTAACAATTGGTTGGCTTCGGCCTCCAGCTCTGGAATAGCGGCTTCGATGATCATGGCTTGCAAGCCTTTTTTGCCGAAGGCGGCTTGCAGCTCTTCGTAGAGGCTTTGTTGCCGCGTCACGCTGTCCAGCTCGGCAGCCAGCACCAGGCGACGTTCAGCCTGGGCGCGGCAGGCATCCAGGCGTTGACGGGCTGCGCCCAGGCGCTGGCGCGCGTCGTTGGCGGTGCGCGCCAGGTGTTGCACCTCACGGCTACACTGGGCCAGGTGCGCTTCGACCTGGGGCAAGCGCGCCACGGCGGTCAGCAGCTCGCTATGGCGTGATTGATCAGCGTTTTGGCTTTGTTGCAGTTGTTGATGCAGGGCACGGGCGTGGGTGATGCGCGCCTGCAGGTCTTCGGTGCGGCTCAGGGCCATCTGCATCTGCGTGTGGCGCTCGTCGAAGCTTTCCAGCTCGCGGGCCTGGCGGCGCACTTCCTCGTGGGCGGCGCTGTCGTAGGCTAGTTCGGCCAACTGCGCGCTGAGCTGATGCAGTGCCGCAGTGGTTTCGTGCGCATAGTCTTCGTTTGCCAGTTGTGCGGCCACCTGAGCAGCACGGTTTTGCAGCGGAGCCAGCTCGGCGGCGGCGGTGGCGGCCTGCGCGGCCTGCTGCTCGGCGCGGGCTTCGTCGCGCTGCCAGCGGCTACGCGCCCGCAGGGCGCTGTCGGCTTCGGCTAATTGGGCTTCGGCGGCCTTGCCTGCTATGGCAATTTCGCTGATGCGCGCCTGGTTGAGGCGAAAACGGTCACCACGTGTCTCGCCGTCACGTTGGTACTCGGCCAGCACGCGGCTGCGTTCGGCATCGCCCAGGGGCTGGCGGCATACGGGGCACAACGCTTCGACGCTTTCCAGCGAGGTCATTTTTTCGCGCAGAGTTTTCATTTCGGCCTGCAAGGTTTTGTTGTGCGCTTCCAGCCCGGCCCGTTCTTCGGTCAATTGATGAATGGTGCGGCGCAGTTCGCCTTGCTGTGCTTCCAGTTGCGCCAGCCGCATCAGCTCGTCGCGGGCCTGCTGAAGCTGCTGGCCGGCCTCATCAGCCTGCGCGGCCGTGGCCTGCAAGCGCTGCTGTTGCTCTTCCAGGCTGCGCTGCTGGGTTTCCAACTCGAAACGCGCCTGACGGATGCGGCTTTCCAGCCGGTTTTGCTCGGCTTGCCACGTCACCTGTTGGCTGAGCTGTTGATTGAGCGTTTGATCGGCTTGACGCGCGGCTTGCCAGGCACGGTAGCCCTGGCCGATGGCAGCTTGCTGTGTCAACAGGCTTTCGTCTGCGGCCAGACGGCTGAGATCTTGCTGCAACTGGGCTTCACCGGCGGCCAGTTGGCGTTTGAGCTGCTCCAGCCGGGTGTGCAGGTCGTCGGCCATGCGGCGTTGTGCCTGCAATTCCTGCCGCTCGGCGCGTGCGGCCTGCTCGGCCTGCTCGGCCTGACGCAGTTGGCTGCTCCAGGCATCCAGTTGCTGTTGGGCTTGCTCCAGTTCTTGCTGATAGCTGTCAGTGCGGGCCAGCTCATCATCAATGGCCTGAAGCTGCGCGCTCAGGCGCACGGCCTCTTGCTTGTGTTCGCGCGCCCGTTCTTTGGCTCGCGCTTCGTAGTCGTCGTAGACGCCCAGCCCCAGGATGTTGGCCAGGATTTGCTTGCGCTGGTTGGCCGGTTTTACGGTGAATTCGTCGGCGCGACCCTGCATCAGAAAGGCGGAGTTGATGAAGGTGTCATAGTCCATGCGCAACAGGTTGATGATGGCCTGTTCGGTGTCGCGTACCGTTGGCTCGGTGATGGGCCGCCACTCGCCTTCTGCCTGGCTGACTTGCAGTTGCAGGTCGCTTTTGCCGCTGCGTCCTTTGCGTTCGCGGCTGCGAATCACGCGGTAACGTTGCTCGCCCAGGGCAAATTCAAAATCTACGCTCATAGCGCTTTGTCCCAGGTGGATCAGCTCATCGGCCTGGTTGGAGCGGGCGCGCCCCCACAAGGCCCAGGTGATGGCATCCAGCAGGGCCGATTTGCCGTGGCCGTTGTTGCCGGAAAGGCAGGCCAGGTGCAGGCCGCTGAAATCCAGCGGGTCTGGGTCGCGATAGGACATGAAGTTGTGCAGGGTGAGTTTGAGCGGGATCATGGCTGGCGGGGTTGGGTGGCCTCAATGTGCGCCAACAGGCCGGTTTCGATTCTGTCGGCTACGGTCATCACGCGGATCGCTTCATGGCTGCCGACGCGCGGCGCGCTGCCGTCGCGCACGCAGGCGAGGAAATGCTGAATTTCCGCGGCCAGCGGCTCGATCTGAGGCACGTAGACCTGTTCGATCAGCCCCTCCTGGCGATAAAGCACCTCGTCGCGCTGGGCAAAATAGTCGGCGGATGATTGGCGATGCACCATCACCGTGCGCGTGAGGAAATCGGCTACCACGTAGGCATCGGCGCAGGTTACGGCCATCTGGCGCACTTTGTGCTGGGTGATTTTGCTGGCGGTAACACCGGCGATCTGGCCGGAGGCAAAGGTTAGCTGGGCCGCGGCATAATCGGGCTGAGACGAACGCACGCGGCTGCCGGTGGCGCTGACATCCAGCAGGGGGGCGCCGATCAGGGTAAGGATCAGGTCCAGGTCGTGCACCATCAGGTCGTAGACCACGCTGACATCTGCGGCACGGGTGGCGAAGGGGCTGAGGCGGCGCGCCTCGATAGCCAGAATGTGGTGTTGGGCCAGCACGTTGGCTAACTCGACAAAGGTGGGGTTAAAGCGTTCGACATGGCCGATCTGCAACACGCGCTGGCGCGGCTGTGCGGCTGCGGCCAGTTCGTGGCATTGGGCAATGGAGGCCGCCATGGGTTTTTCCATCAGCACATGCACGCCGCGTGTCAGGCAGGCCATGCCCAATTCGTGGTGCAGGGTGGTGGGTGCGGCAATGGTGACTGCCTCGGCTTCGTCGAGCAGGGTGCGAAAATCGGTGTGTGCGTGTACTCCGTAGCGGTCGGCGATGGCGCGGGCGCGGGCGGGATCGGCATCGGCCACGCCTACCAATTGGCTGCCAGGTAATGAGGCGTAGATGCGGGCGTGATGCTGGCCGATGTTGCCCACGCCGATGACGCCGGTGCGAATCGAGTCGCTCATGGTGCATCTCCCACGGGGGGCACGGTGCGGTTGCAGGCGGGGCACGGGGCGGGCAGGTTGCTCAGCGGCAGGCGTTGGCCGCAGGCACACACGCGGGCAGCAAGGCGCGCCGGTGTGCCCAGGGCCAGGGCATGGGCGGGCACATCACGCGTTACCACGGCCCCGGCAGCGATCATGGCAAAGCGGCCAATGGTTACTCCGGGCAGCACAATGCAGCCTGCACCCAGCGCCGCGCCGTAGCCGATGTGAATGGTGCCAACCTGCCAATCGTCGTTGCCTTTCAACGTGCCATCCGGGTTGATGGCGCGCGGTGCAAGGTCGTTGGTGAGGATTACCCCCGGGCCGACAAAAACGCCGTCCTCGAGTGTAGCGCCGTGATAGACGAAAGCGCCGTTTTGCAGCTTGCAGTTGGCTCCGATCTGCACATCGAAATCCACGTATGCGCCCTTGCCAACAATGCAGTGCTGCCCCAATTGGGCGCCTTCGCGGATTTGCGCCTGGTGCCAAATTTGTACGCCGTCACCCAGGACGGCGTGAGGAGAAACATCGGCGGTGGGATGGATACGGATCATGGAACTCCTGACCAGGTGACGGTGGGGGTGGCGGTTCTGGCTCTGGCGGCTCGGTCAGAGATTGGGAACCATCCCGTAGGGACCGGCCGCAGCTATGTTTTTGTTTGCGCTCGGGCCGGTCTCCAGACCGTGCCCGGTTGTGGTGCGGCTCGGTCGGAGATTGGGAACCATCCCGTAGGGACCGGCCGCAGCGTCGGAGACCGGCCGCAGCTATGTTTTTGTTTGCGCTCGGGCCGGTCTCCAGACCGTGCCCGGTTGTGGTGCGGCTCGGTCAGAGATTGGGAACCATCCCGTAGGGACCGGCCGCAGCGTCGGAGACCGGCCGCAGCTATGTTTTTGTTTGCGCTCGGGCCGGTCTCCAGACCGTGCCCGGTTGTGGTGCGGCTCGGTCGGAGATTGGGAACCATCCCGTAGGGACCGGCCGCAGCGTCGGAGACCGGCCGCAGCTATGTTTTTGTTTGCGCTCGGGCCGGTCTCCAGACCGTGCCCGGTTGTGGTGCGGCTCGGTCAGAGATTGGGAACCATCCCGTAGGGACCGGCCGCAGCTATGTTTTTGTTTGCGCTCGGGCCGGTCTCCAGACCGTGCCCGGTTGTGGTGCGGCTCGGTCGGAGACCGGCCGCAGCGTCGCCCGGTTGTGGTGCGGCTCGGTCGGAGATTGGGAACCATCCCGTAGGGACCGGCCGCAGCGTCGCCCGGTTGTGGTGCGGCTCGGTCAGAGATTGGGAACCATCCCGTAGGGACCGGCCGCAGCGGGGCTTCGACGGCTGTTAAGTGTACCATCAAAGCACAGGTCTGGCGATTCTGGCGGCGGCGGGTGTTGGTTGCACTAAACACAACAGCCGCCCTTTCGCGGGAAAGGACGGCTGTTGGCATGGTCTCGGCGGTTGGCGTTGCCTGGTGAAGCGCGGCAATATCCAGCCGGATCACCGGCTAGCGCAGGCTTAGTTGGCGTTGCGCTGAATGATGGGCAGATAGGTGCCGTAGTAGCGCAGGTGACCAAAGTCAACTTGCACAGGCACACCGATCTCGGCGTATACCGTAACATCGGCGTTGGGGCTGGGGCGGTAGCCGGGCGGTGCCTGTTCGATCAGCCGGTAGCTGCGGTTGGGATCAAGGAAGGAGAAGTTGTAGCGACCGTTGCTGCTGGTGGTTTGCGAGCTGATCTGTGCGCCGCTGGCGTTGTATAGAGTGACGCGGGCACTGTTCAAGGGTGTATCTACGCTGCTATCGTACACGCCGTTGTTGTTGACATCGTAATACACTTGCCCCTGAATAATGCCATAGGGCAGGCGGGTAGATGTGGCCGTGGGGGTGGCCGTCGGCGTGTTGGTAGCGGTGGCGGTGGCTGTAGCGGTGGGCGTGGCCGTTGGCGTGTTGGTGGCTGTAGCTGTAGGTGTGGCCGTGGGTGTCTGCGTCGGTGTGTTGGTGGAATTCGGCGTAGCCGTGGGGGTAGCCGTCCAGGTGGGGGAGGGGGTCCAGGTGGGGGTCCAGGTGGGGGTTGGCCCGCTGGTGGGCATGTTGGTGGGGGTGAAGGTGGGGGTGGGCACAGGGTCAGCCCCGGCCAGCTTCTTGAACTCCACAAAATGCACCCATTCGTTGCCGTCGTTGATGCCGCTTTCGTTGCGGCTGTCCAACACAAAGTCGGCGCCGCCGGTAAGCGTGTTACTCATCCGCGTGCCGCTGATGACAAAGGAAGCAGTGATGAAGGTGTTGCTGTTGGTCTTTTGCACCCACGGGTCGCTGCTGCCTTCGGGTACGGCGGCCTGCATCACGCCGCTGCTGTCTTCGTATTTCAGTTGCCAGCGATCAGTGCCGCGGTTCCAGTAAGTCACCTCGATGCGCACCTGGTTGTCGTCGCCGTACACATAGCCGTCATCGGCCGAGAACCACATATAGGGGTTGCCGGTGGTTTGGTCGGTGCGGCGGATCACCCAGGCCTGGCGTGCCGAGGCAGGCAGCGCCGAGTTGTAGGCGTTGGGGAAGCAAGGCGCATCCGGGCAGTTGCCCAGTGTTACCGGTTGACCGCCTTCGGTGGCCTGATTGGTTTCGGCCACAGTTTGGCCGCCGGGGATGTCGTCGCGCTGGTACAGCCAGAATTGATAGTTGCCCAGTTGCGGCCAGCGGTTGGTATACTCCACGGCGCTGGTGTTGCCATAACGGAAGGGGTTGCGGTGTTCACGCATCGCCACCCAAATGGAAGGTGTATTGGTGAGGTTTTTGCCGATCCATTGGCTGGCCCAGGCCATGAAATCGGTGTAAGCAGTCACCGGCGTATCGCCTGAACCTATGTACCAGCCGTCGTAGCCGGACAGGCGCAGGTAGTCTGTCTTTTTGTCCAGAGCATTGAGCACGCCCCACGAGAAAATCGTGGGCGAAGGCAGCATGTAGTTGTAGCTTTCAAAAGCAATAGGAACCTGACTGTTCGAGGTGACCAATTGGTCATAGGAACCGGCGCAGGTGTAGTCGGGATCATCTTCGCCGCACATCAACACATTGTTGTAGTCGGCATAAAGCCCATTGAAGGAAAGGCCCACACCGCGCTCCGCCGCGTAGATGGAGAACTCTTTGCGCTCGCGCGGCACGATCTGGAATGGAGCCATTTGCAGCAACAAGCGTTTGCGCAGGATGCCCCCTTCGCTGAAGGCGCTGATATACATGTCGGTAAAGTCGTTTACCGTGTCAATCCACAGATCAGAGGTCAGGCCGTTGGCCTGCGATGCGGCGCGGTCTACCGGCTCGGTAGCGCGTGTTTCGCCCCACAGCCCTGCGCCGATGGCGATGAACTCCACGCGGGCATCGTTGCGATAGCGGTTGCCCAGCGCCTGCACGAAGGTTTGATAGTACTGCTTGTAGGTATCAGTCCAGAACTTCAGCAGGATCGGCGTGGTGGTCAGCGATACATCGTCGAAGTAGAAGGAGGTGGGAGCGTTGCTGTCGTTGTTTACCGTGATGCGCAATTCAATGTTGCGGTCGGCATAGGCATTCAGGTTGACGGCAAAGCGTTGCCAGACGTTGCGGGCATCGCCGCTGCTGGCGTTCTGCAGGGTAGCCAGCACGCTGCTGTTTTCAATCAACTCGACGCGCATGGTGTCAGCGGCGCTGCCTGCCGGCTCGCTCGACTCAACGCGCCACCACCATACGGCCTCGGCGTTGCGCAGGTACGGGGGAATGCGCATGGTGTATTGGCGCAGAATCGCCGTGGAGTTGACGGCCCCGCCGACGCGCACGGCTTTGCTGCCGGCTAACACCGGGTTGGCAACCGCCGATACGGCCCCGCTGAAGTCCCAAGTTGCCGCCAGATCGCCCTCAAAGCCACCGTCGTCTATTTCTTCCAGACGTGTGCCGTTGTACATGATGGCGCTGTTATCGCGCACAAAGCCGGGCGCGGGCATGCTGCCGCCGCCGTAGCGTCCTTCTGCAGTGACAATGGCAATGCCCACCTTTTTGCCGTTTACAGCGTGGGTAGCCAGGTAGTTGTCTATCGAGCTCCAGTTATAGACGCCCAGGTCGGGGTTGAGCGGGCGCCACCAGAAGAATTGCATATCACCGGCGTGGTGAAACAAGGCAGGGTCCAGGTTTTTGCTGCCCACCAGGTAGAAACCCGGTGCGGCATCGCCGGGCACTGCCAGATTTGCGGGAGCGGCGGAACTTTGTATCGGCACGCTGCTCAGCAGCAGGCTGAACAGCAGGATTAGCAGCAGAGAACGTTTTGTTAGCATGGCGTCCCTTCCGGTAAGGTGTTGGTGAATTTTAACAATGTCTCAGCACGCAATCGCCGATGACTTGCAAGTCATCGGCGACACGGCGTCAGGCAAAATATTTTTGGCTTTCCCAATCTATCTGACCGAACGTCCGCGAGCGGTAGCTGTGTTTGGTGTTCAGGCCATACGGTGAAGGCCGCTTGCGGGCAATGAACTGCCCGCCGGCCAACCGTCTGTCAGGGCGTGATGCAGAAAGCAAACGATAGGTGATCTGGGAAATTCGCAGGTAAGACAGGGAGGGTTGGGGATGCGCAGCCATATCAGCCGGTGTTTTTGCCAGTCAGTACAACGGGAATTGTCTTCAGCGCAATCAACAAATCAGTCCACAGCGAGCGCTGATCAATATAGTCAATGTCCAGACGGATGATTTCATCAAAAGCCAGTGCACTGCGCCCGCTGATCTGTGCCAGCCCGGTGAGGCCCGGCAGCACTTCCAGACGGCGATAGTGCCAGTCTTTGTAGTTTTCCAACTCGTAGTCGGCCCAGGCCCGCGGCCCGACAAAGCTCATGTCGCCCTTCAGGATGTTCCACAACTGCGGCAGCTCGTCCAGGCTGGTTTGGCGCAGGATTTTGCCAACGCGAGTGATCACCACACCGCTGTTCAGCGGTTTGTACACGCCGTTCGCTGCTTCTCCACTGTTGTTGCCGTTAGCGTATTGCTTGATATAGCGGCGATGCACCTCTTCATGCTCCGGATTGTAGCTCATTGAACGGAACTTGAAGAAGTTGAAGGGCCGCCCGTAGCGCCCAGTACGTCGCTGAATGAAAAGCACCGGCCCGGGCGTGTCCAGTTTAATGATGATGGCAATCGCCAGCAACAATGGAGACAGACACAGTAAAAGAAAAGCAGCCAACGCAATGTCAAATAGTCGCTTTATGCGTTCATAGACAGTCATGTAGATCTGCGTCCGCTGCGAAAAATCGGGATAAGCCAGATGGCTGTACCAGGAAGCTATGCGTGGTTGTGTGTCTAGCATCGAATAATCTCCTGTAGAGTGAGGCGATGCTACCACAATATCACGGTCAGATTAATTCTGCATGAAGAAAGCATTCTTGGCAAATGACAGTTTCTTCATACAGCATTCGCGTGATTTGCGCAAAAACAAGGAACAGCCGCTGGACTGAGAGGCCGCGGCTGGCGGAGAGCCTTGCTTCCAAATGACACCAACTGCATAACTCCTTGAGTTTAGAGCCGTAGGAAGAGGCTGAACTTTAACAACTGAAGAGGAATCGG
>CALESQ010000073.1 GCA_937907455.1 uncultured Caldilineales bacterium
AAGCCCCGGCAGGGGCTTCGTGGTCTGAGACACCGAATTCGCTTGGGTGGCAACATATTTCAACCGAAATCCGTACACAACCCCTGTGAACAGACAGGTTGACGAATAAAGAGTTTATGGTAAAATAGTGGCGTGGAACTATCGGCTGTCATGGTCAGAATAAGGAGATGAGATCATGAGGCGAATTTTGTTGTTTGGTATTTTGTTAGCGTTGCTTGTTTCGCTTGCACCGGTGGGGGCATTAGCTCCTGCAGCTCAGGCCAGCGCGCCGGCTTCGGCCCAGCGCTGCGTGTATCACACAGTGCGTTACGGCCAAAACTTGTCCAGCATTGCCGTGTATTACGGCGTGAACATGTGGACGATTGCTCAGCGTAACGGTATCTGGAACCCGGATCACATCTATGCCGGGCAGACGCTGCTGATCTATTGCTACACGCCGAAGCCACCGCCGGCACCCAAGCCTACCCCTACCCCCAAGCCTGCTCCGAGTGGTGCTTGCACTGCTGCCACCTGTCAGGGCGGCAGCTACACCGCGCCACCGGCGCAACCTGGTGACGGCGCGGCGGCTGCATGCAGCATCCCGCCTCAGAACGGCTTTGGCAATGTGTGGATGCGCAACGCTGCAGTGCGTGATGCGCTGGGCTGCCCCAGTGCAGGTGAGCAGGGCTTCAGCGGCGCACAGCAAACCTTCTACAGCGGTTTTGCTGTGGCCAACGACACCAGCAAAACCATCTACGTGCTGTACAAGGATGGACGATGGCAGCAGTTCAACAACACCTGGGGCGGGGGCGATGTAGTCTATAACCCCGGCCTGACGCCGCCTGCGGGCTGGTGCCAGCCGGAATACGGCATCGGCAAGGTGTGGCGCAACGAAGCCGGCGTCTCGCAGGGTCTGGGCTGGGGACGTGCCCCGGCTTCAGCCACCAACGGCAGCGTGCAGCAATATCAGGGTGGCCTGATGTTGTGGACACCAGGGTCAGGGGTGTGGGTGCTGTACAACAACGGCACATACAAGCGCTTCTAGCCTTAGGCGTTACACGCCAAGTCAAAAAGAGCCGACCCCACCAGCAAGGGGCCGGCTTTTTTTGACATCCGTTTCAGGTTGGATATGATAAAATCAAGTAATGCGAATTCAGAGCATGTTTGGAGGTGCTGTATGTTTGGTCCTGGATTAGGTGCACCGGAGCTGTTACTGGTGGTGGTGATTATCCTGCTGATTTTCGGCGCCGGTAAGTTGACCGATATCGGCAGTTCGTTTGGCCAGGCTGTTCGTGAGTTCCGTCACGCCGTGCGCGATGACGGCACAGACGCCAACACTACGCCAGACTCTTTCAAGAAGCCGGAATAGCAAGTCGGATGCAGATGCCCCGGCTTTTGATCGAGGCATTCGCAAGCGTCCGGCAATATCATGGCAGACTGGTGTAGCGAGGAGATTGACAATCATCTCGGACGCCAGTCACATTGCCAATTTATTCTGAACGATTCATTGGTTCAGTGTACAAACAGCGCGCACCCGAAATCAACGGGTGCGCGCTTTGTTTTGTCTTGTATGATCCCTATCATACCCGACGGCAGGAAATCGGTTTATACTGGGGCAGCATCTATCTCTACCCAACGGCCATAGCGCGCGGCTCATGCGCTCTCCGTGAGGCTGGTATGACTGATCACTCCCCTACGATTGAAGATCGTGCCAGGGCCATATTCGGCCAGCGAGCCGATTTTTACACCACCAGCGCCGTTCATGCCGATCCGCAGGCATTGCATCACCTGGTGGATTTGGCGCGGCCGCAGCCGGATTGGCGTGTGCTGGATGTGGCAACGGGCACAGGGCACGCCGCGTTGGCCTTCGCTCCGCATGTCCGTGAGGTGATAGGCATTGACCTGACCCCGGCGATGCTGGCCGAGGCAACGCGGCTGGCGGCAACCCGCGGCCAGGACAATGTGCAGTTTGTGGTGGCTGATATTCACGAGCTGCCTTTCGACGATGAAACCTTTGACGACGAGCAGTTCGACCTTGTCATCTGCCGCCGTGCTGCTCATCACTTCAGCCATATCCGGGACGCATTGGGCGAAATGGCGCGCATGTTGAAGCCGGGTGGTTTGCTGCTGATAGATGATCGCAGCGTGCCGGAAAACGATTTTGTAGACAGCGTGATGAACCGTCTGGACTGGTTGCACGACGAGTCGCATGTGCGCGAGTATCGCCCCAGCCAGTGGCAGGCGATGGTGGAGGCGGCAGGCTGCCAGGTGGTGCTAATGGAGCCGTTTACGTTGCATCGCCCGCTTTCTTCGTTTACCGGCGGCGTTTCTGCGGCCAATGTTGCCCAAATCCACACGATGTTGGCCGGTTTCTCGGCGCAGCAGCGGGCGCAGTTAAAGTTCGAAGCGCAGGATGGGGAGTTTTACATCACCCATTGGTATGTCATTGTGGCCGCACGCAAACAAGCGTCTGCCATCAGCTAACCTCACGCTTCACCTTGGTCAGAGATTGACAGCCCCTTCGAAGGGCCGGTTAGAGAGCTAACCTGTTTTTTTAGCAACTACCAAGTTGTATCTGCGGCACGCTGTGAGTACAATGGGGCTGCGTCTTCTGGCGCAGCCTCGTTTCTTCGCCGCAGCCTTTTTTCTTTATTGCAGACGCCTGTCTGTGTCACACTTTTTGCAGGAGGACCTTACATCCATGACAAAGATTCAACGCCTTCGCCATGCGCTCCCTGCGCTTGTGCTGATTTTGACCCTGCTGGCATCGCTGGTTATGATGCCGGCTGCTCCGGCGGCTGCCGCCAGCAGGCCAAACGACGCCGCCTATCAGACCTTGCCTTTCAGCCAGGCATGGACTGACACCGGACTGATCACCACCAACGATGACTGGAGCGGCGTACCGGGGATTATGGGCTATCGCGGTGACGATATCACCGGCGCTACCGGTACAGATCCACAAACCCTGTTGGCTGACAATTCGCCCGGTGTGGTGGATGTCAACGCCAATCAGACCGTTCCTAACTCGTTTACCACCGGTGGGCCAACCGAGTTCCATATCACCGATCCGGTGGTGGCGCTGGCAGGTTCCGGTACGGCGGATGCGCCCTACCTGCTGCTGCACATCAACACCACCGGCTTTCAGGCCATCACCGTGGCCTACAACGTGCGTGACATCGAATCAGGCCCGGATGATGCCACGCAGCAAGTGGCGCTGCACTACCGCACCGGCGGCACAGGTGGCTACACCAATGTGCCTGCGGCTTATGTGGCTGATGCCACCACCGGCAACGCAGCCACGCAGGTGACAGCCGTGAGTGTGGTGCTGCCTGCGGCTGCCGACAATCAGGCCATGCTGCAACTGCGCATTATGACCACCAACGCCGCGGGCAACGATGAGTGGGTGGGTATTGACGACATTTCAATCACTGGCACGCCGATGAGCACCGACCTGGCGCCCACTGTCACCGATGTAACGCCCGACGATAACGCGGTCAACCAGCCAATCAACACGCCGGTGAGTGTGACTTTTAGCGAACCGGTGACTATCAGCAGTACAATTGCCGTTAGTTGCAGCATCTCTGGCGTGCAGAATGTGACGCCCGTGGGCGGGCCGAGCACCTTTACCTTGCCCCATACTGATTTCGCTTTTGGCGATGTGTGTACGGTCACAATTTCGGCAGCGCAGGTGTTGGATCAGGATGGCACACCCACGCCGATGGCGGCAGACTTTAGCTGGACGTTCACCGTCACCAATGGCTGTGCCGCGCCTACCACGCCCATTCACACCGTGCAGGGCAGCGGTTCGGCCAGCACGCTCATCGGCCAGCAGCATGACGTGGATGGCGTCGTGGTGGCTGACTTCCAGAGCGTAAGCACGATCCGCGGTTTCTATATTCAGGAACCCACGGCCGATTTCGACGCCGATCCGACCACTTCGGAAGGTGTGTTTATCTACGACAACAACTTTGGCGTACCGGTGGCTGTGGGCGACCTGGTACGGGTGACAGGGTATGTCAGCGAATTCCAGCAGCAGACCCAGATCAGTTCGGTGAGCGCCGTGACTGTGTGCGGCACAGGCACGGTTGTGCCGCAGGCCATCACCTTGCCCTTCTCTGATACCGCTTACCCTGAGCGTTTCGAGGCTATGTCGGTGACCTTGACGCAGACACTGACTGTCAACGAAAACTACAACCTGGGGCGCGGCGGCATCCTCACCCTGGCCAATGGGCGCCTGCGCCAGCCCACCAACGTGGTGGCCCCCGGCGCACCGGCAATTGCCCTGCAAGCCGCCAACAATCTCAACCAGGTAATTTTGGATGATTCTAACCTGGCGCAAAACCCCGATCCGATCATCTATCCGCTGCCTGCGGGCCTGAGCGCGCTCAACACCGTGCGCAGTGGCGACCAGGTGAGTAACATCGCCGGGGTGTTCAGCGAGGGCGGCTCTGGCTGGGCTAACACCACCGCCTATCGCATCCACCCGGTGAGCAGCTCGCCTGCCTTCACCGTGGCCAACCCGCGACCGGTTGCGCCCGATCCTGTGCGCGCTGGCGGTTCGCTGCGCGTCAGCTCGTTCAACGTGCTGAACTTCTTCCTGACGCTGGACACCACCACCGGCACTGGCCCGTGCGGTCCGGGGCAGAATATGGAATGCCGCGGCGCCAACACCGCTGCCGAGTTCACCCGTCAGCGCGACAAGCTATTGCAGGCGCTGTATGGTCTGAATGCCGACATTGTGGGCCTGATGGAGCTGGAGAACACGCCGAATGTTGAGCCGCTGGCCGATATTGTGGCAGGCCTCAACGCGCTGGCCGGCTCAGGAACCTACGCCTACATTGCCACGGGTGTCATTAACCCCGGTGATGTGATCAAGGTCGGGCTGATCTACAAACCGGCCGTGGTGCAACCTGTGGGCGATTTCGCCATTCTCAACAGCCTTATAGATCCCAACTTCGATACCAGCCGTCACCGCCCGGCCCTGGCGCAGACCTTCCAACAGGTGAGCACCGCCGGACGTTTCACCATTGTGGTCAATCACCTGAAATCGAAGGGCTGCACCGGCGCCAGCGGCCTGGACACGGATCAGGGTGACGGCCAGAGCTGCTTCAACCTGACCCGCACCACCGGCGCCAATGCGCTGGCAAGCTGGATCGCTACCGATCCTACCCGCACCGGCGACCCGGACTTCCTGGTGCTGGGCGATCTCAACTCCTATGCTATGGAAGACCCGATGGTGGCGCTGGAGGATGCAGGCTACACTAACCTGGAAACCCAGTTTGTGGGCGTCAACGCGTATTCCTACGTGTTCACCGCCCAGGCTGGTTCGCTGGATCATAGCATGGCCAATGCCAGCCTGCTGCCGCAGGTGAGCGGCGCCACTACCTGGCACATCAACGCGGATGAACCGAGTGTTCTGGACTACAACGTCGAGTTCAAGTCCGCAGGTCAGGTGGTTAGCCTGTACAATGCGGATCCGTACCGCACCTCTGACCACGACCCGCTGTTGATCGGCCTGAACCTGACGCCGGTGGATGCTTCGATCCTGGTGACCAAGACGGTCGGCACGACGCCCGGCGTGTGCGCCACCACCTCCAGCATTCAGGTGATGCCGGGAACCACGGTGTACTACTGCTATGCGGTAGCCAACACCGGCAACCTCACCTTCTACCTGCACGACCTGGATGACGATCAACTCGGCGCGATCTTCGCTAGCCTGCCCTATACGCTAACGCCGGGCAGCAGTGTGAACACCGTGGCCGCGGGGTTGACCATTTCGGCTACTATTGATGCTGATACCACCAATACCGCGCTGTGGTCTGCCTACAACCCTGGCCCCACGGATGTGATCACCGCCACGGCGTCAGCTACGGTGACGCTGCTGCCGCCCAACATCGTGGTGGATCCGCTGGCTATCGCGCTGAAGCTGTTCCCTGACGGCAGCATCACCCGCCCGCTGACCATCACCAACAGCGGCGGTGCCGATCTCATCTGGCAGATCGAGGAAGAGCTGTCTGTTGTGGTGGCTGCGACTGCTTCGGGCAGCGTGCTGCGCGCGGCATCGGCTGCTGAGACCGGCAGCCGCGGCAGCGCCGGTGATGCGTCGTCGCCGCTTGCTTATCAATCTCCTGCTGATTTCAGCGAAGGTTTCAGCGATATCAGCCTCTTGCCTGGTCAGGGATGGTTCTTCCAGAACAACAGCAGCCCTCTGGGGCTAGTTGATTGGTTCCAGGGCAACACTACCGTGTTCTCTGCGCAGGCCGGTGCTGCAAATTCCTACATTGCCGCCAACTTCAACAATACCAGCGGTGCAAACACTATCAGCAACTGGATGCTGACCCCTCAGTTGGCTATGTCCAACGGCGACACTTTGTCCTTCTGGACGCGTGTCCCCACAGACTCGATCTATCCTGATCGGCTTCAGGTGCGTTTGAGCATGGCTGGGGCCAGCACCAATGTTGGCAGCGGCGTGAATGCTGTAGGCGACTTCACTACCTTGCTTCTGGATATCAATCCTACTTTGGTGGTTGGTGGCTACCCCGAGACATGGACGCAGTACACCGTTACCTTGAGTGGCTTGCCCAGCGGGGTGACGAATGGCCGCATCGCCTGGCGTTACTTTGTAACTGATGGTGGGCCTGGCGGAGATAATTCCAATTACATAGGGATTGACACGGTGGAGTATACCAGCGCCGTGGTGACTCCCTGTTCGGCGTTGAGCGATATCCCCTGGGTCAGCGTGTCCCCCATCAGCGGGACCATGGCTTCGGGCATCAGCACGCCGGTCACTGTTTCCTTCAACGCTGCGGGGCTGACCCCGGGCATGTACACCGGCAACCTGTGCATCAGCAGCAACGATCCTGATGCCGGCCCCGGCAACGAAACCGGCATGGTGATTGTGCCGCTTACTCTCACCATCAGCGCGCCGACTGCGGTTACGCTGGCAGGTCTGCGTGCTGTGCCGACGCAAAGCCTCCCCGCTGGCCTGCCCGCAATGGCACTGCCGGTGCTGGCGAGTCTGGTGCTGGGTGCGGCCTACGTGGCAAGACGCAAGCAGTAACAGGCAAGGATTAAGTAGAGGAAAACGGCCTTCCGCACAACGCGGAAGGCCGTTTTTGTTGCGCGGTTTCTGGCATGGTTTCTCAAAAGTTCCACTGCGTGTCATGTTGAGGTCCGCCGAAGCCTCTCGGCATCGTCCGCAAGGAGATTCTTTGCTGGTTTTGTGTGCGACCAGGCCAATTTGCACGGTAACGGGAGCTATGCACTAACCACTTTGACCGATCAACCTGCTCACGGCGCAGTGTCAGCGACATAATGCCTGCCTTTTGAGAAGCTCTGTTTCTGGTTTTTTGGTTGACGAACCAGGAAGATGCGTTTATAATTCATTTGCTTTTGTCGCAGGCAGCTCGGGAATATTGGTTTCATGGGTGGTTTTTCAGAGCGGGATAGATTGGTGGTGTAAAACGCAGGCAACGATTCGTTTATGATATGAATGATAGTTGCTTGTTTGGAACTGCTTAGGAGGCGCTTATTGAAAGACATAGTCAACATCAAGGCGGCAAGCACGCACGAGACGTGTGGCATGGCTGGTGCAGGGATTGCGGCCTTCAATCTACGTGGTTTTTTGTTGTTTTTCCCTTTGTAATGAGTTAAAAGGAGAGATCATACGATGCAACGCAAGCACACTGTCTTTTTGCTGGCCCTGCTAATCCTGTTAGCCGTGTTGATACCAGCCACGGTGCTGGCTCAGGGGCCTGGAGAGGATCAGGAAACTTTGTTGGAGCAGGCTAAGGCACGCGCTGCTGAACAGAACCCGGAAGCAGCGTCGCTTTCTACGCCGTTGATGCCTAATCTGGCCGTTGACTATCCGCTTTTCGTGGGCGTGGATGATGCCACCGTGCCTGCCTATCAAATGGATGTCACTGACAGCAGCACTATTCAGGCTTTTATCGGTGCGCAAGTTTGGGGATCTGCTTACGATGTCCTCAATCAGATCGTTTACTTTAACAATGGCTCTACCCTGTATGCATGGCCGGTAGGCGGCGCAATTTCCACGCTGGGAAGCATTGTGGATGCCGCCGGCGCCGCGCAGTCCATGGTAGGCTTGGCTTTTTACGGCGGCCAGTTGTATGGGGTGAAAAACATCGCCAACGAAGCGATCTGGAGCATCAACACCACCACCCTGGTGGCTACCGTAGCTATTGACTATGTGGATGCCGATCTGGACTGCGGCGGCTTTGCGGCTGATCCTGAAACCGGCGTTTTTTACTGCACCAACGACGACGCGACACCCTACGGCGCCAGTCTGGTGATCATCAACCCCGATACCACTGTTACGCCGGTGGTGGCTTATCCGGCAGGCGAGACTGATATTGACGGCCTGGCTATCAGCAATGACGGTTTTGCCTATATGGTGACTGATCAGCCGGGCAATATCTATGTGTACGATTTGGCAGGCGCTGTCTATGCCACGCCATTGACCGCACCCTGGACCAGCTCGGAGGTTTTTTCGGCGGCTACCTGGATTTGGGAAGAACCGATGGGCGGACAATGCCCGGCCGGCCCCGAAACGGGCGAACTGACTGCCAACGACCCGCTTTTTAATCGGCCTGTCGGTTCAGGTGGTTCCTGTACCCTGTCAGGAGTGGGTACGGCGGTGCATTACGACGTTTATTCTTACTATCTGGATGGCACCCCGCCGCAAGATCTGTTTGCTAGCTTGCTGGGTGGCACCACTTTGGACACGGTGATGGTTTTCTATCAGGCCCCCGATGGCTCGCAAAATCCCTTCGATGCTACTCAGCCCTGTTTGAATACGGTGGCCTACAACGATGACTTTGGTGGCACATTGCAATCTCAGATCAGTGCAACCGGTCTCGCCGTCGGTTGGGTAGATGTGGTGGTGACTACCTTTGATAACGGTGACACTGGCCCGTATACCATGAACGTCACCAGCCAGAGCTGTCAGGGTGGCGGTGAGCCGAATATCGTGGTTGATCCCCTCTCGATGGCGCTGAAGCTGTTCCCGGACGAGAGCACCACGCGGCCTCTGACCATTAGCAACACGGGTGACATAACGCTCACCTGGATGATCGAGGAAGAAGCTACGATGGCTGCGCCTGCGGCCATGTCCGGTGGACCAGGTAAGATACGCGCCCCTCAAGCGCTGCTGCGTACCGATGAGAAGCTACAGCAACTGCTGGCGGCACCCTCCGCCGATCTGGTGCAGGATGGCAGCTTTGAAGCAGGCACACCCAATCCCTTCTGGAATGAATCGTCCACCAACTTTGGCACGCCATTGTGCGACAGCAATTGCGGATCAGGCGGCGGTACTGGGCCTTTGATCGGTGATTGGTGGGCCTGGTTTGGCGGAATTACGCTCTATGAAGCTGGTAACGTGTCTCAGAGTGTGGTCATCCCGACGGGCGGTTCGGCAACTCTGAGCTTCTGGATAGAGCAGACCACTTGCTCCGGCAACCCGGCTGACTATCTCGATGTGTTGATTGATGGAACCACTCTTTGGTCTACCACCGGTGATGCCCCTGAATGTGGTGTCCTGGGCTACCGGCAAGTGACGGTAGATGTCAGTGCGTTTGCAGATGACGGTGCGCATCTGCTGGAATTTAACTCTGAAACGCAGGGCGGCTCTATCACCAACTTCTTTGTGGATGAGGTGATGCTGAACAGCGATGCCGTTCCCGCCTGCGCTGCACCGGTTGATATTCCGTGGCTGAGCGTTGCCCCCACAGCCGGCGCAACTGCCTCTATGGCAGCCAGCACGGCCACAGTCACCTTCAACGCTGCTGGTCTGGCCCCCGGCATGTATACCGGCAACCTGTGTATCAGCAGCAATGATCCGGATGCCGGCCCCGGCAACGAAACCGAAATGGTGATCGTGCCGGTGACGCTGACGGTAAGTATGCCGCTGGAGCCTTCGATCATCGTCACCAAGACGGTGGGCACAGTGCCCGGCGTCTGCGCCACCGAAAGCAGCATCCTGGTGGCCGCAGGTACCACCGTGTACTACTGCTACACCGTCACCAACACCGGCAACGTGGCGCTGAATGTGCACGATCTGGTTGATGACCAGTTGGGCACGATCTTCAGCGGTTTGGCCTATGTGCTCAACCCGGGCGCATCGGTCAACACCGTGACTGCGGGGCTGAGTGTGCCCGCTGTGATCAACACGCCTACTGTAAATGTAGCCACCTGGACAGCGTATGATCGTGCCGGTGGGCCTGCTACCGCCAGCGCCACGGCCTTCGTGGATGTGTACGCCTTCTCGTGCGAGTATCCGGTAGAGAACTTCGAGGCAGGCGTGCCGCCGCTGGGCTGGAGCGTGGTGAACCATGTGACCGGTGGCCCGACATGGACCAACCTGGCTGCCTGCGGTCAGGGCAACTACACCGG
>CALESQ010000074.1 GCA_937907455.1 uncultured Caldilineales bacterium
GCACCATCACCGGCACAGCTATCAGCACGCCGCTGGCGACAGGTAACTACACCGTCTACTTCGACATCCCGGCAGGCGCCTGCCCAACGGGTCAAACCACCGACATCGAAACGCGCGTGCGCCTGAGCAGCACGGGTGGGCTGACGAGCACAGGCCTGGCCAACGACGGCGAAGTGGAAGACTACATCTTCCAGTGCAAGGACAGCATGTCCTTTGCCGTGACCCTGGCAGGCTTTATGGCTGAAAGCACGGCCACTGGTGTGCAGGTGACGTGGGAAACGGTGAGCGAGCAGGACAATGCCGGCTTCATCGTGACCCGCAGCAGCAGTGCCGACGGCGAGCGGGTGCAGGTGACGCAGGTGGCCAGCCTGGCTGCCGGCAGCAACCAGGGCGCCAGCTACACCATCACCGACAGCGAAGCGACACTCGGCCAGACCTGGTGGTATTGGCTGGAGGATGTGGCGCTGGACGGCACGGTGACGCTGCACGGCCCGGTGAGCGTGCTGCATCAGGCTCCCAGTGCGGTAACCCTGGGCCTGCTTCAGGCCGGGAACAACAGCACGGCCTTGCCGCTGGCTCTGGTGCTGGTGGTGGGTGCGGTGCTGCTACTGACTCTGCTGGGCTGGCGCTGGGGTCTGCGCCGCAGCTAGTTGTTGCTTTTCGTTAGCAATGGGTGCGTCGGTGTCGCCGCCGACGCACCCATTGTCTCATTATTTCCCATGGAGTGTATCACATGAAGTCACAGCGCCGCACGGAGCGTTTTGGATTGGCCTTGTCGGAATCAGAGCGTGAGGGCTTGCGCTATCTGGCAGAGGTGGAAGGGCTTGCTGAGGCAGATGTCTTGCGCCGCATGTTGCGCAATGCCATCAACGAGCTGCCCGCAGAAACCCGCAGAGCCATTGAATGGCCGGTTCTTTCAATTGTCATGAAAAAGGGTTCTGGGTTGGTGTTCTAACACCCTGCTGCGCGTCGGAAGGGTGAACCCTGAACGGGGTCGAGGCTTCAGGCGGTTTCCTGCCGGAGGTCTCGACCCCGTTACGCGTTGTGTCTTGTTGTCGGTTAGCGCGGCGCGGCGCTCAAGGCTTGCGCCACGGCCTGCACGGTCTCACCCAGAGACAGTTGCGTCAGGCGCTGCATTTCCTCGGTTGCGATCTGCTCTTGCAGACGTCGCTGCAGATCGCTTGCCTCTTGCTGTTGGGGGGAAGAACAGGATGGGTGTTGCTGCACAAATACAAGCAGTGAAGGCACATACTTGTGAAATGAGGCTTCCAGGTCAGCGGCAGCGATGCGCAGGAAATAGTCCAGACATTTACGTTCATAGCCGGTTTCCAGTACCAATTGCAACGCCTGCATATAATATTGCCGCGCCACGCTGAAGGACCTGGTTTCAAACGCTGCCCGTCCCAGGCTATCCAGTACATAGGCCTCCACGCTGACCAGGCCCAGTTGGCGCGTCAAGGCAAGGCTTTCCAGCAAAAATTGCTCTGCCTGACGGAAATCCCGCTCCAGTACCGAGGCATATCCCAGATTGTTTAATACCTGTGCTACTGAACGCCAGGCCGTCTCAGCGCGGAAGATTACCAGACATTGTTCCCAGGCGGCCTTTGCCTCAAGCAGTTTGCCTTGCATGGCCGCCATGTAGCCAAGATTGGTGAGCGCTTTAGCGATGCCCAGGGCATAGCGCGCCTGTTTTGCGGTTTGCAGCGCCTCCTGGCAAAGCGCCTGAGCTGCTGTCAAGTCATTTTCCAAATGATGGATCGAGCTTTCAGTCAGCAGCGCATCTACCAGATAAACGCGTTCTGGCGTGTTGCGCAGGGCCGTGACGGCTTGCTGTACCAGGTTTAAGGCCAACGGCGAGGGTTTTTGCAAAGCCAGCGAATAAGCAAGAAAAACCTGACCCAGGGCAAATTCGCTGTCAGGTACAGTGCTGGTCGTTCGTAGCAGATCAAGTGCCTGTTCGAGGTTGCGTTGAGCCAGTTGAAAATGGCCGCGTTTATGGTTTAGTTGTCCCAGGTATTTTTGCAACCGTCCCAGCAAAGCGACTTGTTCAGCGGTTTTGTGTTCCGGCGCTGCGCTTTGCAAGTGTGCCAGAGCATCGCTTAGCAGGATTTCGCCTTCCTGCAGGCGCTCGCGATGGCTAAAGAACTCAACCAGGCGCTCCAGGCGACCAATCAACAGATCGGTGCGATAGGTTGATACAGCCCAGTGCCACGCGCTAAGCAGGTTGTCCAGGTCCATCTCTGCTGCCTGTAGCGCTTCTTTTTGCGGAGGCGTACTGCCGGGCGATGGGAAAAGCTGCGTCAGTTTATCGGCATAGTAAACACAATAGGCTTCCTGCAGGGAGGTTTGCTCCAAATGGCCGCTGATTTGTTTGCGCGCCATTTCGCGCATCAACGGATGACAGCTAAAGCGATTGTTGCTGTCCATTCTGATCAAGCCGCGTTGCAGCAACACGGTCAATACCGTATCGTGCGCTTTGATAACGTGCCTGACAGCATCACGCCCGGCGTCGCCGATGAAAATAGCCATGCTGCCAAAAACACGTTGCTCTTCCTCTGAAAGCAATTGCCACATGTTGGTAAACAGCGTTTGCAAGCTGTGATGCCGGTCTGGGTAATCGGTGTAGGAAGAAGCCAGAAAATCAGGCTGCCGTTGAATCATTCCGGCGATTTCTGCCGGAGTATAAAGCGTAACCCATGCTGCCGCCAGCTCAATACCCAAAGGCAAACCGGCCACCAAGTGGCAAATACGGTTAATGGCCGCGCTGTTTTCAGCGGTGGCAAAGAAATGAGCCTGTACCTGCTGGGCACGATGGATAAAAAGCTGTGCTGCAGGGCTTAACAGCAAGGCATCAAGCAAGGCCGCAGGTTCTGGTAGAGCCAACCCGGCAACTGGCTCAAGTGCCTCGCTGGTAAAATGCAGCGGTGTGTGTGACGTGGTAAGGATACGCAGCTTGGGGGCTGCCGATAACAGCCGGGGGATCAGCGTCATGCCGTTGATGACATGCTCGCAGTTGTCGAAAATGAGCAATAGTTCTTTGTCGCGCAGAAAGAATTCCAGCGCGGCCATCACGTCGTTTTGGTTATCTTCAATATTCAGTTTGGCCTTGAGCAAAAGCGCAATTCTTAGTTCCGTGGTTGTGGCTTGTCCGCTCGGTTCGATGGAAGCCAGAGGCACAAAACAAACACCATTCTTGAAGGTTTGGTTTAAAAGAGATCCGACGGCCTGTGCCAAAACCGTTTTTCCTGTGCCGCTCAAACCAACCAGCGTGATTAAACGTTCCTGGTCGTTCTTTAGCTTGGTCAGAATGCGCTGGATCTGTTGCTGTCGCCCCAGAATTTTCGTCGCAGGTGCCGGCAGGGAAAAATGCGGCTGGAATGAGTGCGAAGGCACGTTGATGGCATAGTCAGCCAGCGGGAAGGCGGTTCCGTCAGGTTGCTCCGGTGGCTTGGCGTGGGCGAGCGCCTCCTGAAGCAAGGTTTCGGTCAAGGCTGATGGTTTTTGTTCTGTCTCTTTCAACAAGCTACGTGCATAGACATGGTATTGATGGATCGCTAAAGCGTACTGCCCGGTTGCCAGATAGGTAATCATCTGACGTTGGTGCGCTGCTTCGTTGAGGCGGTCCAGCCACAGGATTTTTTGGTTGAGTGTAAGCGCGGCGGTGTACTCCTCCGCACGGTAATAGCCGTCAGCCAGATCGGCCCATTTTTCGATGGCGAGCGTATGAAATTCGAGCTGCTTGTTGTTGCGCCATTGTTCAAACAGTGGCGCCGCTTGTACCGGAAAACCAGCCAGAAATGGCCCCCGGTACAAATCAACAAGGGTATAGTCGAAGGGCGTACTCTGTTCTTGTGCCTGTAGCAGCAGTTGCGGGAAGATGTCGCTGTCAATCCAGCAAAGCTGTTTGTTTAGCCTTACCTCGACGGTGGTTACTTCTAGCAGCGGATCAAGAACACGTTGCAGTTGCGTTAGCGCACTGCGTAGATTGGTTTTGGCTCGATCGGCAGGCAAGCTGGGCCAAAACAGTGCGGCCAGCCGGGCGCGCGGCTGCGGAGCAGGCTCTACAGCCAGAAAATAAAGCAAAGCTAACCGTTTTTGATGCGAGATGAGCAAGGGCGCTTCATCAAAAGAAGCCTGCGGAAAACCCAATACAGCAAGGCGAAGTTGGTGAGTCATGATAAGTTTCTGGGGCGACAGAGAGGCGATTCGACGCGATCAACCATGAATCGTGGGATTCAACGTGTCAATGCGTGTTTGTAAAACAAAGAATCCGTGCTGCACTGCTATTTCGGCAGCAATGTGCAAGCTGGCGGCCGCTTCAGCGGTCAGTGAATTATGTTTCAGCAGAATTTCAGCATGGCAAATGTGGGCTGCGGCTATGTGCCACGGATCATCAGCGCGCTTTAGTAAAGTCAGACCTTGCCGACGGGCCTGCAAATGGGCCGGGCTATCGCCCTGTTGCGCCAGCAGCATCCCTCTGCCGAAGCTGCTCATTCCTGCTGTGAAGAGTTGCCCTGGCAACAGCAGCCGCGAGGGCAGTCGATCTGTCAGCAGTTGCAACAGATCAGCACCCTCTTGCCAGGCAGGTTTATGCCAGAGATAATCAACCAGGCCGGAAATCGAGCTGTGCAGAGAACTCCATAAATCATGGTTCACAGCCCAACGCCAGGCTGCTGCAATGTCGGTGTAGTATTCAAGTGCGTTTTCTGTATCGGCACTGTCCCTGGCGGCAACCATATCCAACAGGTGGTGGTTGGCCGGTAACAAGCCCAGAAAATAGCTGCTGTAGCGCATCATCGTGGCCTGATACTCGCTTTGTCCCATCTGCTTGCCGGCATGTTGTCTGAGCAATGGATTCATGGAAAACCAGCCTGGCTTTTCCATGTGAATGGAAGTTGTGTTGAGCAGCAGTTGATAGGTGGTGTGCGGTGCTGGCGCAATGGCTTGCATGGCAAGCCGATGCCAGCGACCCGAAAAAACGCTGAGCCGCATCAACACATCCTGTGCCTCTGCGGGTAGAGCTTGCCATGTGTTGACCAGAATAGCCGCAAGACTGCGATGATGCGACGGTGCATCCTGGGCTGTGTTTTCCAGAATCGTCAGATCGTTGGTAATCGCTTGCAGCAATTCGTTTAGATTGTAGAAGGCCAGCTTTTGGGCTGCCAATTCGATGGCCAGCGGCAAACCGCCCAACTGCCGGCACAACGTTTCTATTTTCGGCAGATCTGTGCCTGGGTTGATCAGTTGCGGGTAGAGTTTGTCAGCAGTCTCCTGGAACAGACGAGCGGCCTGGCTGGGGCTGGTTGCTGGATCATTATTGACTGCTGTGGGAAGACCGTTGATCACCAGCACTGCTTCTTTGCCGCTGCTCAAACGTTGCCGGCTGGTGACAATGATCGTCAAGTAAGGCAATGCGTCAAATAACTGCAACACCAGATTGCTGCACTGATGTATTTCTTCGAAATTATCCAGCACAAGCACCTGACGCCCTGGACCCAGGGCTGCAATAACCTGATTAAACAGCGGCGTTTCGTTAACCTGTGGCATTTGGCGGGTGTGTAGAATGGTGCTTAACAGATCCTCGTCGCTGTTGATGGTAGCTCCCAAGGCGCGTACATCTACAAAGGTTACTCCATCCGGGGCATAGCTTTTCAGATCAGCCAGTTTGCTGCAAATAAACGTGGTTTTGCCTGTGCCTCCCATGCCAACCAACGAGATTAAACGGTGGCCGCTGTTCAGCAGATGCTGAAGCCAGTTTGCTTCAGCATCGCGACCGATGATGGTGGCAGTTATCGGCTGCGGCTGGGGTGGTTCTTCCGGCAGCGAAACCGAAACGGATGCAGCAGGCTGCGACTGTCCAAGAAACCCCAGTAATTTGTGGCTGCGTTTGGGATCGTTCAGGAGATGCGCAATACGCTCAATCTCGCTGTTCAGGGGCAGGTTGGGAAAATCTTCGCGCATCAATGCTTTGTAGGCAGCTAAATGCTGGCGCGCTGCCAGAATTTGATTATCGGCTGCCAGGGCGCTGACATACAAAATCTGCGCCCGCTCTTCATATGGGGCAAGAGCTACCAAATGTTTGCTGGTTTCAAGAGCGTGGGCGATTTTTCGTTGAGCCAGCAGATACCCGCTCAACCGCTCAAAAGCCTGGGCTAATCGTATCTCCAGGCTGTATTGAATGGCATCGCTCCATTCTTGCAGCTCAGGGAATTGCTCTGCGGGCAGGCCAGCGCAAAACGGCCCCTGGTATAGCTTTTCGATTGCCAGCAGATCAGCCGGGGTAGCCTGTTCCAGGGTGTTGAGCAGCGCTGTCAATTCACCCATGTCATAGTGAACTTGGTCGCGGTTGGTCAAAGCCAGGGTGTTTCTGTCGGCCTGTAAATAGGGCGCGTAGCCTTCCGCCCGCATCTGATTTAACAGCACGCGCAAACTGACTTGGGCCTGTTGCCGCTCACTGCGTGGCCAGAGAAAAGTCGCTAGCTCACTGCGCAGTTGCGGGCGTCCTGTTTCTGCTAAAAATATCATCAACAACGATCGTCGGCTATCAACCCGTAATCCTGTAGTAGCATTTTTTAGATTGATGGCCATTTGACCAAGAGACTTGATTTCCAGCATGGATTGAATCCTTAAAACGCTGTAGGTGAATCTTACTACCGTGTTGAATATTCGTTCCTCAGAGTACAAGTAACCGCATAATTATAGCTTTTTTCGGAATGTTTTCCTGTTAATTGACAGCAAATTGTAATGAATAATAACGCAGTAATCTTTTTGTGTTAACGATAATCTGGTTCATTCCTTACGCAATACTCTGTATTATATAGATCATACATATTTATAGTAAATTATCGGATCAGTCTGTGTGAAGAAATAATATTTTATGCTTACGGCTCATTACGGTAGCAGATTGGGAACATAATGTAGCAATATTTTCCTTCATCGGTCTGCCTGCCATAATTATCGAAACTTTCAGAAAGGTAAACTACGTATGAAAACATCACGTCGTACTGAACGCTTTGGATTGGTATTGACCCCGCCAGAGCGGGAAGGTTTGCGCTATCTGGCGGAAATTGAAGGGGTGGCCGAAGCCGATGTGTTGCGCCGCATGTTGCGCGTGGCTATCAACGATTTGCCCGTGGAAACAAAGCAAGCTCTGGAATGGCCCAGCTTACATAGTGGTGGCGGTTCCAGGCGCGCGGCTTACTAGCCTCTCCGCCAAGCAGCAGGCTATGTTGTCGCCCATAGCCTGCTGCTTTTTTTTGTTTCGGGCGCTGGTCAGGGCTTTTTGTTTCGGAAAATTGACACAAATCCCTAATCGTTCTACAATTCAGGCTGCGCATGAGCTTGCCGATTTCTGTTCGGCTTCACCGATTGCCGCTGCCGGCAATGCCGTTCTCTTTTCTGCGCACTGTAATACCCTATGAAACCGATTGACGATAAACCTCCTAGTCCGTGCTGCGCTGCTGTCGCGATCTTTGATTTGCCCAGTAAGCGTCTGCGCGGCGCTGGTTGCAAAAATTTCATACAGGCTGCAAGGAGACGCTGGTTGAGCTGCCCATAACCTGCGTTTGTTCTGTTTCGGCCGGTTGTAAAGCCCGCTTCCGCCTCCTCGCTGCCCGATGGAGGTGCTCATGGAGCGGGTTTTTGATTTGGATGCGGTACTCGCGCAGGTGCGTGAGGCCCTGGAAAACGGTCGCGTTGATGATGCCGTGCGCATCCTCAGTGACCAGCGACCGGCTGACCTGGCCGAGGTATTCGACGAGCTGGAGGATCAGGAGCAGGTTGACCTGCTGCCCCGCCTGGAAGCCGAAGACTCCGCCGATGTGCTGGAATACCTGGATGACCAGGATGCAGCCGAGCTGGCCGAAGAGCTGGCCGATGCCGATCTGGTGCGTATTATTGACCAGATGGAGCCGGATGAAGCCGCAGACTTGCTGGGCGACATGGATCCTGATCGGCGTCGTACCATTCTGGCCCAGCTCGAAGATCCCGATGAGATTCGTCCCCTGCTGCTCTATGAGGATGATACCGCGGGCGGTTTGATGACCAGTGAGGTGCTGGCACTGCGTCGGCGCATGACTGTGGGCGATGCCTTGCTGGCTGTACGCACCGCTGCTCCCTCTTCCTCTTCGGCTGAAACCCTCTACTATCTCTACGTGGCAGATCGCGATGGTCGGTTGGTGGGCGTCACCTGCCTGTATGACTTGCTGCGCGCCGACCCTACCACCCTTGTGGCCGAGGTCATGTCTCCCGATGTGATCACCGCCCATGTGGATGATGATCAGGAAGAGGTAGCCCGTCTGATGAGCCGTTATGGCCTGCTGTCGGCACCGGTGGTCAACGCCGATGGCGTGATGCTGGGCATCATCACCCACGATGACTTGGTAGATGTGATGGAGCGCGAGGCCACAGAAGATATTCAGCGGCTTGGCGCTACTCAACCCCTGGATCGCAACTACCTCGACACTTCGGTACTCACCGTGGCCCGCAAGCGCATTGGCTGGTTGCTGCTGCTGTTCTTAACGGAAACACTCACCGGCAGCGTGTTGCGTCATTATGAAACCGAGCTCGCTACCGTGGTATCGCTTAGCTTCTTCATTCCCTTGCTGATCGGCACCGGTGGTAACGCCGGCGCTCAATCCACCAGCACCATCATCCGTTCGCTGGCTCTGGGCGAAATTGACCTGCGTGATGCTATGCCCGTGCTTTGGCATGAACTGCGCGTAGGCTTGTTGCTGGGAACAGTGATGGCTATCGTGGGCTTTGGTCGCGCCCTCATCTGGCACACCCCCTTCTCGGTGGCGCAAGCGGTGTCGCTGGCAGTGCTGTGCATTGTGATTTGGGCCAACATCGTGGGATCGTTCCTGCCGCTGCTGGCCAGCAAGCTGCGTGTAGACCCGGCCATCGTCTCCGGCCCCTTTATGAGTACTTTGGTGGATGCTACCGGCTTGATGGTATATTTGCAAATCGCCAAGCTGATTTTGAATATATAACCCGTAACCCGTAAAGAGTAAATACAGTGTAAACGAAGTTATCGCACAAAGGTCAGCAAGCTAAAGGCTTTCACCGCTGTCACTCCGAACACGGTGAGGAGTCCCCCGTGCGTTGGTGAGGGGGATTTTTCGGCCCTGGCGGGTCTCGGAATGACAGGCTGTCAGCAACTGCCATAAGCAAAAACTTGATTTATAAAGCACTTTATTGCCTGCGGTTCTTTTGTCTTTGGTTTGCACTCACCCCCGGCCCCTCTCCCAGGGGGGGGCGGGGAGTGTTTACTTTCCGGTTCCCTCTGTTTCCGGTTCCCTCTCCCACAGGGAGAGGGTTAGGGTGAGGGTATCCCTTCTGACCCGTCCTGAACAGAGTTTACAGTATGATGCTCAATCAGGATGGTGAAAACATGACAAAAGAACAGATCAGAGTGCAGTAAGTAGCGAGTAGTTCTGCTCACTCCTCACTTTTGACTCTGCTCACAAAATCCCCATCAACTTCCCCAGGGATGAAACATGCTCCGGCCATTCTCCCGCCCGGCGCAGCGCATGAATGGCATAGCGGATGCCTGTCAGGTCTTCAGCGGTTTCATCGCTTTGATAGGCGTTCTGCTCGCGCTGTAGCTGGCGTTGCGCCAGGTGCAGCGCAGTCACCAGCAGCGTTTGCGGGTCGAGTTGGGCGATGCGCGCGACAAAATCGTGTTCGCCGCCGTGCCACTGAGCGCGCAGCCGCGCCAGTTCAGCCTCCATCTCTTCATCCAGCACATTCATTGCATCATCGGGATCGCCAAAATCGAAGATTGGCGCAGGCGAAACAAGGTGAGCCACAGTGTAGCCACCGTTGATTTCTACAGTGAGTTCTCCACCAAAGCAGAGGCCCTCCACCAGGTCACCGTCGTGCGCCTCGATGAAAAAGCGCCCCGGCAACACCTGATAGCGGCGGTTTGGTCGGAGCGAGGGATGAAGCACATGCAGGCGCTTGCTTTCGTCGTCCTCGAACACCGTAAACACTGCTCGAGCCGTATCGAAAAAACGTTCCGTTTGCGGCGGGTTGGTCAGATACACGTCAAGGCCGGCATGTCCCAGCGTCGGTGTCAGAGCAGAGGGATACAGGTAATAGCCAAAACGGGTCACATCGTTCATAGGGATAGGCTCATGCAGATTCAGCCGCGACGTGCAACGCAGCAGGTGTGGGCACCGGGCGGCCTGTGCTGATGTCTACAAAGCAGGTAGTTTGGCGGGCCAGCGTATGAATCGCCCCGTCCACAGTGAATTCCGCTTGCAGCACCTGGCGTACTGCGCCGATTTCAGCCACCCACATGCGCGCCTGAACGCGGTCGAACAGGCGGATAGGGCGCTTGTAGTCAATTTCGGTACGCACCAGCACCGGGGCAATGCCCAGCTCGCGCACCGCAGTTTCCAGCGGAAAGTGTTCAGCCAGCATCTGCACGCGCAGATCCTCCAACCAGCGGATGTAGACGATATTGCTGACTATGCCGCCGAAATCAATGTCATAAGTGCGTACCACAATGGGTTGGATCAACTCAAGATGATTTGACATAAAATTCTCATTCGTAATCTGTCATGTTGAATAGGTGTAGCAGACAACCAACGCCACGCCACTCGCCAGTGGGGCATCCCCTGCCGGGGAACTCCCCGCCTGGCACGGCGTGACAACGCGCCACCTGTGTCAGGCTATGATAGCCCACAAGGGCGATTGCTGCAAACAGGGATAAATAAATTCAGTAGTTCACGATTTGGCCTGAAAGGCGTTAGCTGAAGTTTCCAGAAG
>CALESQ010000075.1 GCA_937907455.1 uncultured Caldilineales bacterium
TTACCAATATCTGTCACTTTCTGGATCAACCTACCCAAACTGTCGGGTGGCTAGTTCTGTAAGCCAGCACAGTCATCGTCATCAGGATTGTACTTAAAGCGGCCAAGCGCTGCATCCCAAATGGCGTAGGTACACCAGCCGATTGCAGGGTTTTGACGGCGTACATACCAACTTCCATCCGGTGCTGGGTTACCGTTAGCCGCAAAGACCTGTAGATTCACCATGTTTTCATAGTCATCCAGTGGCACATGAATCTCGCTGCCGCAGTTCGCCACAACTGTGTAATCAAAGGCACAGCCAGGACAATAAGAACCATTGGTGTATCCCCAATCTTTGGAAGCCAAACGACCATAGGCAAATGTGCCGCCGTTCGCCACCTTGACCGCAAATTCGTTCCAGGCTCCCCCTGTACCGTCACCGTTGTTTACACAAAACTTCCATTGGCCGGATGCGGCGCTGCACTGATAGGTCGCCGTTTTAGTAGCTGTATTTGTACCAATGGGTTGAAGCGTTGGGTAAGTTGAAGTGGTTCCTACCCCCGTACCGGTTGAACCGAAGGCGATAGTGGCGGCTGTGCAGCCTGCCGGAGCGGTAACACTCACATAGTCAGCAGTTCCTTGCAATGCAGTAGTGGGATTCCACTGGATGGTGATTGCCTCAGCAGGGGCAATTGTATCTACGGTAAAGCAGAAATTATTCTGTCCCGCTATATACCCCAAGTTCAACTGATAGCTCGGATCACCAGTAGGGTTACATAGGCCTGGCCCCTCGAAGCCTGTGATAGTATTTACCAGCGGCGGCGGTGTAGGGTAGGGAGTTTGATACGCAGGCGCAGAGGGTGCGGCAGGTTCTGCCGTGACAGCCGGCGCGCCGGCCATCCCCACAAGGGCGAGTGCTGTTAACAGCACACCGAGTAATATCCAGACAAGACGCATTCGTGTAAACATAACAATCCTCCTCAACAACTACCTGCTTCTTCCGAAGCAAGGAAACCAAATTTTACGGCGTAAATGCCGCTTAATGCATCGTAAACAAAGTCATTACGCGAAGTTCAGTAAGCTAAACGCTCTCATCCGTGTCGCTCCGAACGCAGCGAAGAGTGCCACGTGCATTCGTGAGGGAATTCCCCAGCGCTGCAGGACCTCAGAATGACAGGCCACCAGCAACTACCATAGGCAAAAACCTGATTTACAAAGCACTTCGCCACCTACATTAAATGAAAGTCTTCAATTGTTGTGCATTCCCTCCTTTGATGCGTTAAATTCGGCTGGGTTCAAGGCTATCCTGCATGAGGCCGGCAAAAGCCTCGAACCCAGCCTGAATAGATCAGAATCAACGCAAAGCGTTGTGACGCTCGTGCCAGAAACCTGCGCCCAAAGCCAGAATGATCAGCCAAGCAACCAGCAGCCAGGCCGCTGTGTTGCCGGAGTGCGACGCCGCATGCAGGCCGCTCAGCTCCACCGCAGTAGGTACGTTATACACCACGCTGATTGGCCCATGCAGAGTGGCGATCCCCTGCGTATCCACATCTTCCAGCCAATACCAATAGGTCTGGCCTGCCACCAGACCGGCTTGATCATTCCAGGTGTAGAGGAAGCCGCTGGAGCTGCCCTGCGCCTGCGAGGGGATCAGCGAGGCATTGATCTGGGTATCCCAACCTGCGGACGAGAGACCGCGGTACAGGTTGAAGCCACGGTTATGCAGCTCGCTGGTGGTTTCCCAAGTGAGCTGCACGTCTGCGCCTTGCTGCACTGCCTCAAAGCTAGCCAGGGTGATTGCCATTGGTCCGGGCAGGAAGATGTAATCCTCGACCTCGCCGCCATCGGCGCGGCCGGTGGGTAGTGCGCCGCCCGCAGGCGCGCGCAGCGTCACATCGCCGCAGCTGCCGTCGTTGTTGGGGTCAGCCACCAGACGGAAGCGCATGGGATAGAGTGCATTGGCATTGATCACGCCCGCCTCCAGCGACCAGCTCAGGGCCTGCCCCGCGCCGGCTTGCAACGCCAGGTTGTTCACTACATGTTCGTTGGCGTCAAACAGGCCGTTGGGCGACTCCATCACCGTGGGCGTCGCCGAGCCATCGCTGTAGTCCAGCCAGGCGTTGAGACAGGCCCATTGGCCGGCAGGGCCGGTGACGGTGATACTGACCTCCCCAGTACCATCGTTCCAGCTCTGCGTATAGTTGCGGCTGACGCCGTCATCGTTGGCATCATCACCGCCTGTGGTGCTGGTAGCCTCGCCGCTCCAGGCCGTTCCCAAACGCCACGCGCTGCCCTGGCCGGTGTGCCAGGCTGAACCATAGCCCGCAGCCAGGTCACCCTGATCGGGGTACAATCCCAACCCAACCAACACACTAGAGTTTAGACTACGAAACAGGCGGTCTGCGATTTGCACAGACCGCCCATTG
>CALESQ010000076.1 GCA_937907455.1 uncultured Caldilineales bacterium
ACGTGGATGGGCAGGCGCGTGCATCGCCGCGGCAGCGCCGGGGGATGAAATCCCACCGGCTGGCGAACGACGCCCGCTGAAGCGGGCTGGCAAGCCCCGTTCACGGGGCGCTACACCGTAGCCGGACGATTGATCGTCCGGCGCTCGCCGTCGGCGGACGGTGGTGCGACGTGGATGGGCAGGCGCGTGCATCGCCGTGGCAGCGCCGGGGGATGAAATCCCGCCGGCTGGCAAACGGCGTCCGCTGAAGCGGGCTGGCAAGCCCCGTTGACGGGGCGCTGCACCGTAGCCGGACGATTGATCGTCCGGCGCTCGCCGCCGGCGGACGGAGGCGCGACGTGGATGGGCAGGCGCGTGCATCGCCGCGGGGGCCGCCGGGGGATGAAATCCCACCGGCTGGCAAACGGCGCCCGCTGAAGCGGGCTGGCAAGCCCCATTGATGGGGCGCTGCACCGTAGCCGGACGATTGATCGTCCGGCGGTCGCCGTCGGACGGAGGCGCGACGTGGATGGGCAGGCGCGTGCATCGCCGCGGCAGCGCCGGGGGATGAAATCCCGCCGGCTGGCAAACGGCGTCCGCTGAAGCGGGCTGGCAAGCCCCGTTGACGGGGCGCTGCACCGTAGCCGGACGATTGATCGTCCGGCGGTCGCCGTCGGCGGACGGTGGTGCGACGTGGATGGGCAGGCGCGTGCATCGCCGTGGCAGCGCCGGGGGATGAAATCCCGCCGGCTGGCAAACGGCGTCCGCTGAAGCGGGCTGGCAAGCCCCGTTCACGGGGCGCTGCACCGTAGCCGGACGATTGATCGTCCGGCGGTCGTTGTCACGCAGGGACGCGGCAGGGATGAGACGCGCGCGCTGCCGCGGCAGCGCCGGGGGATGAAATCCCACCGGCTAGCGAACGGCGTCCGCTGAAGCGGGCTGGCAAGCCCCGTTGACGGGGCGCTGCACCGTAGCCGGACGATTGATCGTCCGGCGCTCGCCGTCGGCGGACGGTGGTGCGACGTGGATGGGCAGGCGCGTGCATCGCCGTGGCAGCGCCGGGGGATGAAATCCCATCGGCTAGCGAACGACGCCCGCTGAAGCGGGCTGGCAAGCCCCGTTCACGGGGCGCTGCACCGTAGCCGGACGATTGATCGTCCGGCGGTCGTTGTCACGCAGGGACGCGGCAGGGATGAGACGCGCGCGCTGCCGCGGCAGCGCCGGGGGATGAAATCCCACCGGCTAGCAAACGGCGCCCGCTGAAGCGGGCTGGCAAGCCCCGTTGACGGGGCGCTGCACCGTAGCCGGACGATTGATCGTCCGGCGGTCGCCGTCGGACGGAGGCGCGACGTGGATGGGCAGGCGCGTGCATCGCCGCGGCAGCGCCGGGGGATGAAATCCCATTGGCTAGCGAACGACGCCCGCTGAAGCGGGCTGGCAAGCCCCGTTCACGGGGCGCTGCACTGTAGCCGGACGATTGATCGTCCGGCGGTCGCCGTCGGACGGAGGCGCGACGTGGATGGGCAGGCGCGTGCATCGCCGCGGCAGCGCCGGGGGATGAAATCCCACCGGCTGGCGAACGGCGTCCGCTGAAGCGGGCTGGCAAGCCCCGTTGACGGGGCGCTGCACCGTAGCCGGACGATTGATCGTCCGGCGCTCGCCGTCGGCGGACGGTGGTGCGACGTGGATGGGCAGGCGCGTGCATCGCCGTGGCAGCGCCGGGGGATGAAATCCCACCGGCTGGCGAACGGCGCCCGCTGAAGCGGGCTGGCAAGCCCCATTGATGGGGCGCTGCACCGTAGCCGGGCGATTGATTGCCCGGCGGTCGCCGCCGAGTAGTGGCCTGCCGCCAGACATGTATTCGCGCGCCGATTGCCCCTTCTGCTGCGAGAATTTGCCCTGCTGTTGTTTGAGCGCTTTAGCGAGACCAACTGGCTTGACCAATGGTTTAGGAAGCCCCTGCTCTGTCCTCTGAGCTACGGAGGCGTGGGATCGGGCAATTGCTGCTGCGGTTATATCCAGGATGAGGGCTGGCATCCAGTTTGGTGGGGTTGGCATAGCTATCGCACGGTTGGAGCAGGCATATTCCAAAGAAGTATCTCAACTGCTCAGGGCAGGTTTGGACAAAAAATCTTATGTTGTGTATAATGTATTTATCGGTTTGGCTTTAAAGCCAAGCGTTAGATTGTATGACCTCATGAAACCCGTTTCCTCTCCCTCTGAACGGGTATTTTTCTATTTTTTGCGGTAAATTTGGAAGCGGCGATGGAATCTTTCTTTGTTATCTGTGAACACAGTAGTTGTCAGCTGTGTTGTCGCGCGTCAGAAATCTGGTAAGTGGTGATTAAGTGGGCGAAAAACTCGACAAGCTTATTGAAAGTTTAACTGAAAAATTTCAGACGTATTTGCCTCGCTTGGGATTTATGTTCTTGCTTTTTTCTGTAGCGCTGTTTTTGCTCTGGGGGCTGGTTACTGTCATTTGGCCAGTTAATGACTTGCTACGTGTTCGCTCTTCCATATCTTTACCAGATGGGCGAAAACTGGTTTTGGATTATCCCAAACGTTTTCTTGCGGATGGAAACGCCTATCCGGTTTATCTTTCCTCTGATGCTTCAAGTCCTTTAACGGCTGAGTTAAATTTGTCCAGTGAGTTACCTCTGATATTAACTAACATCGAGCCACAGTCTGCTGTTAGCTTGACTATAACAACATCGGGTAACACATTACTTATGACATGGCCGGTGTCGTCTACTGTTCCCATACTTACACCTCAAGCCACATCTGTGATTACTCCCACAGGAAGAGCCCTGCCATTTGAAAAAGGCCCAACGACAATAACTCTTTATTTTAAAAATGCTCAAACGAAAGGTCCTTTTTATTCTTGTTGTGGATGGACTTTTAAATATTTTGAAATATCTTCTCAGGGTAAAACCTATAGCAAGTTAATCTTGATTGAAGGTGCTGCGCGTGCACATTTGCGCGTTTTGGCTGATAAGTATTCATTTCTTGCTATCTTACCTCTTCTGGGAGCGGGAATTGGATTTTTAATCAAAAACTATGCTGACTATAAAAAGCAACAGAAAATTGATGCAAGTAAGAAGTTAGAAGAATTTATTCGACAGGTGTCTTTGGGTGATATTTCCAAGAACAAAGACGATAACACTGCAAATTCATACACTGAACTGAAAAAACGAAGTAAATACCTTGATAATGACCGCTGGATATTAGCTCAAAAGTTGAATGAATTATGCTCTGGAGACATTTCACGAATAACAGCCAATGATTTTGAGGAGGATACAGATGCGTGGGCTGGGGCATTGATTGTTGTATATAAAAAGTGCTACTCTAAAAACAGCTCTGACCCTAAGAACGCCTCTCACTCTAAGAACATCTCTGACTGTAGGAACGACTATTCGAAATTTTATTCGCTTATTCGTACTTTTCCGCGCTATAAATTATCAAGTAAGCAGTTAGTAATGTTTGATGAGATGGTGGCTTCAATTTTGGGTTCGGTAGAACCATTAAAATGGCCGCAACGCTCATTCAGTAATCTTCAAAATTGTCATAAACCAAAGTTTGATGATCCCAATAAGTATACTCTCGCTGGTTTGCAGTTATTTCCATATTCAGATGCGCGTAATATTGAAGAACAATGCGACTTGTTTAAGGAGAAAGAGACCTTCTGGAGGTTGCATCCTGTTTATGCTAAGCTTGTTGAATCATCAAACCATTTTTTGGTCTATGGCCCAGCAGGTGTAGGGCGTACCGCCTTAGCTTTAGCATTAACGCGTTATGGCGATCCTAATAAACCTGTATTAGGTTGTTACTACAATACAATACCCCATATCTCTACGATCCAGCATGATTTAATCGAGGAGTTGAGTCGGGTAATAGTTGAACAATCTTTTTGTTTGCGAGAATTGAAAAGTCAAGAACAGCGGGAGTTGTTGGCCACTCTGCTTGTTTCGGCTAGAAGCTCATCGCTTTTGCGCTTCCAGTTAAGTAATTTCTCGGACAGTAGTGATAACTCTCAATCAGATTCTCCTGTTGTTGTTAGGAAAGAAGAGGCTATACTTGAGCGCAAGCTCTTAGGTCAAACTATAGAGAACATCAATATACAGAAGAGTAATACTCTTTCTCCGCGGGATTGGTTTTTTGCCTTAAAAAGTGTGCTTGAGAAACTAGGCTTTAAGCGCGGGGTCGTTGTAGCGTTAGATTTAGCAGAAGTCGAAGCAATAAGTCAATTATCTCAAGAAAAATCTGAATTGTATGAATTGATGGATGCTTTTAAATCTTCCGTCCAAGTGATAATTTGTGTAAATAGCAGCGGTTCTCCTGTTTCTACATTACCAATGGCTAAGGTTTATGGTATCACAGACATAGCTTTAACCTGGACAGCAGACGAACTGAAAAATATGGTGGAATACCGCTTTAATCAGCGAGGTATAGTCACAGAATTAATAGGAGGTCAGTTAGTAAGTTTAACTAGGTTAATTGGAGCTGCTCTCAACAATCCGCGACATTTAGCCAATTTGTGGCAACGGCTTACAAAAGAAAATCCTGAAGAATACACTTTAACAGATGCGATGGTTACAAGTTTCTTAGGGAAGGAGGGACACTCATGAGTCCCGAAGAACAGCGAGATTTCACTGAGTACTCTCCCGCCTCTTACATAGCGCGATTGGGAGTAGATACAAAAATACGTGATTATATTCAGACCCAACCAGTTGCTTTGCTATCGCTGATGGGAGCGCCAGGCACAGGAAAAAGTTGGACTCTGCAGGATTTGGCTCAACGTCCTGGTGACCGCTTGCCTCCGGGATCAGGTACGATTCTTTACCAGGCTGGTCAATTGCTAGGCGCCTTTAAAAGCAACCATCAAGATTTAAAACGCGAGCTTATCACGACTGCTAATTTAATTGGACTGGACTTTTCCCTTGATTTGGTACCAACACTCGCTGCTATTGTTGTGGCAATGGCACAGCGCGCTCAGAAAAATGGGGTTCAGAACAGGCTGTTTGTCCTGATTGACGGCTTGGATGAGTTAGCCGGTCAGGATGACTTTGCGTTCCTGCAAGAGCAGATTCGTACAACCTTTCTGCGAATCTCTCCCGGTTTCTTTCGGGTTATCATGGCGCGCCGACGCCCCCTCACCAATTATTACCTTAAACAGATGGATCAGGTTTTAGAGTTGAATGTATTTACCGAAGATGAAGCTGCTGGGCAAAAAGCTAAGAGCCTTCCAGGATTGGACCTGTCAGAATTATTGCCGCCGAGCACCAGCTATCAATGGGACCATCCCTTTATCAATGCCTATCTTTGGAACTTGGCCAAGTCTGGCGAGGTATTGGGGCCTGACCAACTGCGCGCCTGTTGCCTGGAGCTGGTCAATCGGCCTGCTGCAGATAACCAGAACCCCACACGCTTTCCCGTATTGACCCCAGAGCAAATTAGCTCATACAGTCGTTGGGCCTCCCGTTTGGAGAACCCCTGGACTTTTGAAAACTTCAAGGCTATCAGTGAACGCCGCTTAGAACCTGCTGATCTGGAGCGCGGCATTGTGGTCCGCCATGCTGATTCTTTCTATAAGTTTGCCCCCGGCCTGGATGAGTTGCTGCGGGATATCGCCACTCTGGAGCGTGGATCATGAGTGAATACCTGTTTGACGCGGCGCGGCGCGTCGAGACCATGATTGGTCGCGAGGACGCGCTGGATCAAATTAAAACTGCGATTTATACCGGTCATGACGGGTGCCAAATGATCCTGATCACTGGCCCCGGTGGTATTGGTAAAAGTCGCTTGATCGAAGAAGTGCAGGCGCGCGTCGGCCATCCCGATTTTAAGGGACATAAGGCGGCTTATCAGTGGGCAGCCCTGGGCAAGGTAATGGTCTCTGACGCCATAGACCTGGTTGATATTCGCTTGACTTCGCGCGCCCGCCTGCTTCAGGCCCTGCGCGATGCCCTGTCCTATCCAGGTGGAATGGATTTCAGCCGCTACGACCGCGCCTTAAGCGATTATCAGCGCACTCTGGAGGCAGGCGCCGGATTCACGGCTGTAGCCGAAGCAGAACATACGGCTGAAGCTGACTTCTGGCGTGACTACCAGCAGGGTGCCGCCGAGCGGCGCGTCGTATTGCTTTTAGATACCGCCGAACGCCTTGTTCTGGACAGTTCCAACTGGTTGCGGCAGTATGCCGATGTGTTGACGGAGGACGATTGGGCGATTTCCAGCGATCAGTGGTTGCTGCAGCAATTGCAAGGAGGCCGGTTTGTTAATACAACCCTGCTTATCGCCGGTCGCGAGCAAGAGGGAGAGCGTCTGTTTGGCAAGTTGTCCGCGCTGAACCAACAACAAGGTAAACCCTGCGCGCCGATCAAGGTGCCGCTGGGGGCCTTTAACAAAGCTGAGACAGAAGCCTATTTCAGCTATTTGGCGCAGGAATGGCAAGAGCGCGCCAACCGCCCCGACGCTTCTGGTGCTACGCGCCAAACGGCTGATACTTTTACCGCCCTGACCGCTGACACGGAGCGCCTGCATACCTTGCACCTCTTAACCGGCGGGCGTCCCGTACTTTTGTCGCTTTACAGCGACCTGTTGAACGAACCGATTGAGTTTCCCGATCCTTTACGCTTGTCGCCATCACAGATGCAAGAGAAGCTTGCTGCTGATCAACTAACAGGGCTGCAAAAAGCGATGGGACAGTCCTTTATAGACGCGTTGTTTCAGCAGCCCGGCCGCCGCGCTGAGATCATGCAGGCTCTGGCGCGCTGCCCCATGGGGCTGGATGCCGGTCAGTTGCATTTCATTCTGGACAGCAATACAAAAGTACGTACGAGCTGGCAACCGACATTTAGAGAGGAGGAAGCAATTGCTTCGGATCTGGAAAAAATCAGTCACCTGTCCATTGCCCGCCCTCGCCCCGATGGACGCATGGGCTTGCAGGACGAAATCTACCGCATCTATGCTGAGCGCATGGCCGATACTGATGCCCTGCGCAGCTATGAAAGCGAGATGCGGCATCAGCAATATGGCAAGCTGGTGGAATGGGCGGCATTCGAACTGAAAGACTTGTATCAAAGACGGGAAGAGTTGCAACTGATAGATCAGCAACGGCTGGCACAGGCGGTGCAAACCCCACAGGATGCTTTGCGCATTAAACCTTCTTCTCTGACCACCGCGGAACAGGATGATGTAGACGCGGTTCAGCAAAGTATTCGCGATTGGGAATTGCAGTGGTTGCATTATCAAATTTTGCTCGATCCTGAACATGGGTTCAACAACGCGTATACCGATCTGGTAGAAAGCTCATGGCGCGCCAACAATGCTCAGGGAGACGTTGTGACGCAGCAAGAGATGTGGCGTGCCCTGCATGACCCACACGCCATGCACTTTTCACCGGTGCAGGAGAATAGGCTTGGCGCTCTCCGGCGCGCGGCGAGCGAAGAAGATGCGGCGCGTTGGATCAAACGTCTCATCCTGCGCCGTGAGTTCAGCCGCGCGATAACGTTGTATCACGCCATTGAAGAAGCTGTTGGCCGGTTGAACGATCCTGGTACGAGAATGGATCATCCCTTCAATGCCTATGAACGCCAGATTTGGTACGACTATGCGCGCATTATGCGTGGACCGGACGCAGAATTTGCCACCAAGGGACTTAGGGATGCGCTTGCTTGCCTTGTGCAATTAGCCAAGACGGATGATGATGTCTCTTGCGGAAAAGCTCAGGGCACAAAGGGATATAAAAGCCATTCTGCTTTGCCGCGCTTGCAACGATTGATCGCCGTTGGCTATAATTTCTTGGGCTACGGCGAAGTGGTGCGCGGGCAATATCGGCAAGCCGTAGAGGACTACGGCAAGGCGCTTCTTTATCTGCGTGCAGCCCCCATGGAGGCGCAACATGCCGCAACCCTCAACAATCTGGCGCGCGCATTGGCTTCCTTGGGCCGTGAGGAGCGTGGTGAACGGATCTGCCAGGATGCCCTTAACCTGCGGCGGAGGTTGGGCGCGGAGATCCCGATTGCTTATTCCTTGAACACGCTGGCTCTAATCAAAAATGGCCGTGAGCGCACGCCGACTGCCTGGCGTCTGGCTACTCAGGCGTTAGCCTTGTTCCGTCGCGCTGGTGACGAGCGTGGTCAGGGACTGGCCTTGACTCAGCTTGGCATTGGGCTGCGTCGCCTGGCTAACACCGAGGAAGCAGGGAATTTGCTGGAGACGGATGTCGAAGCGCTGTATGATGCTTCAGAAGCAGCCTTGCGCGAGGCTGTAGATATCTTCGATGGCGATTCGGAAATTATTCGCGAGGTTGAAGCCCGCCTGGAATTTGGCTGCCTGCTGCGGGATCGGCTGCGCTCTCGAAGAATTTCCTCTAACAAGCAACGTCGTGATCGCCTGGCCCGCGACGCTGAAATTCAGCTCAGCAAGGCTATCACTCTGGCTGAAAAACGGTTCCCCTTCCTCGCTCTGCAGGCACGAGTAGACCTGGCCTGGCTACGCTTTTATGCCGACGACTACAGTCATGATAAAGCAGGGGAAGCAACCGACAAGGCTGAACGCTCTGTACTGCAGGGCTACCGCGTCGCGGATGACCCACAAATCAAGCCTGAAGAAGCGGAAACCCATTACTATTATCAGCTTGCCAAGATTGCAGGCTTGCGCGCGGCGATTGCCACGCGTCAATTTGAAGAGTGTCGCGCGCAGTTACGCCAGCAATACGTTGGCCTTAGCAACCCTGATTTCTATCAATGCCTTGAAACGGATGAAAACGCTAAAAAGTTTTTGAGCCAGGCAGCGGAAAGCTATGTGTTAAGTCTGTACTATGGTCAGATGTTCTCACAGCGCTCGCGTTCATTGGTCGTCACCTACGATCAAATCTATGGCCATGTAAAACACTTCAATGGCACTGAATATCGCATGTTTTATCGGTTCCAACATGAAGCCGCCGAGAAGTATAAAGGAAAGCTACAAGCCATATCATCCGATAAAGACCACAAGAGTCAGTCAACCCCCTATGATTTCAGTCGTTTGGAAGGGTGGCTCAACGACTGTTTCGGACCAGTGGAGTAATAGACATGGCGAGGGCAACTAGCGATCCTGTTCTTCTCACCGGCTCAGTCATAGCTCACAATGAAGACTGCGCGTGCCCCGATAATGGCTCGCTCTTGGTGTTTGACAGCTATACCGGCAATGCGGACAACGACTGCGCCTGCGCCGACACCCCCGCGGCGTTGAGTGGCGCGCAGCCCACCATGCCCATCTTGTGGGCGCGCGCCGCGGATGTAGCGATCACTCCCCTGCATGATGCTTTTCACCTCGCCTTTAGTCCCTTTGCCCCAGCCGGCCCCAGTGTGCTGAACCACGCGGCCCTGCAACGCTGGCAGACATTCAAGACACCCCACCTGTTGAGCAACGACATGCTGGATCAGCAACTCGTAGCCCAGCGCCTGATCCAGCCGGTGGATGCCCAATTGGCCTGGCAGCAACCCGCGCCGGAAATGCTCACCGCCTGGCTGCACGTTACCAATGCCTGCAACCTGGACTGTCCCTACTGCTATGTGCGCAAGTCCTCGGCCCATATGAGTGAGGCCACGGGCCGCGCGGCGCTGGCTGCGCTCTTTGCCGCGGCCACTGAACAGGGCTTCCGTGCGCTCAAGCTGAAATACGCCGGTGGTGAGGCTACCCTGCATTTTGCCCGCATTCGTCAGCTTCACGATGAGGCCCTGCGCCTGGCGCAACAAAATGACATGACCCTGCAGGAAGTGGTCTTAAGCAACGGCGTCCATCTGCGCCGTGAGGATGTGGTGTGGATGCAGGCCGCGGGCATCAAGCTGGCGATTTCGCTGGATGGTGTGGGCGCAGCGCATGACCAACAGCGCCCCCTGCGCAACGGGCGCGGCAGCTTTGCCGCGTTGGAACACACCGTGGATGAGGTGTTGCTGCCGCTGGGCTATCGCCCTGATGTCACCATTACCGTGACACGCCTCAACGCCGATGGCGTTGCCGATGCCGTGCGCTGGGCCATCGCCCGCGATTTGCCGGTGAGTCTGAACTTCTACCGCGCCAATCCGCAAACCCTATCGCGTCACGATCTGCAACTGGAAGAAACCACCATCATTCACGGTATGGAAGCCGCCTACCGCGTGTTTGAGGAACTGCTGCCTGTGCGCCCCTTCCTCAACGGGCTGTTGGATCGTGTGCAGGCGCAGGCGCACACCCACACCTGCGGCGTGGGACTCTCCTATGCGGTCATCACCCACGAAGGCAAGCTGGCCCAATGCCAGATGCACCTGGACTCTCCACTGAGCGGCGCTCTGGACGCCGACCTGTTGCGCCTCACAGCCAGCGGACCAATCCGCAATCTGCCGGTGGATGAAAAAGAGGGCTGCCGTGACTGCACCTATCGCTACCGCTGCACCGGCGGCTGTGCACTGGAAACCTACCGCGCCACCGGTCGTTGGGACATTCGCAGCCCGCATTGCCACATCTATCGCACGCTCTACCCGCAGGCGATGCGGCTGGAAGGCTTACGCCTGCTCAAGGCACACGGCTACTTGCAATAACGATTTCGGGGGAACCATCTTCTGATATCGCGCACCTCGTATCGGCGGCGTTTTTGTATGGCATAGCTGGAGGGATCCCCATGCGCCTGTTGTTGCTGATTTTTGCCGTTCTGCTGCTGAGCGGATCGCCGCGCGTGGCCGCTGCGCCCGCTGCTCCGCCGCGCGTCTTCATCCCGCTGGTGCCGGTGGAGCAGCCGCGCATCCGCCTGGCTGCGCTCTACTACGACAGCGAAACCACCAACGAGCCGGATGAGGCGTTTCGTGTGTGGAATGTGGGTGCGGCCACCCTCGATCTGGCGGGCTACGCGGTAGGTGATGGTCAGCGCCGTGTGTTGTTTCCGGCGTTGCAGCTCTCTGCCGGCGAAGGGCTGTGGTGCGCCGGGGACGCGCGTGCCTTTACGCGCGCGTTTGGCTACGCGCCCGGCTGCGAATACGCCACAGACAGCGATCCCGCTGTGCCCAACCTCAGCGGAACTGCCCTGCGTTTCGCCAACACCGGCGGCCAGGCGTTGCTCTTCAACCGTGCCGGTGCCCTGGCCGATGCCGTGGTGTACGAGGGAGGTGACCCTGCTCAGCCCGGTTGGCTGGGGCCTGCGTTGCTGCCCTACACTCCCAGCAATGCCTTCCCTGCCGAGGGGCAAATCCTCTATCGCAAGCTGGATTGGCGCAGCGGCCAGCCGCAGGCTGACAGCGACCGCGCCACAGACTGGGCGCAGCATCCCGCCGATCTTTACCTCGGTCAGCGTGTGCAATATCCGGGTTGGGACCTGGAGCAATTCGCCCGCCCCGCGACGATTCAGGCAAGTGGCGTGCTTACCGTGGCCCTCGCGCCCGATAACCTCTATGCCGTGGTGAGCCAAACCATTGCCGCGGCGCGCAGCAGCATCCGCCTCAGCAGCTACACTTTTGAGAACCTGCGTCTGGCCGAAGCACTGGCCGCACGGGCGCGGGCGGGCGTGCAGGTGCAATTGCTGTTGGAGGGTGGCCCGGTGGGCGGCATCAGCGATCAGCAGCGCGCCCTGTGTCAACTGATCGAGGCCGCGGGCGGCCAGGTATGGTTCATGACCAGCGACCGCAACAACGCGGACGACCGCTACAGCCATCTCCACGCCAAATACCTGCTGGCCGACGAGCGCCTGCTGCTAGTAAGCAGCGAAAATTTCAGCCCCGACTCTATGCCTTACGATGATAAGCGTGACGGCACGCGTGGTCGCCGCGGTGCAGCGCTGTTGAGCGATGATCCCGTACTGGCCGCGCGTGCCCTGGCCCTGTTCAACGCCGACCTTGACCCCGCGCATCATGCCGATCTCTTTCGTTGGGACGCCACCGACGCCAAATACGGCGCGCCACCCTCAGGCTTTGTGCCCGACCCGGCCAGCGGCGGCAGCGGTTATACGCTGGTGCATCCTGAACCGCTGCGCCTTGGCGGCTCCTTTCAGGCTGAGTTTGTGCAGGCCCCTGAAACCAGCCTGCTGCCGGCTGAGGCAGGCGGTTTGCTGGGCATGGTAGCCCGCGCCGGCCGCGGCGATGTGGTGCTGGTGCAGCAGCTTTACGAGCGCGACCATTGGGGGGCAGCTACAGCCACGCCACTCAGCGTGCCCAACCCGCGGCTGCTGGCCTATGTGGATGCCGCCCGCCGCGGCGCACGCGTGCGCATCATGCTGGATAGCTTCTTCGATGCCGCCTCCAACCGCATCACAGCCGATTATCTGAACCTGCTGGCTCAAGCCGAGCATCTGGATCTGGAAGCGCGCCTGGGCAACCCGGCCCTGGGCGGCATCCACAACAAGATGGTGCTGGTGCAGGCAGGTGGTCAGGGGTGGCTCCACATAGGCAGCCTTAACGGCAGCGAAGCCGCGGCCAAGATCAACCGCGAGCTGGCCTTGCAGGTGCAGGCGAACGCAGCGTATGCCTATCTTGCTGAAGCGTTCTGGCACGATTGGGACGCGGCGCAGTAAGAGGCTGCCGCGCCGCGCACGGTGCAGGATGCGCGCGGGACGCAGGCCGAAGGTTTGCAGAACAAAAAAGGAGCAGGGAGATGCTGGTCTCCGCGCTCCTTTTTGTTGTGACGCAGGGCCAGCCCGCGGGCACTTAGCTGGGAATAACGCCTAATTGCTGCATCAAGCCCAAAGCATTGGTGGTCTGCCACTCGGCAGTGACCTTGCCGTTTTTGACCTCGCGCATGAATTGCCCGGTAGCCAGCACGCGTTTTCCGGTTGCCGGCACGCCGTAGAATAAGCCGGAATGGGTCATGGCGTTGGTGTAATCAACTGCGACCATGCTGCCTTCCTCGACCACGCGCAGGAATTGCATGTCCATGTCGGTCATGCCCGTGCAGAGCACGCCGCGCATAAAGCCAATGTACTGCTGCTTGTTGATGGCCGGGTTGCCGTCGCCAAAGTACTGAAAATCATCCGACAACAGCGCTTCAACCTGATCCCATTCGCCGTTCATAATGGCGCGTGAGACATCCAATGCGATTTCTTTGTTTTGCTTCATCGTGTTACGTTACTCCTTGAGTAGATAGAAGTTTTGTTTAAAAACAAACATAGTGTTATAGTAGTACCTAACCTACGAGAAGTCAAGTAGGTACAAAAAAGTGACTATTGAGAATGGTAGCTATGAACAATTCATCTCTGGACCCCATAACAACCCCATATCGCTGCCCGGTGACAGCCACCATGCAATTGATCGGTGGCAAATGGAAGATCATCATCTTGTGGGCGATCAGCAATCAGGTGACCCGCTTTGGCGAATTGCAACGCGCGATTCCCAGCATCACCAAAAAGATGCTGGCTTCAGAGCTGCGCGCGCTTGAACGCGACGGGCTGATAAGCCGCAAAGTGTATCCGGTCGTGCCGCCGAAAGTTGAATACAGCATCACTCCCCTCGGTGACACTTTGCGCCCGGTGTTGGGTGCGATGGGCGATTGGGGTCAGACTTACGCGCTTCCCCTGCAAGACCAGGCAAGAGCGGAATAGCTGCGAGGGCTGCTTTCTCCAGCAAGAAGTCGCTTGTGTGCCTTTTTTCAGCCACGGCTATAACCGAATTCTTTCCTGCACGCTAACCATGCTATACTCTGCTCACTCAATGTTGAGCGAGCGTTATGCGTATTCTAGCCATCAGCGATAAAGTCATCCCTGCCCTGTATAGCCCGGCCATGCGCCAACTTGTCGGCCCGGTGGATCTGGTGCTGAGTTGCGGCGATCTGCCCGACTACTACCTGGATTTCATCGCCAGCACGCTGGATGTGCGTTGTCTGATGGTACACGGCAACCATGCGTCGGGCCGCGAGTTTGAGGCGTCGGGCGGGTTGCAGCCTTTTCAGCGTCATCCCATGGACGCAGACAGTCGCCTGGTGCATGAAAAGGGCCTTGCCATCGCCGGACTGGAAGGCAGCATCCGCTATAACAGCAATCCCCGTTTTCAGTACACCCAATATGAAATGTGGCGCAAGGCCCTGCGGCTTGTGCCCAGCCTGTTATGGCATCAGGTTCGCCACGGCCGCCCGCTTGATATCCTGCTTACCCACAGCCCGCCCGCGGGCATCCACGACGGCCCCGATCGCGCTCACCTGGGCTTCGATGCCTTCCTCTGGCTGATGCGCCGTTTTCAGCCGCGCTATTTGCTGCACGGTCATAAACACGTCTATCGCCACGATGAAGTAGTAGAAACTCGCTACGGCGCCACTCAGGTGATCAACGTCTACCCCTGGCGCGTGCTCGAAATCGAGACGCATTCCCTCGTTCCGTAGTTCTCAGCCAATCAATCTTTGCGAGCTGCTTACCCCCGTTATGTCCCATTTGCTTGCTCTCGATCTGGGCACTTCCAGCGTGAAGGCTGTGGTGATCAACCAGGACGCGCATTGTCTGGCTGCGGCTGCGCAGGAATATCCCTTGCTGGCAGCGCAGCCCGGGTGGGCAGAGCAAGAGCCGGAACAGTGGTGGCAGGCCGCGGTGCAGGCCGCAGGCACGGCGTTGGCGCAGGCCGGTCATCCTGCCATTGCTGCCATTGGCCTCTCTGGTCAGATGCACGGCACCGTGCTGGTGGATGCTGCTGGCCGCGCTCTGGGGCGCGCCATCACCTGGGCCGATCAACGCAGCGCGGCGCAGAGCGCACAGTTCAACGAGCGCATCGGCGCGGCGCGGCTGGCCGCAATTGCCGGCACAGCTCCTGCGGCGGGCTTTCTGGGGCCAACGTTGCTTTGGCTGCAACACCATGACCCGGCGCGGCTGGCTGCTGCTCATACATGCCTGCTGCCCAAAGATTACCTGCGTCTGCGCCTTACCGGTGAGCCAGCTACCGAAGCTACCGATGCCTCGGCTACGGCGCTGTTTGATGTGCGGCGTCGCACCTGGTCGTTGGAGATTGTACAGGCCCTGGAGCTGCCCGCGCACCTGTTGCCGCGGTTGATCGAACCGAGCGAAGTCGCTGGCACACTGCGGCCCGCAGCGGCTGCCGCGTTGGGGCTGCCTGCCGGTATTCCCGTGGCCGCGGGCTGTGCCGATCAGGCAGCGCAGGCGCTGGGCAACGGCCTGATGCAACCGGGGCAAGGGTCTGTGACTATCGGCAGCGGCGGCCAGGTGTTTTTGCCACTGGCCGTGCCGCGCGGTGATCCGCTGGGCCGATTGCACACCTTTTGCCATGCTCCCGCCGACCGTTGGTATTTGCTGGGAGCCATGCTGACGGCGGGGCTGTCGCTGCGTTGGTTGCGTGATTTACTCGGCTGGCAGGGCGCACCGGACGCGTATCAACGCCTCGCCATGCTGGCCGCAGCTACTCCGCCTGGGGCCGATGGGCTGCTTTTTTTGCCCTACCTGGCGGGTGAACGCTCACCGCTGATGGACCCGCAGGCGCGTGGCGCGTTTGTAGGATTGACGTTGCAACATGGCCCCGGCCACCTGGCGCGGGCAATTATGGAGGGCGTAGCGTTTGCCTTGCGCCAAATTTTGGCGGTGATGGGCGAAATGCAGCCGTTGCCGCAGCAATTGCTGGCCGTGGGTAACGGGTTGGCCGCACCTGTGTGGCGGCAAATCACTGCGGATGTGTTGGGTTGCCCATTGCTGTTACCCGCCGGGCGTGAGCAGGCTGGTGTGGGCGCGGGCTTGCTGGCTGGCATCGCCGCTGGCCTGTATGCAGATTACACCGCTGCCCAGCAGATATTGCCGCCCCCCAACGAAGCTACCTGGCCCCAGCCTGGGTTGGTTGCCCTGTATGCCGATCACTACGCCCGCTTCTGCACGCTCTACCCAGCACTGCACCGCGGGAACTAGTGGAGGAATCATGGGGTTTCGGTACGGGTTTGGCAGCGCGTATCAGCTAATGGAAGTCTTGTGTGAATCCGGATGATGGTCGCTGGACACCGCCAAACCCTACTCAACCCACGTTCGCGGCGTGGCAGCGGTGGGCTTCGATACGGGTTTAGCCAACTCTCCCTTCTCCCTTCTCAACTCTCAATTCTCCCCTCTCCCCTCCCATGACCACATCTCTTCTCATCACCGTATTCGGCGGCGCGCGCGTCGCTGTGGACAGTGCTTTATACGCCGACTGCCTGGAATTGGGCCGCTTGTTGGGCGAAGCCGGTTATGCGGTTGCCACCGGCGGCTATCAGGGCAGCATGGAGGCAGTGCTGCGCGGCGCACACACTGCGGGCGCGCCCACCGTTGGCTATACCTGCGCCACTTTTGACCACGTCACCCCCAACCCGTGGGTGATGGAGGAACGCAAAACCGCGCGGCTTTCGGCGCGCATCCAACGCCTGGCCGAGGAAAGCGCCGGTTTTGTGGTGGTAGATGGCGGCCTGGGCACGCTGACCGAGCTGGCGCTGGTGTGGAATATGTTGCTGGCGGGCGAGCTGCCGCGCAAACCGCTGGTGGTAATGGGCACACATTGGCCGCGGCTGCTGGATGCCATCTACGCCGAGACGCAGACCGGTTCTACGGCACTGGCGATGGTGCGACGGGCTGCCACACCTGCCGCTGTATGCCAGGCATTGCGCGCTCAGCCCTAGCCCAGCCAAAGGGGGAGTATAAGCTGCCAGCTTGCCACTGCCACCCGGGAACCGGCAGAGGAAACCGCACTGCTGCGCGTGGCCTGCCTGTTTTGCCTCGTCATTCACTTGCTTGTCAACCATCCATGTGCTGGGCGCACAACCGCGCTTTTCGCGGAACATCCGGGCTGGTTTGGTCGGAAATTGCGCACTCATAGCTGCTTTTGGGTTAGCAGTTTTTTTTCGTCCCCGTATCTAAACCCTGCTTTCGTCGTTTATCTTGCTTAGAATGGCTCTTCACGCTGCGATTACCGATGACCAAATCCTGGCCCTGCTGCCTCGCTGCCAGGCTGCGGAACAAGCCGCCATCGAAACGGTGTATCACCTGTATGGCGATCGTTTGTACCGTTATTTTTGGGCGCGCAGTGGCGACGCCGACACGGCTGCCGAGCTGAACACTGAGCTTTTTATGCGTTTTATCCAACACGTTCCCCGCTTTCGTCTTGATCGTCATCACCCGGCTGCTTCCTTCAGCGCCTGGCTATATCGCATTGCCGCCAATCTGCTCACCGATTATCATCGCAGCCAGAACCGTGCCCCTTTGCCGTTGCCAGATGCGCTGCCTGCTGCCGGCCTGATTGCCGATCCTCAGCACTATGCCGAGCAGCGTGAAACCGAGGCTCATTTGGCCGATGCCCTCAACCAACTCAGCGAGGAACAGCGGTTGGTGATTGTGGGTAAGTTTGCCGAAGAGATGAGCAACGCCGAGATTGCTGCCTGGCTGGGAAAAAGCGAAGGTGCTGTGAAATCGCTGCAGCATCGGGCGCTGCGGTCGTTGGGGCGTTTGTTGGCCCCCTCGTCAACCCGCGCAGGAGGCCTGCCATGACCCTGGCCGTGGTTTTGGATGATTGCCTGCAACGGCTACAACGCGGCGAAAGCCTGGAAGCGTGTTTGCAACGCTACCCCGCACATGCCCGTGAGCTGGCTCCCATGCTGGCCGCGGCCGCGCAACTGACGGCGTTGCATCAGGTTGCCCCCAGCGCGGCTCAAAACACCCGTACTCTGGTAGCCCTGCGTGAGGCCGCGGCACAGCGTCGGGCACAGCCGCAACGTACCGGCCTGCTTGGGCGGCTGACCGGCTTCGCGCCTGGCCGTCTGGCGTTGACTGCCGCCCTCATGCTGCTGCTCTTCACCACCTTCAGCGCCGGAGTGGTTGCCTCCAGCCGACCCGGCCAGGTCGCCTATAGCCTGCGGGTGCTGGCTGAACGGGCCCCGGCAGTAACAACCTTTGACCGGCAAGCGGGCGCAGCCGCAGAGTTGCGTATTGCCGACCGCCGCCTGAGCGATTTGGAAAGCCATCTGATTCGAGCCGGGCAAGTAGAGCCGGCAGCGCTGCGCGCCTTGCTGGCCGGTGATCGTGCCGCGGCTCAGCGTGCCCAGCGTGCCGACGAAGTCACCCGGCAGACGGTGGTCGAACGTCTGACAGACCACGCGCGCGTGTTGCACGCCCTCAGCCGGCGCGCTGCCGATGCGCAGGACGCCCGCATACTTGCTGAAGCTGCCCTCATTGCCGAGCGCCTGCTGCGCCAGGTACAGGCCGCAGCAACGCCCTCACCGCTTGCTCCCGCGCCGTTACCGCTGTCATCGCCAACGCCGTCGCCTACCCCGTTGCTGCCTGCGGCCACAGCTACCCCCGGCGCAACATCCATTGCATCGCCCACGGCAACCGCCACACCAACATCCCCGGTGCTTGTGCATACTGCCACCCCGGCGGCCATAGCGCCCACAGCTATTGGGCCGACCAGCGAAGTGCAGGGAGTGCCGCCTTCCGCGGTAACGCCTCAGCCGGTTGGCAGCGTGTTGCCGCCGCGGCCGCGGTTGACCGAGCGTGCCGAAACAGCCACCGCGCTGGCACAAACGCCGCGCCCGCGGTTGACCGAACGCGCCGAAACTGCTACCGCGCTGGCACAAACGCCGCGGCCGCGGTTGACCGAGCGTGCCGAAACAGCCACCGCGCTGGCACAAACGCCGCGGCCGCGGTTGACCGAGCGCGCCGAAACAGCCACCGCGCTGGCGCAAACGCCAATGCCTCAGTCAACGTTGCAACCGCAGCCCGCCGATACTCCGCAACCGCCTGCCCCGCAGCCAACGGCCTCTGTGCCGCCGCTGCCGCGCCCCCGGCCGCGGCCATGAAGCGGCTGGTCATCTTGAAACGATTCGGTGTTACCCCATGAAGATATTGCTTATCCTGCTTTGCTTTTTGCCGGGCCTGCATCCGCTCCACAGCGCAGCGCCGGTAGCATCTGCCACTTCGTGCAGCGACGCGCTGATCAACGGCTCTTTTGAGGCGACGACAACCGGTTGGGCACAATCCAGCCTCGGCGGTTATAGCCTGATCAGCCAGTTTAACCCGCGCAGCGGCAGTTGGGGAGCGTATTTGGGCGGCAGCAACAACGCCGATGATCGTCTCAGCCAATCGCTCACCCTGCCCGCGTCTGCATCTGCCATCACTCTGCGCTTGTGGTGGGCGCAGGAAAGCGAAGATGCACTGGTGGCGCACGATTTTCTGACACTCTCGCTGCTGAGGAGCGATGGCACCCTGTTGGCCGACCTGTGGCAGACCGACAACACAGCCACCGGCACGGCCTGGGATGAAGTGACGCTGGATATCAGCCGCTATGCCGGCCAGCAGGTGATGCTACGCCTGCGGGCCACCAGCAACAGCTTTGACTTGACCGATTTTTATGTGGATGACCTCAGCGTGCAGGTATGCGGTGCAGATGGCGCGCAACTGCGCAGCTTTCTGCCGCTGATTTGGCATCACCAGTAACCAACCCTGACGGCCTGCGCTGGCTACAGGCGGTCGTCCCTCTCAACGTCGCAGGAGATTTCTCATGAAACAAACTGTTTTTTCTCGTCTGGCAGCATTGGCCTTTGTGCTGGCAATGCTTGCTTTGTTAATCGTTTTTGCAGGCAGTGCATTCGCTGATGAGGCCCAGCCGCCGCGCCCGGAAGCAGGCGTGCAGTGGAGTGGCGTGCTGGACAGCTTTAGTGCCGACCAGTGGGTGATAGCCGGTCAGGCGGTAGCCATCAACGAACAAACCGTCATCCGCGTCACCGGCACGTTGGCTACCGGCATGTGGGTGGAAGCCAACGCGGCTCGTGATGGTGATGCCCTGATAGCCCGTCGTCTGGTAGCCAATCCACCGGCTATGAGCCTGCGCGGGGCCGTGTCCGTTATCCCCGAAGGCCGTATCGGCCAGTGGATTATCGGCGGCCAGGCCTTCCAGGTTACTGCCGATACCCTCATCAACGAGCGCGGTGAGCCTATCGCTGTGGGTTCGTGGGTGCAGGTGATTGCCCAGCAAGAGGGCGGCGCGTTGGTGGCCCGACGCATTCGCGGCATCCATGCGTTGCCGGCTGTCGAGGTGATGGGTGCGCTTCAGGCTGTCAGTGCCACTGCCTGGACGGTAAGCGGCATAGACATTGCCCTCAACAGCGCTACCCTTGTCAATGGCGATGCGCGCGTGGGGCTGCTGGCGCAAGTGGCTGCCGATCTGCAGGACGATAGCTCGCTGCTGGCGGTGCGTGCCCGTGTACTCTGGCACGAGTTGGGCAGCGGGCAAGAGCCGGCAACCCTTACCGGCGTGATTGAAGAGCTGCCGGAGCAAGGCCTGGCAGGGCGCTGGCTGGTAGATGGCGTTGTTGTGGCGGTCACTCCCAACACCCGCATCCATCAGATGGCAGGCGCGGTGACGATAGGTGCTGAGGTGCGCATCGTGGGTCGCATGGTGGATGACGTGCTGGCCGCCCGCGAGATCGCCGTGATCAGCAGTCCGGTAAGTGGCGAGGCTGTGCGTTTCGTGGGCCCAATCGAAGCCATGCCCACCGGTGGTCTGGCAGGTGATTGGACCATTGGCGGACAAACGGTGCAGGTGAGCGCCACCACGCGCATCGAGGGGGCGCGCTTGCTGCGTGTGGGTGTCCGTGTACAGGTGGTGGGGCTGCGCCAAAGCTCTGGTGTTGTTGTTGCCACCGAGCTGGCGGCTCGTCTTCCGCGCCCCGGTGCGGCTGTGGATCAACCGCTGGAGACCGTGACTCAGTAACGGCGTGCCAGAGGTACAAAAAAAGCGCAAGGCAATTGTGCCTTGCGCTTTGTTTTTATAAAAGCTATGAACAGGCTTAGACAGCCACTACGCGGCTGGCTTGCAGGCCCTTGCGGCCCTCTTCCACATCAAATTCAACCTGCTGACCTTCATTCAATGTGCGATAGCCTTCTGACTGAATTTCGGTGTGATGCACGAAAACATCTTCACCATTGGCGCGGGCAATGAAACCATAGCCCTTGGAAGCGTTGAACCACTTAACGGTTCCTTGTTCGCGAGTAGACACGTTTAGTTCTCCTTGATCTGATGCGATGCCAGGCATCGCCTTACGAAGTGATACGGGGGAAGCAAGGCCCGAAGACAATAAAAACAGCCGCCAGGAAGTGAACCCTGACGGCTGTCATTGACCCACAGGTACTTACTTCATCCTACAGGCAGATGGTAACACTGCCGCAGGTTTCTGTCAAATTTCCTATCCTTTAACTACTAGCGGGTGATCTCTTCTGTCTCAACGCCCAGCGGTTTTGGCTGTGGTTGAGTACGCTGCTCACCCTCCATGCCTCCATCGTCGGGGATGATCTGCAAGGCCACGACCACAGCCACATCGTCTATATAGAACGAGCTGCTATAGGATGAGTCGGTGGTGGCGCGAAATCTCAGCGACACCGTTTGTCCGGCATAGGCGGCCAGGCTGACCGACCCCTGCACATAGCTTGAGGTGGCACTGGTTGAGCATAGATTGTAGGTTTTGACCGTGGTGGTGTTTACGCGCACGTAGCCATAATCGTAGCCACACGAGTCGGTGGATGTGATCTTGTACCAGTAGGTTAGGGTGGCTCCGCTGGTGGGTACGGTGTAGTTCTGGCTGATCTCTGCGGTTTCGCTGTTGCCGCCGCCCAGCCAGGCTCGCCAGGAACCGGTGCGGGCTGTGCCGCTGCTAACCAGCGCGTAGCCTTTGGCTGAGCTTTCTGCCCAGCCTACATTGCGGCCCAGCTCAAAGCCCGGGTTGACCAGAGCCGATGCAGGGGGCGTTGTCGGCACAGGGGTGGCTGTAGCTGGAACCGAGGTGGGCGTGCGCGTGGGGGTGGCTGTAGCTGGAACCGAGGTGGGCGTGCGTGTGGGGGTAGCTGTGGCCGGCACTGGTGTAGCGGTTGCGCCGCCGCTGGTGCAGATGGTCACACTCCAAGCGCTAAGCTGGCCGGTGTCGGTGCTGGCATCGTCGTACACGCGCAAGGTCCAGGTCCCGGCAGCAGTTTTGCTGTCCAGCCCGCTCAGCATGGCTTCTGGCTTGAAGCTGCCAGTGAAGGGCGCAGCACCCGCGGTGATGGCCGTGGTTGCTTCATCATCGAAAACGGTGTTGGTGTAGTTGTCGCTTGAACCGCCGTTGTCATCAGACAGGTTGATCTCTGTGCCGTCCGGGTGACGCAGGTAAATGTCCAGATCACCGTCGTAGGTGTGAGTCAGGCTGCCGATGGTAACGTTCACATCGCTCACCGTGCCCCCTGCGGATACAGTGACCGTACTCAGGGCAGAAGTCAGGTCAGTGATGGCCTTCGGCACATCGCTGCTGGTGAAAGTGGAGCAAGCGCCCGGCAGCGGGGTAGCCGTGGGCGTGGCCGGGATGGGCGTGTTGGTGGGTGTGTTGGTGGCCGGAGGCGGGGTGGTGGTGCCTGCGGGTGTAGCCGTGGGGCCGCCGCCGCTGCCGCACACCGCTTTGTGCATCTCCACGGCCTCAGCAGCGTTTTTCACGCTGCCGCAGGTGGCCGAGCCAGCGCCGTAGAGTTCGGCGCAGCTTTGCAGCAGCGCCAGATAATTGTTGTAGAAATTGGATGACGAAGTCAGCTTGTACTCGTTGGTGCGGTACTGCACGGCTGAAGCTGCATCAATGCCTATGGCCGTGACGGTGTAGCCGTTGAACGTGCCGCCATCTACCATCAAGGCATAGGCTTTGTTGGGCACGCCGGAATTGGTGTGTACGCCGCCGTTGTCACTGGATGAGCAAACCATGTTGGCGCTGCTGGTCTTGTCAGGATCACCAAAGCGTGTGGGGTCCATCATGTTGCGAATGGCACCGATGCCGGGGATGTCTTCACCCATGTCCCAGCGCACCGTGCTGGTGTCGGTGCCGCCGCCGTTGGTCAGGTCAACCGCCTCGCCAAAGATGTCGGAATAGCTCTCGTTCAGCGCACCAGACTGGTACGAATAGACCAGACCAGAGGCATATTCGGTGACACCGTGACTTAGCTCGTGCGCTACCACGTCATCAGCCGCGGCAAAGCCGTCGCCATAGGTCATTTTGCTGCCATCCCAGAAGGCATTCTGATAGTTGCTGCTGTAGCAGACGTATGAATTCAGCGCGCCGCCAGCGTTGTTGTAGGAATCGCGGCCATAGCGGCTGTAGTAAAAGTCATAGGTGTTGCCGGCATAGTCATGGGCATTGTTGATATCGGCCACGGTGCAACTGGTAGCCGAAGTCACCGGTCCGGCGCTTTCGTTACGCGCCAGCGTTGCCGAAGTATAGCTGGTGCCGTGTTTCATGTTGTAAGTGTTGCGATTGCGCGACTCAGGGTGCGACGCATAAGCAAAGCGCAGATCGCCGCTGTGCGCATCTACAAATACCCATTGTGCCCGTTCGCTCTGGGCGAGTGAGTCCACATGCACCCGGTAGGTCAGGTAGGTCTGGCTGGTGCGTTCGGTGATCAGGCCGGGGTTCAGCACCGTCAAGCTGCTCTCGGTGAGATAGCCATCCGGCAGCCCGGCATACTTGATAGCCAGCTCACCAGCCTGCTTCTCGCTTAACTTGGGAGCGGTATTCAGCAGCGGCGCATCCGGCACGATGTAGCCGTTCACCGAAACTACGCCGCCGCGGGCGTTGAAGTGTACCACCACATCTGCCGCAAACACCGGCACGCCGTTTTGCCGTTGATCAAAGCGCACATGGTGCATTCCCAGGGTATCGGTTTTGATGTTTTCCAGCTCAAGCTGCGCCGCAGGATTGCTGATCCCCAGCAAGCTGCCATAAGAAGCCAGGAAAGCACGGGCTGCGCTTTCCTGGTTGGCCGCCTTGTCAGCGAACTCAGTTGTTAGTACCCCGTATTCGGCGTCAATCCAGTTGGCTACGCCTGTGGGCTGATAGGTGAAAACGCGCACTGCGCCGTTGCTTTGCTGCTCCAGGCGCTGTAACGGGCCGCTCTGCGCCGCAGGAGCCGCCAGCACCCCGCTGCTGAGCATTGCCATGATCAATATTGTCGCTAAAAGCGCGAACAGCCGATGTTTACCCGCAGAATGCTTGGTGAACATGAACAACCGACCTCCTGAATAGCAAACTGGAAGATGGTGTCAACTGGTCAGAACACGAGGAGAGAAAGGAAAAAGGTGCCCAACACTTTTTTCTGACCAATCGGCGAAGACCAAGCTATTGTAATGATCTTGTCAATTTACGCAAATTCTACGCTCTGTTATTACAGACGTTCTGCCAGACCGCTGTAGCGCTCGCTGATGCGGTTGTTGTTGATGGCAATGGCTACTGCGCGCGGTGAGCCGACCAGCACCACCAGGCGACGGGCACGCGTCACCGCGGTATACAGCAGATTGCGTTGCAACATCAGGTAATGCTGGGTGGTGATGGGAATCACCACCGCGGGAAACTCACTGCCCTGACTTTTGTGTACCGACACGGCATAGGCGTGAGTCAACTCGTCCAGTTCTAAGAAATCATAGGGGATCAACCGGTCATCCAGTCGCACGGTCAGACTTTGGGCTACTGTGTCCATAGCCACAATCTGCCCCAGGTCGCCGTTGTATATGTCCTTGTCGTAGTTGTTGCGAATCTGCATCACGCGGTCACCCACGCGCAGGATGCGGCCCCCAAAGCGTCGTTCCGCTTTGTTGGCCGCGGCGGGGTTAAGTGCGGCTTGCAGCCGCTCGTTGAGCGCCCCCACACCCACCGCACCGCGGTGCATCGGGCTGAGTACCTGAATAGCCTGCGCGGGCAAGCCAAAGCGCCGCGGCACGCGCTCCTGCACAATCTCGGTCACCAACTCGGCTGCGCGCTCCGGCTCTTCGGTTTGAAATAAGAAGAAATCCTGTGACTGTTCGGGCCGCCATTCCGGCATTTCGCCGCGGTTGATGCGGTGCGCGTTTTCGATGATCATGCTGCCCGCAGCCTGGCGAAAGATCACATCCAGGCGTGTGACCGCGGCTGCACCTGAGTTGATTACATCGCGCAGCACGTTGCCCGCGCCTACCGGCGGCAACTGGTCAATGTCGCCCACAAACAGCAGGTGTGCGCCCGGTGCAATGGCCTTCAGCAGATGGTTGGTGAGCAGCAAATCGAGCATCGAAGCCTCGTCTACGATCACCATATCCGCTTCCAGTGGTGCTTTTTCGTTGCGGGCAAAGCTGAAACCGCCGGGGCCGCCTGGCTCCCATTGCAGCAGGCGGTGGATGGTCTTGGCCTCGCGGCCGGTGGCTTCGCCCAGACGTTTGGCGGCGCGGCCCGTGGGCGAGGCCAGCACCGTGCGGATGTGTGCCGCCTCCAACAGGCGGATGAGGGCGAGCATAGTGGTGGTTTTGCCGGTGCCAGGGCCGCCGGTGATCACCGCCACGCGCTGCGTCAGGGCGCTGCGCACTGCGGCTTGCTGCTGCGCGGTAAGACGTAGCCCGGTTTGCACCTGCACGGTGGCAAAAGCCTGGGGCCAATCAAACTGACGAAAGACAAACAGACGATCTTCGGCGGCCTCCAGCAGGCGATGCAAGCGGCCCGCCACGCCGATTTCACCGCGGTAAAAGGGCATCAGATACACCGCACGCGTTTCGGCCAGGTGAGCGTAGGGTGTGGGACGCTCATCAGCGCCCTCGACATAGACCTGTTCGTCCTGGCGCAGCGCGGCGATGGCCGCAGCCGCCAGCGGCTCGGGCACATCCAGCAGCCGGGCGCTATCGGCCACCAACTCGCCCTGCGGCACATAGACATGACCATCATCGGCTTTTTGCGCCAGGGTATAAGCCACGCCCGCAGCTACGCGCTCCGGCGCATCGGCGGCAATGCCCAGGTTGCGCGCGATCTTGTCGGCGGTGATAAAGCCGATGCCGTAGATATCGCGTGCCAGACGATAGGGATCGTTGTTGACCACGGCGGCTGCACTGTCGCCGTATTGCTTGTAGATGCGCACTGCCAGCGCCGGGCTGATGCCGTGGCTTTGCAGAAACACCATGACTTCGCGAATCTGGCGTTGCTCGTGCCAGGCCGCTTTGATCAGCTCCACACGCTTCGGCCCTACATCCAGCACCTCACGCAGGCGGTGGGGCTGTTCGTCTATTACCTTCAAGGTGTCGGCGCCGAATTTGCGCACGATCTTTTTGGCAGTGGCTGGCCCCACACCCTTCACCAGACCGCTGCCCAGGTATTTTTCCATGCCAGCGGCGCTGGCGGGCAACACCGAGGTGTAGCCCGCTACCTTGAACTGGCGACCATATTGCCCGTGCGTGGTCCATTCCCCTTCCAAACGTACATGCTCGCCCACGCGCACCCCCAGCATGTTGCCGATCACCGTCACTTCATCCTCGCGGCCTTCAGGGATAAGCCGCGCCACGGTGTAGCCGTTTTCTTCGTTGTGAAAGGTGATGCGTTCCAGCGCGCCGCTTAGTGTAAGCATGAGGGAGAAGCGTAATTCGTACCTTTTAACCCGTAAAGCGCATCAGACCGCCTGGGCTTCAAGTGCCTGGAAGCTGAATTGCCTGTTGCAGATGCGGGTGTTGCGCCTAGCGTTTCTTCCAGCGGGGCACAAAGGTGCGTTGCTCACCTGCCACTGTGTATTCCCAGGCCTCGGACACGGCGTTGCCAGACGAATCGGCCAGGTAGGCGCGGTAGACACCTGCCGGGCCGCCGATAAACTCAACTTTGGCGTTGTAGAGGAATTGGCCGGGCAGGCCGGCGTCGCCGTATTGAAGGTCGCCCAATGCACCCTCGCCGCGACCGGCAGGACCATCCACCACCAGTTTGAAGCCGCGCGCCGGGGTTTTGCTGTCGTTTTCCCAGCCCAGGCCAAAAATAGTGACCACCGCATTGGTGTTGATGCGCGTTTCTGTAGAGAGTTTGTCGAAGGCAAAGCTGGGCTGTGGCGGCGCAGTGGGGGCCGGGGCCGCAGTAGCAGCAGGCTGAACCGGCGGGGCAGTAGGCCGCGGTGTGGGCAGAATTATCACCGGCGCCGCGCTGGGCGTGGGTGCTTCAGGGATGTCTTGCGCCACCGGCACCAGCGCCGGGTCGCCCATCACCGTCACCAGGCGCGCCACAATCCAGGCGTTTTGCTCGTTGATGCAGCATACTTGATACCAATCGCCCGCCGCGTCGCGCGCCACAATATCTAGTTCAGCACCGGTGGCAGCCTGACCGATTTCGTCGTATGCCGTGCCTGGGCCGGAGCGTACATTCACCTGCCCATCGCCGCCTACCTGGGCTTTGGTGGCAGCAGGTGTAGGGGTGTCGCTGGGCAAGGCGGTGGGGGTGGGCATAGGCGTGTCGGTAGGCAGCGCGGTGGCCGTAGCAGGCACGGTGGGGGTGAAAGTGGGACGCAGTGGGCGCTCCGGCGCGGGTTGTGCCGGGGGTGGGGTGGATGCAGGCCCGCAGGCGCTCAAGAGCGCGGCGGTGATGAGGAACACCATGACAATGCGTTTACGGGTCATACGATGCATCTCCTGGAAAGTGCTGGCGGCAATGGGTTCGCTTACAGGCAGCATTGTAACACAGCCCGCAGGCATGGGCTAGCGGGTGGTGGGCAAGGGGAAGGGGCTGGGCGCGGTGGTGCGGCCCAGGCTGCGATCCAGCGCCCAGGCCAGCACGTGCTGGTCACGCCACGGATGTTCCACCGTGCCGAAGCACATAGATTGTTCGTGGCCTTTGCCGCAAACCAGCAACACATCGCCCGGCTGTGCCTGCTCTACGCCGGCAGCAATGGCCGCGTTGCGGTCGGGAATGCGCACGAAGGCGCGGCCCTCTACCCCGCCGGCGCGACGCGCGCCTTCGGCCATTTGCTCCAGGATCAGTTCCAGCGATTCGCTGCGCGGATCCTCGGCGGTGAAGATGCTGAAATCGGCCAGGCGCACGGCGGTTTCGGCCATCAGACCGCGCTTGTGTACATCGCGCAGTCCGGCACTGCCGAACACGGCGATGATGCGGCCTGCGGTCATGGGGCGCACAGCCTCTAGGGCGCGTTGCAACGATACCGGTGTGTGAGCAAAATCTACCAGCGCGCTGAAGGTCTGGCCGCGGTCAATGCGCTCCATGCGCCCATCTACGCCGGGCATGGTGGCTATGGCCGCAGCCAGTGCCGCTAAGGGCAGCCCCAAAGCCAGCCCGGCGCTCAATGCTGCCAGGGTATTGTAGACATTGAACGGCCCCGGCAGTGGCAGGCGTACCGCGGCATCTCCCACAGGTGTTTGCACGGTGAAGGTGGTCTGTGTCGGCTGATAAGCGATGCTGACAGCGCGCACCACGGCCTCGGTGCTGGTGATGCCATAGGGGATGCGCAACTCGGCGGGGATGGCGCGCAGGTGCGGCCACGAGGCGTCATCGGCGTTGAGTATGGCGGCTTTGGGTTGACGCCCGGCCGCAGTGTTGCTTGACCCCAGAGCGTGCAACAGCTCAGGTTGCGCGTTTGGCAGCAATGGCTTGCTTGCGCCTGTCATCAAACTGTGAAAAAGCAGCGCCTTGGCCTCAAGATAAGCCTGCCAGGTGCCATGATAATCAAGGTGTTCGTGGGTGATGTTGGTTACCAGGGCTACGTCGAAATCTATCGCAGCTACGCGGCCTTGGTGCAGCCCGTGCGAAGTGGTTTCCAGCACGGCGGCGCGGCAACCCTGGGCCACCATCTGCGCCAGATAGCGTTGGATATCGGGCGCGTCGGGCGTGGTGACGTGCAGGCCTGTGTCCAGCTCGGCCTGGCCGATGCGCGCCCCTACGGTGCTGATCATGCCTGGTTGCAGTTCCAGCATGTGCAGTAGATGATAAAGCAGGTTGCTGGTGGTAGTTTTACCATCGGTGCCGGTAACGCCAACTAGCGGCAGGGCGCGTGCTGGAAAGCCGTGCAGTGCTGCCGCCAGCAGGGCCAGCGTGCGGCGGGTATCGGCCACGCGCAAATAAGGGGCCGACCAGCGGGCGGCTTCAGGCGGTGGCGCGGTGCTGCCCACCAGCGCCGCGGCGCCGCGCGCGGCGGCATCAGCCAGAAAGCGATGACCATCTACGGTGGCGCCGGACAGCGCAACAAACAGTGCGCCGGGGGTTACCTGTCGCGAGTCGGCGGTGACGCTGATGATTTCGGGATCGAAAGAGGGAGTGGTGGCCGTGCCGGGGGGCAGGGTTGCGAGCAGTTCGGACAGGTTCATAGCATAGTCTACTCGACGAAAAAAGCTCCAAGCCCGCGGGCCTGGAGCTTTCGCTGAAAGAGAGCGGCGCAGCGACGGCTGCTTACGCCACGCTGCCGGTGGCCACGGTGGGCGCAGTTGGTGCAGCGACAGAGCCGCTGTACAGGTGGCAGGCTACCCAGTGATCTGGGTGCTTTTGCTCGAAGGGCGGGTCAATTTCTTTGCACACATCCATCACCCGCGGGCAGCGCGGATGGAAGCGGCAGCCTTTGGGCGGGTTGAGTGGCGAGGGTACATCGCCCGTCAGCACGATGCGTTCCTTTTTGACGTTGGGGTCAGGCATGGGGATGGCCGACAGCAACGCTTGGGTGTAGGGGTGCATAGGGTTGCGGAACAGTGCCTCGCGCGTGGTCAGCTCTACCATTTTGCCCAGGTACATCACTCCCACGCGGTCGCTGATGTGTTCTACCACGCTCAGGTTGTGGGCGATAAACAGGTAGGTCAGGCCAAATTGGCTTTGCAGCGAGCGCAGCAGGTTTAGCACTGCCGACTGCACCGACACGTCCAGCGCGGACACTGGCTCATCGCAGATGATGAAGCGCGGGCGCAGGGCCAGGGCGCGGGCGATGCCGATGCGTTGGCGCTGGCCGCCGGAAAACTCGTGCGGATAGCGCCGGGCGTGGTAGGGGTTCATGCCTACGGTCTTTAGCAGGTCGCTGACGGTTTCCTGGCGTTCCTTGGCAGTGCCGATGCCGTGAATCATCATGCCTTCGGAGATGATTTCACCCACGGGCATGCGCGGATCCAGCGAGGAATAGGGGTCCTGGAACACGATCTGCATGTTGCGGCGCATGTGCTTGAACTCGCGGCGACTCATGCCGAATACATCTTCGCCATCGAAGAAGACGTTGCCGCCGTTGGAGGGCAGCAGGCGTAGAATGGTGCGGCCCACGGTGGTTTTGCCGCAGCCTGATTCGCCGACCAGACCCAGTGTTTCACCTTCGCGAATAGTAAAGCTGACGCCATCTACTGCCTTGACCCAGGCCGTCACGCGCTGCAACAGGCCGGAGCGTACCGGGAAGTACTTTTTCAGGTCTTCAACTACCAACATATCTTTGTTGGTAGCGCCCAGTTTATCGGCCATTGGTTCCTCCTGCGGCAGCCATATTGATGACTGCAAAGTTTTCTTCGCCGGTAAAGCGCCAGTCGGTCTTGCTGTAGCCGGCCCACTGCGCGCTGGTGACTGGGTTATGGATCCAGCAGCGCACCTTGTGACCAGGCTCTGCTTCAACCAGCGATGGTTCCTGCTGCACGCATACCTCTTTGGCATAGGGGCAGCGTGGCGAGAATTTGCAGCCCGGCGGCAGGTTGATCAGGTCAGGCACAGTGCCGGGGATCACTGCCAGCGAGTCGCGCACATCGCCCAGCACTGGGATAGCGGCCATCAGACCTTCGGTGTAAGGGTGCAATGGCTTGGCGAACAGGGCATTGACATCGGTGTGTTCGACAATCAGACCGGCGTACATCACGGCTACGTAGTCGCACATTTCGGCAATGACGCCCAGGTCGTGGGTGATGAGCAGGATGGTGGTTCCCATGTCTTCCTGCATACGCCGCATCAGATCAAGGATTTGCGCTTGAATGGTCACATCGAGCGCGGTGGTGGGTTCGTCAGCGATCAGCAGATCGGGCAGACAAGACAGCGCCATAGCGATCATCACGCGCTGCGCCTGGCCGCCGGAGATTTCATGCGGGAACGATTTGGCGCGGCGGCCGGGGTCGGGGATGCCCACGCGGCCCAGCATTTCCACGGCGCGTTCCCAGGCTTGCTCTTTGCTGACGTTTTGGTGCTGGATCAACACCTCGGCCACCTGGTCGCCCACGCGGAAGATGGGGTTCAGACAGCTTGTGGGCTGTTGGAAGATCATCGAAAGTGAGCTGCCGCGCAGCTTCACGATTTCGTCTTCGGGCATGGTCACCAGGTCGCGGTCGCGCAGCATCACCTGGCCTTCGACGATTTTGCCGGAGCCGGCCAGCAGGCGCATGATGGACAACGAGGTGACGCTCTTGCCGCAGCCTGATTCACCTACCAGGCCCATCACCTGACCTTCGTTGATGGCGAAGTCTACGCCGTTAACAGCCTGCACTACACCATCTTCGGTGAAAAAGTAGGTTTTCAGGCCACGCACATCCAGCAGCGTTTTGCGAGCGGTTTGTGTGGTTTCGTTGCTCATGTTGCCCTACCGTTTCAGACGTGGATCAAGGGCGTCGCGCATGCCGTCGCCGATGAAGTTAAAGCCAATGGACACGATCACCAGAAATACACCGGGCACCAGGGGTAGCCAGGGGTTCTGGAACATATAGCTTTGCGAGGTGGAGAGCATGTTGCCCCAGGTGGGGGTGGGATCCTGCACACCGAGGCCCAGGAAGCTCAGGGCCGATTCGGTGACGATCACACCGCCAATGCCCAGGCTGGCGTTGACCAGAATGGGGGCAATGCCGTTGGGGATGATGTGGCGGAAGATGATGCGGGCATCGGAAGCGCCGGAGGCGCGCAGGGCTTCGACAAAGTCCTGCTTGCTGAGTGACAGCGCCATGCCGCGCATCAAGCGGGCTGCGCCTAACCAACCAAAGATCACCAGCACTAGCACCAACACCACCACTTTTTGGGCCTCGCGGGGCGGGGCCAACAGCAACGAACTGAGGAAGTTATTGAGGAAGCCCGGCAGCGGCAGCACCACGTCACGCCGCAGCAGAATGGCCGAGATGATCAGCAGGATGGGCAGCGAGGGGATGGTGAGCATGAACTCAATGATACGCGAGATCACCGTATCCACCATGCCGCCATAGTAGCCCGCCACAGCCCCCAACAGCGCGCCGAAGGTTTCCGAGATCAGTACCACCAGAATGGCGATACTCATAGACACGCGCGCTGCATAGAGTACGCGGGTGAACAGGTCGCGCCCCAGATGATCAATCCCCAGGTAATGCACGCGGCCTTCAGAGTCGGTGGTTCCGGGTGGGGCAGGGCGAATGTTGGAGCTAAGGTCAATGGCATCGCGCGGGAAGGGAGCAATTACCGGCGCAAGCAAAGAAGCAGTAAAGATGATGGCGATCAGGATTACCGAAAGGACAGCCAGGCGGTGGCGCATGAAACGTCGCAGTACTACACGGATTTGGCTTTCTGATTTTTCGGCTTCCCTGGGATCCCGCGCCAACACGGGTTGAGCCACTGTTGTCATAGGGTAACTCCCGGGTTAGGTGTCATAGGTTGCATCAGTGCCGCGCTATAGGCTCTGACAGAACGGGTTGTGCGAATACATGAGCGAAGCAACTCGCTGGGGCCGAGTGGTCATTATGTGTACTTGATGCGCGGATCTACCACGGTGTAGAGGATGTCTCCCAACAGGGTGGCTACCACAGTCAGCAACGCAGTAACGAAGATAAACGCCAAGGCGATTGGCCAGTCGCTGCGATTTAACGCATCAAAGTACAGACGACCCATTCCAGGCCAGGCAAAAACCGTTTCGGTGATGATAGCACCTGAGAAGAAGCCGGGAATTGTCAGCACAGCAATCGTAACAAAGGGGATCAGCGCGTTGCGCAGAGCATGCTTGATGACAACCGTTTTTTCCACCAGACCCTTGGCGCGTGCGGTGCGCACATAGTCCTGACGCATCACCTCCAGCATCGAGGAGCGTACAAAGCGGCTCCAGGTTGCCATCGAAAAGAAGGTGAGTACCCCCAGCGGCATCAGAATGTGGAGAAAACGATCCAGCCCCGTGCCTGGCGTTACCCGTGGCAGCCAACTGGCTACCTCATAGGGGCGTACCGCCACGCGCGAGCCGGGTGGCAGCTTGGGCAGCCAGGGCAGGCTGTCCTGCAGCAAGTTAGGCAGCACGGAGAAGACCAGGATCAGCATCAGGCCGAAAAAGAAGGTAGGCATGGCCGAGCCGATAAATGACACCGTGGTAAAAGTATAGTCAAAGCGTGAGTACTGCTTGATGGCGCTGTAGATGCCGATAGGAATGCCGAAAAGAAAGGACAGGAAGGTTGACAACAGCATCAGCTCCAGTGTCGCGGGTAGGCGGGTCATCATCTCGCCAAACACCGGACGCCCCGGACGCACCACAGTGGAAAGGCCAAAGTCACCGCGCAAAATGCCCTTGCTCGACTTGATGGCCGGATGCAGTTCAGGAATATCTGCCAGGTAAACGTATTGATCGCAGCCTTTGGGGATTTTTACCAGTTGACCGTTTTGCTCAACTGTCTGCTCGTCACGCGCGAGATAGCAGCCAACTGCTACATTGCTGAATATCTCTTTGCCGCCGATGGTAATCGGCCCATTAGGCAAGCCTATCAGCCACCTGGAAAACCGGTAGGGCCAATAGAAATCCATTTCGTATTGGGCGCGCAGTCGCGCCATGTCTTCACGCGTAATCCTGCGCTGTTGCTGCTGAATACCTGCCAAAGGTCCGCCAGGGGAGACGGTAAACAGATAATAGGTAAACAGAGCCGCCAGGAAGATCACGAAGATCATCTGAATGATGCGTCGTATCAGATAATTTGTCATCGCCTACCTCCAATATCGGATATGTTGGACAAATCCCCAGCGCAGGAATGCCACCAGAGGGATATGGCTGCGCCTGAAAGCCAACGGGCGGGCACATCCAGCGGAGGGACGTGCCCGCCCGTTGCGGTCACCAAACCAGAAAAAGGCGTGTGCAGCCAAGTTGGTCTGCACACGCCGGTATACTACTTATTTGGTGAAGAGGTTGATGTCAATGTGCTCCCAGGTGGAGGAAGCGCTGATCTCGTACTTGACATTGCCGGTACTCTTGGCAGCATCAATCACGGTCTGAACTTCCGCGCCTGCACCCAGGGTGGAGTCATCCAGGTAGTCCACGTCGCCATTCAGCAACTGAGCCACAGCCTGGTTGGTGTCGGCCACGAACACAAAGATCACGTTCGGGGTTGCCACATCGCCGGCATAGAACTCGTTCTTGGCCATGGTGATGGACTGGCCCTTCACCCATTCGGTGATGACATAGGGGCCGAAGGACAGCGGGGTCTCGGCGATTTCCGGCAGCGTGGCCCACTCGGAAGCGGGCACTTCAGCCAGGTTGCGGCCATCGGCCAGAACCTGATGGCTCGGGTAGAGGCTGAAAGGATACAGGTAATAGGTCGGAGCCTGATAGCCCGGCACGTAGGTGACGGTGACTTCCTTGGCATCGGTGGCGAAAGCCTTGTCAGCGATCGCATCGCAGGTGATGAACTCAACCGCGCCCGATTCCTTGTCGCAGTCAATGTTGAAGCCCAATTCCATGTCAGCCACGGAACCGGCGGTGCCATCGCTCCAGGTGTAGTCCTGCATCTTGTAGGTGACCTTGAGCTGCGGCATCTTGATAGCCTCGGAGCCGGTGAATTCGACTTCGTTGCCATCCACATCAAAGACCTTGACGCCGGCTTCCAGAGCAACCGGCTCGCCGTTGACGCTGTAGACCGTATCGCCAGCCTTCACTTCGACTGTGTCGTTGGTGGCCAGGCCAGACTCGATGGTGGAGAGGCCATCCTGCAGCACGGGCTGGAAGTCATAGCTGTACTGAGAGGCGATGTGACCCTTCGCCGGGATCACGACCAGGCGCTGGGCGGCCATGCTGGAGACCAGGCTCCACATGCTGTCCGGTTCCTGGGTCATGCCGATGACGATGGTATCGCCGCCGTCAAGCAGTTTCCATTCCTGCAGGTTGGCAGTGGCATATTCGGTGGCGTCAGAGCGCACGCCTTCCAGGTTGGCGCTCCAGGCCTCGGCCTCGGCGCGCTGGAACACGGGGATAGATACCACGTCTTTGGCGAATTCTTTCTGAACGGTGTCGTAGGCGGCGATGCGCTCGTCACGGATCAGAGTGTTGTTTGCCTTCACGATGGCGGCGCTGGCTGCTTCATTACACCAGCCCATGTAGTTCTGGCCTTCCCAGTTGTTGCTGGGGACGGGAACCTGGTCACAGGCATACAGCGTGCGGCCGGAGGGATCAGCCTGACCGACCCAGGCGAAAGCGCCCAGTTCGAAGTCGCGGCGAGTCAGGCCGGTGGTGTCACCGAACCACCAGGAGGCGGGGGTGTAGTTGGTCAGCATCTGGATACCGCAGGCGGCCAGGTTTTGCTGGGCCACGGCGGACCAGGTCTGGCGGAACTGGGCGGTGGTGGTGGTGAATTTCACGGCGAGTACTTCGCCGTCGGCATTCTGGCGTACAGTTGCGCCTTCGGCCAGAGTCCAACCGGCCTCGTCCAACAGGGCATTACCCTTTTCGGGGTCGTACATAGGCATATCGGCATAGGGGCCTTTGTACGCCCAGTGGGTCTTGGGCAGGAAGGAGTCCATCTCCAACACGGCGCCATCTTCCACATAGGGATAGACAGAAGCGATCAGGGCCGAGCGATCCAGGCAGTAAGCCAGGGCCTGGCGCACTTTGAGATCACTCAGGACGGGGTGGGGGGTGGAGTAGTCTTCAGTCGTAACTTCTTTAACGACTTCGACGGTGCTCTCGACGACGACCTCAACGGTCTTTTCAACTTCCTTGACGACCTCAACGATTTGGGTCACAACCTGGGGGGCAGCCGGCTCGGCAGCAGGGGCCGGACAGGCAGCCAGCACCATAGAGGCGATGGCCAGGATGGCCACCAGAGAAAGCAACTTCAAATTCTTCATCTTCTCCTCCGAACAGAATTGAAATGAACGTACGTGCCTACAGGTTACCGCCAGCCAATGGGGCACATTTCCGTTGGTGACGGGGATAGGGGTGTCAGAGGGCAGGGCAGCAGGGATAGAGCAAGGCGTTTAGCATAGGATGATGATGTTTGGCAATAATGACGACAAAGAAATCATCCCGCACGCGAAAACGGTTGAGCTATCACTTGTATACCTTACAATCTAGACACACCGGTATTATAACGAATCGGACTAATCTGCCAAATTAGTCTGACAAAATCTGCCGACTCGCTTTGGGCGCAAGAATACCACAAAGATACGATCTAAGCAAATCGTTTGTGTCGTGATCAGGTAACTATTCATACAGCCAGCAGGCAACGAAATGGCCGGCGTCCAGATCGCGAAAAACCGGCTCCTGCTCGCGGCACACCGCCATTACCCGCGGGCAACGCGTGCAGAAGTTGCAACCCTGTGGTGGGTTGGCCGGGCTGGGCACATCGCCTTCCAGAATGATACGGCGGCGTTTCTCCTCGATCACCGGGTCAGGGATGGGGACGGCCGACAACAGCGCCTGGGTGTAGGGATGCAGGGGATTGGTGTATAGACGATGGCGATCGGTCAACTCAACAATTTTGCCCAGATACATCACCGCCACCCGATCGGAAATGTGACGCACTACCGATAGATCGTGGGCAATGAACAGATAGGTCAGGCCGAATTCAGTCTGCAAATCCTCCAGCAGGTTGATCACCTGCGCCTGAATAGACACATCCAGCGCCGAAATAGGCTCATCCAGCACGATGAAATCCGGATTGACGGCCAGCGCGCGCGCGATGCCGATGCGCTGGCGTTGGCCGCCGGAAAATTCGTGGGGATAGCGGTTGATGAAGTAGGGGTTCAAGCCGACGATCTTGAGTAGCTCCATCACCCGTTCACGGCGCGCGGCTCCCTGGGCGATGTTGTGTACCTCCAACGGCTCACCGACGATGTTGCCCACTGTCATGCGCGGGTTGAGTGAGGCATAGGGGTCCTGAAAGATCATCTGCATGCGACGCCGCTGCCGGCGCAGGGTTTCACCCTTCATGGTCACCAGGTTATTGCCCTCAAACCACACTTCGCCTGCCGTAGGCTGATATAACTGCAGGATAGCCCGCCCGGTGGTAGATTTGCCGCAGCCCGACTCGCCTACCAATCCCAGTGTTTCGCCGCGTTGGATGGTGAAGCTTACATCGTCTACGGCCTTGATATGGCCCTTCGCGCGCTGGATCAGCAGCCCGGCGGTGAGGGGAAAGTACATCTTCAGCCCTTCCACGCGCAGCAGGGCAGCACTATTGGCTTCGGGGCTGTTGGCCGTCGTGCGCCGTGCGTTGTCTTCGCTCATGTCAATACACCTCTGATGTCCACCCAGCAGGCGGCTTTGTGACCAACCCCCACCGCGGCCAGTGGCGGATTCTCGTGCAGGCATTGGTCAATATGATAGGTACAGCGGGCATAGAAAGGGCAACCTGCGGGAAGATCTATCAGATCAGGCGGCAGGCCCTCGATGGAGCGTAAACGGCCCGGCTGCTCATCGTCGAGTCGCGGCAAAGACCCCAGCAACCCCACGGTGTAGGGATGGCGCGGGTCGGCATACAGGGTATGCACCGCAGCTTCTTCGACAATGTAGCCTGCATACATCACAATGACCCGCTCGGCCATGCCTGCCACCACGCCCAGATCGTGGGTGATCCAGATGATGGCCATGCCGATCTCGTGCTTGAGCTTTTTCACCAGTTCCACAATCTGTGCTTGAATGGTCACATCCAGCGCGGTGGTCGGCTCATCGGCAATCAGCAATTGCGGGTTGCACGACAGGCCCATGGCAATCATCACCCGTTGCCGCATGCCGCCGGAAAACTGATGCGGATAGTCGTCCAGGCGCTTGGCTGCTCCCGGAATACCCACCAGAGTCAGCAATTCGGCACTGCGCTGGTATGCCTGTTCTTTATCCATGCCCAAATGAAGCTGCAACGCCTCGGAAATCTGCCGCCCAATCGTTAGCACCGGGTTCAGCGAGGTCATGGGATCTTGAAAAATCATGGCGATGCGGTTGCCGCGTACCTGGCGAATCTCATCGTCGCTCAGCTTCAGCAGGTCCTGACCATCGAACCACACTTCGCCGTCTACGATTTTGCCCGGAGGCACCGGGATCAAGCGGATCAGAGACATCACACCGACGCTTTTGCCAGAGCCGCTTTCGCCTACAACGGCCAGGGTTTCGCCCTCATCCAGGCTATAGGAAATGCCGTTGACAGCGTGAACCACCCCATCCTGCGTGAAAAAGCGGGTGCGTAAATTTTTTACTTCAAGCAGTTTTGCCATACTTGTCTCCTGCGGCGTGGCTATTTGCGCCAGGCAGCCAGTTGATAGGGCGCGTCCGGCTGAACGTTGGCCTGCACCAGACGGCTTTCCGTATACCAGATCAGCGGAATGACTACGGCAGCATCTTCCAGCAAAATACGCTCGGCAGCCTGGTACAATGCCTGCCGCGCTGCGGGATCGGCAGCCTGCGCCGCGGCTGTGGTCAATTGATTGAAGCTGCTGCCATCCGCGGCCAGCGGTGCAGCGGCTAATGCAGCCCAGCGCAGCGCATCCGCTCCGCCCCCGGTGTTGAACAAGCTGCCGATCCAGCCATGCTGATCAGCATAGTCCCCGCAAAAGGCTGTGCGCCAGACGTGAGGCAAGTCCTGGGCCGGGGTTTCGGCGGAAAGCACCGCACTGAACTCTGGCCAGGCCAGGCTTTGCACCTGCACGGCAATGCCCAGCACGGCGCGCCATTGCGCAGCAATAGCCTCGGCTGTCGCGGCTGACCCAGCCGCAGCATTGTGCAACAGGGTGATGACGGGAAAGCCTGCACCAGCGGCGTAGCCAGCTTCGGCCAGCCAGGCTTGCGCTTGTTGTTGGGCCTGCGTCCGGCTCCAGCCGTCTGCGGTTTCGTCGGCGGCCCAGAGAGCCAGCGTGCTGTCTGCTGCAGCGCTGCCGAAAACACCGGCAGGGGCAAATGTGTGCGCTGCCATGCCTGCGGGGCCGTGCAATTCAGCCAGTGTCTGCCGATCCAGCGCAGCAGCCAGGGCACGGCGCACCAACGGGGCATCCAACGGCGCTTTGTTGCTGTTAAGCGCCAGGTATTCGGTGCAGCCTGCCGGGGTGTGGCTGAGGCGCAGGGCCAGCGCGGGATCAGCCTGCGCAGCCGCGGCTTGATCTGCTGTCAGCGTGAGGCTGTCCAACTCGCCGCGGCGAAAACTCGCTAACGCGGCTTCGGCATCCAGCATGACAAAATCTACCCGATCCAGGTTGCCGCCCCCTTGCTGCCAGCCATACCAAAACGGGTTGCGCAACAGGGTAAGGCTATCGCCATGAAACCAGCCGCCCAGCACAAAGGGGCCACTGGCCGCCAAATGCCCCGCTTCGGTCCAGCGTTCACCGTGAGCGGCCAACACCTCTTGCGGCAGCGGATAGTTGAAGGGCAGGCTGAGCAGCACCGGCAGATAGCCAGCAGGTTCGGCAAGGTTGATCTGCACGGTGCGCGGGTCAAGGGCCACTACCTGCACCGCGGCCAGCAGCGCGTCTGTCTCTGCCGGGTTGAGCGCCGCGGCATCGGCCAGGCGGGCGTCGCGGCAGCCCACAATAACATCATTCAATGCGGCCTGGGGGCTGGCGCGGCGCGGGTCGCAGGCACGGCGCAGGGCAAATACGGCATCATCGGCCGTTACCGCGCGCAGGGGGGTTGCCCCGCGTGAAGGCTGATAGGTGGCCCATTGCGCATCGGCGCGCAGGGTAAAGCGCCAGCGCAGGCCATCTTCTGATGCTTGCCACGATTCGGCCAGCGCCGGTTGCACTGTGCCTTGCTCATCCAGCGCGGTGAGTCCGGCAAACAGGTTATTAACCGGCCACAAATCAGCATCCAGCGCGGCCAAAGCGGGGTCTAATGAATACGGCTCTTCACCCAGGTTGAGGCGCAATGTCACCTGCTGCTGGCTGGGGTCGGGTGTGGGAGTTACCTCGACCACTCGCTCTACCATCACGGTTTGCGGCACAATCACCGTTTCGCGCACCGGAGTGGCGGGCAGTTGCTGCCCCCGGGCACAGGCGGCCAGGCTCAACAGCGCACCAAGCAGCAGCAGCAATCGGCAACGCTGATTGAAAAACAAACGCCGGGGCGCAGCCCAACCCACAGGACGATCTTTGAAAACCGTGTTACGGTCATCTGGCTGATTGTTTTTTCGTATCGCAATGGATGTGGGCACAGAAGCAGCAGGCATCATGGTCGTTTCCCGGCAGATTGGGGCTGTTCAAGCTGATGGATATAGCGCAGCATGGCGAGGTATTGTTGGCCTACGCGCACCCGCTGGTAGTTTTGTTCAGCCAGAGCGCGACCGGCCGCGCCCATCTGCGCGGCGCGGGCGCGGTCAAGCAGCAGGGTGCTGATGGCTTCGGCCAGCGCGGAGGCATCACCGGACGGTGTGACGTAGCCGCTGACGCCGTGGGCCACAATTTCGGCCACACCGCCCACTGCGGTGGCTACCACGGGGCGGCGCGCGGCCATGGCTTCCATCAATACTGCGGGCGCGGTCTCTTGTCGGCTGCTGAGCACGGTTGCTGTGGCTGCGCTGTAGGCCGCGGCCAATTGCGGTTGATCCAACGCGCCGAGGAACTCGACATGGGGGGCCAGGTGCAGGCTTTCGATCACTTGTTGCACGCGCTTGCCAAACGATCCGACAGGCTGGCGCCCGGCGATGCGCAGCAGCACGTTGGGTACTGCCTCACGCACCTGGGCCAGCGCTTGCAGCAGCAATAATGGGTCTTTGCGCTCGTTCATGCCTCCGACCATCAACACGGTGTGCGGATCAGGCGGGCGCGGGGGCTGGGTGAAAAACACCTCACCGATGGGCACGTTGATGCGGAAGAACTGCGCCCTGCTGCGGTGGGCATATTGCTCCAGCGCATAGGCGTTGATCGCCACCAGATAGCGTGCCAGCCGTACCATCTGCCAATCCTGCGCCACGGTAAGGGCTAAATCCAGCCGGTTGCGCCACTGCTGAAACGCGCGCAACTCTTGCCGCGGGATGCCGTGAATAGTAACCGCCGCCGGGTAGCCGCTGCGCAGGGCTGCCAGGCCATATTCCGATTCGTGGGCGGTGATGGCCTCAGGTGCAATGCTGCGCAGCGCCTCGACCAGCGCGGGCACGGCGGCCGCGCGGCGCAGAGGGTGTGTGCGTTGCCGCGGCATGGCAACGGTGTGTACGGTAAGGGGTGCTTCGCCGCGGTGGCTGATCTCTACGCGGCCGCGACCGGGCGCAGACACATAACGCACCACATGCACATCTGCGCCCGCGGCTGCCAGGCCCGCGGCCAGATTGCGGCCTACGGCCCAGACACCACCGGTAGGGGCAGCGTCGTCGTCAGGATAGTGGCAGAGAAGGGCAATGCGCATGGGCGGATGACAGGGTGAGGGGGTGATAGCTTCTGCTTGTTGGTTACTTCTCACTTCTCGCTACTTACTATTCACTGTCCGATACACGTCCAGGGTGCGGCGGGCGACTACTGTGGTGCGGAAGCGCGCTTCAGCCTCGCGGCGTCCAGCCTGGCCGAGACGCTGGCTCAGGGCATTGTCTTGCAAGAGTTGCTGCAAGGCGCGCGCCAGGCCACCAGTATCCTGCGGCTGCACCAGCAGTCCGGCAGCGCCGTCGTGCAGCAGGGCGCGCACACCGCCTACATCAGCCGCCACCACGGCTTTGCCCGCGGCCATAGCCTGGGCAATGGCTACGGGTGCGGTTTCCTGCCACGAGGGCAGCGCCAGGCAGGCACAGCGGCTGTATTCCGCCTGCATGGCGGCCTCGTCCAGCCAGCCCAGGAAGGAAACGGCGCTGGCAAGGCCGTTCGCCTGCACAAAGGCACGGCATTCGGCGGCATAGGCTGGTTCGGAATGTTCTTCACCGGCAAGGCGTAATTGCGCCTGTGGCAAAGCGCGCTGCACCTGGGCAAAGGCGTGTAGCAGGCCGAGGATGTTTTTGCGATGCACAATGCGCGCAGCACACAGCACCGTCAATGGCTCGGTTGCCGCGGGTAAGGTGAAATAGGTGTCACCGACCGGATTTTCCACCAGGTACATGTCGGCGGAAGTCATGCTGCGGTAGAACTCGGCCACATAAGGGCTGATCGCCACCACATGGCGCGCCCGTGCCAGACAGCGGCGCTCGTACCATTCTTCATAGCGCCAGCTTAACGCCTCGCGCCAGCTCAGGCCATATTGGCGGAACACCGCGGCCTCCTGGCTGATCACGCCGTGTACGGTGATCAGCGCGGCAGCGCCGCTGAGCAAGGCTGCGTCGCCGTAGGCTCCGGCGCTGTGGGCGTGGGCCACGTCCGGCGCAATCGCGCGTACCACACGCGCCAGGGCGCGGGCATCGGCCCGCAGGAAGGTCCAGCGCGGCACGCGGCGCAGCGGCACGGTGTGCACGGTGATGCCGTTACGCTGGGTTACAGCGTTGGTCTCGCCGGATTGGGTGACGACATGCACCTCAACGCCGGGAAGCTGGCGCAGGCCCTCGGCCAGTTGTACCACCACAGCCTCTGGGCCGCCGCTGATGCGGTTGTTTTGCAAAGAATAAGCGCCAAGGATCGCGACTCGCACACTAGGTCCTGTCTGCCAGCACCTGCTGGTAAAAAGTTTGCACCGCGTCTACGTGGGCTTGCACCTGGTAACGTTCGGCCACAGTACGACGGGCCGCTGTGCCCAGCCGCAGCCGCGTCTGCGGGTCATCCAGCAGCCCTTGCAAGGCCGAGACCAACGCTTCGACATCACCCGCAGGTGTAAGCAGGCCATCTACGCCGGGGGTGATGATCTCTAGCGCGCCGCCCAGGGCGCTGGCTACCGTAGGGCGCGCCGCGGCCATGCCTTCAATGATTACGCGGCCAAACGGCTCAGGCTTCACCGAGCAATGCACCACGACATCGGCTGCGGCCAACACCTGGGGCATGTCGGCGCGAAAGCCGGTGATGTGCAGAGCATCAGCCAGACCCAGCGCCTGGGCCTGAGCCTGCACCTGAGCGGCATAGCCGGGGCCATCGGCCTCTTCAGCCAGACCTACCAGCGCACCGTGAACGGGATAGCCTGCGGTGCGCAACTGGGCCAGCGCCTCGATGAACACATGTTGCCCCTTCCACGGTGAAATGCGTCCGGCCATCACCAGCAGCGCGGTTTCTGGGGGCAAACCTAACTCGGCACGAAAGGGCGCACCGTTGGCTGACTTGTCATAATCGGCCAGATCAAGCGCGTTGGGGATCACCACGCTGTGGCGCAACGGCGGCAACACGGCAAGATGGGCCGCAGCAATCGCCTGTGAAATGAAGATCATGCCATGCACCGCAGGTAAAAGCCAGTGAATGTCTGTGGGTGAAGGGGTTTCAAAAGAGCGGCAATGCTCCACCGCGGGCACGCGGTTCAGGCGGCAAGCCAGCGCACCGGCCTGATTGAGCGGCAAAATGTCGTTGAGGTGAACAAGGTGCGGCTGGAACCGGGTCATGCTACGGCGCAAGCTGCCTGTTACCGGCAGGATATCGCGCAGCAGGCGGCGCACGCCCCCGGCGTTACGGCGCAGGCGCAGCCGCACAGAGGACGTGTCGCCTGCGGCAGAAGATAGGGCTGCGCCCGCGGCGGGGGGCGGCAGGGGGCGCTCCCAGCGGGGCACGCGCACGCGCACCACCGGTACGCCCGCTTCCTCAAAGCCGCGAAAGGGGTTGACCGTAGCCAAAGCCACCAGCGGCTGCACCTGCTGCCGATCGAGGTGGGTAACCAGGTGGTACAGGCTGAAGATGGAGCCGCCGGGGCTGGGGCACAGGTCAACGTAAAGCACGCGGATCACGGCAGCGGTGTTTGCCACAGGGTGGCAATGGCCGCGATGTCGTTGATGTCAATGCGGCCATTCTGCACCAGGTCGGTGCGCGGGTTGAAGGTGGTGGACCAGGCAACATTGCCCCAGGCCGCGGCTACCAGTTGCACGTCAACGATATCGTACACGCCGTCGCAGTTGATGTCGCCGCGTGCGCAGGCTGCGGGTTGGGCCAGCACCAGGGCTGGGTCGCCCGACATGCTGTGGCCCACCGCTGAACGCCCGTTGTCAGGAGATGACAGCGAGGCGTAGGCGCGGGCACGGGCCACGGTGACTGCCATGCCGGTTTGCGTGATACGGTCATCCATCACTGCTTCGACAAAGTTGTTCAGAAGCACCGTTTGCGGGTGCAAGGTGTCGAAAGTAACGCCGGTGAAGCCGCCGATGGTGCCGCGCCCCTCGGCGCGCAGCAAGCCTTCATCTATGCCATCGTATTGCGGCGACACGAAGTAGCCGTTGGTACACGAGGACACCAGCAGGAAGGGCATGGCGGTGGCGTTGTTGAGCTGATTGATCCAGTAGACGCGGAACAACTGCTCATGTGCCCAGGTAGTGATGCTGCCGTGACCGGTGAAATGGATCAGCAATTGCCCTGCGTTCCACTGATTCACTACCGCTGCGCGGATATCGGTGAGGTTGGTATACACCCAGGGATCGGTGGGGCAGGCGTTGGTGCCGGGTACGCACCAATACAGGCGGTTGACTGTGAACTGTGGCAGCAACTCGCTGGCCGTTTCTTCTGTAGCCATGAAGAACTGCGTGCCGTAGGCGGGATTGTCGTTATCGGGGTTGTCGGCTACCCACAGGGTTTGCAGGGCGCGGCTGGCAGGAAAGGTGGTGGGGTACTGAATGGTTTTATTCACCACCGTGGTGGTCTCGGCGGGGGTGTTTACCGGCAGGCGGCTGATCACCATCTCGCCCAGCAGATCACTGCCTTGCACGCGCACATAGCCGTTGTCAGATACCGATGAGCCGCTCCAGGCATCAAAGCCGCCCAGCCAGGGGGGAATTAGGTTGTAGCGCACTGTGGCAATGCCAGGCACCACATAGCCGCGTGGGTTCATCGAACCGTCGCCCACCAGCAGCACGTAGGTGGGCGCGGGTGCTGTATAGCTGCTGTAGGCGTAGGCGAGATAAGAGCGGATCGCTGCGGCTGACATCGAGCCGTCGCTGTATAGATCGTAGATGTCCTGCACGTTGACCACTCGCACAGTCATGCCGTTGGCTGTGTGATAGTCAGCCAGCGGTTGGATGGCAGTTAGCAGGCTGGGATGGGTGATCATCAAATAGTCTACTTGCTGCGTGGGGTCAAGCAAGGTGCTGGGCTGGTAGATGCTTAGCGCCACCGGCGTGCGCACGGCGCTGTCGGGCACAACAAGGAATTTGTCGCTGGCAGTGGTGGTCATTTGCCACGAGAGGGTGTAAGGTCCGCTGCCGGTGGTGGTTGCGTCGGTGAGCAGCTTCGGCTGGGCCGGGTTGGCGATGTTGAGCAGCCAGGGCGCAGCCGCAGGCAGCGCGCTGATCTGATAGCGCCACAGCCCGGCCGTGGGGTTAGTGAAGGGGGTATCTGCCAGGTATTGGCCGTTGTAGGGATAGGTTAGCTTCAGCCAATCCAGCCACACGCTGTAGTCGGTGCCTGTGCCGGTGAGATTCACCGGCTGCACCACCACGGTGTTGTTGCCGTTTGCCAGCGCGCCCGCGGGCAGCGCCAGCGAGCCATCCAGAATACGGGTGTTGCTCCAGCTTTTGCTTTGAGTGGCGCTGCTGTTGAGCGTGAAGTTCACCTGATAGTTACCGGCGTTCTGCTTGTCGCCAGCCAGCCACACCGCCAGCGTGGGAGCTACAGCCGAGGCCGTGTCCACTGCCATGCCAGAGAAGGTGACGCTGCGGCTGGTGAGTATCTGGCCGTAGTACCAGCTATCATACACCACTGGTTGCAGCCAGTCTACAAAGGGACGTTGCTGCTTGTATTCCAGGTTTTCCTCGGCGTGGGCGGTAGCCAGCAGGGTGGCCGCCAGCGGTGCTGCTGCGGGGGCCACGTTTTGCGATGCCATGCGCAGGCCGTTGACGCCGCCCCAGCTTAGCCAGTAAATATTGTTGTCGTCGCTGAGAGGGTTGGCGTTGCGCTGACCATAGAACATCAGGCTGTCGGTGGGGTTGAACACACCGTCGCTTTCACCTGCTACGTAGATGGACTGTTCGACATCCGCATCCAGCAGGCGGAAGGTGCGCGGGTTCAAGCTGTTGAGCGTGGCCGCGGGCACGCCGGCATTTTGCAGGGCAGCGTAGCTTACGCGGGTCAGGCCATCCGCGTTCACTGTCACTTTGATGGCAGGGTCGGTGTTGGCAGCGCGTCCGGCGGGATCAGCGGGTTTGTCCGGCGCATCGGGCCGCACCTGCCAGCCTGCTGCCTGTGCCTGGGCAAAATTGGCAAAGATCGCCTCAAAGGCTGCGGCAAAGCGGGGATCGGTGGCAGCAGTTGAGCGCGCCGCTGGTTCGGAAAAGCGCAGACGCAGACGCATGGTGGTAGCCACGCGCAGCGTACCGTCGGCTGGGGTGAATTGGAAGGGATGCAGCGACAAGCGCACGAAGCGATAGCCGCGCAGCCAGCCTTCTTCGTCAAGGGTGGCCGGTTGGGTGGGTGTTGGGGTGCGCTGGGCATAGGCTGCTGCGTCAAGCTGCCATTGCTCTACCACCTGGGCGGCATCGCCTTCACCCTGCAGCACTGCCGCGGGAGCCGGGGCAATGCGGAATGACCCCTTCACCGGTTGCCAGTTCACATCAAGCAGCTCCAGCGTTACCGCACCGGTGGGCGGTGCAGCCAGCATCACCCCGCGCTGAGGCAAGCTGGGTGTGCCTGGCGCTGCGGCGCTGGGCCAATCACTGCCATCTACCACCACGCGCTGATAACTTACGCCGTCGTGGGTGAGTGTTTCCATATCATAGGTCGGCAGATCCACCGTGAGTATCACACCGTCGCTTTCGATGGATACGGCCAGATCGCCGGTTTGTGGTTGTGACGGAGCTGCTGCGGCGGCCGGCCATGTTGCCAGCACATTCAGCATCAAGAGTATCGCTGCAATCCAACGTAATCGCTTCATTAAGAAAGACCTCCTCGCACAAAGTTGTGGCCGCATTGTACCGAAGGCAGGTCATGTCGTCAATCCCTCCCGCGCCGCGCTTTAACAGTTTATAGTTTCAGTGTTTTTTGTTTCCGTCTCAACCGGCGGAGGCAGCAGCGCATGTACAACTGGTTATTGGTTACGTCTTGCTTCTCCCCGCCCTTAGCGCCTTGCCAGCCCGCGCGTACCTGTGCTACACTGCGCGCATGACTACAAACGCTTCGCCTGTTTCTTCCCGTCGGCTTGATCTGTTGGTTTTTGTTGCGGGCTTTACCACGTTGGGGTTGGAGATGGCCGGTGCGCGGCTGCTTGACCCCTGGTTCGGCAACTCGATTTTGGTATGGGCTGCGTTGATCGGCCTGGTGCTGGCCTTTCTCAGCCTGGGCTATTGGCTGGGAGGCAGGTTGGCCGACCGTCAGCCGCAACCGGTGCGGTTGTACGGCATTGCTCTGGCCGCTGCCCTGCTGACTGCGCTGATCCCGGTAGCCTCACGGCCAGCTTTGCAGCGGGCCGCGTTGAGCACGCTCAACCTGGAGCATTTCAGCCTGGGTGTGCTGCTGGGTGCGGGGGCGGTGATTTTTGTGCTGTTCAGCCTGCCTACGCTGCTGCTGGGCATGATTTCGCCTTTTGCTCTGCGTCTGGCTGTGGCCGATGTTGCCAACAGCGGGCGCGTGGCGGGCCGCCTCTATGGTCTGGGCACGCTGGGCAGTCTGCTGGGAGCGTTTGTGCCGGTGCTGGTGCTGATCCCTGCACTGGGCACGCGCTTGACCTTTGTGTTGCTCGGTGCGGTGTTGGCGCTGGTGGCGTTGATCGGCCTGCTGCCGTGGCGCGGACGATCCGGCGCGGCGCTGCTGGCACTGCCCGCGCTGGTGCTGTTGGGCTGGCAGGCTGGGCAGGGTCAGGTGAAGCCAGAACCGGGCCTGCTGGCCGAGGGCGAATCGCTCTATAATTATTATCAGGTGGTGCAGCGCGGGCCGGAAACATGGCTGAAGCTCAATGAAGGCGTGGGGTTGCATTCGGTGTATCATCCGCAAACTGCGCTCAGCGACGGTATCTGGGATTACTTTTTGATTGCGCCGCTATTTCGCCAGGTCACGACCACGCCACGGGCCGAGCCGGAACGACTGTATCTGGTGGGGTTGGCGGGGGGCACGGCGGCTCAGCTTTACAGCGATGTGTACGGACCAATTGCCATTGATGGCGTTGAACTGGACCCGGAGATTATTGCCGCGGCGCGGCGCTATTTCAATCTCAATGCCTACCCCAACATCAACGCTGTGGCTGCGGACGGGCGCAGTTGGCTGCTGGCGCGCACGGTTCAAGGTAGCACACCCTATTCGGTAGCTGCCATTGATGCCTATCGCCCGCCTTATATTCCGTTTCAGTTGGCTACAGTGGAGTTTTTCGAGCTGGTGCGCGCCAACCTGACGCCCGATGGGGTGGTGGCGGTGAATGCGGCGCGCAGTCGCGATGATTATACGCTGGTCAACGCGCTGGTGGCTACGCTGGCGCAGGTGTTCCCCTCGGTGTATGTGATAGATGAATCGGGCGAGGAATACAGCCTGGGCAATTCGTTGGTGGTGGCTACGGTGCAACCTACTACGCTGGCCGATTTTTACGCCAACGTCGCTGCGCTGGATGCAGAAAACCAACCGTTGCTGCGTGAGGTGGCGCGGCGGGCCACAGCCACGGCGCGGCCCGCCGCGCCGGCAGCCGGCACGGTGCTCACCGACGACCGCGCGCCGATTGAGCAGATTGTCCACGGCATCATGGCGCGCTTTTTACTGCCATAGTGCGGGCGCGCAGTTGGCCGCAGCCCGCGTTGATATCAATGCCACGGCGCACGCGCAGCGTCACCGGCACGCCGCGCTGCTCCAAAATGCGTACAAATTCGGCCACATCAGCGCGGCGCGAGGGTTGGAAGGGGGAACCACTTACCGGGTTGAGGGGAATCAGGTTGACGTGACACAGTAGACCCTGCAACAGATCGGCTAATTCCTCGGCCAGGGCGGGGGTGTCGTTGATGTCGCGCATCAGGGCGTATTCAAAGCTGATACGGCGATGGGTGCGTTCGGTGTAGCGCCGACAGGCGGCCAGCAGCTCGACCAGCGGGTAGCGCTGGTTGATGGGTGTCAGTGTGGCGCGCAGGGTGTCGTTGGGTGCATGAAGGCTGACAGCCAGGTTGATTTGCAATGGCTCTGTGGCAAAGCGGTCTATGGCGGGAACCAGCCCCACCGTGCTGACGGTGATCTTGCGAGCGGCCAGGTTGAAGCCTGCGGCATCGGTGAGGGTATGCAGGGCTTGCCACAGGTTGGCGTAGTTAGCCAGCGGCTCACCCATGCCCATTACCACCACATTGGAGACGCGCAGCGGTGAGTTTGGCCTCGGCGCGGCCTGGGCCTCGGCGCGCAGCAGGCGCTCGAAGTAAAGCACCTGCGCGGTGATCTCGCCGGGTGTGAGGTTGCGCTGCAAGCCCATCTGCGCGGTGGCGCAAAAGGTGCAGCCCATGGCACACCCTGCCTGGCTGCTGATGCACACGGTGTTGCGCCGCTCGTAGCGCATCAGCACGGTTTCGATCAACTGGCCGTCGTGCAGGCGAAAGAGGGTTTTGGTGGTGTATCCATCCTGCGATTGGCTTTGTGTTACCGGCTGCAACAGCTCAATCTGCGCCTCGGCTTCCAGCCGGGCGCGCAGCGCCGCGGGTAGATTGCTCATGGTCGCAGGGGTTGTTTCAACCTGCTGGTACAGCCATTGGTAAAGCTGATCAGCGCGGTAGATCGGCTGATCCCAGGCCGTGATCGCAGTGTGCAGCGCGGCGCGGTCCAGATCAAGCAAACGCAGGGGGGTGGAAGTTGGGTGCATAGCGAAAGCGGTGAGTCGCTATAAAAACACCTGGCGAGACCTGCAAGCAGATCCCGCCAGGCTCAGTATCTGGATAGGCTCGGTCAGAAGTATCTTTCCCGCAGGGGCCGGCCGGAGCCGGCTCGGTCTGGAGATTGGGAACCATCCCGCAGGGACCGGCCGGAGCCGGCTCGGTCTGGAGATTGGGAACCATCCCGCAGGGGCCGGCCGGGACACGGTTAGTCGCGCCCGAAGATCTTCTTGGCAAAGCCCTTTACGTCGTCTACAACATCTTCTACGGCGTCTTTGACATCGTCTACAAAGCTTTCGGCTTCGTCTCCAGAGTCATCGGCGGCGTCTTCCAGTTTGCGCTTGGCATCTTTAGCTGCGTCGGTGGCATTATCTTTCACATCTTCAACCGCGCGCCCAGCATCCTTGCTGACATCCTTCAGCGCGTCCTTGGTGTCTTCGGCCGCGCGCTCTACAGCTTTGCCGGCATCTTTGGCCTTGTCGTCCAGGGCATTGCCGGCATCTTCCAACGCATTAGCAGCCTTGTTGGCTTCGATCTTCACATCACGTTCGAGACTCATGGGGAAAACCTCCTTTGGTTTAACAGGGTGAAAATAGTTGGGAACCCAAATTGCCCTGCCGATAGTATACATGGAAATAGTGCAACAACCAAGTAACGGGCAGGGTAAAATTATGGCAGTGGTGGCGGGCCTGCGTCGGGCGGGATGGGCGGGCCGTCGGGAATAGCGCGCACATCATCGCAGTTGTAAAGTATCATCACATCGCTCCAGCGATAATTTTGCTGCTCAAATGTGGCAATGTCCTTTACCCAACGTTTGTTGGTGTTCTGCAACAGATAGATGTGCGGGCTGTCGGCGCATTTCAGCAACACCGGGTCGCGGCGTTCAGCCAGCAGAGTTTGCACCGTGAGGGGCAGGCCGGCTGCATCTGCCGGATTGCCACGGAACAGCCACGGCGTGAGCATCAGCGCCAGCAGCGCCCAGATCAGATAAAGCGTAATTCCCGTGGCAAAGACGCTGTGGATGGCGGGCAGCCAGCGGCTGCGCCCGGCTGCAAGCTGGCGTGCCAGCAGCAAAGCCAGCACCATCACATTGACCACGTTCCAGCCGATGAAGATGAAGCGGTTGGGCGTGAAACGGTCGCTGATTGTGCGTGAGATAATGGCAGCCAGCGCGTACAGGCTCACCAGCAGCGCCAGCGCGCTCAGGGTGATCACCCCGCGGCGCAACCAGGTTTGAACTTGCCTGCCAGGTTGATCGTCCTGCAACGGCGTGACTCCCACCAGCAGAGCAATCACCGCGAACAGCATGGCGTTGTAGGTAATCAGCACGTCGCGATTGTCGAAGGCCGCACGCCAGTTGAAGGGGATGAAGGCCAGATAGATCGCCAGCACCAGAATACTTAGCGGCAGCAGCAGGCGCAGCATCAGCGCGATCAGCTTATGCAGGCCTTCGTCGAAAGGCTGTTCTTGCGGCTCGCGCTGCGGCTCGTAGATTAGCGCCGCAGCCAGCACCGGCAGCAAACCGCCACCACCTGCGGCCAGCAGGCGCATTACGCCATCTGGCAGTGTGACGTTGATGGCATTGAACAGCCCCACGGTGACGGCGATGAAGATGCCACCGGCTACTGCCAGCACACCACCCATCACCGCGGTTTCCAGCGATTTCACCAGAACAGCAAAGCGGCCCGAAGCATCGCTCAGCCGCGCCAGCATCACTGCGCCCGCACCTATCCAGGCCAGCAAGGCCAGATGCAGCATAGCCAGTGCCAGGTATTGTTCCTGAAAGCGTGGCGGCCAGAGCTGTCCATACGTCAGCATCACGTAGAGCGCTGCCGCAGCCGTTCCCGCCACCATAGCTGCCACACGCGGCCAGCGTTGCTTGCCCGCGCCCGCCACAAATACAGCGATGAGCGCCAGGCTGATCGGCGCGCCCAGCAAGGCAAGCAGCGGTACTTCGGCATTGTAGGTGTTGGCAAACGGGTTGCGCACCTGTACGGAGAAGCGGTCCATATCAGACAAAATCCACAGCAGCAGCGCGTTGAGCAACGCCAGCGGCAACGCCCAGCCCCAGGCGATCACCCGCTGCTTTACCTCGCGGGTTACAGCTTGCAGACGATAATGCCAGGCTGCCAGCAGCACATCGTTCGGTGTGGCCGCATAGCGCTGCTCGATGGCATCGGCAAAACCAGCTTCCTCACCCGCTTGCCGCGCGGCACGATAGCTGTGTTCCAGCGCTTGCGGATCGTGGACAGGCAATGACGAAGGTGACGATAGAGACATAGCGATCTTCCTTTAAATATAGACATGAAAAGAAGCGAGGATGTCCTCAAGACGCTGCCGCGGTGTGGCTCGTTCCAGACCTTGTCGGTGGTTCCAGCGCTCTGCTGTTATTTTACCTCTAAATCGCTTTCAGCCGCAACGCACCAGCAGACCGGCGTGATCCCAAAGACAACCTGAATTGGTGGCGCGCAACTCCATAAACTTGTTTGAATTTAAGAGATTTGTGCTATACTGGGCGATGATTAAACGAGCCTGCGAGCCTCTTGATACCTGGTTGCAACCCAACAAGGCGTCGCGCGCACTCCTTGTTGCACGCAATTGCATCTTGATGTTGTATCCCGTCCCTGAAAGCGAGTTGCTGGCAGGGCAAACCGCGGTTGATGGTGAGGAAATAGCCCCGAAGGGATAGCGTTATGTTCCAAAAAATTCTGATCGCTAACCGTGGTGAGGTCGCTGTGCGTCTCATCCGCGCTTGCCAGGAGATGGGCATTCGCACTGTGGCCGTCTACTCAGATGCCGATGCCCACGCCCTGCACACTATGCTGGCCGATGAGTCGGTACGTATTGGCCCGCCAGCGCCCGCGGCCAGCTATCTTTGTGGCGACTGCATTTTGGACACGGCGCGCCGCCTCGGCTGCGATGCGCTGCATCCGGGCTATGGCTTCTTGTCGGAGAACGCCGATTTTGCCGCTGCCGTACAAGCCGCAGGGTTCACCTGGATTGGCCCCGATCCCGCGGCGATGCGCACCATGGGCAGCAAAACCTCGGCGCGCGCGGCCATGCAGGCCGCCGGGGTGCCGGTGGTGCCCGGCTATCAAGCCAGCCAGCAGGACGCCGATCTGCTGGCTGCGGCTGCGGCTATTGGCTACCCGGTGTTGGTGAAGGCTACTGCGGGCGGTGGCGGCAAGGGCATGCGCACGGTGACGCGACCCGCTGACCTGCCCGATGCGCTGGCCTCGGCCCGCCGCGAGGCACAAAACGCCTTCGGTAACCCGCAAATCTACCTGGAAAAGCTAATTGCCAGCCCGCGCCACATCGAATTTCAAGTGTTTGGTGATCGCTTCGGCAACGCCATTCATTTTTTCGAGCGCGAATGCTCGGTGCAGCGCCGCCATCAGAAGATTATCGAAGAAACCCCCTCGCCGTTGCTGGATGCCGAGCTGCGCAGGCGCATGGGTGAGGCCGCTTTGGCCGCGGTACACGCCGTGGGCTATGTCAACGCGGGTACGCTGGAATTTTTGGTTGACCCCGCCAGCCGCGCCTTCTATTTTCTGGAGATGAACACGCGCTTGCAGGTAGAGCATCCCATCACCGAGCAGGTGACCGGCGTAGACCTGGTGAAGCTGCAATTGCGCGTGGCCGCAGGTGAACCGTTGCCCTTCCGTCAGGAGCAGGTCAGCCAGCGCCGTCACGCAATAGAGTGCCGCATCTACGCCGAAGATCCGGCCAACGGCTTTTTGCCCAGCATCGGCAAGGTGCTGCGCGCGGTAGAGCCGGGCGGCCCCGGCGTGCGCGTGGACGCGGGCATCACCACTGGCGACGAGGTCACAGTACACTACGATCCCATGATCGCCAAGCTGATCGTGCTGGGCGAGGACCGAACCGACGCTTTACGCAAAATGGACTGGGCACTCAGCCACTATGTGCTGCTGGGCGTGGTCACTAACATCCCCTTTCTCCATGCGGTGATCAACCACCCGGTGTTCCGTCGCGGCGAGGCCGCCACCGATTTCATTGACCGTGAGTTTGCCCGCTGGCAGCCGCCTGTAGCCGATCCGCCCGATCTGGTGCTGGCCGCGGCTGCGCTGGCTGAGCTGCTGGAGGGCGCGGCACTGGGCAGCACGTCGGTGGCCGTGGGCGCTGAGGCGCGCGGTGATCCTGCCTCGCCCTGGCACCAGGTCAACGGCTTTCGCATGGGCGTGGAGGCAACCCGATGAACCCCGAATACACTTATCAGGTGGGTGATCGCATCAAAACCGTGCGCATCGAGCGTGACGGCGAGGGCTTTGTAGTGACGGTAGATGGTCGCGCCTACGACATACGTGCGGAGCGGCCAGAGCATGGTCGGCTGAACTTGCAGGTAGGCGACCGGCGGCTGCGTGCTGTGGTGGCGCGCGATGGCCTGCGTCGCTATGTTGCCATGGCTGGTGAAACGTGGACGCTGGAGCGTCCTCAGGCGCAGACGAAGCGGCGCGGTGCGGCTGCGGACCGCGCTCAAAAACGGCTGGAGGCCGTCATGCCCGGCCTGGTGTTGGATGTGCTGGTACAGCCAGGGGATGCAGTAGAGCAGGGTCAGTCGTTGGTGTTGCTTTCGGCCATGAAGATGGAGCTGCGCGTAGCCGCGGCTACCGCGGGCGTCGTCAAGGCCGTACACTGCGCCGCGGGCGAGGTGGTGGAACGCGGGCAGGTGTTGGTGGAGATGGAATAGCGCTATCGCCCCACGCCTACACCCAGTTCGAACACCAGCTTGCCGCCCAGCCAGCCTTCGTAGAGCAGCAGCGCTGCCCCCAACAACAGCAGTCCCAGCAGCAGGCCGCGCTTTGCGGCTAAATCCAGCGCCGCAGGCTGGCGCAGCCGTTCGTAAAGCAGCCAGCCGTAGACCATCAGCAATCCGAAGCCCGCGGCAATGTGCGGGTTGAGTAGCGCCACCACGGCAGCTTCATCCCCCGCTGCGTTGCGGTCAACCAGCCCGGTGAGGATGGCCGTGAACAGCGTCACCCAGCCCAGCCCCAGCAGCGCCCAGATCACCGTGGGCCAGCCGCTGCGCCGCAAGCCAAACAGATAGAGCAGGGCCAGCACGCTGCCGGTGAGCAGCAGGGCAACGGGGAAATGCACGAATTTCGGGTGCAACGGCCAGAACCAATTCATAGGGATTACAACCAGGGGACGCCAGGCAGGGTGCGCCCGGCATGGCGAAATAGCACCACCAGCGTTTTGTCGCGTGCCGGTGAGCTTTCCGCCGCGGCTGCCAGAATATCGCGCGCCATCGTCGCAACGTCGTCAGGTAAACAGGCCGCGGCCTCGCAGATCACCACCGCGCCCGGCTGCGGCAGCCAGCCCAGGTCGCGCAGCGACTCCTCGAAGGCATCCCAGTTGGTGGCCGAGTAGGCAGGGAAATGCAGGGCGCGCCCCATTGCCTCGATGAAGCTGCGCTTGTCGCGGCTGGTGCAGCCATCCACGCGGGCGATGTGCCAGCCGTGCGCCTGCGCGGCCTGCTCGATGCTGCGGTCGCTGACACCGCTGCGCAGGCGGTACAGGCCGGGGGCGCGGGCGCCGGTAAACAAAGTATGCACAGGGGCCATCAGCGGATCACCTCACGGAAACTGTCGTAGTGGTCGTCGGTGTAATAGAGTTCGCCTTCGGCTCCGGCCACAATGCGCCGCGCACCGCGGTCATCTGAGCCGGGGGTAATGACGGTGTATTCACGGTAGTAGCCGTTGGGCTGGCGCGGCAACAGGCGTTCGCGGTTCTGGAACACACTGTCATCGGCATTGAAGGGAAACGGCCCGCCCTGGTCAATCAGCTCGATGGTTTGCCTGGCTTGGCGCGGCAGGTCATCGTAGGCGATGGTGGGGAGGCCGCTGATGCCGGGCCGCGGGCGCGCGGTGGCTGTAGCTTTTACCTGCGCCGTGGCTTGCGGGCGGGTTGCGGCCGGTGCGACGCGCGTGGGGGGGAGGCTGCCGCCCGCCTCTAGCGTGGCTGCGGCTTGCAGTGCCGCATCAAGCTGCTGGGCGGCTTCACGCATCGCAGCTGAATTGCAGGCAGAAGCGAGCAGCAGCACCAACAGCAGAACTGCCGTGATGCTGCGGGGCCAGGAAAGCCGCTCGGCAGGCCGGCCAGGTGAAGGGGTACTGAGGGAAGATCGCATCATAGCGCTGATTATAACATAGGTTGGGGTTACGCAAGGCAATGGACAGCAAACTTTTTGACAGAATCAAGTTCATACAGTATCGTCATTTCCAATGATTACACCAGTTCCTCGGAAAAAACCCGCCACCCCATCCCCAGAGGCAGGGCGGTATGTTGCTATCAAGCGCGGCTATCGCTTTGACCGGCAGCCGCGCCAAAGCAGTGATGAAATTCTGGTGCGGTACTCTCCGAACGCTGTGAGTGGCGCATTCTAATGATAACCCAACACGTTTTGCAAGCCTATCGCACTGAGATGTATCGGTTGCAACCTGCCCGGCGCATCCATACGCCGGAGCAGGCGATTGATTTTGTTAATGAACGCGGCTTTGTCTATTTCTGGCCGGTGAAGGGTGTGGTGCTACCCAGTCTGTGGGCCGCAGTCGCCGGAGACCGTCCGGTGCCGAACAAACACAACGATCCGGGACACGTCACCTGGGGTTGGAAAGACTCGCTGCTGGGGGCACGGTGTTGGTACTACGCCAAAATCCTGCGCAAGAAGGCCACCTTTCTCAGCCTGGAGGTGGCGCCGTGGTTCTACGCGCTGTCTGAAAACTACGGCGAGCCAGAGGCGGATTATCTGCAACAGTATCGCGATGGGCGCATGACCTTTGAGGCCAAGACCGTGTACGAAACCCTGCTCCACGCCGGGCCGCTGGATGCGCTGGAGCTGCGCAAGCAGGCGCGGTTGAGCACGCGCGAGAGCGATTCCCGCTTCAATCGCGCCCTGGAGATGCTGCAAGGGGACTTCAAGGTGTTGCCGGTGGGCGTGGCTCATGTTGGGGCATGGAACTATGCCTTTATCTATGACCTGGTTCATCGCTTCTACCCTGCGCTGCCAGAGCAAGCGCGCGCCATCCGCCAGGACATGGCGCGACGCCACCTGGTGACGCTGTACCTGCACTCGGTGGGGGCGGCTCCGGAAAAGGCGATCAGCGCCCTGTTTGGCTGGGATAAGCAAGATGCGGCGCAGGCCATCGCTGCGGCAGAGCAAACCGGCGAAATTCGGCGCACTGCCGTTGAGGGAGAGCCAAAAGATTGGTTGACCTGCGCTGGTTTGGGTGAAAATTGCTCAACTTAACAAGATGATGTATAATGGAGTAGCAGGTTTAGCTTATCTTGAGCGGTATTGCTCGCAGCCCCGCAAAGAAGTGCTTAACCAATAGTACCATTATCGTGATTCGTCAGCGAAGTCTCTCACTTCAGAGACAACATCATTCACCTAAGGAGTACTCCATCATGGCTATTGTTCTTAGTTTGCTGGTTGCGTTCCTCGCAGCCGCATTGGTCATTTGGATCGTCAGCCGCATGGGCCTGGGCCTGTCGGTTGACGGCTTCGGCACAGCCTTCATGGCCGCCATCGTCATCGCCATCGTCAGCGCCATCGTTTATGCGATTTTGGGCGCGTTGGGTCTCGGCGCGAACTCTGGTCTGATCGGCGCGATCATCAACCTGGTCGTTTCTGCCGTTATCCTGCTGATCAGCGGCAACTTCCTGAAGGGCCTGCGCGTTGAGGGCTTCACCGGCGCAATCGTTGCTTCCATTGCCATCGCCGTCGTTTCCTGGCTGCTGAACTGGGTTTTGAGCCTGGTCGGCATCGGCGCTGTCGCCTAAGACGCACCGGCCAACCGAATAGCTGGCTTTTAAGTGCGGTACAGACAGAATGTGTCTGTGCCGCATTTTTTGCGTTCAGGGGGATGCCAGCAAGAGTTGCAGCAGCCAAAGCGCGGCCATGCCCGCGGCAATGGTCAGCAGCGTGTTGCGCGTGCGCCACGCCACCAACACCGCCAGCAGCGCGGCCAGCAGGCGCAGGTTGTGCAGCGACATATCCAGTGCGCCGTTGCGTAGCAGCACTTCAGGAAACAACAGCGCGGCCAACACCGCAGGCGGCACAAAACGCAGGCTGCGCTGCACCGCGGGCGGCAGAGTCAACCGGCCCCATAGCTCAATGAACGACAGGCGCAGGGCATAGGTGAGCAGCCCCATGCCGATCAAGGTCAGCCACAGTGTCGGAGTAGAGGTCATGGTGATGGCTCCGGGCCGCGGTGTTGTTGGCGCGCGTCCAGCGCCGCGCCTACAAGAATCCCCATCAACGCTGCCGCCACCAGCCCAATCTTGTACGGCCAGCCTGCACCCATCAAGCCCACCGCACCCGCGGTCAGTGCCGCGGCCAACGCCGGACGGTCGGTGACCGCGGGCACCAGCAGCGCCAGGAAGGTGAGCGGCAAGGCAAAGTCCAGCGACCAACTGGCGGGGATTTGCGAACCGAGGAAGATACCGGCCGCGCTGCTGAGCTGCCACGTCGTCCACAAGGCCAGCCCCGCGCCCAGGGTGAACCAATGGCGCATGTCGCGGCCCGCCGCGGCCGCGGGCGTGTTGCGGTAGTGGATGATGGCGACCGCGTAGGCTTCGTCGGTGAGCAGATAGGCCAGCAGCCAACGCCAGCGCCGCGGCAGGTGCTGCAGATACGGCGCGATGGAGGCGCTGTAAAGCAGATGCCGCAGGTTCACGACGAAGGTGGTGAGCAGCAGCACTGCCACCGGTGCATTGACAACGAACAGCCGCGTGGCCACGAACTGCGCCGAACCGGCGAAAACGATGGAGGACATGGCCTGGCTGGCGGCATCAGGCAGATGCGCCGCCACAGCCAGCGCGCCGTAGATCAAGCCGAACGGAGTGACGCCCAGCAAGATGGGAGCCTCGGCGCGCAGCCCGGCAATGAATTCAGCAGAACGGGATGTGGACATAGGGAAATGACGAATGGATGGCGTGGGTTGAATGAGAATTGACGGAGAGGCAAGCTTACTCACGATGAAGCAGTCTGTCAATCCCCATAACGAGGCGATAGTGTGCGACTTTCGGTTGAATTACAAGAGCCGGACAATGAATGGTTCCGGCTCAGAAAACGAAGCGCCCTTAGGCGCTCTCCGAAAGCCCCGGCAGGGGCTTCGTGGTCTGAGACACCGAATTCGCTTCGGTGGTAACACGTTTCAACCGAAATCCATACACAACCAACGAGGCAAGCGCATCCCCTGACCAGTTTGCCCGAAGCCCCCGACGCGCCTACAATCGGTTGGCTGGACATCGCAGGCCGAGTTTGAATTTGTCCATACCTTCTAGAAGCCGCACGATTTACAAAATCGTACTACGATTTTCTCATGAAACAAGTCTTCAAGCTAATTGGCTTTGTTAAGCCCTATCGCCGGCAGAGCCTCGTTTCGCTGGCGCTGCTGCTGGTGGTGGTCGTGCTTGATCTGGTGATCCCGCGACTGGTGCAGCGCATCATTGATCAGGGCGTGTTGGCCGGCGATATGGCCGTGGTGTGGCAAACCTTCGGTTGGATGATGCTGATCTCGGTGATCAACACGCTGTTTGCCATCGGCAACAACGCCTATTCGGTGCAAACCGGCGAGGGCGTGGCGCGTGACCTGCGCGAGGCGCTCTTCCTGCGCATTCAGTCCTTCTCCTACGGCAACCTGGACCGCCTGAAAACCGGCCAGCTTATGGTGCGGCTGTCCAGCGACTCCGGCGTGTTGCAACGCCTGACGCAGATCACGCTGCGCATCGGCACGCGCGCGCCGTTGATCATGCTGGGCAGCGTGGTGCTGATGTACAAGACCGATCGGGCGCTGGCGCTCAGCTTGACGCCGCTGCTGGTGGTGGCGGCAGGGATTATCGTCTTCTTCGCGGTGCGCATGGGGCCGCTGTTCCTCACCATGCAGCAAAAGCTGGATCGCCTCAACACCGTGCTGCAAGAGAACATTGCGGGCATTCGCGTGGTGAAGGCGTTCGTGCGTGACGACCACGAGGCGGAACGCTTCGGCGCGGCTAATCTCGACTATACCGAGCGCAACATCCGCGTGATGGAGTTCATGTCTACGATGGGGCCAGCCCTGAGCGCGTGCATCAATATCGGCATTGTGCTGGTGATTTGGGCAGGCGGGCGGCAGGCCATCAAGGGCGACGTGACCACCGGCGAGATTGTGGCCTTCGTCAACTACCTGCAAACCGCGCTGGGGCCGCTGCTGATCATGGTCAACGTGGCGAATGTCTGGGCCGCGGGCATTGCCTCGGCCGGGCGCATCAACGAGGTGTTGGAGATGACCCCGGAGGTGCAAGATGCCCCGGACGCGGTGAAACTGCCCGACACTGCCGCGCCGCGCATTGTCTTTGATCAGGTCAGCTTTCATTACAACGGCGCAGGCAACAGCACGGTGTTGGAGGAGGTGACCCTGGTGGCGGAGCCGGGGCAGACGGTGGCGATCCTCGGCGCCACCGGCTCCGGCAAAACCACGCTGGTGAACCTCGTGCCGCGCTTCTACGATGTGACCGCAGGGCGGATTTTGTTCGACGGGCTGGACCTGCGGCAGGTGCAGCAGGCGTCGTTGCTGGCGCAGATCGGCATTGCGCCGCAGGAGGCGACGCTGTTTTCCGGCACAGTGCGCGAGAACATCGCCTATGGCCGCCCGCAGGCCACGGATGCGGAAGTGGTGGCTGCGGCGCAGGCCGCGCAGGCGCATGACTTTATCCTGGCGCTGCCCAAGGGCTACGATACCCACGTCGAGGAACGCGGCGTCAACCTCTCCGGCGGCCAAAAGCAGCGCGTTGCCATCGCCCGCGCCCTGCTGCCGCAGCCGAATGTGCTGATCCTGGATGACAGCACCAGCGCGGTGGATGTGGAGACGGAGACCAAAATTCAGGACGCGCTGGCAACGTGGATGGTCGGGCGCACGTCGTTCGTGGTGGCGCAGCGCATCAGCACCGTGCTGCGCGCCGATAAGATCGTGGTGCTGGAGCATGGCCGGGTGGCCGCGCAGGGCACGCACCGCGAGCTGCTGCAATCCAGCCCGATTTACCAGGAAATTTACGCCTCGCAACTGGGCAACGGCCTGAACGGAGGTGCAGCATGACGCAGCCATCGGCGCCTTCGTCGGACAGCGGGCGCGGCCAGATGTTGCGCCGCGGGCCAATGCACATCGGCAAGATCGAGCAGGCACGCGACCCGCGGCGCTCGCTGCGGCGGCTGGTGCCCTACTTTGGCCGCCATCGCCTGCTGCTGGGCATCGTCTTTGCCCTGATTGTTGTTTCCACTCTGCTGGGGCTGGTGGGGCCGTATCTGATGGGCCGCGCTGTAGACCAGTACATTGATGCCAAACGCGCCGACGGGCTGGGCACGCTGGCGCTGATCATGCTGGCGGTGTTCCTGCTGGGCAACGTGGCCGATCTCATTTCGGCCTGGCTGATGGCCGCGGTGTCGCAGCGCGCCCTGCAACGGCTGCGCCAGGACTTGCTGGAGCATCTGCAAACGCTGCCGGTGCGCTTTTTCGACAGCAACCCGGCGGGCGAGCTGATGAGCCGCCTGACCAACGACATTGACGCCATCAACACCGCGGTGTCGCAGAACGTGGTGTCGCTCTTCGCCAGCGTGCTTTCGATGGTGGGTATTCTGGTGGCGATGTTCGTGTTGAATGTTTGGCTGGCGCTGGCCTCGCTGATGGTGGTGCCGCTGATGGTCTGGTTCACCAACTTTGTGGCGCGCTACACCCGCCGCGGCTTCCGCGATCTGCAAAAGGGGCTGGGCCAGCTCAACGGCGTGATGGAAGAGGCGATCAGCGGCCAGCGGGTGATCAAGGCATTTCGCCGCGACCAGACGGCCACAGCCAATTTCCGCACGGCCAACCAGGAAGTTTACCGCGCCGGGGTCTACGCCAACACCTACGCGCTGCTGCTTATGCCGCTCACCAATCAGCTTGGCAACCTGTTCGTGATCGTGATCGCCGGGGTGGGCGGCTGGCTGGCGCTGCAAGGGTTGGCGACGGTGGGGGCAATCGTCACGTTCATCAGCTATGGCCGCAGTTTCATCAACCCGCTGCGGCAACTGGCGAACCTGTACAACTCGATCCAGGCCGCGCTGGCCGGTGCCGAGCGGGTGTTCGAGATCATTGACACCCCCGCGGAGATGGACGAAGGTACGCTGGCCGCGCCTGCCGCAGCCATGACCGGCCATGTCAGCTTTGAACAGGTGGCTTTCAGCTACGTTCCCGGCACGCCGGTCATCGAAGATATGACGCTGGAGGCTGCGCCGGGCAGCACGGTGGCGTTGGTGGGGCCAACCGGCGCAGGCAAGACGACGATTGTCAACCTGCTGACGCGCTTCTACGAGATTGACCGCGGCAGCATCCGCATTGACGGCCAGGACATCCGCTCGCTGCGCAAGGATGACCTGCGCCAGGCGTTGGGGCTGGTGTTGCAGGATACCTTCCTCTTTTCCGGCACGGTGATGGAGAACATCCGCTACGGGCGGCTCGATGCCAGCGACGAGGAGGTGATGGCCGCGGCGCAAACCGCCGACGCCGATCACTTCATTCGTCAGTTGCCGCAGGGCTATCAGACCCAGCTTGCGGAGCGCGCGGGCAACCTGAGCCAGGGGCAACGCCAGCTTTTGGCTATCGCGCGTGCGGTGCTGGCCGATCCGGCGATCCTGATCCTGGACGAAGCGACCTCCAGCGTGGACACACGCACCGAGTTGCGCATCCAGCGCGCCTTGCTGCAACTGCTGCAGGGACGCACCGCGTTTGTGATCGCCCACCGGCTGAGTACGATCCGCGACGCCGATGCCGTGGTGGTGATCCGCGACGGGCGCATTGTGGAGCAGGGCCGCCACGAAGAGCTGCTCGCCCGCCGCGGCTTCTACTATCACCTGACGATGAGCCAGTACAAGGGGGAAGCGATTTAGGCTGAGAGGAATGAGATAGACGAAGCTATGCGAGTTGTGTATGGATTTCGGTTGAAACGTGTTACCACTAAATCGAATTTGGCGTATCAGACCACCAAGTCCCTGTCGTAGCTTTCAGAAAGCGCCTGAGGGTGCTTCGTTCTCTTAACCGGAACAATTTGATTGCACGGCCGCTGCAATTCAGCCGAAGAGCATACACACCAGCCGTGCCTCACACTTGACGACCGCGACAAGCGACTTTATACTGGGAGAGCCACGATGTGTAGGTAGCAAAATCACGGCTCTGCTGATATGCGGACCGGCGATGCAGAAGTCCATCACCGGACGTTCTTTCATCAAAACAAACGATCCCTTCTCGAAACAGACAAATTTGAAGTTTGGTAACGAGTGACTCTTTCTAAGACTCGTTCGTTACTGTTTTCTCGTTAATAGCAAGGATTAGTCGCTTTCATGAACAAAAAGGAACTTGAAACCTATCTCTGGGGAGCAGCAAATATTCTGCGCGGATTAATTGACGCGGCAGATTTCAAACAATACATTTTCCCCTTATTGTTTTTCAAACGCATTAGCGATTTATGGGACGAAGAATATCAGCAGGCTTTGGAAGAAAGCGGGGATGATTTCGATTATGCCGAGTTTCAAGAGAATCACCGTTTTCAAATTCCAAAAGGTTGTCACTGGGAAGATGTAAGGAAGAAAACAACCAATGTCGGCGCGGCTTTGCAAAAGGCTTTCAAAGGAATTGAGAAAGCCAATTTTGAAATGTTGCATGATGTCTTTGGCGACGCACAGTGGACAAATAAACGCCGCATGACTGACGAGAAAATGCTGGATTTGATTGAGCATTTCTCAAAATACAAATTATCAGTTGCCGAAGTGCCGCATGACATCATGGGCGAAGGCTACGAATATCTCATTAAGAAATTTGCCGATGACAGCGGGCACACTGCCGCAGAGTTTTATACCAACCGTACCGTTGTAAAACTGATGACGATGATTACTGACCCGCAATCAGGAGAAAGCGTTTATGACCCCACTTGCGGGAGTGGTGGAATTTTGCTCAACAGCGCATTGCATTTGAAAGAGCAAGGCAAAGAATATCGCACACTCAAACTATACGGGCAGGAATTGAACTTGATTACTTCTGCAATTGCCCGTATCAATATGTTCATACACAACGTAGATGAATTTCAAATCGCGCAAGGTGATACGCTTGATACCCCACAGTTTTTTTCTGGAGATGGTGGGCTACGTCAATTTGATGTAGTTATGGCAAACCCGCCGTACAGCGTGAAACGCTGGAATCAAACCAAATTTACCAACGACCCCTTTGGTAGAAATATTTGGGGCACACCGCCTCAAGGCAATGCCGATTATGCTTTTCAACAGCATATCATGGCAAGCCTAAAGCCAAATTCAGGAAGAAGCGTAACGTTGTTTCCGCATGGCGTTTTATTCCGTGACTCCGAGAGCGACATCCGTAAAAAGATGATTGAAGGCGATTATGTAGACGCAGTAATTGGCTTGGGTAAAAACCTGTTTTATAACAGCAGTATGGAAAGTTGCCTTCTCATTTGCCGCACGAAAAAACCAAAGTCGCGCAAAGGAAAGATAATTTTTATTGACGCAAAAGAAGAAATCAAACTTGAACGCAGTTCTGCATATTTAACTGAAAAGCATATTCAGAAAATATCGGACGCTTATTATGATTTTTCTGATATAGATGGATTTGCGAAGGTTATAAGTAATGAAGATGTCCTCGCGGAAAATAGCGGCATTTTAAGTATTCAATTATATGTAAAACAAGCCAACAGCAAACAAGAACATGAACTTGAAGATTTGTTGATTGTTGTAAAAAACGAGCAAGAGAAAATAAATTCTTCGCTGGCAAGCCTTTTTGAAAAACTGGATAATTTAGGGGTAGGACTTACAAAGTCTGAATAGTGAGAGAACATGGCAATAAAATTAGAAAAGACGAGTTGGCAAACAACCCCTTTTGAAAAATTTGCTTTCAACATCTCTGAAAGAGTTGAGCCAAACGACACAACCCTTGATAAATATGTTGGTTTAGAACATCTTGACTCTGGCAAGCCAGTTATTGAGCGTTTCGGCAAACCCGATGAAGTCATTGGCACAAAATTAAAACTTTACAAAGGTGATGTTATTTTTGGCAAGCGCAGAGCATATCAAAGAAAGGCGGCTATTGCTGACTTTGACGCTATTTGCTCCGCTCATTCTATGGTTTTGAGAGCCAATGAAGAAATTGTTACTAGAGACTTTCTTATCAACTTTATGCATTCTGATTTATTTATGAATAGAGCGGTCTCAATTTCCGAAGGTTCTCTGTCTCCCACTATAAAATGGAAAACTTTAGCGAAACAGGAATTTTCACTTCCCCCGCTTGACGAGCAAGAACGCCTTGTAGAGTTGTTTCAAAGTATCGAGCAAAGCATTATTCAAGCAGAGAAACAAGAAGATAATCTACTTGTACTGAAAAGCCAATTGCTCAGGGAATTGGTCAGCGACAAAAAGAAATTCGGCAATTTCCTAACCGTCAAAGATTTTGAAAATGTGAAGTTTGAAAAGATCGCTTTGAATATTTCCGAGCGCGTTGAACCAAAACAAACAGACTTGGAAATTTATGTTGGTTTGGAACATTTGGATAGTGACGATTTGGTTATCAGGCGCAAAGGCAAACCAGAAGATGTTATCGGGACAAAATTGAAGATTTTCAAAGGTGATATTATTTTTGGTAAACGCCGCGCCTATTTGCGAAAAGTTGCCGTTTCAGACTTTGACGGAATTGTTTCAGCGCATAGCATGGTTTTACGAGCCAATGAAGAAAATATCGAGAAAGACTTCCTGCCTTACTTCATGCAATCCGATGAATTCATGAATCGAGCCGTACAAATTTCCGAAGGGTCACTTTCGCCAACAATCAAATGGAAAACTTTGGCGCAACAGGAATTTATTTTGCCGAAGCGAGAGCAACAAGCCAAGTTAGTTGATATGTTCAAGCAGTTTGACGAAGCCAGAGAATTAATCCGCCAACAAAAAGAAACCTTGAAGCAGTTGAAGCAAAAACTGTTAAATGAGATTTTAGGGTAAACCCAAGAGAGAGCCGCCATGACGTTCAACGAATTAAACAGCGTCGAGTATTTCATCATTCACAATCTAACAGGCGTGAACCTGAACAACGCGCATGGCGGCATGGTCAAGGAAGAATCCGTTGGCTATGGCGATGTAAAGTGGAAATACGTTCAAAGTGAACTTCTCCAACGTGAAATCACAGATGTATTCGTTGAAAAAGAATTAATTGACGCACTATGCCGAATCAATCCTGAAATTGCGGCACAGCCTGAATTTGCCGATGAAGTCATTCGTAAACTCAGAACAATTTTGCTTTCAGTCGGCAATGTCGGCTTGGTACGAGCCAATGAAGAATTTGCAAAATACTTGCGCGGTGAAGTTAATATGCCGTTTGGCAAAAATGAACAGCATGTTCCCGTGCGTTTAATTGACTTTGAAAATCCGCGCAACAATTCTTTCATTCTCACCAATCAATTCAAAATTCATGCGCGAGAAACCAAAATCCCCGATATTGTCATGTTGGTCAACGGGATTCCTTTGGTTGTAGGCGAAGCCAAAACGCCCGTCCGCCCCGCTGTCAGTTGGTTGGATGGCGCACACGATGTAAATGTTGTTTATGAAAATGCCGTTCCGCAGTTATTCGTTCCCAATGTCTTTTCATTTGCAACCGAAGGCAAGGAAGTTTTCATCGGCGGAGTAAGAACGCCTTTGGAATTCTGGTCTCCCTGGCGACTTGAAGATGAGCGCGATGAACTCACCCACTTTGCAGGCTTGCAGGATGTTGCCAAGCAATTAACGCATTTATTGAAACCATCCACATTGCTGGACATTCTGCAACACTTCACCATTTACGCCACCGACAATAAGAAAAAGAAAATCAAAGTTGTTTGCCGTTATCAGCAATACGAAGGCGCAAACATGCTTGTCCAGCGCGTGTTGGATGGTGAAATCAAGAAAGGCTTAATCTGGCATTTTCAAGGGTCAGGTAAATCCCTGCTCATGTTGTTTGCCGCTCAAAAACTCCGCAAGGTTGAAGAACTTGGCAATCCCACCATTTTGATTGTGGTGGATAGAATTGATTTGGATACTCAAATAACGGCTACATTCAATTCTGCCGATGTGCCGAACATGGTCACAACAGACAACATCAAAGAATTGCATGATTTACTGGAACGCGACAGCCGAAAAATCATTATCACGATGATTCATAAATTCAAAGAAGCGTATCCCGAAATGAACAAGCGGGAAAATATCATTGTGATGGTGGATGAAGCGCACCGAACCCAAGAAGGTGATTTAGGGCGAAAAATGAGAGCCGCTTTACCCAATGCCTTTTTATTTGGTTTAACAGGCACGCCAATCAATAAAGCCGATAAAAATACGTTTTGGGCTTTTGGCGCACAGGAAGATTCCAACGGCTACATGAGCCGCTATACTTTTCAAGAAAGTATCCGCGACAACGCTACTTTGCCCCTGCACTTTGAGCCGCGCTTGCCAAACTATCACGTTGAGAAAGAAAGTTTGGATATTGCCTTCAAAGAAATGGCAAACGAACTTAACGAAGAAGATAGAGATAAGTTGAGCAAAAAAGCGGCAAGCATGGCGGTTTTTCTGAAATCGCCTGAACGGGTCAGGCAGATTGTTCAAGATATTGTTGAACACTTCAAAAAGCATGTCGAACCCGAAGGATTCAAGGCGATAATTGTTACGCCTGACCGCTTCGCCTGTATTCAATACAAAGAAGAACTTGATAAATTTTTGCCATTTGCCGCCAGCAAAGTTGTTATCAGCACTTCGGCAAATGATGAACTGGAATTCAAGCAAAAATGGGGCATGGATAAAGACCAGCAGGAAAAAGTCGTTGAAAAATTCAACGACACCGATTCCGCGCTTAAGTTTTTGATTGTCACCGCAAAATTATTAACTGGCTTTGACGCGCCCATTCTCCAAACCATGTATTTGGATAAATCGCTCAAAGACCACACCTTATTACAAGCCATTTGCCGAACCAACCGATTATTTCCCAACAAAACTTTTGGGCGCATTGTAGATTACTTTGGCGTATTCGATGACACGGCACAGGCTTTGGCATTTGACGAAGAAACCGTAAAACTGGTTATTACCAATTTGAAAGAACTAAAAGACAAGTTGCCGCAAGTGTTGGCAGATTGCTTGTTTCATTTTGCTGGAATTGATAGAACCATCGAAGGTTTTGAAGGCTTGCAAGCCGCGCAAGAATGTATCAATACCGATGAAAAACGGGATGCTTTCGCTAAAGACTTCAATTCACTTTCCAAACTTTGGGAAGCTCTCTCGCCTGATGAAACCCTGAATCAATATCAAAAAGAATACAAATGGCTTTCTCAAGTTTATCTTTCAGTCAAGCCAACTTCTGACGATAACGGCAGATTGCTTTGGCACGCTTTAGGCGCACAAACTACGAAGTTAATCCACGAGCATATTCATGTGGATGGAATCAGTCACGAAATGGAAGAAATGGTTTTAGACGCCAAAGTGATTAATAAATTGATGAACAATAAAGACCCCAAAGAAGCGCAACGGATTATGAAAATCCTTATCAGCCGTTTAGCGCGGCATGGGAATAATCCGATTTTTATTGCATTGAGTCAACGCCTTGAAGCCTTACGCGCCAAAGCCGAGCAAGGTCTTATCAGTAGTATTGAATTCATAAAGCACTTGTGCGAAATTGCCCGCGATACTGTCCAAGCCGAAAAACAAATTGATTCGGTTGATGAGCGTAAAACTGCTAAAGCCGCCCTTACTGAATTATTCCTTGAAATGAAAACTGACCAAACGCCCGCAGTTGTAGAGAGAATCGTCACCGATATTGATAACATCGTGAAGTATGTTCGTTATGATGGCTGGCAAAATTCAACGCAAGGCGAGCGTGAAGTAAAAAGAGAATTACGAAAAGTAGTTTGGGTAAAGTACCAAATCAAAGACGAAGAACTTTTTAATCGGGCTTATGCGTACATTCGAGAATATTATTAATTGATGTTACGCAGCGGGTGGCTGGTCGAGTAGGTTGTGGCGGCGCTAATCATAACTTGCTCCTGCCAGACAGGGGTGAGTTCACACCCGATCACCGCCACAACCGTATCGAAACCCCTTCCCATCTGGTTTCGATACGGGCGGGCAAGGTTCTGTCCAGGCAACTGTGTTGGTTCGGGCGGTAAGACAAGGACAATCTGCCTGCCCCCTGCGGCAACCAGCGTCTGTCTGATGTTTTGAAACAGACTGCGTAACATGACTTACAAACTATTAAACCAGATTAAGCCGGTTACCTTGATATTCAAGTCGCGCGGGATTTGGAGCGCAACCTTAGTCGTGGAAGACTTTTTGCCTCCACCGGAAGAGTTGGCCTTTAGCGAAGAAACAGCGGCCTCGCCCTGTTCCCACAGCGCCCCGCGGGTGCGTCCTCACGGCACCGGCAGGCCGGAAAGCGCCTGCGAGGGCACCGGCGGCAAGGCGCTTTCGTCGGTGAGTGCGCCCAGAAAAGCCACCAGATCAGCTTGCTCCTCGCCGCTAAGCGTAAAGCCCTGCAACAGCGAATCCACCAACGGGAAGCCCTGAGCGCGTCCCGCGCCTGCCGCGTAGAACTGGATCACTGCCTCCAGCGTAGGGAAAGCGCCGTTGTGCATGTAGGGCGCTGTGCGTGCCACATTGCGCAGGGTAGGGATTTTAAATGCCCCATGCAGGCCCGTGACGTTTACCGCGGCACGGCCAGGGTCATCGCTGGGTACGCCGATGACGCGAAACGTCTCCTGCGTAAAGGCCGGGGCTACATGGCACTCAGCGCAGCGCGTGCGTTCGCTGAAAAACAGCACCATGCCGCGCTGCTCAGTCGCAGTGAGGGCCGCGGTATCACCGGCTACATAGCGATCAAACGCGCTGCTGCGGCTGAGCAGCGTGCGCTGAAACGCGGCCAGTGCACGCGTTACATTGACAAACGTGATGGCGTCGGCGCTGTCGAAGGCCGCAGTAAACGCCTGTTGGTAGGCAGGAAGCGCACCCAGCCGCGCTTCAATCTCTGCCGGGTTTGAGGCCATCTCGTGCGGCAGCGTCAACGGATCAATCGCCTGCGCCTCCAGCGACTCTACATGCCCATCCCAGGTGAGTTGGCGGGTGAAGGCCACATTCCACAGCGAGGGCACATTGCGCGGCGGCGCGCCGGGGCGAGCCGTACTCACCGCAGCGCCGTTGGAAAACCCCATATCAGGCCGATGGCAGTGCGCACAGGACATCGCTCGCCCGCTGGAAAGAATGGGATCGTAAAACAATTGACGGCCCAGCTCGATTTTGGCCGCGTTTTGCGGATTATCAGCCGGTCGCGCTGCGGCAGGAAAATCGCTGCGCTGCGCGGCCAGCGGCAGCGGTATAGCCGTGGCCGCCGGTGCTGCCACGGGTACCGGCCCTGAGGCACAGGCCGCGCTGCTCAACAGCAGCAGCGTCAGCCCGACAACACCCAACCACGAAGTGAAAATATCGGTTCTTTGCATAGCGATCACCACTTTAATCAACAAAGGCGGTTCGTCTTTGCCACACACTGCATTGCGTTGTTTGGCGGGGAAAACAGCCGGTGTGGTTGTCATCCATCCGGCGCGCAGCCAGCAATCCCAGGTTTGCTGTTTACCGTTCATGGTTTGCCTCTTCGGCCAGCATAGCGCTGGTGTAGCCGCGCAAGCGGGGATAGCGCCAGGCGATGACGCCGGTCATGAATACGGTGGCTATACCGCCGCTGACGATAGCAAAAGGCACGCCAAAAGCTGCGGCCACCGCGCTGGCTTCCAGTTCACCCAGATAGGGGCCGCCCATAAAAAAGATTTGGTTGATGCCTGTCATGCGGCCGCGCAGCCGGTCCGGTGTCATCACCTGGCGGATGGTCTGGCGGATAATGGTGGACACCGTGTCGCTGGCGCCAACCAGCGCAAAGCAGAGGTAGCTCCATACAAAGGTGGCAGACAGGCCGAACAACGCAGTAGCTACGCCATAGAGCGCCACGCTACCCAACAGCACGGCTCCCTGGCGATAGATATCACGGCGCAGTGAGATCACACTGCCGGCCAGCAGCGAGCCGACAGCATCTGCCGAAGCCAGCAGGCCATAGCCATCGGCGCTCATCCCCAGAATTTGGCCGGCCACCAGCGGCAACAGATTGCGCGCCGAGCTAAACAGCGTGGCGAAGAAATCCAGCAACATGCTGCCCCAGATGATGCGCGTGCCGCGCACAAAACGCCAGCCTTCGGCAATAGCTTGTAAACCGGCCGTGGCGTGCGCCTCCGCCGGGCCGCTACGATAGCGAATCAACAGCAGGGCGGCCACAATAGCGGTGAAGGAAAGCGTATTGGCTACGTAGACCCATCCTACGTTGGTGGTGGCCATCAGCGCACCCGCCAGCGCCGGGCCGATAATGGTTGCTACTTGACGCACCAATGAATTCAGGCTAATGGCATTTGTCAGGTCCTGGCGAGGTACCAGGTTGGGCACAATAGCCTGAAACGCCGGGCCTGAAAAGGCAGCCGTCGCCGTACCTGCCGCTGTGAGCAGATACACGATAGCCAGGGTATCACGCTGCATCAGGCTGAACAGCGCCAGCAGGGCTGCAAACAAGGCAGCCAGCATGTTGGTGATCACCAGCAAGCGGCGGCGGTTGGTAGTGTCTGCCAACAGACCGCCCGCCAGGGCAAAAAAGAGAATGGGGATGAAGCGCACCAGACCTACGCCGCCCAGCCCCAGAGCCTCAGCCTTCAAAGCAACCGAGTGGCCCAGCAGCGACAGGTGAAGCTGCTGGCCTTCCAGTAACTTGTAGACATGCCAGTTGACAGCTATAAACTGCATCTGCGAGCCGGTTACCGAAACAAAATTACCCAGCCAGATCAGGCGGTAGTCGCGGTGATGTAGCGCAGCAAAGCGAGTGGGCATGAAGGGAACCGGTGATCAGCAATCAGTTTGATTAAACATTGTCGTGTAGCGCGGCCAGCACCTGCGGCAGCAGCACCTGACTGGTAGCCAGTGCCTCGCCCGCATGGATTGTCTCGCGGCCGTGCCAATCACCAAAAAAGCCACCCGCCTCGCGCAAAATCACAGGAAAGGGGCCGCAATCCCACACGCTGGTGATGGGATCAAGCATCAGCTCGGCGCGGCCGGTGGCTACCAGGCAATAGCCGTAGGCATCGCCCAGGCCGGGGCGGTGATAGGTGCGCTGCAGAATGCGCTGCCATTCAGCGGCGCGGCCATAGCGTGCAAAGCTGCCGGCATCGCTGCACGACACATAGGCGCGCGCCAGGCTGGTTTCGTCAGACACACGGGCGCGGCGCCCGTTCCACCAGCAGCCCAGACCAGAGGCCGCGCAAATCAGCTCATCCAGCGCGGGGAAGTAGACTGCACCCACCTCCACACGTCCGGCGATCTCTAATCCCAGCAATACCCCATAAAGCGGTGTGCCGCGGATAAAGGCTTTGGTGCCGTCAATCGGGTCAATAAACCAACGTTGCGTCGCTCCCTGTGTTTCCTGTACGCCAAATTCTTCGCCCACAATGGCGTGATCAGGATAGGCATGCTCGATGCGGCCGCGGATAAACTGCTCGGCGGCACGATCCGCAGCGGTGACAGGGGTATCGTCGCTTTTCATATCAGGGCGCACCCCAGCTTGGTAGTAGCCCAGCGTTAGCTTGCCCGCCAGGTGAACGGTCTCGACAGCAAATTCCAGCAAAGCAGAGAGGGTTTGGGACATAGGAGGGAGTAGGGATGGGCTGGGAGCGGCAAAGCTTGCTTTGCTGCTCTGATGTGCAAAGAAAAACGCCACGCAGCAGCGAGTGCCCTCCGTGGCGTTCGTTCAATTGATGTTCGCAGAGCTTTCAGCTCAACCGGCTTCTGTGTGGGGCGGGCCGGCGATTGCGCTGGTGCTAGCGGCTCATGTGCATGGGCATCACCACGCAGGTGAATTCTTCCGGGCCTACGCCTACGGGGCGCACCACACCCGGCGCACTGGAGCGCGTCGTCTCTACCGCTATCTGCGGCTCGGTGATGACATTGAGCACATCCAGCATGTAGCGGCCATTAAAAGCGATTTCCCCTTCGGGGCCTTCAATGAACGCGTCAAGGTTCGCCAGGTTATCGCCCGACTCGGCAGAGGTGGCGGTCATAGCCAGGGTACCGGGCACCCCATCGCTGCCGGGAGTCATCTGAAACCGCACGATATTCGAGCTGTCGCGCGCGAACAGGTTGGCTACGCGCAGGGCACGCAGGGCCGCTTGCGTATCAATTACGGTGCGCGTGCTGTAGCTCTTCGGGATGATCGCTTCGTAGTTGGGGAAATTGGCGTCAATTAGCTGCGACACCATATCCACATCAGGCAGGTGGAAAAGGATTTGATTGCGCGCCGCGGCAATGGTGATATCCACCATCGGCGTATCACCCTCTGCTTTGGGCAGCAGGCCGATGATGCGGCTTAACTCGGACAAAGCGCGGGCGGGCACAATCACCTCGGTACGTTCCGGCACAGCTTCGCTCAGCTCGGTGCTGCGCACTGCCAAGCGGAAGCCGTCAGTGGCGGCCAGCGTCAGGCGCTTGCCATTGAAACGTACATTGATGCCGGTGAGGGTGGGGCGGCTTTCATCGGTTGCTGCGGCAAAAGCCACTTGGTTGATCATGGTGCGCAGCGTTTCCGCCTCGATGCGGATCACATCTAACCCTTCGTTGGAGGGAATGATCGGGAACTCTGCCGCATCAATGCCTTTGATATTGGTGTCGTAGCGCGCGCATTTCAAATTGAGCATCAGAGTGCGCACACTCAGGTCCATGTCAATGCGCTCGGCGGGCAATTGGTTGACAAACTCGCCCAGCAGGCGCGCCGGTACAGTGACAGCACCTTCATCCTCGACCATGGCGCCAATCCAGCAGCTAATGCCGATTTCCAGGTTGGTGGCGGCCAGCTTCAAGCGGCCTTCATCGGTCGCCAGCAGGATGTTGCCCAGCACCGGTAGCGTGCTGCGCGGTGAAACAGCACGGCCAACAATGTTAAGTCCACGGGACAGGTTGTCTTGTAAACAGGATAAGCGCACGGAACAACCTCCGACTGTTCGCAAAAGAAGCCAAAATTAACGTTCCGCAAAGTATACCATAAAACTGCCAGTTTGCCAGATTATGTCTGGGGCAATCACGGGGCGGTAAAAGCGGGTACAGCGCCCGTTTTGAGCCGATTGGCGGCCGCGGCGGTGGGTTCATGACGCTGCCGGCAGCGCGCGAATTGCAAACCTCCTCAGTCCTTGCCGATTCGTGAACCTGCGGGTACAATCGGGCATGATATGAAAACAGCCCTGGTGCATGACTGGCTTAATCAAATCGGCGGTGCTGAGAATGTGCTGGAAACACTGGTTGATTTGTTTCCCGCTGCGCCGGTATACACCAGCATGTACGCGCCGGAATTGATGCCGCCTGCCTATCAGGGCTGGGACATTCGCACCAGCTTTATGCAGCGTCTGCCGGGCGTAGCTACACATCATCAAAGCTATCTGCCGGCCTATCCTCTGGCCTTTGAACAGTTTGATTTCAGCGACTATGACCTGGTGCTGAGCAACAAATCGGCTTTTTGCCACGGTGTGCTTACTCCGCCGGAAACGCTGCACATCTGCTATTGTCTGACCCCTACGCGTTTTCTGTGGATGTACGATACCTATCGCCAGCGCGAGGGGCTGGGCCGGGCGGCCCACATCGCCTTGCAGCCGTTGTTGAGCGGTTTGCGGCAATGGGATAGGCTGGCAGCAGACCGTGTGGATCATTTTATTGCTATCAGCCGTGTGGTGCAGGCACGCATTGAGAAATACTATCGCCGCCCCAGCACGGTGATCTATCCGCCGGTGGATGTGGAGCGCTTCACGCCGTCGGGCCGCGCCCCGGGTGATTACTACCTGGCTGGCGGTCGGTTGATTCCGTACAAGCGTGTGGATTTGGCCGTGGAGGCCTTCAATCGGCTGGGCCTGCCGCTGCTGGTTTATGGCGATGGCCGCGACCGTGCCGAGCTGCAAAGCAAGGCTGCTGCTAATATCACCTTCCTGGGACGCGTGTCCTGGGAGGATCTGGTGGCGCTGTTTCAGGACTGCCGCGGCTTCGTTTTTCCCGGCCTGGAGGATTTCGGCATTGCTCCGGTAGAGGCGCAGGCTGCTGGCCGTCCGGTGATTGCCTACGCCGGTGGTGGCGCGCTGGATACGGTGTTGGAAGGCACTACCGGCGTGTTGTTCCGCCAGCAAACGGTGGAGGCGCTGATGCAGGCCGTGCGCACCGCCGAGACCCTTTCTTTCAGTCCGGCTGCCTGCCGTCTCAACGCCGAACGCTTCGCCGTGCCTCGCTTTCGCCAGGAACTGATGGCGTTTGTGGAGCAGAAGGTGGGCAAGTAAGCAGGTAGACAGGTAAACAAGTAGACAGGTAGACATGTAGACAGGTACGCCGGAGGCGGGTAGACTGGTAACGGTCACCCTGCCACCTTGTCACTCTGCCACGCATTCACCCCATCCGCACTTATGGAACTACGCACTTATTGGACTATCCTGCGCCGCTGGGCGTGGATTCCTCTGCTGACGCTGCTGCTGGCGGCCGCGCTCTCTTTGTTGATGCTGCGCCCGTGGCAACGACCCGCGCCCGCTTATAGCACTACACTTAGCTTCAGCGTGGGCGTACAGTCGCCACAGGCTGAAATCACCGGCGAAGAGAGCTACTATACCGCGCTGGCTAGCGAATATTTGATTGACGACCTGGCCGAGGTGGTGCGCGGCAGCGAGTTTGCCGCTGCGGTGAGCGCGCGGCTGGCCGACCAGGGGCTTACTGTGCCCGCGGGCGCGCTGCAAGGCTCAACTCAGGCCGGCAAACTGCACCGCATTCTGGCGGTCACTATCATTTGGCCCAATGCCGATGAGCTGAATGCCATCAGCGACGCGGTGGCGCTGACCTTGCAACAAGATGCGGCGCGCTTTATGCCACGCCTTTTTGCGCAAAATGCCGCAGCCTATCTGATCAACCGCGGCGGTGTAGGCGAAATTGGCCCGGGGCTGCGCCAAAAACTGGAACTGCCACTGCGCTTGCTGATCGCCCTGGCCGCAGGTATTGGGCTGGCTTTTGTGGCGCATTACCTGGACGACCGCGTGCGCGGCCGTGAAGATGTCGAACCGCTGGGCCTGCCGGTGATTGGCGAAATCCCGCGCCCGCGCTGACGGAGTAAAACGAACCGATGGAAATACGCGACTACCTGCAAATCCTGCGCAAGCGGGGATGGATTATCGTGGTGCTGGCGCTGCTGGCTGCACTGGCAGCGTTCGGCATCAGCAAGGTGCAAACGCCGATCTACAAGGCCAAAGCCACAGTTAGCGTGGTGCCGGCCCGGCCTGATCTGGGCTTGGGCATGACTGCCAAGGACCTGCTGCGTAACTTCGCCGTCAACATCAAGACGCACAAAACCGCGCGCCAGGTGATTGATGCCGCCCAACTGGATATGTCTACCTACGACCTGCTGAGCAAGGTAGAGGTCAATTCGGTAGGCGATTCGTTTATGATCGAGATTTCGGCAGAAGATGAAGAGCCGGCAGTGGCTACCCGCATCGCCATGGCCTTTGCCAACCAGTTCATTGCCGAACGTAACGCCTATTACCAGCAGCTTGACAAAAACGAGCGTATCGAGGTCAAACTGGTTGACGACATCATTGATGCACCCTTGTTCAAGCCCAAGCCGCTGCTGAACGCTGTGGCGGGGCTGGTGCTGGGGGCATTGCTGGGCCTGCTCATCCTCTTTTTGCTGGAGTGGCTGGAGGCCGATATTCTGCGCACCCCCGCCGCCGTGGAACGCACCCTGGGCGTCGGAGTTCTCGCCACTATTCCAGCCGAGCGCAGGCAGTAAAGCGTAAACAGCAAGGAGCCAGTAGCCATTCGGAAGCAACGTGGGTTGGCTTGGTCAGGAGATTGGGAACTATCCCACAGACAGGACCAAAGCGCCAGCCTTCTTCTGCACAGCTACTTACCCTTTACCCATACCCTTTGAACTCACCCCTTAAAACTTCTATGACCCCACCCCTGATCACCCTAACTGACCCGCGTTCTGCTGCGGCAGAAGCCTATCGTTCGTTGTATATCAACCTCAGCTTCTCCAGCCAGGAAAAGCCGCTACGTCGCTTGCTGATCAGCGCGGCCGGGCCAGAGGGCAGCAACTCGCTGGTGCTGGCGAATCTGGCCGTGGTAGCTGCACAGATGGGCCAGCGTGTGCTGGTGGTGGATGCTGACCTGCGCCAACCGCAGCAGCATGAGCTGTTCGGTTTGCGCAACGAGCGCGGCTTGACGACGCTGGTTGCCGGCAAAGAGGCTGCGGCTGCGGCTTTGCAAGCTGCGGCTGGCATAGAGGGCCTGGGTGTGCTCACCAGTGGCCCGCTGCCCACCAGTCCTTCGCAGGTGCTGGCTAATCGCCGCTTCGATGAGTTGCTGGCCGAGCTGGCCGAGCAGGTGGACTTGATCCTGCTGGATGCTCCTCCCATCACCGCAGTGGCCGATGCTTCAGTGCTGGCCGCTAAAGCAGATGGCGTGCTGCTGGTGCTGAATGCTGGTCAAAGCAAGCGCGACGAGGCCCGTCAGGCTAAAGAAACGCTGGAAAAAATCAACGCGCATGTGGTGGGAGTGGTGCTGAATAACACGTAATGCGTACCCTTCCCGAAATCGGCGCTTTTGCAGCCGCCGATGGTAAATCAGGGTTATAAGTACGAGTTACGAGTTACGAATCTCGCCCCTTAAAACTTAAAATTTCCGAGGCAACCCATGAAAGGTCTTATCTTAAGCGGCGGCAAAGGCTCGCGGCTGTATCCGTTGACCTATACCAGCGCCAAGCAACTGGTGCCGGTGGCCAACAAACCCGTACTCTTTCGCGTGATCGAAGCGATCCGCGATGCAGGTATTCGCGACATCGGCATTGTGGTGGGTATAGACGACAACGCTCGCCAGATCCGCGAGGCGGTGGGCGAAGGCGAACGCTGGGACGTGCGTGTTACCTACATCCCGCAGGACGCGCCGCTGGGCCTGGCCCATGCGGTCAAGATCAGCCAGGATTTTCTGGGCGATGAGCGCTTTGTGATGTTTCTAGGCGACAACGTGATTGAAGGCGGCATCAGCCCGTTGATTCGTGAGTTTGAGCATAGCGCCTGGAACAGCCAGATTGTGCTGACCCGCGTGGAAAAGCCGGAACAGTACGGCGTGGCTGAAATCGCCGCCAACGGCTCGATAGTACGCCTGATTGAAAAGCCGAAACAGCCTCCCAGTGACCTGGCTTTGGTGGGGATCTACATGTTCGACCACCATATTTTCCGAGCTGTACACGCCATCCAGCCTTCGTGGCGCGGTGAGTTGGAGATTACCGACGCCATCCAGTGGCTGGTGGATAACGGCTATGCAGTGCATCCCTACATCCATCAGGGCTGGTGGATTGACACCGGTGCGCCGATTGACATGCTGGCGGCCAACGACAAGGTGCTGCAGGAGCTGGTGCACGAGATCAAAGGTGCGGTAGATAAAGACTCGCGCATTGGTGATCATGTCACCATCGAAGCCGGTGCAGAGATCATCAACAGTGTGGTGCGCGGCCCTGCGGTGATCGGCGAAGGCACGCGTATTGTCAATTCCTATGTCGGTCCGTTTACTTCTATCTACCATCACTGCCTGGTGCAGGACAGCGAGATCGAGCATTGCATCGTGTTGGAGTATTCGCAGGTTGTGGATATTCCTGTGCGCATTGCCGACAGCCTGATCGGGCGGCAGGTCAGCCTTACCCGCTCGCCACACAAACCCAAGGCCTACAAGCTCACTCTGGGTGATCACAGCAAGGTTGGGATTGTGTAGAGGATTCACGCTCTGTCATACCGAGCCGTTTGCGGCAAGGTATCTCTGATGAAGAACACCTCATCGGCCTGCCGTGGTTTAACCAGCCTGGTGTGCCCTGCCCGGCATTACCCAGGGCTTGAGGCTTCTCATCCAAAGGACTTTTATGCAAAACTTCATGATTACCGGCGGCGCCGGCTTCATCGGCTCTAACTTTGTGCGCTATCTGCTCGACAAGTATCCTGATTACCGCGTAGTGGTTTACGACAAGCTGACCTACGCGGGCAACCTGGATAACCTGCTGGATGTGCGCAATGATCCCCGTTATAGCTTTGTGCAAGGCGATATCTGCGATGCAGTGGCGGTAGATACGGCCATCCGTACTCATCACATTGACACCATCGTTAACTTCGCTGCGGCGACCCATGTAGACCGCTCGCTGATGGAGCCGGACGAATTCCTGAAAACCGATGTTACCGGAACCTACGTGTTGTTGGAGGCTGCGCGCAGCCACGGCCTGGAGCGCTATCACCAGATCAGCACCGATGAGGTCTACGGACAGGTACTCATAGGCCGCTCCGGCGAGCAAGATCCGCTGCACACGCGCAGTCCTTACTCAGCCAGCAAGGCCAGCGGTGATCTGATGTGTCATGCTTATGCCATTAGCTTTGGCGTGCCGGTGACAATCACCCGTGGCTCCAACAACGTGGGGCCTTATCAATACCCCGAAAAGGTAGTGCCGCTCTTTGCCACCAATGCCATAGATGATCGCCCGCTGCCGATCTACGGTGACGGGCGACAGATGCGCGACTATCAGTATGTGTTGGATCACTGCGAAGGCATTGATGCGGTGCTGCATCACGGCCAGTTAGGCGAGGTGTACAACGTGGGCACCGGCAGCGAGATGTACAACATAGACATGGCGCATCTGGTTTTGGACACACTGGGCAAGCCGCACAGCCTGCTTCAGCCGATTACCGACCGCCCCGGCCATGACCGGCGCTATGCGCTTGATGTCAGCAAGCTGGAGGCATTGGGCTGGCACAGCCGTCATTCCTGCGAAGACGCCATTCGCGCCACAGTGCGTTGGTATGCCGCCAACGAGTGGTGGTGGCGCAAGATCAAAAGTGGTGAGCATTACCAGGCGTATTACCACCGCCAGTACGCCGGGCGCGAGGTTGGCGGCAGCCCGCTGTAAAGGGTGCAGCGCACGCAATGAGCGAATCGAAGCCCCGATCTATAGATCACGCGTTGGCAGCAAAGCGCGAAAATCGTCTGCTACTGGGAGTAGCTGCCGGTTTCGGCTGTTTGCTGCTGGTGTGTGCTGTTGGTGCGGCGCTGGTTTTCTTCCTGGCGTTGTATTGGACCCTGCAAGGCCAGCTTGGTCCCGCAGGTAGCTTGCTGCCGCCGCTGCTCTAATTGCAAGACAAATGGAGTCATTGTCATGTCAACCCCTCTGCAAGTGGGCGATCTGGCCCCTGATTTTACCCTGACCAGCGACAGCGGCGAGCAGGTGGCGCTCTCGGCGCTGCGCGGCCGCCGCGTTGTCCTCTATTTCTATCCCAAAGACGACACACCGGGCTGCACGGCTCAGGCCTGCGGCTTTCGTGATGCCTATCCACAGATTGAAGAACGCAATGCCGTGGTGCTGGGTATCAGCCCTGACAGTGCCAGGTCGCATCAAAAGTTCAGAAGCAAATTTAATTTGCCTTTTACTTTGTTGGTAGATGAAGATCACGCCGTGGCGGAAGCCTATGGCGTGTGGGGCGAGAAGTCCATGTACGGCAAAAAATACATGGGCATTACCCGCAGCTCGTTTGTTGTGGATGAAGCCGGCCGGTTGGCCGATGTGCAGATCAAGGTGAGCCCGGCGGACAGCGTCGCCACGGCGCTGTCCGCGTTGGGCCTGTAAGTAGCACTGAGCCGACTCACTGAGTCGGCTCAGTGGATTCTAGGGGGTAGGTGGGGCTGAGGCCAGCATTTGAATTTCAGCGGCTGACAGGGCGCGGGCATAGATGCGCAAATCATCAATCCGTCCGGGGAACAATTCCTGCGGCGTACCGGTGGAGTTGCTGTTCTGATTGCCGCCAATGTACACCGGCCGGGTTGTGTCTTTGGCAATTGCGCCTGTCAGCGAGCGCGATCCCGCTTGCACACCGTTGACGTACAGACGCATGAATGAACCATCGTAGACACCCGCCACATGCAGCCATTGGCCGGTGGGCGCTGCGCCACCGTAAACAATCCCTGTGCCTGCGGTGGCAGAGTTGACGATCCAACCGTACTGGTTGTTGTAAAAGCCTAAGCCCCACTGATCAAGGTACGACGTGCTGTATTGGCGTGAGACGACCAGTGACCAGTTACTGACATTGCTGTTGCGATACACCCAGCCTACTACGCTGATGGCGCTGCTGATGCTGTTCAGACTGGTTGAAGCTGGTGAGCGGCCATAGTCGTTTACTCCATCCAGTTGGATCGCACCGCTGCCAGGGCCATTGGTCCAGACGGGACCGTTGTACCACGTGATCGTGTTGGCATTACCAGAGCTATCCAGCGCAGTTGTTCCACTTCCTTGTTCCATACGCCACCAGGCGATCAAGTTAGCGGTTGTGGTTGTGGGTGTGGGTGTGGCGGTGGGGGCAACCGCTGTGGCCGTGGGTGTGGCGGTGGGGGCAACCGCTGTGGCGGTGTGCGTGGGCGTGGCGGTGGGGGCAACCGCTGTGGCGGTGTGCGTGGGCGTGGCGGTGGGGGCAACCGCTGTGGCGGTGTGCGTGGGCGTGGCGGTGGGGGCAACCGCTGTGGCGGTGTGCGTGGGCGTGGCGGTGGGGGCAATCGCTGTGGCCGTGTGCGTGGGCGTGGCGGTGGGGGCAACCGCTGTGGCCGTGTGCGTGGGCGTGGCAGTAGGTGACGTGTTGGGTACTAACAGCCGCACATTGTCAATATAAAAAGTGGGCTTGCTGCTGCCAGTGTTCTCCTGCCAGGTGAGTCGAGCTATCTGGGTGGGATTGCCCAGTTGCGACCAGGGCACCACGAACTGGGTCCATTGTCCTGCCGTTGGTGTGAAGATGATTTTGGGGCTGGCCACACCGCTATCAGTTTGCTGGATGTGGAAATTCATGGAGCCACTGCCGGATACGCCGTATACCCAGAAGCTGATGCCAGTGTAAAGGGATGGGTTGACCAGGCTTTGCGAGCGCAGCGACAACCCTGCCCAACCTGTTGTATAGGTCAATGCGATGGATTGGGTGCCGCTTTGCACGGGCGTGATGTTAGCGAAGTTAATGGTGGTACCCCAGGACCAGCTTTGCCACCCTGCGGCCAATGCATCGCCGTAAACGATCACATCGGGGCTTGGCACGGGCGTAGGCGTAGCGGTGAAAGTCGGTCCCCCCGGGGTGTTGGTGGGCATTGCCGTGGGGGTAACAGTCGCCTCAGGTGTTGATGTGGGCGTGCTTGTGGCAACAGGCGTTGCAGTGGGCGTTGAGCCGGTTTGACCCGGCGGCAGATAGCCCTTGCTGCTGTCATCGAGGATCAGCACCCAGTCATTGCCTAGACCGCTGCTGGGCGGTGTAAACAAGCGTGTGCCCGAATTGCTGTAGGTGCCCAGGTTTTGCACGCCGCCATCGCGCGGGTTGTACCAGTAGCCGGTGACAGTGCTGCCGCTGATGCGTCCCATATTCACCGAGAAGGGTTGCCCGGTGGCGCTGTAAACAAACAGATAGTCCGTGCCGCGCGTGGCCTGAATGCGGTTATCCCCGCTCAAGGCATTGGTGATGATCCCTTGATCGGGAATACGCACCAACTGCGGGCGAGAGATCATCAGCGCTTTAAGATATTGCATCTGCAGGGCGCCAGGCGCAGTAAGATCACCGAAATCGCCTACTCCGCTACCAGCCCACACATCATAATGCCCATAGGTGTGGCCGAAAGCGCCCGCGAAAACGTCCCAGTAGGCAATGGTGCGAATATCGGTAGCGGTGGCATAGCCGTTACCTGCGTTGAAGCAGATGGGAATATTCTCATACATCGGCTCCGAATCCATCACCGGCTTGACAGGGGTGAGATTGTAGCTGCTGCTGATCAGATTCCACACATTGCTGCCTTTGCAGTGTCCAGTCTGCCAGGTGTTATAGTCAAGCCAGGCCGCGTTGTGAAACCAGGTAGCCGAAGTAGCATAGCCGCTGGGGTGATAGGTAAGCAGCACATCGTCAGGGTTGCCACCCGCGCCGTCAATAATGCCTTGCGCCATGGCCGCCCAGCCGTCAATCTGCGCCTGGTTGTCGGGATCATAGTCACCGCCGAGCATCCAGATAACAGGCTTGTTGCCATAGCGCTGACCCAGGAAGTAGCCGTAGGTATAGCCTTTGCCACCTGAAAAAATGCCATTCGCCATCCAGCTACCCCAGGCTGGCAGCATCACGGTGTACATGCCGAGTTGATAGGCGCGATCTACAATGTAGTCTACGTGGTCCCAATAGTCATACTGATAGGCATCGTTTGGGTCCGATCCGGGCGTTATGTTGGGCTGCGTCGGGTCTGAGTTGATAAACATCACATCGCCGTGGCCGTTGGGGGTGGTAATGCTCCACCACATCAGCACAGCCTGGGTTGCGGTAAACCCTTGCGCCGCCCGGGTGCTAAGGTAGTAATCAGCCTGGCTGCGGTTTGCGCCGTAGAACAGAGTCCACGCCTCATCACCCAGGTAAAAAAACGGGTCGCCATTACTGGCTTTGACAAGATAGCGACCATTGGTAGACACTTGCAGGGTATAAGGTCCTGCAAACGCTGCAGAGCGCTCGTTGCTCACGGCTGGAAGAGAACCCTCTACCGGCCTTCCGGCCTGCGGCAATAAAACTGTCAGGAGCAGCAGCAGGCTAACCAGACGAACCCATAAGGAACGATAGGGCGATTGTAAACCCTGAGCATATTGAAAATACATGGGGAAGCTCCTTTCTGCATCAATGGCGATAAACAGATGTGTTTTTTTGCCTTGTTAAACGAACACTATTGATGCATAAAGTATATAGATGTTTCGATAATACACCAATCTGCGCAAATGCTACGATATGTATTATCAGTCTTGTAGAATATAAATATCTGAAAACCATACAAATTGTATAATAATATTATGTTTATAACGCATTGGTTTTGATACTCAAATCAAGTATTTTTAACGCAAGTGTGTGAAAATCATTGCGAGTTTATTTGATCTGATTTGAAAATCCATCGGGTCGGTCCCTCCAGGGTGGTTCTCAATTTCCCGACTCTGCCCGTTCGTTTCATCTACGGTTGTGCCCCATCGCCGGACTCGGTCAGGAGATTGGAAACCATCCCGCAGGGACCGGCCGGAGCGGAGCAGCATGGTTCTCCATGAGAAATAAAGACACGCCGTCGGAATCAACCGGCGGCGTGTCTTTGCGGAATGAGGATGCGGCTTACAGGTCGTCGTTTTGGAATCGTTCCCAAAGCGCCTGTGTGTGAGCCGCAGCATTCAGCTTTACCCCGTAGGGCGCGAAGTATTGGGTCAACCGTTCGATGTCGCGCTGCAATAGCCTCAGCGCGTGGGGGTTTCTCAGCGCTATCACCGCCTGGGGAAAGTCAATCACCACCGCGCGCCCCTGCCAGTACAGCACATTGTACGCGGACAGGTCACCATGCACGCGGTTTTGGCGAAGCATTAACTCGACATGCCATAGCAGCCGCTCGAACAGGGGCTGCGCTTCGTTTGACTCCAGCCGCGCACTACTCAGCGTCGGCGCGGGCTGGTTTACCTCGCCGAAGTATTCCATCAGGATCGTATTGCCCAGATGTCCGATGGGACGCGGCACATCCGCTCCCGCGGCGTGCAGCGCGCGTAACATCGCATATTCATGCTCGATCCAGGAAAAGGTTGCGGCTTCGCGGCCAAAGTCGGTCTTCTGCGCGATAGCACGCTTCAGGCGGGTGTTGCGTACCACGCCTTTGCCCTCTTCATCCAGCAGCAAGCGCCCTTCTTTGTAGATGGCGTCGTTGCGCAAGGTGCGATGCGCCTGCGGGCGGTAGATTTTAGCTGCAATCAGCTCCATGCCGGTGCTGGGATGCGCCCGGCAGCAGTAGACATTCGCTTCTTTGCCGCCCTTCACACGCGCCAGCACGTCACTGATCACATTGTCGCGATAGAAATCGGTCAGTGCCGCTTGCAGCAGGCGTTGTTCACTCTCGCCCACCACCAGCGTCGTGGTCAGATCATCGTCGCCATCCAGTTGTTCGATGATTTCATGGGGCAGAGTTGGCTTGGGTCGTGTCGCTGCTGGTCGTCGCGCGGTTCGGGCCTGCCGATGCGTCCTGCGATCCTGCGGCAGATAATGACCGAAATCGTCATGGTCATCGTATGCTGACAAATTCATGGGTAAGGGAAACTCCTCAAATCGTCCATTTTCAGAATCAAAACGGCCACGGAGAACGCGTCGTGCGCTGCCGTGGCCGCCGAAAACGGAGGATGCGAGGAATTAACCTCGTGGGGAACACCAGGCGCACGCGCAAAAAACAGCCCATTGAGCAAAGCTATTCACTTGAGACATGTTGCACGTGCCTCCTTTACAAGAGATTTAAGATAAGACAGAACAACTATAACGCATAGCCTCTGATTCGTCAAATCAGAGGCTATGCTGCCTGTGTAAGCAGTGGTATCAGTACTTTTGGATGATTTGCACCTTGAGTGTCGGCGGTATGGTGAGTAGGTGGTTTTGGTAGCAACATTCAGCACGCTGAGTGAGCCACGCAGTGCGTTTCTCATCTGCAGCGCCAAAGTCGAATGTCCTGCTCAACCAGTCGCACGGTTGTGAGCAGGCGCGAACCTGTGCCGTTGCTGCAAACAGTGATATGAGGCTTGACAAGCCTTCCAAACTTCATATAATTGTGCAAAATATCTCGACCGTTAAGATTTGTTGGAGAGGAAGGGCGTCGTATGATGCACGATTTTGATGATACAGGAAACCATGACCGAAAAACAGCCCAATCCGGTTATGGAGCCGCAGTACAGGATGACTATTGGCAGGCCCTGCTTGATCAGGGCGAAGTAACTGGCTTGAACGAGCCGCCTCCGTGGGTTGGCAACGGCCATACCCATGCAATGGCCGAAGAAGACGACTACAACGAGGATAAGAACGATTGGCAGCGTGCTGAAGCCTTATTTGATCAGCGCGAATGCTGCTTCCTGAATATAGTCGGCTACAATCGTGGCGGCCTGCTGGTGAAGTTTGGCAACATCACCGGCTTTATCCCCAGCTCGCATTTGGTAGATTTCCCCGGCATTGTTGACCCCTACGAACGGGAAGATGCGCTGAAACAGCGCGTTGACACCGAGCTGAAGTTGCAAATCATTGAAATTGATCGCCACCAGACCCGGCTGATCCTGTCTGAGCGCATTGCGCGCGAGGCAGAGCGCGGCGAAAGCCTGTTTGGGCGCATCAACGCTGGCGACATCCTTAGCGGGCGCGTCAGCAACCTACGCCGTTTCGGCGCGTTTGTAGACCTCGGCGGCTACGAGGGCCTGATCCACATCTCCGAGTTGTCATGGGGCCGCGTCAACCACCCCGGTGATGTAGTGCGCCCCGGCGACGAAGTGCAGGTCTATGTGCTTGACGTGGATCCTCAAGAGCGTAAAATTCAACTCAGCCTGAAATATCTGCAATCAGACCCCTGGCAAAACGTGTTGGAGCGTTTCCATGCCGGTGATGTGGTAGAAGGTCAGGTTACCAACGTGGTCAGCTTCGGCGCATTTATCCGTTTAGACGAAGGCATTGAGGGCCTGATCCACATTTCCGAGCTGGCTGAAGGCACCTTCCTTCACCCCCGCAACGTGTTGCGCGAAGGCCAGCGCGTGGAGGTGAAAGTGCTGGGCGTGGAGTTAGAAAACCGGCGCATCGGTCTCAGCCTGCGCCAGGCCCATCCACCGCAGCGTATTGTCTGGCCGTCTCCGGCGCAATCTCCGGTGTTTTTCGCGGCCAGCCCCGACCCCGGGTTTTAGTCGCTTTTCTACGGCTTTTATCTTCGCCATTTCAGCCCAGCGGCGCACTTTGCCCGCTGGGCTGTTTTTCCTGCCACCATGACCAACCAAGCTCCTCGGCAGCCCAGAAAGCAACCTACCGCTCCCGGCAAAGCGCGTTCTGCCGCGCCGCCGCGGCGCGCCTGGCAGCGCGGCCTGGAGGCGAATCTGGAAATCATAGCCCTTATCGGCTTGATCGCTTTTGGCTTGCTGTTGGCAGGACATCTGCGCGCTGCGCCTCCGCACCCCGGTGTGGTGGCCCAGGGTTTTGGTTGGGCGGCGTTGCCTATGCTGCTTCTGGGCCTGGTGCTCATGCTGGGCCTGCTGATGCGGCAGACCGTGCAGCGCTTGAACGTGGCTTGGCGCATTCCCTGGCAACCACTTGGTGAAGGGTTGTTTGGTGTAGTGCTGTTGCTGGCTGCCGCGCTGGGCCTGAGTGCAGTACGCAGCCAAGACAATCCTTTGCAACGCGCCCTGGCTGGGCAAGATGGCGGGCTGACCGGTTGGCTGTTGGGCGCATTGCCCGCGCAGGTGCTGGGCGATTTGCCTGCGGCATTGCTGCTGCTGTTGCTGGGCGCGCTGGGCTTGTGGATCGTTGGCCGCTCTGCCCATTTCCCCGCCGTGGAATGGGGCGCACTGCCCGGCTTGTTGCGCCACTGGGCCGGCAAGCTGTTGCCCGCAGCCGACGATGAGCCGCAACCCTCTCCAGATCAGGCCCCGCCGCCCGCCGTGCAGCCGTCACGCGCCCGCCCGCGCCCCGCTGCCTTTGACCCCGACGACAGGCCCTCGATTGCTGGCAAGCCGCGTGAGACGAGCGTGCCCAAGCCGCGGCGTCCGGCAGCGCGGCCCAAGGCGCAGCCTTTGACTGCCCAGCCGCGGCCTGAATTTTTGCCGCCACTCAGTCTGCTCAACGAAGCTGCGGCCAAACCGGGGCAAGCTGCCGATCTGGCCTACAAGCAGCAGGTGATCGAGCAGACCCTCGCCAGCTTCAACGTGCCTGCCAAGGTGGTGGATATTCAGGTTGGCCCCACAGTGACACAATTCGGTGTGCAGCCCGGAACGCTGGCGCGGCGCGATGCCGATGGCGACCTGGTGCAACGCCGCGTGCGCGTCAGCCGCATTCGCTCGCTGGCCAACGACCTGGCGTTGGCGCTGGAGGCCCCTTCGCTGCGCATCGAAGCGCCTGTGCCCGGCAAGAGCTATGTTGGCATCGAGGTTCCCAACAGCCGTTCTGACCTGGTGCCGTTGCGCGCGGTGCTGGAAGCGCCGGAGTTTGCCGCCGTCAAGTCGCCGCTGGCGGTGGCGCTGGGGCGCAACGTTGCCGGTCAGCCGGTAGCTGCCGATTTGGCGACCATGCCGCATCTGCTGATTGCTGGCGCCACTGGCTCCGGCAAGTCGGTGTGTATTCACAGCCTGATTTGCAGCCTGCTTTTCAGCAACGGGCCTGATCAACTGCGCTTGCTGCTGGTTGATCCCAAACGTGTGGAATTGCCGGTGTACAACGATGTAGCGCACTTGATTGCGCCGGTGGTCACCGACATAGACCAGGTGCTGGGCGCGCTTACCTGGCTGACCTTGCAAATGGATGAGCGCTACCGCGCCTTTTCGCAGGTGGGGGCGCGCAACCTCAAGGATTATAATCGCAAGGTGGCACGCAAAAACAAGCCTGCCGAGTGGCGTGAATTCGAGCCTTTCCCCGCCATTGTGCTGGTTGTAGATGAGCTGGCCGACTTGATGCTGGCCGCGCCCGACAAAGTGGAATATGCCATTACCCGCTTGGCGCAAATGGCGCGCGCCACAGGTATTCATCTGGTGTTAGCCACGCAGCGCCCCAGTGTCAACGTGGTCACCGGCCTGATCAAGGCCAATTTTCCGGCCCGGCTGGCTTTCGCAGTCACCAGTCAGATGGATAGCCGCGTGGTGCTGGACACCCCAGGTGCAGAAAAGCTGCTGGGGCGCGGTGACATGCTGTTCATGCGCTCCGACAGCAGCAAGCTGGATCGTATTCAGGGCTGCTTTGTTACCGACAAGGAGATTGGCGCGCTGGTGAGCTTTTGGCGCAACACCATGCCGCGGCCGGATCTGCCCGCCAACCAACCACGCTTTCCTTGGACCGGGCTGATGGCGCAACTGGAAAACCAGGACGACCAGTACGAGCGCGCTTTGGATCTGGTGCAGGGCCAGCGGCGCGTTAGCACTTCGTGGTTGCAACGCCGCCTGCGCGTTAGCTTTCATCGCGCGGCCGAGCTGATGAGCCGTATGGAAGAAGATGGCTATGTAAGCACCGATGAGGGGGGCGGCCGCGGGCGTGAGGTGTTGCTGGCGGGCAGTCGCGGCGATCAGGATGACTGGGGCTAAAATTTCGTGCTTTAACCTGACGTCAGGTATAATGACGTTCTATCAAGTTGTTTATCAATCAACGTACGAGGTTTCTTCTGCATGGACATCGGTCAAATTTCCAACGCAATCGGCTCAGTGTTGCAGGTAGTAGTAGCCGTGTGCGGTGCTTTTGTGCTGGCCTTCTGGCTGGCGATCATTATCTGGACGTGGCGCGACGTGCGCGCCCGCTCGCGCGATATCTTCACGGCTGTTCTGGCGCTGGTGCTGGTAGCCATCTTCCCGATTGTGGGCCTGTTGCTGTACCTGTTGCTGCGCCCCAAAGAAACCCTGGCCGAGGCCTATGACCGGGCGTTGGAAGAAGAAGCCTTGCTGCGCGGCATCGAAGAGCAACTGGTGTGCCCCAACTGCAATCGTGTGGTGGAAAAGGATTGGCATTTCTGCGCCTACTGCTTCACCCAGGTGAAAAAGGATTGCCCCCGCTGTCACAAGCTGCTGGAACTGAGTTGGAGCATTTGCCCCTATTGCGGTAACTCGGCTAATGTACCCACGGTGCGCTCGTCTGGCGAGTTGCCTGCACCCGGCCCACTGAACGCAACGGTTCGCCCAGCCCGCGACTCGTTGGCAGTTACCGATTTGCCGATCGTTGAATAACCGCTGGCGCTTGCCCTTCCCTGAAACAGACCTCATGCAGGTCTGTTTTTTTGTTTCAGAACCGAGCCAGCGAAAGCCCCTGTTGCCTTTGCTGTGAAAAGGGAGAGCGCTTTGCTGCATGACCCGACTGAAGGCGTGTTTAGCGTTCGGTTAGTGTTTTTGGCGCGGTTTGCGTGCCTGCCAGGCTGAGCGTCCGGCATCAATGCTGGCACGCAGTCGCCCGCGCCGTGTGGGCGCTTCTGCAGGCCCCATCAATGCAGCATAAAGACGCCGAGCGCCGCGTCGCCAGACCGAACGCGCCGAGGCTAGTTGGTAGCCTGCCTCGCGCTGGGCATCTCGCCACCAGGGGATGGCCGGGCGCTGCACCGGTGCTCCCCAGCGCAGCGCCGCAGCAGCCCAGGTGAGACCCGCACCGAAACCCGCCAACACCAGATTGTCGCCCGGTCGGATGCGTCCCGCAGCAAGGGCCTCGCACAGGGCAATGGGAATGGAGGCCGCCGAAGTGTTGCCGTAGTTCTGCAGGTTGATGAATACCTTGTCTTCGGCGATTTTAAGCTGTTTTATCACCGACGATTGGATGATGCGCGTGTTGGCCTGATGAGGAATCACCAGGTCTACCCCAGATAGCTCCCAGCCGGCGCGGGCCGCCGCCTGGCGCACGCCATCGGCCATGGCCTGCACGGCAAAGCGAAACACGGCCTGCCCATCCATGCGCACCGTGTGCATACGTTTGCTGACTGTTTCCAGGCTGGGTGGGTGAGCACTGCCGCCCGCAGGCACAATCAGCGCCTCGCCGCCAGAGCCATCGGAACCGAGCACACAGCTTAGAATACCGCCCGGCTCATCGCTGGCTGCTACCAGCACCGCACCGGCGCCATCACCAAACAGAATGCAGGTGCTGCGGTCGCTCCAATCCACGAAGCGCGTGAGCGTTTCGGCTCCTATCACCAGCACATAGTCGGCATCACCGGCCAAAATCAGCGCGCGGGCCATCGAAAGGCCGTAGACAAAGCCAGAACAGGCCGCACTCAGATCGTATGCCCCGGCCTTGCTTGCACCCAGCGCATCTTGCAACAGGCAGGCGGTGGCAGGGATCACATATTCCGGCGTGGATGTGGCGCAGATCACCACATCCAGCAGGCTGGGTGCAACATCGGCCACGCGCATTGCCTCGCGCGCGGCCTGCAACGCCAGGGTAAAAGTGGTTTCACGCGGAGCTGTGGCTACGCGGCGTTGACAAATGCCTGTGCGCGAGCGAATCCACTCGTCAGAGGTATCTACCAGGCGCGCCAATTCCTCGTTGGTGAGGATGCGTTCCGGCAGCGCCATGCCCCAGCCGACAATCTGCGCGCTGCGTGCCTGCCGTGCCGGTGCAGGGACGAGCGGTAGCGGCGCGGGCAAGGAGGAGGTGGCAAACCGCTTCATGCTCCGCCTCCTGTCCCGTCGCGATCCAACCGGCCAAAGGCCAACGTGGCGTTGTGGCCGCCGAAGCCGAATGAATTTGAGATCGCCACCTGCACTGCGGCACGACGGGCCTGGTTGGGCACATAGTCCAAATCGCATTCAGGGTCGGGGTTTTCGAGGTTGATGGTAGGTGGAATAACACCTTCGGTCAGCACTTTGCAGCAAAGAATGGCTTCAATGGCACCGGCTGCACCCAGCAGGTGACCGGTCATGGATTTGGTGGCGCTGATCGCCAGCCGATAGGCGTGGGGGCCAAACACGCGCTTGATGGCGCGCGTTTCGGCAATGTCGCCCAGCACGGTGCTGGTGGCGTGTGCATTGATGTAGTCTATGTTCTCGGCAGCCAGCCCGGCATCGTTTAGCGCCTCTTCCATCGCTTCTGCGGCTCCCAGCCCTTCCGCGTGGGGCGCGGTGGCATGATAAGCATCGGCAGTGAGGCCATAGCCCAGCACCTCGCAGTAGATGGTGGCTCCGCGCGCCTGCGCGTGGTGCAGGCTTTCCAGCACCACCATGCCTGCGCCTTCGCCCATGACAAAGCCATCGCGCCCGGCATCAAAGGGACGGCAGGCGGCTGCGGGGTTATCGTTGCGCGTGGACAGTGCGCTCATCACGTCGAACCCGGCAAAGGCCAGGCGGCAGAAAGCTGCTTCCGAGCCACCGGCCAGCATCACATCGGCCCGCCCGCGGCGGATTTGCTCGAAGGCTTCGCCGATAGCGGCGTTACCGGTGGCGCAGGCCAGCACCGGGGCCAGATTTGGCCCGCGCGCACCCAGTTGCAGCGCTACCTGTGCCGAGGCCGAATTAGCTAACATGCTGGGCACGGTGAACGCGCTCACTCGTCGCGGCCCGCGCGCCAGCAGCGCATCATATTGTTCAAACATGGTAAGAATGCCGCCAATGCCAGAGCCAACCATCACCCCCACACGTCGCGGTGACTCGGCTGCCATGTCCAGCCGCGCATCGGCCACGGCCTGCTGGGTCGCGGCTAACGCAAATTGGGTGTAGCGATCCAAACGACGTGCTTCCTTACGCTCTATCACTGTGGATGGGTCGAATTCTTTGACTTCGGCTCCAATGGTTGTTTTTAACTGGCTGGTATCCAGCGAGGTCAATTGACCCACGCCGCTGCGTCCGGCAAGAACTGCCGCCCATAGGGCAGACACATCATTGCCAAGCGGAGAAATGCTACCGAGTCCTGTAATCACTACACGCGTTGGATATAACGCCATAGATAACCTCCGAAAAAAAAGATGCGCCGGCTGGCTGGATCGCCCACGCTGGCGCAGTAACTCTATAGTCCATAACACAAATAAGGTACAAAAGGTGCGCAGGAACCGGAAATCGGCAGAAAAGTCCTTTTGTGCGGGATGTTCACATCGGTTACAATAGACACTGCTTGTAATCAGCAAGCGGTTGGTATGTCACAACCGCAGCATTCGGCGCTGCGGCAGAAGGATCTATCCATGAGAGCTATTCAAATCAATCAGTTTGGCGGCCCAGATGTATTGGTCGTCCGTGATATTCCTTTGCCTGAGCCGGGGCCGGGCCAGGTGCGGATCAAGGTAGCTGTAGCCGGTTTGAACTATATTGATACCTATCAGCGCAGTGGTGTATATGCTGTGCCGCTGCCGTTTATTCCCGGCATGGAGGCGGCAGGTGTGGTGGAAGCCCTGGGTCAGCAGGTGGCTGGCTTGAAGGTGGGCGACCGTGTGGCTTGGTGCATGGTTCCGGGCACGTATGCCGAATACGCGTTGGCTCCTGCCGACAAAGTGGTGCCCCTGCCTGATGGCATCAGCCTGGATCTGGCTGCGGCTGTGCTGTTGCAGGGGATGACTGCCCACTATCTGGCGATCAGTACCTATCCTTTGCGGCCCGGTGACGTGGCTTTGGTACATGCCGCGGCCGGTGCTACCGGCTCGCTGTTGGTGCAGCTTGCCAAACGGGCCGGCGCGCAGGTGATTGCCACTGTGGGCAGCGCGGCCAAGGCTGAACTGGCGCGCGGCGACGGAGCTGACGCGGTGATCAACTACCGCGAGCAGGACTTTGAGGCTGAGGTGAAACGCTTGACCGATAATCGCGGGGTAGATGTGGTGTACGACTCGGTGGGGCAGGCCACCTTCAACAAGAGCCTGAATAGCCTGCGCCCGCGCGGGCTGCTGGCCTTGTTTGGTCAGGCCAGCGGGGCGGTGCCCCCCTTCGAGCTGCAAACGCTCAACCAGCGTGGTTCGCTGTTCATCACACGGCCCAGCCTTGGACACTATATTGCCACGCGTTCCGAGTTGTTTAGCCGCGCCGGTGACCTGTTCCTGTGGCTGGCTGATGGCTCGCTGCGCGTGCGTATTGATCGCACTCTGCCGCTGGCCGAGGCTGCCGAAGCCCATCGCTTGCTGGAAAGTCGCCAAACCGCGGGCAAGGTGTTGCTGGAGGTGGGGAGGTAGACAGGTAAGGAAGTAGACAAGTAGACAAATACGCCGAAGGCGGGTAGACAAGTACGCCGAAGGCGGGTAGGCAAGTAGACAGGTAAATAAGCAGACAAGTTGATAAGGAAGCAAGGAAACGAGGGCGTTGTCGGCGCTAGAGTGATGTGTCAAGATCAGGTAGATGGGTAGATTGCAAGAGAGCCTGGTTAATCAGTTTGCTGGCTTGGCAAGCTGATGACAGGCAGGCACTTACTGCTACCGTTCGCCGTTCACTGTTCGCCGTCCACCGAAATCATGGATATTTTAGCTGGTCTTAATGCTCAACAAATCGCCGCGGTGACTGCACCTGATGGCCCGGTGCTGGTGCTGGCCGGCCCCGGCTCCGGCAAAACGCGCGTGCTCACCCAACGCATTGCTTACCTGGTGCAGCAGCGCGGCGTGCCGCCGTACCGGCTGATGGCGGTTACTTTTACCAATAAGGCGGCGCGCGAGATGCGCACGCGCACCGAACGCATCCTCGGCCTGGAGCCGGAGACAATGGGCGGCTCTGCAAGTCGTACCGGTTTGCGCGGGCTTACCATCGGCACTTTTCATTCGATCTGTGCGTTGCTGTTACGTCGTGAACATCAGGCAACCGCGTTTGGTGGCAATTTTGTCATCTACGACAGCGATGATCAGCAGCGTGTGGTCAAGGCGGTGATCAAGCAACTCGATCTCAACGACAAGCTGTATCGCCCGCCCGCTTTGCATGCCTATATCAGCCGCTGCAAAAATGAGCTGGTGACGCCTGACAGGATTGAAACTAAAACCTATTGGGAAGAAGTCGCCGGTCGCGTGTACGCCGGGTATCAGGCATTGCTGCGGCAAAACAATGCCTTGGATTTTGACGATTTGCTGATGGAAACGGCGCTGTTGCTGCGCGACAATGCCGAAGTACGCACGCGCTATCAGGAACGCTATCAACACCTGCTGGTAGATGAGTTCCAGGATACCAATGTGGCGCAGTACGAGCTGATCAAGCTGCTGGTTGGCTCGCTTCGTAATCTTTTCTGCGTGGCCGACGAGGACCAATCTATCTACGCCTGGCGCGGGGCTGATCCGCGCAATATCAAACGCCTGCGCGACGATTTTACCGACATCACTCAGGTGCTGTTGGAGCGCAACTATCGTTCCACTCAGGTGATTCTCGACGCGGCCAACGAAGTGATCAAGCATAACTGGGCGCGCACTCCCAAAAAGCTCTTCACCGAACGCAGCGGCGGCGCGCTGGTGACGGTGTATCAGGCTTATGACGAGATCGAGGAAGCCAGCTTTGTGGTGGAAGAGATTGCGCGGCTCACGACAGGCAAAGGCGTGGAGCCGGGCGATTGCGCCATTTTGTACCGCACCAATGCCCAGTCGCGCGCGCTGGAAGATGCTTTTGTGCGCCGTAGCTTGCCCTATCGCCTGATAGGCGCCACTCGCTTCTACGAACGCAAGGAGATCCGCGACGCCATTGCCTACCTGCGGTTGGTGCATAACCCCGATGACAGCATCAGCCTGGGGCGCATTATCAACGAGCCGCCGCGGCGTATCGGCAAAACGAGCGAAGCGGCATTAGCGCAGTGGGCCTATCAGCTTGGCTTGTCATCCACCGAGGCACTGCGCGTCCTGAATGGCGAACGCGGCGAGCTGGCGCGCAAGACTATCGCGCCTCAGGCTCTGGATGAGGCTCCCTTCAGCAGTACAGCCAAAACTGCCTTGCTGGCTTTCTGGCGATTGCTGGCCGGCTGGGTGGCGGCAAAAGCCGCTTTGACAGTAGGCCAGTTGCTGGATCGAATTTTGGAAGAATCGGGCTATGCCGTGTCGCTGCGTGACGGCACGGAAGAAGGCGAAGGCCGCTGGGAAAACTTGCAGGAGTTGCGCACTGTCACCGCGGGCTACGCCGAGCTGCCGCCGGGTGAGGGTCTCCCTGCGTTTTTGGAAGAAGTGGCGCTGGTGAGCGATAGCGACGAGCTGCCAGAAAACCAATCGGTGCCCACACTGATGACGCTGCATACGGCCAAGGGGCTGGAATTTCCGGTGGTGTTCATGGTGGGCCTGGAGCAGGGAATTTTTCCGCACAGCCGCAGCAAGGACGATCCCGACCAGATGCAGGAGGAGCGCCGCCTGGCCTATGTGGGTATCACCCGGGCTAAACAGCGGCTTTACCTGGTGCACGCTTTCCGGCGCACTTTGTACGGCTCTGCCGAAATGTATCCGCCCAGCGAGTTTTTGCAGGATATCCCCTCTCACCTGGTGAGTAGCCAGGGTATGCGGGCGCGACGTGAGCCGTCTCGCAGTGGCAGTCGTGGCGAGGCAGATGCCCGCGCCACGGTGTGGAGTCCTCCTACAGGGCGCGACCGGCTGGGGACGGCCAATGCCGGGCCGCTGAAATCGGCGCCTTCGCCCGCGCCGCAGCAGGGCCAATTCAAACCGGGGCAGCGCGTTAGCCACGGTTTGTTCGGTGAAGGAGTCGTGATTAAAAGCGAGCTGGCTGATGACGATGAGTATGTCAGCGTGGCCTTCCCTGGCAAGGGCATCAAAAAGCTGATGGCTAGCATGGCGAAGCTGAAAACGGTGGGGTGAGCGATGGCGTATTGTTCAGCGTGCGCCTGCGGTTAAAACCGCACCCTCTTACAGTTAAACCGGTTTCAGCCAGTTCACACACATAGATAAACCTCCCTCTCCCTCTCCTGCTCCCTGTCTACCTGTGTACCTGTGTACCTGTGTACTTGTCTCCCTCTCTTCTTACCTCCCTCTCAAAGGACGCATATTGTATGAACAAAGTATTGGTTGTGTTGATTGTGATGATAAGCTTGTGTCCGCAGTCAGCCCATAGCGCGGCAAGTCGCCCGGACAAGGTGGCGGCGGCGCTATGGCAGGCTACCGAAGAGAACCAGAGCGCTGAATTTCTGGTGATTTTGCAGCAACAAACTGATTTGAGCGCGGTTGCGCGGGTGGGTGCGCCCGGCACGCAGGTGCAGGCTGTGTACGACGCGCTGCGCACCACCGCCCAGCGCAGTCAGAAGCCCTTGCAAGCCTGGCTGCAACGCCGCGGCTTTTCTTATCAGAGTTTCTATCTGGTGAATATGCTGCGGGTGACGGGCGACCGGGCGCTGTTGTTGGCGCTGGCACAACGGGCTGATGTGGCACGGCTGATAGCCAATCCGGCTGTGGTGGGCGTTGCGCCTTTGCCCGTGGAGTCAGCGCTCGATACCATGCCGCACGCTGCCGCGGGTATTGAATGGGGTGTGAGTTTTGTGAACGCGCCGCAGGTTTGGCAGCGTGGCATCACCGGCACAGGGGTGGTGATCGGCGTGCAGGATACCGGCGTGCTGTGGCAGCATCCTGCGTTGCGCGGGCATTACCGCGGCTGGGATGGGGGCACAGCACACCATGACTTCAACTGGCATAGTGCCGTGGGTATCACCGTGGCCTGCGCCGACCCGGCACAGCCCTGCGATCCGGTAGGGCATGGCACGCATGTCACCGGTACCGCCGTAGGTGATGATGGCGCGGGCAACCAAATCGGCGTGGCCCCAGGCGCGCAATGGATTGCCTGTCGCAATATGGACGATCAGGGACGCGGCTCGCCGGCCAGCTACATCGAATGCTTTGAGTTTTTGCTGGCTCCCTATCCCTTTGGCGGCGACCCACAAACCGCTGGCCGCCCCGACCTCGGTGCGCAGATCATCAACAATTCGTGGCATTGCCCGCCCAGCGAGGGATGCGACCATTTTACGCTGCAACAGGCGCTGGAGGCCGTGCGCGCGGCCGGGATCATGCTGGTGGTTTCGGCGGGCAACAATGGTTCGGCCTGCGGCAGTGTGCTCTATCCGCCTGGCACCTACGATGCAGCCTACAGCATCGGTGCATTCGACAGTGCCGGAGTGATTGCGCCGTTCAGCAGCCGTGGGCCGGTTACGTTCAACGGCAGCGGCCTCAGCAAGCCCGATCTCAGCGCACCGGGTGTAGCGGTGCGTTCAGCCAGCCCGGGTAACGACTATCGCCTGCTGTCCGGCACTTCCATGGCCGCGCCGCATGTCAGCGGGGTCGTGGCACTGATCTGGTCAGCCAATCCTGCACTGATCGGCCAGATAGATGCCACCGAGGCGTTGCTCAACCGCACGGCGCGGCCTGTGGCTGACCAAACCTGCGGGCCATCCAACATCCCCGGCTACAACCATACGTATGGCTGGGGAGCGGTGGATGCCCTGGCTGCGTTGCGCGCCTCGCAACACGAGTTGTATCTGCCGATGATGTGGCGGCACGCGGCACGCCGGTAATGCAGTTGCTTCATGCACTGATCTGCCGATGGTTTTCTGACTTGGATGGTGTTTATAGTCAATATTTGATAGCTGCATGATAGCTTTCTGATATTCTCATAGAGTTGTTTACAGCTATAATTGTTTGTCTCAATATTATTTTTTGTTGTCTGATTGATGTTTTGACTGTCGTCGGCTGATTGCCCTATGCCTTCCTTGCCGCCCTATTTGTTTTCGTTGTTGACTTTGCCTCTGTTGGCGAGCATGAACATCTTTGTGGTCATGCGGCGTCCGCGCGAGCCGCTTTCGTGGGGATTTACCGGCACACTGATTAGTTTATTCGTCTTCTTCCTGGGCGATGTCATGCAGTATCAGTATGGCATCTCGGTGGAAAGCAGCTTGATGTGGCAGTATATTGAAAGCCTTGGGGCCAATGGCACAGTGCTGTCGGGGTTGGCATTGATCCTGATATTGCGCAACCGTCGCTTGCTGCGGTGGGAATGGATTTTGTTTGTGTTTATCGCTGTGCGGGTGGTTTTTGATATGGTGTGGCTGGGCACTTTCGTTCGCCCTGAGGTGATCCAGACATGCACTAACACCCTGGGCATGCCACGGCTCACCTGCCCGCCCGCCGATCGCTGGTCACAGTTTTTCTTTGCCCTGACCGGATTGGCGGTGATTGCGCTGTTTGTCAGCACCGCCTTCAAGGTTACCGGCCCGCGCCGTCCCATTGTGCGGCGCTATCTGGTGTGGGCTGCTGTGATTGTGGCCCTGAACAGTGTTATTTGGCAGGGGTAGTGGTCATTACCCAGCGCAACAACTCGTTGTTGTGGACCGGCGTAGCTGTTTTAATGGCGCTGGCGGTGCTGATGCGTATGTTTTTGGCGCTGGAGGAGATGGAAACGGGCGTGCGTTTTCCCACTTTGGGCTGGCAGGCGTTGATGTGGCTGTTTGGCCTGCTGTTAGCTGTTTTTGCCGATCTGGTTTGGAAAAGCATGGAAGCGCCTGTGCTGACCATGATTGCCCTGGCGGTTGGCATGGCCGGCGGTGGCACGGCGTTGGTCAATTCGTTGTTGCATCACCCGGCCAAAGCCGATGCCTTAGCCTTTGCCCCGACAGGTGATCTCTCGCTTCAGCGCGCCGCTGTGGCGATGCCTTTCACGTCGTCACAGCCATTGGAAGCAGTGACATCCGATCCCTATGTCTTGCGCGTTTTCTTGTTTGGCCCCATGCGTGTGGTGCGTCAGGGAGAAAGTTTGGCCAACACGGCCGAAGTATGGCGGTCGGGCAAAACACGTTCGTTACTGGTGTTGCTGGCTCTGCGCCGCCATAACGGAGTGACGGCCTTTGACATTGCCGAAGCGTTGTGGCCGACCGGCGCGGAGATGGATGGCGATGCTGATCGCAAAAGTCAATCAGCTATGCGCAGCTATCTTTCTACCTTGCGTCGCGTGCTGGACCCCGAACCGCGCAGCGATCAGCCGCGCATTGTGCGTGATGGTGAACGCTATTTCCTGCGCAGCGAAGGACTTTGGCTGGATTTGTGGGAGTTCGAGACGCTGGTAGAGCAGGCCGAGAAGCTGACTGCCAGTGCCGCTTTCGCCGAGGCGCTGGCCTGCTGGCAACAAGCTGTGGCGCTCTACTCGCCTGAAGGACTGCTGCCCGATGAGATGAATCTGCCTGCCGAGATCATCGAGCTTATGCGACAACGTACCCAACGCTGTTATTTGAAGGGACTGCGCATCCTGGCGCACGCCGAAGCCATAGATGAACGGGCTGTGACACTGTGGGAGGCACTCAATCAGGCGGACCCGTTCGACAACGAAGCCTTGCGCTGGCTAGTGAGTCATTATCAGAACACCAGCGACCGGCGCAAACTGCTTGAGCTGCTGCAACACCATCCGGATGCGCAACGGCTGCTTAAAAGATAGCGCATTGCTGCGGCCGGTCTCTTCAGCGGTTCGTACTCCCTGAAACACGCTACTTTGCGCTGCTTTTATCCCTGATTTTACCGCTGTGACCGTCTCAGGTAGCGAAAACCTCACTGACAGCATGGATAGCTTGCTGCCAGTGAGGTTTTGTTTTTCGTGATTGTTGAAATTGCTCTTCCAGGTAGCAATTTCGTAACAACATGGCGTTATAATAGCGTTATTGATAGGGGCTAACTCTTGCTGGATTTGGTGCAATTTTAGGCTGAGGGGGAACTAAAAGAAGTGGCTTTGATCAATGGTCTGGTTAAAGCAACTGCATCGCAACCACAGAGCCATCCTTATCACCGAGGCCAGCACAAGCTGGCCTTTTGGTTTGCGGGGATCGAGTTTTTCTACGTACTTCAAATGGGCTTATCCATTTTGCCTAAGGCCAAATTTCTACCCCAGCCGCAGCAAACAGCGGCTGGGCAGCGGCCTGATCCTGCGCGGGGCTGGCAGGCAACGGAACCAGCACGGCATCGTGCCCCGCGGCACTCAGCCGTTGATTGGCCGCTGCGCAGGCTGCGGCGTCCCAGCCCAGCCTGCCAATTAGCCGTGTTTGCGCAGTAACGCGGCGCACGTTGAAATCTTCCAGCAGGGCACGCAGGCTAAACTGGCCCGGTGCTGTGCCGGCTCCTTCATCCGGTGCGGCAAAACTTAACAAGGCGTTGGGTTGAGCAAAGGCTAAAATGCGGCTTGCTGCACCCGGCGCACCCATCGCCAGGGCAATGGTTGGGCGCCGCGCTGCGGCCAGCACCTGCACCGCACGCGCGCAGTCGGTGAGTGAGTGCGCCATACCCACCACCTTCACCACATCGGCTCCGGCGGCCCATAGTGCAGCAGCCTGCGCAGCCAGATCGTTCGGCATGGCGGCGAAGTTGTGTTGTGACAAAATTATGCGGGTGCGGCTGCGGTCAAACTGCGGCAGCACGGCAGCGGCATCCCCTTCCAGGTCTACATAATCTGCACCAAGCTGCGCAGCCTGACGCAACAGCTTGAGTCTGGCGGCTTCACTGCCGGGCCATCGGCCTCCTTCGCGCGGGGGACGGCAGGTGATAATCACCGGTAGGGGGCGGTCGGCCAGCAGTGCAGGCAGATCAAATTCCTGCATTAAATCCAGGCGCAGTTCTGCCAGATCGGCGCGACCAACGGCTTGCTGCATGGCCCGACGGGCCGCTGTGGTGGTGGGTTCAGCCAAAGCCAAAGCAATTAGAGTCATGGGATGATTGTAGCTTGGGCTGCGACAACACGCAAGCGGATAGTTTAGCGATGGGTGCGCTGGTCTTGCGCACCTGGACTTGACAACATGCCGCTTTCGCATTCATAATTTGAGTTGGCGCTCTATCCGGCTCTGGCCGGTCCCTGCGGGATGGTTCCCAATCTCCAGACCGTGCCAGTGTGCTTGCGGACTCGGTCTGGAGACCGGCCGCAGCATGGACGTGTGCTTGCGGACTCGGTCTGGAGACCGGCCGCAGCATAGGAAGCATCCCGCGGAGACCGGCCGCAGCATAGGAATTACCCCGCGGAGACCGGCCGCAGCATGCAGGACTTATTCGCTCTGGCCGGTCCCTGCGGGATGGTTCCCAATCTCCAGACCGTGCCAGTGTGCTTGCGGACTCGGTCTGGAGACCGGCCGCAGCATGGGAAGCATCCCGCGGAGACCGGCCGCAGCAAAGGAATTACCCCGCGGAGACCGGCCGCAGCATGGACGTGTGCTTGCGGACTCGGTCTGGAGACCGGCCGCAGCATAGGAATTACTCCGCGGAGACCGGCCGCAGCATAGGAATTACTCCGCGGAGACCGGCCGCAGCATAGGAATTACTCCGCGGAGACCGGCCGCAGCATAGGAATCATCCCGCGGAGACCGGCCGCAGCATACATTTGATACTTTTTTTGATATGGATACTCAGCAATTACCCGAAGCGATGAGCGAAAGCGTTGAAATGTACCTGCTGCGCGTTGCCCTCCTGCAAGAGGATGACCGCCCGGTGCCTATCTCCGCGCTGGCCGAGGAAATGACGGTATCGCCAGTGTCGGCTAACCAGATGTGTCGCAAGCTGGAAGAACGTGGGCTGGTACATTACGAGCCTTACAAAGGGGTGACGCTTACCCTGAACGGCGAGGCGCTGGCTATGCGTGTGCTGCGCAAGCGCCGTTTGTGGGAGGTGCTGCTGGCCGATAAACTAGGCTTAGGCCCCGCTCAGGCCGAGGATATTGCTTGCCGCTTCGAGCATGTCACCCCAGACTGGCTGGGCGAACGTCTGGCCGATTTTCTTGGCAATCCGACCTATAGCCCGCAGCAAGAGCCGATCCCCCCGAGTATTGGGGTAGCCGTGCGCCGGCCGCGTTTGATGCTGGCCGCGTTGGGGCTTAATCAGCCGGCGCAGGTGGGGCGGGTGCTGGCCGAGGATGCTACGCGCGAGTTTCTACGCAGTCATGGCTTGCAGCCCGGTGCGTCTGTGCGTGTGTTGGCATTGGCTGATGCCGGTGCTTTGCTGGTGGAAAGCAACGGGGATCGGCTGATGATTGGCGCCGAGCTGGCGCAGCAGATTGAGGTGATCACGGCGCGGGCGGTGAAGCCCTGAACCGCTGGAAGCAAACCATAAAAAAGCGTGGCCGGTGTATCTACCGCGCCACGCTTTTTTTATGGTTGATTGCCGCTATGGCCTAAACCGTGCGGAACTCGCCCTCAACCACATCATCTTCTGGGGTGGCAGAGGTGGGGCCATGTTGGCCGTTGCCGTTGGGCTGGTTGTAAGCCTGCTCGCTCAGACGATAGCTGGCCTGTTGCACGCGTTGCATAGCCTCACGAATGGCGTTGGCATCCTCACCGCGTAGCGCAGTGCGCAGATCGCTCACCAGGGTTTCGATGCCCTGGCGGTCACTTTCACTGATTTTGCCGCCCTCGGCAAGGTCATGCAAACTGTTGTCCACGCTGTAGGCCAGGGCGTCGCCTTCATTGCGCGCTTCAATCAGCTTGCGGCGACGCTCGTCGCTGCTTTTGTTGATCTCAGCTTCGCGCACCATACGCTCTACTTCAGCCTTTTGCAGGTTAGTGGAGGCGGTGATGGTGACGCTTTGCTGCTTGCCGGTGGCCTTGTCCTGCGCGCTGACGTGCAGAATGCCGTTGGCGTCAATATCGAACACAACTTCGATTTGTGGCAGGCCGCGCGGAGCCGCGGGAATGCCTTCCAGGTTGAACTGCCCCAGGCTGACATTGTCGGCAGCCAGCGGACGCTCTCCTTGCAGCACGTGTACCGTTACCGCGGTCTGGTTGTCATCGGCGGTGCTGAACACCTGGCTGCGTCGGGCGGGAATGGTGGTGTTGCGCTCGATGATCGGCGTCAGCACGCCACCCAGTGTTTCCAGGCCCAAAGTCAGCGGGGTTACATCCAGCAGCAGTACGTCCTTGACATCGCCTGTCAGCACGCCACCCTGCAAGGCCGCACCAATGGCTACCACTTCATCAGGGTTGACGCCTTTGTGTGGCTCTTTGCCACCGGTCAGTGAGCGTACCAGTTCCTGCACCATCGGCATACGTGTAGCGCCGCCCACCAGCACCACCTCATCAATCTGCTGCGCCGAGAGTTTGGCATCACGCAGTGCTGCCTCGAAAGGCGCTTTCAGCCGTGCCGTAAGCTGCCCGCTGAGCTGCTCAAACTTGCTGCGGCTGATGGAAAGCTGCAAGTGCTTCGGCCCGTTGGCATCGGCGGTGATGAAGGGCAGGTTCACCTCGGTCTCCAGCACGCTTGATAGCTCGATCTTGGCCTTTTCTGCAGCCTCCTTCAGGCGCTGCAAGGCCTGGCGGTCGCTGCGCAGGTCAATTCCTTCCTGCTGTCGGAACTGCTCGGCAATGTAGTCTACCAACACCTGATCGTAGTCATCGCCGCCGAGATGAGTATCACCCGCGGTGGCTTTCACTTCCACCACACCATCACCTACTTCCAGCACCGAGACATCGAAGGTGCCGCCACCCAGGTCAAACACCAGGATAGTTTCGTTAGCCTTTTTGTCTAGGCCATAGGCCAGCGCGGCTGCGGTCGGCTCGTTGATAATGCGCAGCACCTCAAGACCGGCGATTTTGCCCGCGTCTTTAGTGGCCTGTCGTTGACTATCGTTGAAATAGGCCGGTACAGTGATAACCGCTTGCGTCACCGGTTCGCCCAGGTAAGCTTCGGCATCCGCCTTCAGCTTGCCCAGGATCATGGCGCTAAGCTCCTGCGGTGAAAAGGTTTTGTTCTTCAGCGGAATGCGCACGCGCACATCGTCGGCAGGCCCTTCCACCAGTTCATAAGATACATGTTCGCCGCGGGCTTCATCATAGCGGCGGCCCATAAAGCGTTTGATGCTGGCTACGGTGTTTTCCGGGTTAATCACAGCCTGGCGGCGGGCGGTTTGGCCCACCAGACGCTCGCCGCTTTTCACAAATGCAGCTACCGACGGTGTGGTGCGGCTGCCTTCAGCGTTGGGGATCACTACCGCATCGCCGTTTTCTACAACTGCTACCACTGAATTCGTAGTTCCGAGGTCAATTCCTACAATCTTGTTCATGAGAATTTCTCCGTTTGTTAGGTTGGCAGGGTGAAGAGTTAAGAGTTGAGAATTGATAAACAACTGGTAAATGATTAACGACCGAAGACCGGATGACAAAGTACACATATTTACTTTTTCTTTGTCTACTTGTCTACTTCTTCCTTGTCTACTTTTCCCTTGTCTACCTGTCTACTTCTTCCTTACCTGTTTCTTTCTTTTCTCTTACTATAACACTGCTGTATTAGAGCAGTATCGGCGAAGTGTTGGAAATGTATTAGCGTCATGGGTTGGGATATGGGCTTGCGATACATTTGGGAATTTGACTAGAACAATAGTTCGTGGTATCATTGCGAACAGATATTCTAAACCGTCTTCGCCGCCTACTATAGGCCGCCCACTTCCAGATTGTCGAGGTGTCCGATGAATCTCTCAGAGCGCCAGCAGCGCATGTATGATTTTATCCGTACATTTACCGAGGAAAACCAGTATCCGCCCACCATTCGCGAGATCGGCGAGGCGGTAAAAATCAGCTCTACCTCTGTGGTGAACTACAACCTTAACAAGCTGGTAGCTGCCAAGCTGATCGAGCGTAACAAGGAAGTCTCGCGCGGCATTCGCGTGCAGGATGGCCGCGGTATTCCGTTGCTGGGTCACATTGCCGCCGGTCGTCCCATTACCGTCTTTCCGGAAAGTCGCGACAGTGCTGACACGCTGGACCTGGCTGTGGATATTGTAGGCCGCCGCGAAGATGTCTATGCGCTGCGTGTGCAGGGCGATTCGATGATTGATGCCCTGGTAGACAGCGGCGATCTGGTGATTTTGAAAGCGCAGAACGTCGCCAACAATGGTGACATGGTGGCGGCTTGGTTGCCGGAACGTGAGGAAACCACCCTGAAGTATTTCTTCCACGAAGGTGGAAAAGTTCGGCTTCAGCCGGCCAACCCCAACTATGAGCCGCTGATCCTGCCCGCTGATCAGGTGGAAATTCACGGCAAGGTTATCGCCATTGTGCGGCGCGTGGAATAGCCCGGCAGGTTGCTGCCCCATCCCACACTGCACCGGCCCTAACTTCCGCAGTCGTTGGGTCTGTGGTACACTGCCGCACACTGATTGCAAATTTTGTGCTGAAGGGATTGCCCGGCAGTGACTATTTCCCCTGGTTATGTTGTAGCAGGCCGCGCCCACTTGCTGGGGCGCAGCAAAGTGTTGTTCGATCTGCTGTTGCTGGCCGGTTTGGTGGCTACTGCGGCCCCGCGCCAGTTCTGGCCCATCCCCGTACTCGATCTGCTGCTGGTGCTGGTGTACCTGCGCTATGTTGGGCAAAAGCCCGCATTGCTCACCACATTGGCGCTGTTAAGCTGGGCATTGCTGCTGGCCATGGCTCCTGTGGCCCTGCGTAGCTACGGCGTAGGCGTGTGGGCGCTCTTCCCTCTGATTCCTGCATGGGCGGCTTTTGTGCTGACGCGACGCCTGCTGCTGCGCCAGATCGCCCTGGCCACTGTGGTGGTGATGGCAATTGGCCTGACGTTTTGGGCACGTACTGCGTTGGTGATTTCCTTTACCCCGCTTTCTGTGCTGGTAGCAGGCCTGATCACCGCTGCCGGCATCGCCCTGCTCACCTGGCTGCTGCTACGCCTGCTGCGCTCCGATTCAGGCGCGCGTGATCTGTTGGCGCCTCCTGTGGCTGTGGTACGCGGCATTCTCATCGCACCGTTGAACTGGGTGGTGGGCGGCGTGCAAGCCGATTCACTGCGCCGCGAGCTGCAAGAGCTTCAGCAGCAGCACAATGCTCGTTGGATCGTCCTCGACCTTGCCCCCGGCGGCAGCATGAGCCGACACGATCTGCTGGCTATTGAGCAGGCCGCTGGTGAATTCAGCAACGGCCAATGCACTGTGGTTATCGCCCGCCCACCGGTGGATGCGATTGGTCACCTCGACGTGGCACAGCCTGTCGTGGGGCGCACCGAGCGCTTTGCCACCGTGGCTCAGGCCAGCGAGGCCGGGTTGCGTCGTTTAGGCTGGACTCAGGGAGGCGATCAGGCCCGCCGTCTGGTCACAACCTATTAGCGCGGTCTGCGTGGCGACTAAGTACCATGCCGCAGGTCACCATCACTGCCCAGGCAACAAGCTGAGCCACGCGCCAGCCCTCTATCACCGGCCCGTTTTCTGCCCGCAATCCGGTCAAAAACACCTGCACTGCCGCATAACCAAAAAGCGTTACCCAGGCCAATTCGCCTGGGTATTTTTTTTGCCGTTCGTAGCGCAGCACCGTCGCTGCCAGCAGCAGCAGTAACGCCGCGTTCAGCAGCGCCACCGGGTGACGGCGCACACCGAACAGGCTCATTCCCCACGGCCAGGTGGTAGCCAACCCCAGATCGCGCCCGGCCAGCCACGCCGTCACGTTTACCACAGCCAACCCTATCAACATTGCTGGTGCTACAATATCCAGCAGCACGGGCAGACTCAAACGTTGTCGGCGCGTGTACCATGCTGCCACCACCAACGCAGCCACTACGCCACCTGCGGGCAACAGCGCGCCCGGACTGAGCGACAGCAGTTGCAGCGGATCGTGGCGATACACGCTGAAATAGGCTACACCATGCGCCAGACGTGCCCCAACCAGGCCTGCCAACAGTCCGTTGAAGCTCAAATTGTAAAGATGATCGGCTTGCACCCCGCGGCGCGGGGCGCGGCGCGCTGCCAGCCAGGTGGTGAAAAAAAAGGCCAGCAGCAGGCCAAGACCGTAGGTTTGCAGGCGCAAGGGGCCAACAGGAAGAGCTGGGTACATGGTCGGTTCAGGGATAGATGCTGCGCAGGGTTTGCGTCAGCACGGCATCGGTCATTGGGCCGATGAAAACGTTGCGCACAATTCCGTCGCGGTCAATGAAAAAGGTGGTAGGTAGCGAGTTGACCAGATAAAGCTGGCTGACTCCGGTGCGCTCGTCCAGCGCCACGGGGAAATCAAGCCCCAAAGTCTGGAAGTAAGTTGCTGCGGTGCTGGCGCTTTCGCCCTGGTTTACCCCAACCACCGCCACCCCTGAGGCCGCCAGACGTTCGTGCAGGCGTTGCAGCTCCGGCATTTCGGCACGGCAAGGGCCGCACCAGCTCGCCCAGAAGTTCAGCACCACCGGTTGGCCGCGCAAATCGGCCAATGTCAGCGCGTCGCTTTGCAGCATGGGCAAGGTGAAGTCGGGCGCGGGATGACCAACCGCCGGAGCGGGCGGCAACGCCGAAGCAGGCGCATCTACGGGCACACGCCCCCATGATAGCGCCAGCAAGCCTGATAAAGCCAGCAGCAGCGTCAGGGGTTTCCAGGGATTTTTCATGCACGTTTACCAATCAACTGGGAGAGCTTCTACAGACTTTTACTGAAAGCTGTGGCACTCTATACGCTATGGCACGCAATTCCGCAAATCGCTTTGGAGCAATGCCGCCGCTGTCCGCTGTACAGCGGTTATTACGCGTGTCGGTGTTGCTGCCGTTTGTCAGCCTGGGACTTTGGGCCTGGACACAGCCCCAACGGTTGATGGGGCAAGGCGCAGTGCCGGTGTTGCTTCTGATAGCATTAGCGGCAGCACCCGCCTTGCTGGTCTACATGTCGCGCACCGCCGGTAAACGAGATGATTGGGCCGTGCTGCTGTTTTTGCTGTGCCAAAGCGCTTTTAACAGCCTGCTGTACTTTCTGGGAGATCCGCTGCTGCACCCCATGCAGGCTGGCCCGTTTCGTCTGGTCGAACCAGGGATGTTGCTGCTGTTGGCGGCGGTTTTTGTGTCCTGGCAATATGGCTGGATCGGAGGTCTGGCTGCTGCCAGCAGCGCCATCGTGATTCATCTGGTTACTGCTACGCTGACACTGCGTTTCTGGCCCGATCTCGGTACCATTGATCTGCCCTTGCTGCGTCCTGATTTGATGTACGGCCTGTGTCTGATGATGGCCTATGTGGGGCAGGCATGGCGGCGGCAGCAGCACAGGCAGGTTCAGCAACACAGCCAATGGCGGGTGATGGCAGCTACCGCCGAGGTGCTGGCTGTGGAGCGCGAGCGCCAGCGCGTGGCCGAAACGCTGCAACATGACCTGCTGCACACGCTCAATGCTTTGCAGACGCAGTTGGATGGCTTGAGCGACAGCGCGCAGGCGAGCGCGTCAGACGCACCTGACCAAGTGCGCGCTTTGCAGCAGCATTATCGCCGTGCTTTGTGGACAACCGATGCTTTGGTGGCCCGGCTACAGGCTGCGCCACTGCGTGAAATGGCCCTGCCCGACGCGCTGCATGTTTTGATGGACATGACTGCCGAGCGCCTGGGCCTGGCAGTGGACATGCAGGTACAGGCATTGCCTGCTGATTTGCCGGAGCAGAATGCCCTGGTTCTTTACCACGTTGCCGATCAGGCATTGGCGCACATAGCCGGTCACCGGCATCTGAGCCGCATCAACCTGCATCTGCTGGGCGTCGAGCGGGGCATCACGCTGACCCTGCACGATGATGGAGCCTGCCCCGATCGGCGTTGCAGCGGCGACAGCGATCTCGAAGGAGCCGAAGCCTGCCTGGCCTTGCTGGGCGGGCGCTTGTGCGCTCACACCGACGAGCGAGGCAACACCCTGGCGGTGTGGTTGCCGGCTGCCTTGTAATCAGCTTGCCGCGCGCCACCGCTGGTTGAAGCGCGGCGACAAGCGGACGCTGCTAGGGGCGATTGCGGCGAAACACCAGCTCAAACGCCTGTGTGCCGATCACACCACGCAGACGCAGTTCATCGTTGCTGATTTCGTAGCTGCTGGCTACCTGCAAGCGGGCCAAATACTGGTTTTCCTGTTCCATGATAGCCGTTTCACAGGTCAGGGTGGAGATACTGAGCGGGCCAAAGGTGATGCCCTGCCCGGTGGTGCTAAACGAACCGTCGTAGGTGTTGCAGCCACCATTGCCGCTGATGACGCCATTCTGGAAGTTGGCGGTGGCCGTTGAACCGGCCAGCGTGTTTTGCAGCACCCACGATGTGCCTTGCAGCGCCGGTGGCGGCGTGGTTGTGGCGGTTGCTGCGCTTACTTGCACCGTGCGACTGGTGTCGGCGCTTTGCCCGGCGACGCTGATCACGGTAAGGCGCACGCTATAGCTGCCTGGCTGAGCAAAGACATGGTTCACTGTAGGCCCGGTGGCGCTGTCGCCATCACCAAAGCTCCAGCGATATTCGTTCAGCCCGCCGCTGGGGGTTGAACTGCTGCCGTCGAAAGTGACAGCCACCCCAGCCGTAGCCTGTTCTGGCCCGGTGATAACCGCATTGGGAGGAGCCACCGCCGTGGGTGTGGCTGTGGGTACAGCAATGATGATTTGTTGGCTGGCTACACCGCTTAGACCGGCATCATCCGTTACCACCAGGGTGATGTCAAAGGTGCCGGCCACGGCATAGGTTTTGTCAGCCTGCGCCTGGTCGCTGTTGCTGCCATCCCCAAAGCGCCAGGCATAGCTGACAATACGCCGCCCCGCGGCTGCGGTGGAGCCAGTCGCATCGAAGCGCAGCGGGCTGCCCGTCATCCCCTGAGCAGGGCCAGTGATCACCGCGGTGGGTGGCTGAGCCGCTTGCTGTTGCCAGCTCAACGCTACCTGCGCACCGCCCTCCAGGCTGAGATATTCCACCACAACGCTGTGTTCTCCGCGCGTCAGCACACCGGTATCGGCAGTCAGCACGCGTCCGGGGCCGTTCTGCCAGTCATCCAGCAGCGGGCGGCCATCTACCCAGATGCGCAATCCGCCTTGCACGGTGGCTTGCAGGCGATAGTTGGCCTCTTCAAAGGCGACGCGACGTGACCAGCGCACCGAGAAGTTATCTGTGGGCAGGCCCGCTGCCGCCGCGCCTTGTCCCCAGTTGAAGTTGATCTCGCCATCATCTTGCACCAGCGCCGGGGGGGCTTGCAGGTTAGGGTTATCGAAATACTCCCCTTTCCAGCCGCGGAAGGTGACGAGTGGCGTTGGCGTGGTTGTGGGCACAGGCGGCGGCGTTAGCACCGGTACGGCCGCGGCATTGCTGGCCTGGATGCGCTCCGCTGCGGCCCAGCCTTGTCCGCCCTGAATATTGTCGCCCTGCAGCAGCCACCACAGACCATCGGCGCTTTTGCCGGTGATGGCGGCACTGCCGCCCGCGGGCAGCAGGCCAATCACCGGATAGACCTCGCCGGGGCCGGAGCGCACCGAAACATTCCCCAGAGCCGTGGCGGTTGCACCCTGATCTACAGCGATCACCGTGGTGGTGAGCGCCGTGCTGCTGGGCTGAGCCAGGGCGGTGGGGGTGGAAGTGTTGCCCGGTTGAGCAAACAGCCGGTTGAGCAGCCATAGCACCAGCAGCGCAAGCACCGCCAGGGCAATCACTGCGGCAATCAAGCCGCCGCGGTTGCCGGTCGGTTTGGCTGTGCTGCCGGCTTGCGCGGATGCAGTCGCGGTGGCTGGGCGCGCGGTTGGCCGGGCCGCCGGGGGCGTGCCCGCCGGGCGCGTGGGTGGCATAGGCCGGGCCGGGCGCGGTGTGGCCGCTTGCGTCGTGTCGGCGGGGCCGCTCCACGTCGGCGGTGCAGTGGGCGATATCAGGCCCACCCGGGCCAGCTCGGCGCGGTCGCCATCATCCAGTGGCAGCACGCCGAGACTCAGCCGCTCCAACGCAGCCTGCAAGTCGGATTGCGCCATGAAATCGAGGCGTGCGCCGGTGGCCTGCTCCAGGCGCGGCACATCCTGCTGGTTGAGCTTGTATACGGCCGCGGGCGTGCCGCGGTAGATCACCAACGTGCTGAACGCCTGACGGATGACGTGGATATCGTTGGTCATTTGCTTATCTCCTCAAGCGGACAGGGAAGTTTGCAGCTCTGGTGCGTTGTCCCACGGAATGCGAAACAAAGGCACGGCTGGAATGAACAGGAACCATAGCATACCTGACGACGATTGACAAATGAAGCCAGGCAGGTGGCATTAACACGCTGCAAAGGCGGCGACTGTTCAGCAGTGATGGGTGTGCTATAATAGCAGCCAGTGTGGCATCACCCTGAGGTTGCGCTGGCCGCATGATGACCCGTTTGCCTGTTTCACTGTATGAGGTGCAGCTATGTGTGGACGTTATACGATTTTCACCGACCCTGGCCATCTGGCGGAGCGCTTTCAGGCTGAATTACCTGCGGATGGCTTGCAGGCGCGCTATAACGCCGCGCCCACGCAGTCGTTGCCGGTGATCCTAAACACCGACGACCCGCGGCGCATCGAACGGTTGCGGTGGGGGCTGGTGCCCTCTTGGTCCCAAGATCCTGCCATCGGCAGCCGCATGATCAACGCCCGCGGTGAAACTGTGGCCGAAAAGCCTGCTTTTCGTGCTGCCTTGCGCAAGCGGCGTTGCCTGGTGCTGGCAGATGGCTTTTATGAATGGCGCAAGAATCCCATCGGCCCCAAAACACCGCTGCGCTTCACCCTGGCTGATGGAGCGCCTTTTGCCTTTGCCGGTCTGTGGGAAATGTGGAATGCGCCGGACGGCAGTGTGTTGCGCACCTTTACGATCATCACCGGTCAGCCTAACGAGCTGGTAGCGCCGGTACATGACCGTATGCCGGCTATCCTGCTGCCTGAGCATGAGGCGATCTGGCTGGATAATGCTGCCGAGCCGGCGATTTGGCAGGACATCTTGCGCCCCTACCCGTCCGAGCGTATGGCGGTCACGTCAGCTTCGCGTCGCGTCAACGCGGTCAGCAACGACGATGTGGCGGTGTTGACCGATGCTTAAGCCAGCGACAAGCCGCCACAACCGTGGCGGCAAACGGACGGGCATGGTCAGGAGATTGGGAACCGTCCCGGAGGGGGGCCGGTCCGAACGGGAGTCTTAAGCCGAAGGGGCCGAGCAATCTCCAGGACACTCATCTCCTCACCCCATCACCTTGCCACTTCGGTAGTGTGTGACTTTCGGTTGAATGACAAGAGTCGGGCAATGAATGGTTTCGGCTCAGAGAGCGAAGCGCTCTCAAGCGCTCTCCGAAAGCCCCGGCAGGGGCTTGGTGGCCTGAGCCACCGAATTCAATTCGGTGGCGATACTCTGTACACACCCTGCCACTTCCTTAACTTGTGCGAATACGGGCAATGTATACAATGAAATTGCCTGAAACAGGCTTGCCTCGACAGCAAGCAATGCAGCCTGCCGACCTGAGACAGGTTTTCTGGCAGGCAGTTTTCTGTGAGGAGATAAAGAGATGAAGAATCCCCTTTTGTTTGGTCGCCGGGCTGAGTTGGTGCCGGCCTGGGTTAGTGAAAACAATGCAGTTGCCGCTGGCCCCGCGCTGCCACTGCATAAAACCAGCAGCGGTTCGAACCGCACGGTGCGCGCCGGCCGTCGTCGTCCCACTGGCTCATCGGATGGCCCGCGCGATCGCGCAGAGGCCCCGCGCCGTGAACGCCCCCCGGCTTCATCCGGCGGCGGCAGCTTTGGTGGCTCTTCGGGCGGCTTCACCAGCGGCTCATCTGGCAGTTCTTCCAGCGGTTCTGCGGGCGGTGGCGGTCTGGGCAGTTTGCTGGGCGGTTCCGGCGGCTCCTCTGGCGGCTCTTCCGGCGGCGGCCTGGGGATGCCTGGCGGTGGCCGTGGCGGAATGCGCTTGCCGTTGCCGCTGCTGTTGCTGATCGGTCTGTGCCTGTGTTTGGTGCTGGGCATGGCGGTGGCTGGCGGTGGTCTGGGCAGCCTGCTGGGGGGCAGCTCTGGCAACAGCGGTAGTTCCAGCGGTGATGCTTTTAGCGGCTTCGATCAGGGCCAAAGTGACCAGTCAGGGTTCGATCAGTCTGCCAGCGGCAGCGATCAAGGCGGAGCTGTGGCTCCTGCTGCGCCATTGCCCACTGCGCGCCCTGATCTGGCTGCGGGATCGGGCAGTACCCCCGGCCAGAAATGGACCATCATGCTGTACCAGGATGCTGATGACAAAATCCTGGAACAGGACATCTACATTGATCTGAATGAAGCTGAGCTGATCGGTTCCACCGACCGCGTGAACGTGGTCGCACAAATGGATCGTTATCGCGGTGGTTTCAGCGGCGACGGCGACTGGACCGAAGCGCGGCGTTACTATATCACCCGTGACAACAACCTGAGTCGCCTGGGTTCGCAACTGGTAGAGAGTCTGGGCGAAGTCAACATGTCGCATCCGCAAACCCTGGTGGATTTTGTCACCTGGGCTATGAAAAACTACCCCGCGGACAAGTACGTGTTGATCATGTCGGATCACGGCATGGGGTGGCCGGGCGGTTTCAGCGATCCGGCTACCGGTAACGATTCGCAAAGTGTTACCCGTGCCCCGTTGGGCAATGCGCTGGGCAACCACATGTACCTGAACTTCATCCAGGCGGCATTGGGTGAAATTCAAAAGCAAACCGGCCTGGACAAGTTTGAAATCGTCGGCATGGATGCCTGTTTGATGGGCCACATCGAGGTGTTGAGTGCTTTGCAGCCCTACGCTCGTTACAGCATCGTGTCGCAGGAGACCGAACCTGCGCTGGGCTGGGCCTATGCCAGCTTCCTCAATGACTTGGTGCGCAACCCGGATATGAATGGCGCACAGTTGGGGCAGGCAGTGGTACGCAGCTACATTGACGAGGACCAACGTATTCTCAATGACCAGGCGCGCTCAGAATGGGTGCGCAGTCCGGTATCGGCTCGTCAGTTGACTAGCCAGCTCTCTCAGAACATCACCCTGACTGCGGCGGATCTGGCAGCCGTGCCCGCCTTGAACGACAGCCTGAACAATTTACTGTATCAGATGCAGCAGGAAGACCAGCGCAATGTGGCCAAGGCCCGCACCTATGCCCAGTCGTTCACCAGCATCTTTGGCAACAGCGTGCCCCCATCCTACATTGACCTGGCAAACTTTGTGGGGCTGATCAAGCAAGCCAGCAACAGCCAGGCCATTGACCAGGCGGCTGATGGCGTGTTGGCCGCGCTGAGCCGGGTGATTGTGGCCGAAAAGAACGGCGCAGGCAAGCCGGGCGCTAATGGCGTATCCATTTACTTCCCGAACTCGCAGCTTTTCCAGAACCCGGCCACCGGCTTGCAGTCTTACACGGTGGTAGCCGATGCGTTCGCCACAAAATCGTTGTGGGACGATTATCTGGCTTTCCATTACACCGGTCGTACCTTTCAGGCTGCTGCGGCGCAGGCCGTTGTGCCTGATGCCACGGCTGCGCTGCGCACTCCGGGTGCGGGCATCAACATTGCCATCGGCCCCATCGAGCAGTCCAGCGACACCGCGGCCCCCGGCTCGCCGGTACTCTTCACCACCGAGGTGAGCGGCGACAACATCGGCTACATCACCTTCTTCGTGGGCTACTACGATCAGGCTAACAACGCCATCTTTGTGGCCGATCAGGATTACCTGGAAAGCTCTGGCACGCAGCAGATCAATGGCGTCTATTACCCCGATTGGGGTGCGACACCGTTTACCCTGGAATTTGAATGGGAACCGCTGATGTTTGCCATCAGCGACGGTAAAACCGATGCCCTGGCCGCGTTGATGCCGGAAAGCTATGGCCGCCGCGGTGAAGATGCCATCTATACAGTGGACGGCGTGTACACGTTCAGCGACGGCGAGCGGCGTGATGCCCGTATGTACTTCCAAAACGGTGTGATGACCCAGGTGTTCGGCTTTACGCCGAATATCAGCAGCGGCGCACCCGCGCAGATCAGCCCGCAAGCCGGTGACACCTTCACCGTGCAGCAGAAATGGTTGGACCTGGACGCGCAGGGCAAGGTCACTGCTACCAGCACGCAACTGGCCGAAACGCTGACCTTTAGTAATCAGCCCTTCACCTGGAAGGAACTCGACGCCGCTGCCGGTAACTATATCTTTGGCTTCACGGTTGAGGATATGGACGGCAATGAAACCTCAGCGTTTGCTCAGGTAGCGGTGGAGTAAGAACAGCAAAGCGAGCTTTGCAATTCCAAAGCGGAGTTGCAAAGCTCGCTTTGCGATTCCAAGTGGGAGGTGCGAAGCTCGCTTTGTCGTTACATTCCCTGTAACAGCATGGTTAAAATCAGGCGGGCAGCGGCCTTGTCTAGCGGCTGGTTGTTGTTGCCGCATTTAGGACTTTGAATACAGCTTGGGCAGCCATCCTCGCACGGACAGGTGGCGATCACATCGTGAGCCGCGCGCCACAGCGCGGGCAACTCGGCAAAGCCGCGTTCGGCAATACCAACACCGCCGGGGAATCCATCGTAGATGAAGATCTGGGCCAGATCGGTGTCAGCGTGGCGTGGGGTACTCAGCCCGCCGATATCCCAACGGTCGCACATGGCAAAAAGCGGCAGCAATCCAATGCAGGCATGCTCGGCTGCATGGATGCCCCCCAGGAAATCCAGCCCGCGCCGCGCGCAGGCCGCGGCGATTTCGGGAGCCACGTCCCACCACAAGGCAGCGGTCTCGAAAGTGCTTTGCGGCAGTTGCAGCATCTCCTCGCCTAACACCTCATCTGAGTAGTGACGCAGGCGACGGTAGCCGACTACTTGCGAGGTAGTGCGCACCGCCCCGAAATAGGCATAGCCACCGGGGATGGGACGATGACGCAACGAACGGATGATGCGCACATCGCTCCACTCGCGCGCCGTGGTATAGTAGTCGGTTTCCACCGGACGCAACTGAGCAAAGCCGATGTCGTCGTCGTAATGTGTCACCAGATAGCTTTCGCCCTGGTGCAGGTAGATGGCCCCCGGATGCACGCGCTGCGGCGCACTGCTGCTTTCAATTTCTTCCAACACGCGGTTGGCGCGGGCTTCATCCAACAGGGCAAAGCGTCGGCCACCTGCCGAACGCAGGCTTACCTGCTCGGCGGGGTGCTGCGACGGCCCCTGATAGACCCAACGATCGCCGCGAAATTCCAACACATTTTGCTGCTCCAGTTGCAACATAGCGGGCACGAAGCCGGGGCCAAACAGGGCTTCGTCGTCGAAGTGGCCCGGCGTGGCCGCGGTGCTGAGAGGTACCTCAACCGCGGCGCAAGGCAGGTGACGCGCCAACACGTAGAGATTGTCGGGGGCAATCAGGGCATGTTCGTGGGGGCGGCCAAACAGGTCAGCAGGGTGACGCATGAAGTATTGGTCCAGGGGATTGTCCTGGGCCACCAGCACGGCCAGTGAAGGTTCACTGCTGCGCCCGGCGCGCCCGGCCTGCTGCCAGAGGCTGGCAATGGTGCCGGGATAGCCCACCAGCACCGCGGCATCCAGCCCGCCCACATCAATGCCCAGTTCCAGGGCGTTGGTGGCGGTAACGCCGATCAGCTTGCCGCTGAACAGGTCAGCCTCGATTTGGCGGCGCTGCTCCGGTGTGTAGCCGGCACGGTAGGCGGCCACGCGGTCGCTTAGGGTCTGACTTTGTGGCGAGGCTGGGGCAGCACGGCCGCGGGGAGTTTTGCTCAGCTCGGCGCGGGCATAGCGCAGTATCAACTCGGCCACCTTGCGGGCACGTGTGAAGACAATGGTGCGCGTTTGGTTTTCTATCAGCGTGGTGAAGAGCGTGGTGGCCTCGCTGTTGGCGCTGCGCCGTGCTGTTTTTGCCTTGTCGAGAAAGGGCGGGTTCCACAGCGCGAAGGTGCGTGGCCCTGCCGGGCTGCCATCCTCATCTATTACCTGAGCATCCAGCCCGGTGAGCGCGGCAAAATGCTGGCCGGGGTTGGCAATGGTGGCGCTGGCGGCAATGAAGATCGGTTCGCTGCCATAGAGCGCAGCTACACGCCGCAGCCGACGCAACACACAGGCCACTTGAGACCCAAACACGCCGCGATAGGTATGCGCCTCATCTACCACTATGTAGCGCAGGTTGTGAAAGAAACTGGCCCACAGCGTGTGGTTGGGCAAAATACCCACATGCAGCATGTCGGGGTTGGTGAGGATGATTTGCCCCTGCTGACGCAGCTTGCTGCGGCGGCTTTGTGGTGTATCGCCGTCATACGAGCCGGCTGTCACCGGCAGCGCGGCAGGTTTGCGATTGCGGGCATCAGCCACGGTGCAGCCCAGCTCACCCAGACTGCGCAGTTGATCTTGAGCCAGCGCCTTGGTGGGGAACAGGTACAGGGCGCGGGCGGTGGGCTGTTGCAGGATGGCTTGCAAAACCGGCAGGTTGTAGGCCAGTGTTTTGCCGCTGGCGGTGCTGGTGACCAACACGACATGCCGTCCGGCCAGTGCCGCCTTGATTGCCTCGGCCTGATGCGCGTAGAGTCGTTCGATTCCCTGCGCGTGAAGCTGATCGCGCAGGGGGCGCGGCAAGGCGCGGCCCAACGCGGCGTAGCGCGCGCTGCGCCGCGGCATCTGCTCCAGGTGAATAAGCTGCCCCTGGTAAAAGGGCTGGCGTTTAAGGCGTTGCAGAAAGGCTTGAACATCCATGAGGTGTGGTCGCTGCCGGGTGATGGTGCTGCGCTGAATTGTACGGGCAGACGTGGCGGGTGTCAAGCAAGTGGACTTGTGTGGCTGGATCGGATATAATGCGGCTGTGGAGATTTTTAGCCGGGCAGGGCCGAGGGTTTGTCTTGCTCCACTCAGGAAAGGGCGAAGGAACTGATATGGAAACCAATGACTTGTATCCCCTGCCGCAGGGGGAGGATCTGCCAGCGGAGGTGGTGCCGACGGTGCTGCCTGAGAGCGGGGAGAGCCTCGCTGCGCTGCCCCCTGGGCACGCTTGGCCACCTAAACCCTGGCTAACGATCTGGACGGCACCGCGCAGTACCATACGGGCCATCCTTAACGCGGATCCAAAACGCTATGTGCTGGCGCTGGCGGCCCTTAGCGGCATCCTCAATTCGCTGAATCAGGCATCCTCGCGCAGTGTGGGTGATAGCCTGCCGCTTTGGGCGATCTTTTTGCTGGCGCTGATCCTCGGTCCCCTTGTCGGCATAATCAACCTGTATATCAGCGGTTTTATTTTGGACCTGTCCGCGCGTGCCTTTAAAGGCAGTGGTGATAGTGAACGGACGCGCACAGCCCTGGCGTGGGCCTCTATCCCGGCAATAGCCTCCCTGGTGTTGTGGCTGTTTGAACTGCTGCTTTACGGTGGAGATATGTTTACCACTATCGCACCGCGCCTTGAGAATAACCCGTTGCTGCTGCTTTTTCCTATAGTCGAATTTGTGTTAGCTGTGTGGGCCTTTTTCCTGCTGGTAAAGACGTTTGCCGAGGTGCAGCGTTTTTCTGCCTGGCGCAGTCTGGCGGCAATTTTACTCCCTGCCTTGATTGTGTTTGTGTTGTTGTTTGCCTGCCTGGTGGTCGTTATCGGCCTGAGAATTTCCCCCTGAGCTGTGTTGCTGCACAGTACAGACCGGTTGAACTTGCTTCAGCCGGTCTGTTTTTTTGTTTTCAGACCCCCGTTAAAAACTTTATACTGTAACTTGACAATAACCCCTTGCAAAAAGAGGGGAAACTCAGTACAATAGACCAATGCCCTGAAATGCAAGAGCCGATAGCTCTTGGCTACCGGCTCCGCTTATTGGGCCTTGTTGAGGGTCTTGAGGCACTTGGTGCACACTGCCACGCTCTGCTGCTTGCCATCCACCATCAGGCGTGCTCGCTGAATGTTGATGTTCCAGCGGCGGTTGGTGTGGCGCATTGAGTGGCTGACATTGTGCCCGAACTGAGGGCCACGACCACAAACTTTGCACTTGGACATTGAAATACCTCGTTAGCAAATGAAAACCCCGGAGCTTGACGCCTCGGGGTATGATCCCGGCATGAACAAGGGCTATCTTAACACAGCCCGTCTTAATCTGCAAACTCTGGTGTGGACATCACACAATGACTCTACGCGCAAATCAATTCGGACGTATTCAGGTTTCCCAGGCTGCCATCACGGCGCTGGCAGCGGACGCTGTTAAGCAAAGCTACGGCGTGGTGGGCATGAGCAGCCGCAACCGGTTGGATGAGTTGACCGGCCCGCTGCAACGCGCCCATCAGCGCGGGGTGGAAATCCGTGAAGAGGCTGATGGCCTGGTGGTGGACTTGTATATTATTGTAGAATACGGCATCCGCATCAGCGAAGTAGCTTCCGGCGTGATGCGCCGCGTTTACTACACGCTGAAGGAAAGCGCGGGTTTGCCGGTTCAGGCTGTCAACGTTCACGTTCAAGGCTTACGCGTTAACGATTCCGGTTCAGCAAAGCCTCATTGAGACCCTTTGGGTTTCTTTCTATTCCAGCATCACGAGAAAAAGCATTGAGCAGCAAAGCACCATTCCGCCTCGACAAGCGCAGCAGCGGCAAACGCGCCCGTAAAACTGTCCTCCCTACCACCGGCTTGCCTGTCTCCGAGGCAAAAAGCCCTAAACAGGCTATCAACGGCCATCAGCTCAAGACGATGTTTAGCGCAGGGTATGCCTGGCTGGAAAACCATAAAGAAACTGTCAACGCGCTGAATGTGTTTCCGGTTCCCGATGGCGACACCGGCACCAACATGTTCCTTACCATGCGCGCCGCGTTTCGCGAAATTGACCACAGCGATGACAGCGATGCCGGTCACATTGCTCAGGCCATCGCTCAAGGCGCGCTGATGGGCGCCCGTGGCAATTCCGGCGTGATCCTGTCGCAGATTCTGCGCGGCATTGCCCATGCCTTCCGCCAAAAGGCGCTTGTCAGTGCCTACGACCTGGCGCAGGGGCTGCGCCAGGGTGCAGAAACCGCCTACAAAGGCGTGGTCAAACCGGTGGAGGGCACTATCCTCACCGTGATCCGTCAGGCCGCGGATGCTGCCTTGCGTGCCGCCGATGTAGATGACAGCCTGGAATTTGTGCTGGGTCACACCGTGCAGGCCGCAGGTGAGGCCGTGGAGCAAACCCCGCGCCTGCTGCCGGTGCTGGCCAAGGCTGGCGTGGTAGATTCCGGCGGCAAGGGGCTGTACTATATTCTGGAAGGCATGTATCGCAGTTTGCGCGGGGAAAGCACCGCTCTATCCGCAGACAAGGCTGCCAGCCCAGCGCCCGCCGCCGATGCCGTGGCGCTCGACCCTCACAACCTGCCGCCTATTCGCTATGGCTTTGACGTGCAGTTTCTGGTGTGGGGCAACAATCTGGATGTGGCGGCAATTCGCCAGTGGATGATTGATCACGGTGATTTTGCTTTGGTGGAAGGCAGCAAAACGCTGGTGAAGGTGCATGTGCACGTCTTTGATCCCAGCAAGCCGCTGGCTTATGGCGTGCAGCAGGGCTTTCTCACCGATGTAGTGGTAGAGAACATGGATGCTATGGCCGCGGCTGGCATGATCCCTGAGGATGTTAAGGATGAGCTAAGCACCGCGCCCACCGCACCGGAACCGGCGGAGCAGGCGGAGCAGGTGGAGCCGCTGGGAGTGGTAGCGGTGTCGCCTGGCCCTGGTCTTAGCGAGGTGTTTGCCAGCCTGGGCGCTGGCCGGATTATTGCCGGCGGCCAAACCATGAATCCCAGCATTCAGGAGATTCTGGAAGCGATTCGCGCCTTGCCCGCCGAGCAGGTACTGGTGCTGCCCAACAATGGCAACGTGGTGATGGCCGCGCAGGCTGCCGCGGCCGAGGCTGCCCGCACCGGCAAACCCACCCAGGTGATCCCCAGCCGCACCGCGCCGCAAGGCATCAGCGCACTGCTGGCCTTCAACCCACAGGCCGACGTGCAGCAGAATGTGGCAGCGATGAATCGCGCGCTGGGGCAGATCCGCACGGGCGAGGTGACCTATGCTGTGCGCGCTGCCGAAATGGATGGCGTGGCTGTGCAGGCAGGTGATGTGATTGGTCTGCTGGATGATGTGCTCACCACACGCTCGGACACGCCGCAACAGGTCGTGTTCAACCTGCTGCAACAGATGAACGCTGCCACTGCCGAGATCATCACTGTGTACTTCGGCGAGCAAACCAGCGAAGCCGCGGCCGACGAGCTGGGCGCTGCCCTGCGCGCTGCTTATCCTGATCAGGAAGTTGAAGTGGTGCCGGGTGGGCAGCCACATTACCATTATATTGTATCGGCGGAATAATACCGCCAGGAGTATCGTGTGACGCGCGTCGCTGTAGTAACCGATAGCAATGCTTATTTATCTCCGCGCCTGGCGCAACGGCTGAATGTGCATGTATTGCCGCACACCATCCACCTGCCTCAGGGCACGTTCCGCGAAGGGGTTGATCTGCTGCCGTCCGACTATTATCGGCTGCTGCAACAGGCCCCCCCTCGCGTCCTGCCGCGGGCATCTGGCCCTTCGGTGGAAAGCTTTGTCGAGCTGTATGGTCGCCTGCTGAAGCAAACCGATCAAATTGTATCGCTGCATGTTTCCAGCCATCTGAGCAACACCGTGCAAAATGCCCAGGCTGCGCGCCGCTACTATCTGGGGCGCTGCACCATCGAGGTGATTGACAGCCTGTCGGCCACCGTGGGATTGAGCTACCTGGTGCAAGCTGCTGCCGTTGCGGCCAATGCGGGGCACAACTTGGAAGAGTGCATTCGCCTGGTGCGTGGCCTGATGCCGCATATCTATTTGTTTTTCCTGGTGAAGCACCTGCCTTATCTGGAGCGCGAGAACCGCATCAGTCCGGCACAGTCTTTTTTGGGCAGCATGTTGTCTATCATGCCGCTGGTGCAAATTGAAGACGGCGAAATTATCCCGCTGGAAAAGGTGCGCAACGCACAACAGGGCGTGGACAAGCTGTTTGATTATGTATCGGAGTTCGGTACCCTGAAAAAGGCGGCCCTGCTGCAAAATGGCTTTGCCAAAGAAGAACAAGTTCTGCTGGAGCGGCTGCAGGTAGCCTATCCCGGGCAAAACTTCAATCTGTTAACCTGCAATCCTTCGCTGGCCGTGCATCTTGGCCCTGATGCCATGGGTGTGGTGGTGCTGGAAGAGATCAATCAGGGGGCCGTGTGAATAAAGCCATCGAACGTTTAAAAAAAGTTTTTGAATACGAGCAGAACCAGGGCTATCGCAACAAAGCGGTGATCGGTGGCCTGGGACGCTTGGCCGAACGCTGGCAACTGGATGCCCAGCGCGAAGCCACGTTGCCCGGTCAGACAGCCCTGCTGAGCCATATCATAGACGGCCTGAATCGCTACAGCCAACTGAGCGTAGCCGAACGTAAGGAAGCGCTGGATGTAATGCGTCGTCTGGCCGAGCAGTGGGATGCCCCACCCGCTGGCCTGACGATGTTGACGCCGCCCCAGCCCGCGGCACCTGCTGCCGCGCCGCGGCCTCAGCCGGCGGTGGCAGCTTCGCCCAAACCGGCGGCGCCTCAGCCTAAACCAGTCGCAGCGCAGCCTCAACCTGGGGTGACTCAGCCTAAAGCCGCCGCGCCTTCCTCTCAGCCCAAACCGGCTCCGGCGTTGCCTAAACCGGCGCGTCAACCAGCCCCGTCCAAGCCGACGCACGGCAAGCCGGCGGCGGCCCCGCGCACACCGGGCGGCTCATTGCAGCCGCTGGGATCAGCCTATGCCGGTACGCGGCCCACGCCGGTGGGCACGGCCAGCCTGAATGCTTCGGTGAGTCGTATCCCTGGCATTGGCACGCGCTATTCCGAGCGGCTGGCAAAGCTTAACCTGCACACCGTGGGCGATATGCTATGGTTTGTGCCGCGACGCTACGATGACTACCGCAGCATGAAGCCCATCTGCCAACTGCGCGATGGTGAGCAGGTGACAGTGCTGGCTAACGTGTGGGAGGTGCGTACCAAGCGCCTGGCTGGCCGCGGGGCAGCCATCACCACGGCTGTGCTGGCCGATTCCACGGCTACCATTGAGGTGAGCTGGTTTAACCCGCACATAGCCAAGCGTCTGCATCAGGGGCAGGCCTATGTCTTCAGCGGCAAGGTGCAGAGTTACCTGGGGCGCTTGCAGATGCGCAGCCCTGAATTTCAGTCACCTGATGACACGCTGTTGCATGCCGGGCGTTTGTCGCCGGTTTATCCGCTTACCGAGGGGATCAGCGCGCATTGGATGCGTGAAACACAAAAACGCGTAGTGAACGAATGGGGCCATCGTGTGTTCGATCACCTGCCAGAGGAGCTTCGCCGCCGCGCTGATCTGGTTAGCTTGCCAGAAGCGTTGGATCAGGTACATTTCCCCAACAGCCTGGAAAGCCTGGCCGAGGCAAGACGCAGGCTGGCCTTCGATGAGCTATTCTTCATTCAATTAGGCGTGTTGCAGGCGCGCGTGCAGTTTCGCGCTTTGCCAGCACCGCGCTTTGCTATCAGCGAGGCTGATCAGGCGGCCTTCCTCGCCGCCCTGCCCTTCAGCTTTACGGCAGCGCAGGCGCGTGCCACGCAGGCTATTCTCGATGATCTGGCCGATGAGCGCCCGATGAGCCGCCTGCTGCAGGGCGATGTTGGTTCTGGCAAAACCGCCGTGGCCGCCAACGCCATGTGGGCGGTGGTGAGCAACCGCGGTCAGGCCGCGATGATGGCTCCCACAGAGATTCTGGCAGAGCAGCACTACCGCAGCCTGAGCCGCCTGTTTGCCGGTCTCACGGTGGGCGACCGTCCCGTGCGGGTGGCCTTGCTGACGGGCAATGTGCGCGGGGCCGACCGCGCGGCAACGCTGGCCGGGCTGGCCTCCGGCGCGATAGATATTGCCGTGGGGACGCAGGCTCTGATTCAGGAAGGGGTGACGTTTGCTTCGCTGGGGCTGGCGGTGATTGATGAGCAGCATCGTTTTGGGGTGCGCCAGCGCGCCACCCTGCGCGGGGCCGCGGAGCCAGGTGAGGAAACCGCCGACTCAGCCCAACCCGCTGCGACAGAGGTGCAGGCTCCTGCCCCTCACCTGTTGGTGATGACTGCCACCCCGATCCCGCGCACGCTGTCGTTGACGATCTTCGGCGACCTGGATGCCTCGGTGATTGACGAAATGCCACCGGGGCGCCAGCCAATCAAAACCCGCTGGTTTACTGTGCGCGAGCGTGAACGCGCCTACAACCTGGTGCGCCGCCAGGTAGACGAGGGTCGTCAGGCTTTCATTATCTATCCGCTGGTAGAGGAATCGGAAAGCCTTGCTGCCAAAGCTGCACTGCCACAGTTTGATTTGCTGAGCAAAGAGGTGTTTTCCACGTTGCGTTTGGGCCTGCTGCATGGGCGCATGAAAAGCGCAGAAAAAGAAGCGGTGATGCTGGCGATGCAGCGCGGCGAAATTGATATTCTGGTGGCTACCTCGGTGGTTGAGGTCGGTATTGATATTCCCAATGCCACTATCATTATGATCGAAGACGCCGAACGTTTTGGCCTGGCGCAGTTGCATCAGTTTCGCGGGCGTGTGGGCCGCGGTCCCCATGCTTCGTACTGCATTCTGGTGTCCGACTCGGCTACTCCCAATGCCGAAGAGCGCCTGCGCGCTTTGGAGCAGTCGCAGGACGGCTTTGTACTGGCCGAAAAAGATCTGCAACTGCGCGGCCCAGGCGATTTCTTCGGCACACGGCAAAGCGGCCTGCCTGATCTGAAAATGGCTCAACTGGGCGATTTGCGCACGCTGGAACAGGCGCGCAGCGCCGCCGAGCAAGTATTGGAGCAGGACCCTGAGCTGAGTCGGCCCGAACATCTGGCATTGGCGCGCAAGGTACGCCGCTTCTGGCGCAACGAAGGAGATGTAAGCTGATGACCGTGGCCTTGTACCCTGGCTCTTTCGATCCCATCCACAACGGCCACATTGATGTAGCCACGCGCGCCGCACACCTTTTCCAGCGGCTGGTGGTGGCTATCTACGATAATCCCGCCAGCAAGCGGTTGCTGTTCAGCACCGAACAGCGGGTAGAGCTGGCCCGCGGCGCGCTGGCCCATCTCAGTAACGTCGAGGTGATCCCTTACCGCGGGCTGACGGCGGCGCTGGCGCAGCAGATCGGCGCCGCCGCGCTGGTGCGCGGCCTGCGCGCCAGCGCCGATTATGAATACGAAGCGCAGTTGGCCCACGCCAACAAAGCGTTGGCCGCCGAGGTAGAAACGGTGATGCTGCTTACCAGCCTGCAATACGCCTATCTCAGTGCTACCATTTTGAAAGAGGTAGCCGCGCTGGGGGGCGACATCACCCAGTGGGCTCCGCAAGCGGTGCAGGACGCGCTGCACCGGGCGCGTTAGGCGCGCCGCGAGGTATGGCATGGAACTTCAACAGCTAATCAATCAACTGGAGACGGTGATCAGCCAGAGCAAGCGGGTTCCGCTCTCGCAGAACATCATGGTAGATGAAGAAGCAGTACGGCGCATCATTGATCAGATGCGCGTCTCGGTGCCGGACATCATCCGCCAGGCCGAGCGTACCCTGGGCGAACGTGACCGCATCATTGCGCAGGCCAACGAAGAGGCAACGCGCATTGTGCAGTTGGGCCGCGAACAGGCCACCGACATGGTAGAGCATCACGAATTGGCCGAGGAAGCGCGGCGGCGCGCTCATGACATGTTGCTGAGCGCCGAGCGTGAGGCAGCAGGCATGCGTGCCGATGCCGACCGCTATGCACTGCATACTCTCAGCACACTGGCCGAACAGGTAGGCAAGATCGAGCGCGAGGTGCAAAACGGCATCGCCGCGCTGGGCAAGTAAGCTACTCAATGAAGCAACTATCACGGGATATACAGCAGGAAACCTGGCTGGTAACCGCGGCCCGACCCTCCGAGCCGGGCGAGCCGCTGAATGTTCCCTTGACGCCGGCCTCGAATTTCATCATCGGCAGCGGGAGAGATTACGCGCGCGGTGACGGCACCCCTACCTGTGAAGCGCTGGAGCAGCTGATAGGCGGGCTGGAGCATGGCCGCGCCGTGGCCTTTGCCTCTGGGATGGCGGCGGCTGCCGCGCTCTTTGATCAACTGCCAGCAGGTGCAGTGGTGGTGCTACCCGATGATTGCTATCAGGGTGTGGCCGGGCTGGCCGCGGCCGGTGTCGCGCGCCAGCGCTGGACGGTGCAGCGCATAGCCCAGGAGGATACTGTAGGCTGGCAGCGCGCTTGCGGCTATGCTGATCTGCTCTGGCTTGAGTCGCCCTCCAACCCATTGTTGACTGTAGCTGATCTGGCGGCTATTTGCCAGGCTCCGCGCAAGGCCGGGGCCATTGTTGCAGTGGATAACACCTTTGCCACACCACTGAACCAGCAGCCGCTGGACTTCGGCGCTACGGTCTCGGTGCAGTCGGCCACCAAATTCATCGGCGGTCATTCTGACCTGTTGGCCGGGGTGGTGACCACGCGTGATGAGCGTTTGTGGCAAGGGCTGCGCGCTTCGCTGGCCCTTACCGGCGCGATCCCCGGTGCGCTGGAAGCGTTTTTGGCTGTGCGCGGCGCCAGAACTTTGGCCTTGCGCCTGCGTCAGGCTCAGCAAAGTGCCCTGTGGCTGGCACAACGGCTGGAAGAGCATCCGTTGGTGACGCGGGTGCGCTACCCGGGATTAGCTTCACATCCCACGCATGAAATGGCCAAGCGCATGTTGCAGGGCTTCGGCACGATCATTTCTTTTGACCTGCGCGGCGGTGCGGCTTTTGCCGACGATGTGTGTCGCACCGTGCAGGTGATTCGTCATGCCACCAGCCTGGGTGCGGTGGAGTCGACCATGGAGCGCCGCGCGGCGGTACAGGGTCAGGAACATTTGCCGCCCTCGCTGCTGCGTCTCAGTGTGGGCATCGAAAACGCCGGTGACCTGTGGACCGATCTTGACCAGGCCCTGAGCGCGGCGGCTCACGCTGGCTGATTGTCGGCGCCTCATTGGTTGCTGCGATATTAGCTAGTCATGGTACTCAGGGAGCCGTCGGGTCCAGTAGATGGTGGCGGCGCTAGCCACCAGCTGCTTCTCCGAGACAGAGGTGAGTTTACACCCGATCACCCCCACAACCGTACCGAGACCCTTCCCGTCGGGTTTCGATACGGGGCAGGCAGGGGTTCTGTCCAGGCAACTGGTTTGGTTCGAGCGGCAAGATAGCGTTTAGCTTGCTGAACTTTACGCAACAACTTTGTTTATGATGTGAGGGTGTGTAATGCGTCTTTCCCGTGCTTTTTTCCAGACTCTTCGCGAAGTTCCGTCTGATGCAGAGGTGGCTAGCCATCAACTGCTGCTGCGTGCTGGCTTTATCCAGCCGCTGGGCGCGGGTATCTATTCCTATCTGCCGTTGGCGCGGCGCAGCATGGACAAGATCGAGGCGATTATCCGCGCTGAAATGAACGCTATTGGCGGCCAGGAAGTCACCATGCCGGTGGTGCATCCCGCAGATCTGTGGCAGCAGACAGGGCGCTGGGATACGGCTTACCCCGAGCTGGTGCATTGGCGTGACCGCGGCGGGCGCGACATGACTCTGGCGATGACGCACGAAGAAGTAGTGGCCGACCTGACGCGGCGTGAGATCACTTCGTATCGTCAGTTGCCGCAGCTTATCTATCACCTGCAAACTAAGTTTCGCGACGAGCCACGGCCGCGCAGCGGGTTGATCCGTGTGCGCGAGTTCACTATGAAGGATTCGTATTCGCTGGATGCAGACGAGGCCGGGCTGGACCGGCAATACCGCGCTCATTGGCAGGCTTATTTCAACATCTTTCGTCGCTGTGGGCTGGCGGTGATTGCCGTGCGCGCCGATGTAGGCATGATGGGCGGCAGCCTGTCGCACGAGTATATGGCACTCACTGCAGTGGGTGAGGACACGTTGCTGCTGTGTGATCACTGCGGCTATGCGGCCAATCGCCAGGTGGCGCGCTTCCGTCGGTCTGAGCCTGCTGCTGAAACGCTGTTGCCGGTGCAGCGCGTAGCCACGCCCGACTGCAAAAGCATTGCCGATCTGGCCTCCTTCCTGCAAATTTCTGCCAGCCGCACGGCAAAGGCTGTTTTTCTGCGTGATACAGGCAGCGGCCGGCTGGTGTTCGCGGTGGTGCGCGGCGACCGTGAGGTGAACGAAACCAAGCTGGCTAATGCTGTGGGCGCTGCCGCTTTGCAACCTGCCACCGAAGCAGAAATTCGCAGCATGGGTGCTGAACCAGGCTACGGCTCGCCGGTTGGGGTACATGATTGTTTGGTGGTGGTGGATGAGCTGGCTGCGGCCTCGCCCAATCTGGTGGCCGGAGCTAACGAAGCTGGCTATCACCTGCTCAATGTCACCTGTGGCCGCGACTATCATCCCGACCTGGTGACTGACATCACTGCCGCAGAAGAAGGGGATGGCTGCGAGAATTGTGGCGGTGCGCTGCGCAGTGTGCGCGGGGTTGAGGTAGGCAACATCTTCAAGCTGGGAACGCGCTACAGCGATGCCATTGGTGCATTCTACGACGACGCCCAGGGCAGCAAGCGCCCGGTGGTGATGGGATCTTATGGCATCGGTGTGGGGCGGCTGCTGGCTACCGTGGCAGAAACGCACCACGATGAGTTTGGTTTGATCTGGCCGGTGAGCATTGCGCCTTTTCAGGTGCATTTGGTGCTGCTGCCTCGAAAAGCACCGGAGGCCGTGAGTGTGGCTGATACGTTGTACGCCGCACTCACCGAGGCAGGGATTGAAGTACTCTACGACGACCGCGAAGAACTTAGTCCGGGTGTGAAGTTTAACGATGCTGATCTGATCGGCTTGCCGTTGCGCCTTACCGTGGGGGCAAAGTCGTTGCAGGAGGGCGGTGTGGAAATAAAGCGGCGCACGGCTGAGCAGAGAACCTTGGTGGCCCTGGATTCTGCGGTGAAGGCGGTGCAAGATGAATTGGCTGCGCTGCGTTCTGAGTTGGTTGCAACAGTGATTGAAACCCCTTTTGCCGGTTAGCTTTCTGGATTCATGGGGCTATTACAATTAAATCTTATTTGTCATGGTATTGTAATATTGAGTGTTGCGTTTTTATATATTTTTCTTTCTTGAAAGATTTCTTTTGAGATGTAAGTTTTTTATCGTTTTACAGGGATTTTATTCCGGTTGGTGTAGGTTATGATGGGGAGAAATGAGAAAAAGCGCGCAGATGATTTCCGCGGGGCGGGCAGCATTAAAAGGGCGCGTATTGGAGGGTGAGGTTTAGCAACTTTCGTTGTATCCAATGCAGCTTCCTGAGAAGGTTTGGGGAACAGCCGCTGAATTATTCAGCAATCAAATCAGAAACCATAGTATGATAATATAGTTGGGAAGATGATTTATCGTCTAACTTCACTATATTTCGTTGCCTGCTTATTTTCATTATTTGAACAAGGTTGAGCAGGACGATTAATTAGCTGTAGGTTTCTATGAGGAGAGAACTGTGAATCACAAGTTTTTGTCAAAGACGAGGTGGGGTAAGTCCCTGCTGAACAGCCTTTTGGCTGCTATTATGGTGTTTGGCCTGATTTGGGCGGTATTGCCGGGTTTGCCGGTGGCGGCTGCCAATCTGGCGCAGGACCAGGTGACCGGCAATGACACGGAACAGATCGCTGCCCCTGATGCGCCGGATGCCATCTCGGTGACCGTATTTCGCGACTATGATGCCGACGGTGTTAAAGACACGTTGGAACCAGGTGTCAGCGGGGTTACGGTTACAGCCTATCGGCCCAGTGCTTCTGGCTATGCTTCGCCAGTGGTGGCTACGGGTGGCACTAATGGTGTTTACTCACTGGCTACCGGTTCTGGCACCTATCGCATTGAGGTGACTGGCCTGCCGGCCTATCTTTTCAGCGGTGCGCAGGGGGCTACCACCACGGCATTCATCGCCAACGGCGCCAGCGTTGCAATCGGTCTGGCTAACCCCGGCCAGTATGCTCCCAGCACCACGCTGGAGGTAGCCATTGCCCGCCACCAGGCGGCCTATCGTTCTGATGTGGATAGCCAATGGGCGATCTCCCGCTTTGTAGAGAACGCCGGTTCCACCAGCACCGTGCGCGAGTCGTATGACCTTCCGGAAGACACAGAAGGCGCGCTGCAAGGCGAAATCGGCACAACCTGGGGTGTGGCCCACGACAGCATCAACGACCGTTTGCTGGCAGGTTCGATGGTGAAGCGGTTTGGGCGGTTGAAGGGCAATCCTACCACCATTTATAGTGTGCCGCTCAGTGGCGCTGCAGCTCCTACTGCCTGGGTGACGCTGGATGCAGCGCGTACCAATCCCCACGGCGCTTCACCGAACTGGTATCAGGATCATGCGGTGATCCCGTTTGTCGGTAAAGAGGGCCTGGGTGATGTGGACATTGCCGAAGATGGCAGCATGGTTTACACCATTGACCTGGGCACGCGCGAGTTTGTGCGCATTCCGGTAAATGCTAACGGCAGCGCCGGCACGCCGGTGAAGGTGGCGCTGTTGCCCGCTTTGGGTACGCCCAGCGGTTGTTCTGCCAATGGCGATTTGCGCCCCTTTGGTTTGGGCGTCAACGATGGCAAGGTGTATCTTGGCGTGGTTTGTAGCGCCGAGTCTACGGTGACAGCGGGTTCTTTGCCTACTTCGCTCATAACGTATCCCAAGCCCGGCGACCGTACCAAGCTCTATGCCTATATTTATGAGTGGAATGGCGCTTCCGGTTTCACGCAGCGTTTGAACTTTCCTCTGAACTACGAGCGCGGTTGTGTGGCTGCCGCTGATACGTTGACCACGAACTGCACCACCTGGGGCAATGCCGGCTGGCTGGCCTGGGCACCGGTTTATCCGATTTCGCAACTGGGAGGCTGGCAAGGGCACCATTATCCGCAGCCGCTTATTTCAGATATCGAATTTGTCAACGGTGACATGATTCTGGGTATGGCTGACCGCTTCTCCTTCATGGATGGTTTTAATGCCGTTGAACCAACCGGATTCACCAGCGTTGTAGTCAACTCTGCGGGTGATACCCTGCGTGCATGCAGCACCGGCCCCGATACCTGGGTGATGGAAAAGCTCATCTCTGGCAACACGGCCTGCGATACGGCTGGCCTGGGCTACGGTGTGGGTAACACCGAAACCATTGATGAATACTTCCATGACGATGATTTTGCCCATGACACCAGCAATACCCTGAATCCTAAGATCTTCAGCGAAGTTAGCCTGGGCGGTGTGCTGGCTATTCCTGGTCGCGACTATGTGGCGACCAGCGCGTTTAATGCGTCGCGCCCTGTATCCCTTGCCTGGTACGAAGAGGGTGTGCATTTCTATAACCTTGCTTCGGGTAACTGGATTCGCGGCTATCGGCTCTGGAACAGCACCTCCCCCCAAACCCTGGGCAAAGGTTCTGGCTTGGGTGATATGGAAGCCCTTGTGGATCCGGCTCCGCTGGAGATCGGCAACCGATTGTGGTGTGATACTGGCAACGTCAATGGCGTGGGTGCCTACAATGGCGTACAGGATCCGGGTGAAGCGGTTATTGCCAACGCCACGGTGACGCTGCAATGCGATACTAACGGCAGCCCTGCTTCCTTCGAGGCAACCGCTAACGCCACCACCGACGCTAACGGGTTGTATTTGTTCAAAGATAATACAGGCAACATTACCGGCGCTAATGGCTGGCCGGCAGCCACCTGGGACAGTGCGGTACGCATTATCCCGCGCACTGCCGCTTGTCGTCTTGTCGTCAACAGCACGCAAGCGGCTATTCTCAGCAGTTGCGGCGGTAGCGCTCTCGCCTTAAGCAATAACGGCGGTACTGATGCCGGAGCCGATCTGCGCGACAGCGATGGCATAGCTGGTGTGGGCGGTGCAGGCTACAGCGGTGTGACCTTCACCACCGGCAAAAGCGGCGAGAATGATCATAGCCTTGATTTTGGTTTCACCAACAAGGTTGGTTCCATCGGCAACTACGTGTGGGTGGACGAGAACTCGGATGGCTATCAGGATGCGGGTGAGCCGGGTCTGCCCAACGTGCGCGTCAATCTGTACAACAGCGCAGGCACGGTGGTGGCTACCACGGTCACCGATGCGCATGGCGGCTATCTGTTCACTAATCTGTCGCCAGGGGCGTACTTCGTGCGGGTGGACAGCACCACGCTGCCCGCGGGTATGACGCAGACCACAATCTACACCAATGCCAATGCGGATTTTGGCAACCAGAACCAGAGCAGCGGTTTCGGCTATGCAGCAACCATCGGCGGCAGTTCGCCGTGGGAGAACCTGACCGCTGACTTCGGCTACAACTACAATCCGACCCCCGACGTCAACAGCAACACCAACACCGCCACCATCGGTGACCGCGTGTGGGTGGATACAGACTCGGATGGCAAGCAGGATCCCAACGAAGTAGGCATTGCCGGTGTGGTGCTCACGCTGAAGACTGCCGGTGCAGATGGCCTGTTTGGCACTGCGGATGATGTGACGGTAGCTACTGACACCACCGACGCCAACGGCAACTATCTGTTCGACGGTTTGGCGCCGAATGCCTATCAGGTGATCGTTACCACGCCGCCAGCGGGTTACACGCAGACCGGCGACCCGGATCACTATGCGGTGACCAACACCACGGCGGCGATGAACGACAACAAGACCACCATCCCGGTGGTGCTTGGCCCCGGCGATGTGTTCCTGCTGGTGGACTTCGGCTACGTGGCCCCGGCAGCGCAGAACAACAGCGTGGGCAACAAGGTATGGTTTGATGCTGATGCCGACGGCGTAGGGCCGAGCGGTGCACCGGGTGGCGGCGACACCACGGAATGGGGCATCCCCGGCGTCACCGTGGCGCTGATCCGTGACACCAACGGCAATGGCACCTGGGATGCAGGTGAGCCGATTGTGGCCACCGACACCACCGATGCCAACGGCGTGTATGGCTTCAGCGGCCTGCCCGACGGCAACTACCTGGTGTGGGTGAACGACACCGACAACGTGTTGGGCGAGATGCGGCAGACCTACGACTCGAACGGCATCGCCACGCCGAACCTCAGCAGCGTGGCGCTGGATCCCACCGGGGCTTCGGCCACGGCGGTGAGCAACCAGAACCAGGACTTCGGCTACACGGCACTGGGTCAGACCACCACCGCCGGCTCCAACGGGCTGATCGGTGATACGGTGTGGTTCGACGTGGACAACTCCGGCGGAGCCACGCAGCAGGCGGGCGAGCCGGGCATCGAGGGCGTGGTGATCGAGCTGCTCAACTCAGGCGGCACTGTGATCGCCACCACCACCACCGACGAGAACGGGCACTATGCCTTTGGCGGCCTGCCGACCAGTGCGGGCGGTGTGAGCTACACCGTGCGCGTGGCGGCCAGCAACTTTGCGGCGAACGGCGTGCTGGAAGGCATGGCCGAGAGCTATGCGGCGGGTGGCACTGTGGGTAGCAACCTGAGCAGCACGGTGACGCTGACCACGGCAGCCCCCGTGAACCTGGCGCAGGACTTCAGCTATGCGGCGACTACGTCACCGGCGAGCCTGGGCAACCTGGTGTGGCTGGATTCGAACGCCGACGGCACGTTTACGGCCACCACCGGCCAGAACACCGGCGACCCGAACACCGGCAGCGATGATGACGAACCGGCAATCGGCGGCGTCACCATAGACCTGTACCGTGACCTGAACGCCAATGGCCGCGTGGATGCAGGCGAGCCGAAGCTGAGCAGCACTACTACGGTTGCGACTATCAATGCCGCCACCTACGGCACGAACGGCACCTACCTGTTCACCGACCTGCCGGGCGATAGCTACGTGGTGAATGTCACCGATGTCAACGGCGTGTTGGCAGGCTACTGGATGTCACGCGGCACGGCCAACACCGACAACAACAGCCAGATAGACCCGTATGCAGTGACGGTAGCTGCCGGGGCCACCGTGTTGACGGCGGACTTCGGTTACTACGTCGAACCGGCAGCCGTGGGCAACTTCGTCTGGTTGGATGCGAACGGTGATGGTATTCAGCAAGCCACAGAGCCGGGCATGAACAACGTGACCGTGACCATGGTGGTGAGCTATGCTAACGGCACATCAGCCACGCTGAAGACACTTACCGGTGACAACCCGGCCACCACTGCGGTGGAAACAGGCTGGTACAGCTTCGGCAACCTGCTGCTGGATGAGGACTACCGCATCGGCAGCACCAGCACCACGGCCGGTGCCACCACGCCTGCGCACGTCATCTCGGTGACGGATCCCAGCGGTTTCGTGCGCACCAGGGTGGGCGGCGCTGATGGCAACATCAGCACGGTGCCGCTGACCGACTCGAACGACCACAGCAGCACCGTGGCTGTGCCCACGCAGGGCCTCAGCAACACCGTGCAGCAGACCGCCTCCATCGAGCCGCTGATTGCCGGTTATGACTTCGGCTACCTGGTGCTGGACTACGGCGACCTGCCGAACAGCTACGGCACACTGCTGGCCAGCAACGGCGCACGCCACGCCATCAGCAATGCGCTGTACCTGGGTGTGTGTGTGGATGCTGACCTCAACGGCCAGCCGCTGGCTACAGCCGCAGGCGACGACAACACCGCCAGCACGCAGACGCTGAACGGCTCCGCTTACCCGGTGAACCTGCCCACCACCACCTGTGCCGACGACGAAAATGGTGTAGCCTCAGCTATGGGCCGCGCCGGATCGTGGCGTGAAGGCACGGTAGCGGGCGGTCTGGGTGGTGCGTTGAACATCACCATCGGCAGCAGCACCGGGGCCACCGGTGTGCCGCAGGTGTTCATGGACTTCGGCTCCGGCACACTGACTGCTGTGACGCTGCGCACCATCACCGGCACAGCCATCAGCACGCCGTTGGCAGCAGGAGAGTACACCGTGTACTTCGACATCCCCGCGGGTGCATGTCCGGCGACTCTGATCACTAATCTGGAAGCACGCGTGCGCCTGAGCAGTGCGGGTGGGTTGACGAGCACTGGTCTGGCATCTAACGGTGAAGTGGAGGACTACATCTTCCAGTGCGGTGCTACTGCGCCTTATGCGGTGACACTGGCGAACTTCGCCGCCGAGAGTACGGCCACTGGTGTGCAGGTGACGTGGGAAACGGTGAGCGAGCAGGACAACGCCGGCTTCATCGTGACCCGCAGCAGCAGTGCCGACGGCGAGCGGGTGCAGGTGACGCAGGTGGCCAGCCTGGCTGCCGGCAGCAACCAGGGCGCCAGCTACACCATCACCGACAGCGAAGCGACACTCGGCCAGACCTGGTGGTATTGGCTGGAGGATGTGGCGCTGGACGGCACGGTGACGCTGCACGGCCCGGTGAGCGTGCTGCATCAGGCTCCCAGTGCGGTAACCCTGGGCCTGCTTCAGGCTGGGGACAACAGCACGACCTTGCCGCTGGCCCTGGTGCTGGTGGTGGGTGCGGCGCTGCTGCTGACTCTGCTGGGCTGGCGTTTGCAGCAAGCGCGCTAGTTTTAATTAGCGTTTGTAACGAAGCGGGGTCGAAGTTGAATCAAGCGTGATACTTCGACCCCGCTTTGATTTGCAGGTAGGTGGTAGGCAAAACAGAAATCGCCTTAATGTTATTTCCGCGTTAATTCATTTGCTTGTGTGCGTTATACTTTTCTTTTTGCACTTTTATTTAATTGGGTAATGAACATAGGGGGTAGATTGCAAGCGAGAATAATTACGAGCAGTGGTGAGTTGCAGATAAAAAAACTTCTTTTGATGTATGTTTGGTGGCTCTGTGCTATCCGAACGTAATGCTTTGCTGAAAATTAGCCTTGTAGATGCTGTAGAAAATAGTTTGTAATGGTATTGTAATGTTGTAGAGGAATTGTTTGTGTAAATCTCTTTCTCTGGCGATTTCCAGAAATAAGCCGTTTTTCTGTGTTTTGATCCTCTAAAAGCGTTTTTTAAACAATATATTTACAGGAACAAGGGGTGGCAGATTGAATTACGCCATTATGATGGTCTATTATTACATAATCAGTGTGGTATATCGGTTGCAGCGTATTGTCTGAAGCGCTAAAGCCTTGTTTTATCTGTTATGTTTTATAACCTACTGTTTTGTAGAAATCTTTAGGGAAAGCACGGCGTGTTACAATACTAAAGAAATCAGCTTATTGTCTAAGTTAAACGAAATTCGTTGTGGCCTTGTTTTTCCTGATCTCTCTAAGATGCTTTTGTGAAATGACAACCTCTGATTGTCGGAAAGGAAAAGCTGGATGGCGTTAACTCAATCTCAGGATGCGCCTAATGAGGCGCTCCTAATCAACAAACAAAACAGGACCTATCGTCCAAACCAAACTCTCTATAAGGAGATAACAATGAGTAATAGTTTTCTGTCCCGCGACAAACTGGCTAAGCGGACGCTGAACAGTCTGCTAGCCTTGATGATGGTGTTCAGTCTGCTGTCAGCAGCCCTGCCGGCTCAGCCGGCCGCGGCCGCCAATCTGGCTCAGGACCAGGTGACCGGCAATGACAGCGCGGCAGTCGCCGCACCTAACGCACCGGATGCCATCTCGGTGACGGTGTTCCGCGACTATGATGCCGACAGCGTTAAAGATACGCTGGAGCCTGGCGTCAGCGGCGTCACCGTGACCGCATACCCGGCTAGTGCTTCCGGATATGGCTCGCCGGTGGTGGCTACCGGCGGCACTAATGGTGTCTACTCGCTGGCTACCGGTGCTGGCACTTATCGTATCGAGGTAACCGGTCTGCCCGAATACCTGTTCGATGGTGCGCAGGGTGCTACCACCACCACGTTTGTCGCTAACGGCGGTAGTGCCAGCATCGGTCTGGCCAATCCCGGCCAATATGCTCCCAGCACTACGGTAGATCTGGCTACTGCGATTCATTCCGGCAGCGTGGTGTATGATACCTCACAGGTATTGGTAAAATTTGCAGAAACAGCCGGCGCCAGTGGCTCAACCGGCAGCGCATACGATCTTCCCGCTGAAACTACTCTGCGTGGCGAGAATCAGGTCGGCGCGATTTGGGGTATTGCTAATGATCGTACCAATGCCCGCTTGCTGGTTGGCGCGTTTGTCAAGCGTTTTTCCCGTCTGGCTGGCAATGCTACCACCATCTACAGCGTGCCTCAAGCTGGCGGTTCACAAACCACCTGGGTGACGGTAGATGCTACTCGCACGGATCCGCACGGCGCAACACCGAATTGGACGCAAGACTTCACCGTGATTCCCGCGGTTGGTAAAGATGGCCTGGGTGATGTGGACATTGCCGAGGATGGCAGCGAAGTCTATACCATTGACCTGAAGACGCGCGAATTTGTGCGCATTCCGGTGAACGCCAATGGCAGCGCCGGCACACCGGTGAAAGTAGCCCTCCCCACCACGCTGACGGGTTGCCCCGCAGCGTCTGATGCACGCCCCTTTGGCCTGGGTGTCAACGACGGCAAAGTGTACGTCGGCTATGTGTGCAGCGCTGAATCGACTGCGACTGGCTTGCCCATTGCCTACACCGCCAACCGCGTCGGCGACCATACCAAAGTTCTTGGTTATGTCTATGTGTGGGATAGTATTGCCACCCCCACGCCTGTAACCGCTTCTTTCACCCCGGTCACCGGTGTTAATGGCTTTGCTCTGAACTATCAGCGCGGCTGTTGGAACTACGGCGGCACCGGTTTTGATGCCTGTGTTGGCCGGGAGCTGGCTACCTGGAGCCCCTGGACGCCTGGCTATCCGTTCTCATCTGTGCCTTCTGGCGGCGCATCTTATGCCTATCCCCAACCCATTATCGGTGATATCGAATTTGTCAACGGTGACATGGTATTAGGGTTAATTGATCGCTTCGGTCATATGGACGGTTCCAACGCCGCTGAGCCAGGTATCGCCAACACTAGTTGGGAACTAAGCAATGCTGGCGATATCCTGCGCGCGTGCAGCACGGGTACTAACACCTGGGTGATGGAAAAGCTTATCTCTGGTAATACCACCTGTGATACAGCCGGCTTGGGCTATGACGGCAATCGGGTGGAAACCATTGACGAATACTATCATGACGACGACTACGGTGGTCCTGGCGTTTTTGTCGAGGGCAACCACGGCGATGTCGGTGAGGGTGGCCTGGTACAGGTATCGGGCCGCAGCTATATTGCTTCGACCGTTTTTGATCCGGCACGCATGGCGTCCAGCCAGTTCTTCGATCAAGGTGTGCATTTCTACACCAACAGCGATGGTTCCTTCCTGCGGGGTTATCGCCTGGTAGATGAAGACCATAACGATCCGAACACGTGGGTCTGGGGTAAAGGAGCTGGCATGGGCGACCTCGAAGCTCTGCTGGATCCCGCACCGCTGGAAATCGGCAACCGTTTGTGGTGTGATACCGGCGTCAGCGGCGTCGGCAGTGGCAACGGTGTACAGGATCCCGGCGAGACAGTCGTCTCCGGTGCTACAGTGACTCTGCGCTGCGACACCAACGGCTCAGTGAATGGAACTCCAGCCTCTTATGAAGCGGTAGCTACCACTACCACCGATGCCAATGGACTCTACTTGTTTAAGGATGCCACCGGCAATATTACCAGTGGCAATGGCTGGCCGGCAGCCGCATGGGACAGTGCGGTACGCATTATCCCGCGCAATGTGGGCTGTGTGTTGATGGTTGATCCTGTCCAAACTGCCATTATCAGCGCTTGCGGTGGCGGTATTCCCACTAAAACCAACAACGGCGGCGCAGATGCAGGTGCTGATCTGCGTGACAGCGATGGCGAAGACAATGCTTTGATCGTGGGCTTTTCTAGTGTCTATTTAAGTACCGGTAGCAGCGGTGAAAACGATCATTCGTTTGACTTTGGTTTCACCAACAAGGTTGGTTCCATCGGCAACTACGTGTGGGTGGACGAGAACTCGGATGGCTATCAGGATGCGGGTGAGCCGGGTCTGCCCAACGTGCGCGTCAATCTGTACAACAGCGCAGGCACGGTGGTGGCTACCACGGTCACCGATGCGCATGGCGGCTATCTGTTCACTAATCTGTCGCCAGGGGCGTACTTCGTGCGGGTGGACAGCACCACGCTGCCCGCGGGTATGACGCAGACCACAATCTACACCAATGCCAATGCGGATTTTGGCAACCAGAACCAGAGCAGCGGTTTCGGCTATGCAGCAACCATCGGCGGCAGTTCGCCGTGGGAGAACCTGACCGCTGACTTCGGCTACAACTACAATCCGACCCCCGACGTCAACAGCAACACCAACACCGCCACCATCGGTGACCGCGTGTGGGTGGATACAGACTCGGATGGCAAGCAGGATCCCAACGAAGTAGGCATTGCCGGTGTGGTGCTCACGCTGAAGACTGCCGGTGCAGATGGCCTGTTTGGCACTGCGGATGATGTGACGGTAGCTACTGACACCACCGACGCCAACGGCAACTATCTGTTCGACGGTTTGGCGCCGAATGCCTATCAGGTGATCGTTACCACGCCGCCAGCGGGTTACACGCAGACCGGCGACCCGGATCACTATGCGGTGACCAACACCACGGCGGCGA
>CALESQ010000077.1 GCA_937907455.1 uncultured Caldilineales bacterium
TTACGAGTTACGAGTTACGAGTTACGAGTTACGAGTTACGAGTTACGAGTTACGAAGTATATACGCTATCTCCCACGCGGATTATGCCGCCGTGCAGGACGCGCGCCATGACGCCTACGCGGCCGATCACGGTGTCGGGCATACGAGCGTCCAGCGCGGTGAGCTTGTAGCACGGCTCGCGCAGTTTGCCCACCTCGATCAGGGCGCTATCGCCGATGCGCAGGTGACTGCCCGCGGGCAGGGCACTGACGTTGATGCCTTGCACGACAAGGTTTTCACCCAGCACGCCCGGCTGCGCGGGGTACCCTTCGCTGGCTAGCATAGCCAGCATTTCCTCATCCATGATGTTGAGGTTGCGTTTGGGGTGGCCGCCTTTGCGGTCATCGGTAATGCCGTATCCGGCTATCAGCGTGGCTTCAACAAGCGGTTTGCGGTTGAAACTGCCGGGAAGGGGGGTGAAGACGATATTGGAGAGGACGCCGGGCATAACAACTCCTGCGGAAAGGGATAAGCGAACGCCAGCATACCCTTTTCCGCAGGTTCTGTCAAGCGGCAATTAATCGGCTGAGGAGAGAGGCTAACTGCGGTGAGGTTGGCGGGAGCCAATCTGACTGAAACACCGCATACGTGCAGCCCGGCTACGCTAGCGTTGTGCCGCCGGTGCGGGCGCGTGCGGGGCAAACAGTGCGCCACTGCGTATGCCTCGCAGGGTGCGTAGCAAGGTGATGAGCCAAAGCAGCAGCACCAGCAACAAGGCACCAAGTCCTGTGACCAGGAAGAAAGCAGTAGGCAGCGCCTGGTAAACAACTCCGGTGGACACAGCAAATGCGCCGGTGGGGAACACAAAAGCCCACCAACTCAGGGCAAAGGGCAACGTTAGGGTGCGTTTGGTCTGCCAGGTCATGCCCATAGCTAACAGCAGCCAAAAGAAGGCAAAGCCCCATAAGGCAATGGCTACCGGCAACGCCAGGGCGTTAAGCGTGGCCGCGGTGGTATCGCTCCAGCCCAGCAGCTTCTGCAGAGGCGTAACCCAGCGCAGCGCCAGAATTGCTAGAATGGAAGTAGGCGCAATGCCCACCCACAGGGTAGGGGTAAGGTGAACTGGTGGCAGGGCATAAAAGATATAACGCGTTAGTACTACGGCCAGCACTGCCAGGAACAACACCGAGCCAATGCCGAGAAAAAGCAGGCTGCCTACCAGATTGATCATGCCCCAGCCGCTGGTGGCATAATGCGTGGCAAGGCTGGCTCCCAGCACCGGAACCAACAGCGCTGACACCGGCGGAATCAGCCAGCCCAGCGTGGAGCTTTCCCATTTGATTTCAGGCTGACGGAAAAAGACAGACAAAATCAGCAAGGCGAAGATTAAGATCCCCGCAGCGCCTGCCAGCCACAATGCCTGCAAGATGCCCCAGCGTGCAGCTTCGGGCAGGATGCTCAACGGCGTTTTCTCCAGCGCCACACCGATCACCAGCAGCGAAATGGGCATGGTGGGAAAAAAGGCGGCAGAAACCGGATTGCGCAGGTCTGCTACGGCATATTGCCGATAGCGTAGCCAGCGCCATAGCCAGGGGATCAACAACAGTGTAAAAAGCAACACAGCCGTACCCAGGAAAAAGCGCTGTAACACAGCGGCAAAAGGAAGGTACTGGCGAAAGACGAAGATGGCTACGGCAATTACTGCGGTTCCCATCACCGCAGCAAACCAGCCGGGGGCGAAATGTTTGGCAATTTGAGACATACAAGCTCCAGATGATAAACTATATGGCAATGGATGCACGTAGCCGCAAAGCGTTACATTGCTAAAGCCTGTAGTGCTTTTTGCCCCGGTCTCTTTGCTTCTGTGTCAGCAGCGCTTGCTCTCCCAGCCACTTGGCGCTATACTGCGTCATCGCAGTTCCCTCAGGCGGTCAACGTTGGATCCCCCACATCTGGCTGTGACTGTGGCCCGGAACGGCGTTGCCATGCCGGACAGGTGCGTTCAGGCGGCACAGGCCGGTTGTAATACGGCGAGGCATTGTTGCGACAAAACGTGTGCAGCCGCGTTACCTGCCCATCGCCGTTGCTGCGAAACATATCGGCAAAAGCACAACGCTCGCAGGTGCGTTGGCGCAGGCGTTGCCAAATCCTTTGGGTGTTCATGCAGGCATTATAGCGCCAGCCTGCGTTCTGTCCAGTCCGCTGTTTAAAGGAGGCTTTATGTCCGCATTGCGCGTTGTTCAGCTCGACCCCAATTCGGCCTCTGACCGCAATCGTCTGATCAAATTGCAGTTTCGTTTATACCGTGGCGATCCGCACTGGGTGCCGCCGCTGGTGGCCGATCGCCGTAAGTTCCTCGACCCGCAGCATAATCCCTCATTTGACTACCTGCAAGTCGCCTATTTCGTGGTGGAGGCCAGCTCCACACCCGGCAACCCCGCCACGGGCGTTGTCACCGGCGGCATGGAGCAGGATGTAGGTATGATTGCCGCCATTTTTAACCCGCGCCACAATCAAATCTATGAAGATACGGTGGGCTTCTTTGGCTTTTTTGAATGCATCAACAACCAGTCGGTGGCCCATGCCTTGCTGGACGCTGCTGCTGATTGGCTGCGCGGCCAGGGCTGTACTGCTGTACGCGGTCCTCTCAGTTTTACTATGACAGATGAAGTGGGGGTGCTGGTGGATGGCTTCAACGATGCGCCGCGCATCCTGATGCCTTACAACCCGCCTTATTATGCTGAATTGTTGGAAACCTGGGGCCTGAGCGGTGAGATGGATCTATACGCCTATCATTTTGATCTGGAAGCTTTGTTTGGCGGTGACCCCAACAACCTGCCTGCCAAGCTGGTTCGTGTAGCCGAAAAGCTCAAGCAGCGCGGCAAGCTCAGTATCCACAAGCTGGATATGAAACAGTTTGATGCCGAGGTAGAAAAACTCAAGGGCATCTACAATTCAGCCTGGGAAAAGAACTGGGGTGCAGTGGGTGTTACTGACCGTGAGTTAGCGCATTATGCCAAGGAAATGAAGCCGGTGCTTGATCCCGACCTGGCCTTTTTTGTGGAGATCGAAGGCAAGCCGGTAGGGGTGGCGCTGTCGCTCCCCGATGCCAACCTGGTGTTGAAGAAAATGAACGGCCACCTTTTCCCCTTTGGCTTTATCCAGGCGCTACGCTATCAAAAGAAAATCCAATGGGCACGGGTGTGGGCGCTGGGTGTGCTGCCTGATTATCGCCACCTGGGCGTGGATGCGGTAATGATCTACGAGACCACACTGACGGCGATGCGCAAAGGGATCAAGCATATCGAATGCAGTTGGATTCTGGCTAATAACCTTGATATGCGGCGTCCTCTTGAAAACCTCGGCGGCAAGATCTATAAGACATACCGGGTATACCAGCGCGATCTGTAGCGATTCGGTGGTTTGGAACTCCGCATCACCGCGCGAAGGCTCCTCAGGGCCTGTCTTCAAGTGGCTAAGGCCGCTTCGCGCGATCAGCCAACGGTTTCCAGCCCTTCGCATCTATCCGGGCTTCCTCAAACGCAGCCGCATAGTCGGCTGCGTTTTCAATTCCCCGTGGCGCGACCCCTGGTACTTCCACAAACTGCACCGCCGCGCCCAGCCGTTCCAGCAACACGCGTCCGCCGGTGTCACCGGACAGGGCAGCCAGCTCTGCAAACAGGCTGCGGTCAAACAGCACCGGATTGCCTCGTCCGCCCTGCGGGTAGACCGGGGCCACGATGGGGGCTTGGGTTTCACGGTGGCGTTTGATCAGCGCTTCTGCCACGGCGGGGTCTACCGCAGGTTGATCGGCCAGCAGGAACAGCGCAGCGGAGGTATGTGGCGCCAGTGCAGCCAGACCGGCCGCCACGCTGCTGCTTTGCCCATCAGCCCAGTCGAGGTTATGCACGCATTGCAGCGCGCGCCCGGTCAGTGCCTCCTGCACCGCGGCGGCTGCATAGCCTGTAACTGTAATCACTTGTTGTGTGCTTCGTATAGCCAGAGCCAGATCAGCCACATGGCCGACCAGTGTGCCGCCTGTGGGCCAGGGCAGAATTTGCTTGGGCAGAGTCTCGATGCCAAAGCGGCTGCCGCGGCCAGCGGCCAGCACAATCGCCGTGGTGTAGCTGTGTACTTCCATCACTGCCTGCTCGGCCTGAGCGCTGCCGATCAGCACCGCAGCATAGGGACGCGTTGGCGCTTGCAGCACCCGCGTTGCAATTTCCCGCGCAGCCGCAAGCCGCGCGGGATCATTCCCGGCGATGTTGAGGTAGGCAAAACGCTGTGCATCGGGCGGCGCGCCTTGCAACCCCCCTGCGGGATGCAGCAGCAACCGCGCGGCAGCCTGCGGAGTGATCGTTTCTCCCATAGCCAGGCCACTGCATTGCGCCACCAACTCAGGGCGATGAGCGATTTGTTCTGTTAGCGGATGCCCCAGCGCGGCCATACCCATGACCACGACAAGATGAGTGATGCAGCAGGGAACCACCGGCTCGTGCGCTGCCGGTGCTTTCAGGGGACGCTGACGACTACCGTCTGCCTCTGCCACCACCGCGCCTACGTCAGCCAGCGCAGCCAGACGGCAAACAAGCTCTGGTGACAGACCCGGTAGCTTGCCTTTGGCATCCGGCGTTGCTGCCATGACCAGTGCCTGGCCATAGGCTTGTAGCGAGACCGGCAGCTCGAAGTGCAACAGAGCTTCGTTGCGGCTGAACAAAGCAAAGGGGGCTTGATCAACCTGTTGAGCGCCGAGATGAGTAGTGGCGGTGAGCAGCGCTGGCAGGCCAGCGGCTTTCAACTCGCGACCCAGCCGGAACAACAGCGAGCTTTTGCCGCCTGCCCCGGTGAGGGCAATGATTGGCTTATGCGGTGTTTCGGCCAGGCGCAGCGCTTGGTAGAGGTGCATGGCAGGAGAAAAAAGTAACGAGTCCCAGACGCGACATCACCCGCTGAACAGTGGGGGGGAGGAAGACTGTTCAGAGGGCGATGATAGCTCAAGTATAGCTGAAGTCAGCCTAAAAGTCAATATCCCACACTGAGATATTGACAGATAAAAAGCTACCTTACAAAAATGTAATGTTAAGGATTATGTAAAAATTCAACTGAATTGACTAAATATTTCCGAAAGCATTCGGGGAATATTTTCAGTCAGGGTGTGTGTGGACTATAATAGTGTCCGTGTATTCAATAGAGTATTTATCATGGATTGCAGGACACTAAATGGAATCAACGCTTTTGTTGCGCGGCTTGTTTTTGGGGCTGGCCATTGCTGCACCGGTCGGCCCTATCGGCGTGCTGTGCATTCGCCGCACCCTGGCTGAGGGTAGGATAGCGGGATTGGTTTCGGGTTTGGGGGCGGCCTCGGCCGATGCTCTCTATGGGATAGTAGCCGGGTTTGGTCTTACTATGGTCTCACAAACCCTGTTAGGTTGGCAAAGCGGCATTCGCTTGCTGGGCGGGTTGTTTCTGCTTTATCTGGGCGGCAAGACCTTTTTCGCTCCGGTGGCCGAGAAACCGGCTGAGGCCGCAGCTCGCAGCCTGCCGCGCCATTATGCCTCCACTCTGCTGTTGACCTTGACCAATCCCATGACCATCTTGTCCTTTGTGGCAGTGTTTGCGGGCATGGGGCTGGCCGAGGGACGCAGCTACAGCAGCGCTTTTTGGCTGGTAACAGGCGTTTTCCTGGGGTCTGCCCTGTGGTGGCTGACGTTGAGCAGCGCGGTGGGGCTGCTGCGCAGTCGCATTACCCCGCGTATCTTACGCGGGGTAAACCGCATCTCCGGCCTCGTTATTTTGAGTTTTGCGGTGGCTGCTTTGCTCAGTCTTGTTGGTTAGTCATGGACACTCTGCAAATTCGCGGTCTGTATGACCAGCAGGAGCGTATCGCAGCGATCTACCCTGATCTGCTGCGTGAGGTTGGCCCCTATGTGATCCGCCACATGCCATTGCGTTCCCATCTGCCCAGCGCGCGTGGCGCTTTCATCAGCTACAGCAACCTGGCTGGCAGCGATGTGGAGCAGGTGATCAGCGGGGAGATCGGCTTTTTCGCCGCGCAGCATCTTGGCTTTGAGTGGAAAGTCTACGAGCATGACTTCCCGGCAGATTTGCGCAGCCGCCTGTTGGCTCGTGGTTTCCGCGCCGATGAACCGGAAGCGATCATGGCGTTGGTGCTGGCACAAGCGCCACCTGCATTACTCCAACCGGTGCAGCATGCCGTGCAGCGGTTACACGATCCTGATCAGCTCGACGAGGTGCATGGTGTGTTGCAGGCCGTGTGGCAGCGGCAGCATAGCGGCTTGATGCAATACCTGCGCGAGAGCATGATCAACAACCCGCAGGTATTATCGGTGTATGCAGGCTACGAGGCCGGACAGGCGGTGTGCGTGGGATGGCTGTATCACGACCCCCGCAGCGCCTTTGCCGGTCTGTGGGGTGGCAGCACTCGGGCAGAGTTTCGCGGGCGTGGCTGGTACACTGCCCTGCTGGCAGCACGCACCCAGGAGGCCCTTCGTCGCGGCTATCGCTACCTGACCATTGACGCCGGCGCGCAGAGTCGGCCCATTGTGCAACGCTACGGCTTCCGCCAAATCGCTGTGGCTCATGCTCTGAACTGGGAAAGCGAAACACAGCATCAGACCGCGTAGCAACGGGGGTGCGCCGGCATCATGCCAGGCTGATCCGGGGTTTTCACAGTTCAGTTACGTTGACATTCGCCCAATTTACCAAATCACCATTCCCTTGTATAATCGAATGCAGGCAGTCAACCTTTTGCTGCCTGTTGCCTGTTCTGGAGGTTGGTATGCCGAATTTACCCGATGAGATAAACCGCACCATTGCCGCAGCGTTGGCCGAAGACATTGGCGACGGTGATGTGACTACACTCAACACCATACCGGCTGATTTGTGGCTGCACGGCGTCTTTCTCGCCAAGCAAGCGGGTATCATCGCCGGGTTGAGGGTGGTGCAGGCTGTCTTCGCTCAGGTAGACCCGCGCGTTACCCTGTTGTTTGATGTAGCCGATGGTGACCGTGTGACAGCCGGCCAGATTTTTGCTACACTTGCCGGGCCGGGCCGCGCCCTGCTCACCGGTGAACGGGTAGCGCTCAACTTTTTGCAGCGTATGTCGGGTATTGCCACGCTTACCCGGCGCTATGTAGATGCCGTAGCCGGTACGCAGGCAGTGATTTTGGACACGCGTAAAACCGCACCTGGTCTGCGCGCGTTCGATAAATGGGCTGTGCATTTGGGTGGCGGTGAAAATCATCGCATCGGCCTCTACGACATGGCTATGATCAAGGACAACCACATCGCCGCGGTGGGTGGTCTGACCGAGGCCGTGCGCCGCGTGCGCAGCGGTGATGACCGGCAGCGCCCCATCGAGGTGGAGGTGACCACGTTGGCCCAACTGCGTGAGGCCCTTGCCTTGCCCGTGGATCGCATTCTGCTGGATAATATGAGCTTGCAGCAAATGGCTGAGGCTGTGCGCATTGCCGATGGCCGTGTTCCGCTGGAGGCCTCCGGCAACGTCAATTTGGATACGGTGGCTGCTATTGCTGCCACCGGTGTGGATTATATCTCGTCCGGCGCGCTTACCCATTCGGTGAAGGCGCTCGATATCAGCCTGGACATTGCTGTCCCCAAGCCTGAGTAGCCACACATGTTGACTCGACGTGAGTTTTTGCAGGTGACATGGGGCGCGCTGCTGGCTGCCGCTGGTGGCGTGTTGAGCAAGGCCGCCGGGCTTTTTTTGCAGTCGCCGCCGCGCTTGGGCCAGTTTGGTGGCCGTTTCATCGTGGGGTCGCTTGCTGCTCTGCCTCCGGCCGGCAGTGATCCGCTCAACGAAGCGACGGGGCGTTTCTGGCTGGTGCATAGCTCGCAGGGCCTGACTGCACTGCACAAGGCCTGCACCCATCTGGAATGCCTGTGCGAATGGGATGCCACCGCGCGCGAGTACCGTTGCCCGTGCCACGGCTCGCGCTTTGCCATCACCGGCGAACACATCGCCGGCCCTGCACCGCGCGATCTGGATCGCTTTCCTGTGGAAGTGATCAACGCCGCGGGCGAGGTGGTGCTAGCTGCCGATCCGTGGGGTGAAGCACTGCCGCTTCATTCCGTGGAGAACATCCCCGATCTGTTGATAGCGGTTGATACAGGTCAGGTGATCAAACAGTGATAGCCCGCCTGCCTTCATTACGCGCTCTGGCTTTGTTGTTTCTGCTGAGTTTGCTGAGCGGATGTGTCCCATTTACTCTGCCTGACCAGCAGCAAGACCAAGATACGCTCTTGCGTTCTGTGATCACCGCACAAGGGCTTACCGGCGATCCGAGTGTGGGCCGTGAGCTGCCTGAAATTGATGATCCCCTGGCACAACTCGGCAAGGCGCTCTTTTACACCACCGCGCTCAGCGGCAATATGGATACCGCCTGCGCCACCTGTCACCATCCGCTGCTGGGCGGCGGCGACGGCTTAACCCTGTCCGTTGGTGTTGAGGCGCTTGACCCCACGCTGTTGGGGCCGGGACGCAGCCACAGCAGCGGCGCTCCCAATGTGGCGCGCAATGCTCCCACCACCTTCAACATTGGCCTGTGGGATGCGGTGCAGTTCCACGATGGCCGCGTGGAAAGCCTGGATAAGCTGCCGCGGCAGGGCGGGGCCGGCCCGCGCGGCATTCATACTCCCGATGCACCGCCGGGCATGGCCGATCCGCAGGCCGGGGCCGATCTGGTAGCCGCGCAAAGCCGTTTTCCCCTCACCGCGGTCACCGAGATGCGCGGCACCACGGTAGCTGCCTATCGCCCTAACCGTACCCTGCGCGCTTATCTCTGTGCCCGGCTGGGCGATTATGGCCCTGCCGCTGGTGAGTTGCCCGGTTCTGGCTGGCCTGCTGAGTTTGCTGCGGTATTCGGCCCGGCCACTTCGCCCCAAAGCCTGATCACTGATGCGCGCATTGCCGCGGCGCTAAGCGCGTTCCAGCGTTCGCAGTTGTTCGTGGATACACCCTGGCGTGCCTACGTGCAGGGTGATAGCACGGCACTCAGCCCGGCAGCTAAAAGCGGCGCGCTGCTCTTTTTGCAAACGCCGGAGCAGGGTGGCGCGGGCTGTGTGCTCTGCCACCGTGGTGATTTTTTCACCGATGAGCAGTTCCATGCTCTGGCCGTGCCGCAGGTTGGCATAGGCAAGCAGGACGATCCTTATTACCAGCGCGCGGATGTACAGGCCGAAGATTTTGGCCGCTGGTACGCCACCTTCGCTGAACAGGATCGTTACCGTTTTCGCACGCCCACCCTGCTCAATGTGGCGGTTACTGCTCCGTATGGTCACGACGGCGCCTATGCTACCCTGGAAGGCATTGTGCGTCACCATCTCGACCCGGCTGCTGCGCTGGCGAGCTACAACCCGGCCCAGCTTGATGCGGGTGTAGCCAGCCAGCTCACGGCGGCCTATGGCGCTAAGGCATTGGCCAAGCTGGAGCAGGATCGTCGCAGCGGTGCGCTGCTTTTGCCCACTGCGGCGCTTTCCGACAGCCAGATTGACGATTTGCTGGCTTTTCTGGCCGCGCTTACCGATTCGTGCGTGCAGGATGCCGCTTGTCTGGCTCCCTGGCTGCCCGACCCGGCTACTCCTGATCCCGATGGCCTGCGCCTTGCTGCGCAGTTCACCGCTGCCGAGGATACTCCCTGATGCGTACCCGTTTTTGCTTTTTGCTTGCACTGCTGTTGCTTGCTCTGGTTTTGGCTGGCTGCGAATCCCAACAAACTACGCCCGTACCCACTGCACCCAGCGTGACTTCGCCATCGCCTGCCGGTGCTACGCCTACTCCGGATCCCGGCGTGTTGGCCGCGCCGGTGGATCGCGCGGCTTTGCTGGCGGCTGTCCCGGCGTTGGCGGATCGTGAGGCGCGTTTTGCCGCAGCGCTAGCCGGTGATCAGCCGATTTTAACACTGGACAGCGGTTTGGATGATCGCCAGCAGCAGGCGCAGGCTCTGGCCGTGGCTGATCCGCAGGTGCAGTTCTTTGCCCGTGACGTGCAGACGCAGCAGCCGGTGCGCAGCGAGATTATGCTGGTGCGGCCAGCCTTGCCCAGCGATTTCACTCAAGCCACCGCGGTGCTGTGTCCGGGCAGCGATTGTTATCGCGTGGAGATGTTTAACTACAGCGCCAATGCCACTGTGGTGATGCTGGTCAATCTGCGGCAGCAGCAGGTGGTGGATATCACCTTCAACCCGGATGTGCAGCCTGAGCTGCCTCCGTATCTGGCTGATCTGGCTGTGCAGATTGCCATTCATTCGCCTGAGGTGGCTGATGCGCTGGGTTTCAAGCCGGGGGCGGGGCTGGCCGGCATGCCGGGGGTGAAAACTGCACTCAACAACAGCCAATGCGAACGATCACATCATCTGTGCGTGGGGCCAACCTTCCGCGTGGATGATCGCTTCTTGTGGGCCATTGTTGATCTGACCGAGGGCCGACTGGTGGGCACACGCTGGACGCCGGTGGGCAACGGCAACGATTATCCCGTCACCGAGCAGAGCTTGCAGGATGCCGTGGTGATGGCCGATTATTGTGAAAAAGTGCTATCGCTGGAGCAGCAGGGCTGGCAAATGGAGTACACTCTTACCTCGTCGGATGGGCTGGAGGTGAAGAACGTGCGCTACAACGATAAGCCGGTACTTGCCAGCGCCAAGATTGTGGATTGGCATGTTAGCTATTCTGGCACAGATGGCTTTGGTTACAGCGATGCCACCGGTTGCCCGCTGTTCAGCACGGCCTCGGTGGTGGCCTTCAATGGGCCGGCTGTGCAACCTATTCGCCAGGGTGATGCGGTGATTGGCTTTGCGCTGGAGCAGGATTTTCGCAGCGAGCTGTGGCCTGCGGCCTGCAACTATCGCTATGTCCAGCGCTATGAATTCTACAACGACGGTAGCTTCCGCGTAGGTGGCATGAACATGGGCCGCGGGTGCAGCAACCGCGGCATCTATCGCCCGGTGGTGCGCATTGATTTGGCCTCTGGCGCAGATGGCGTGGACAGCGAGGTACAACGCTGGGACGGCACAGCCTGGCAGCCGTGGAACGAGGAAGGCTGGGTGTTGCAAGATGCTGAAGCCCCACACACTGCCGATGGCTACGACCTGCGCATCAGCGGTGCGCAGGGCCGCGGCTATTATCTGGCTGTGAACCGCGGCCAACTGGCAGGCGGCGAGCGCGGTGACACGCCCTATTTTTTCCTGACACTGCACAAGCCGGAAGAAGGCGATGCCGACATGATCACTATCGGCTCGTGCTGCAACAACGATTATCAGCAGGGGCCGGAAAAATTCCTCACTCCGGCCGAGTCGGTGGCCGGGCAGAACAGTGTGCTGTGGTACGTGCCGCAGATTAAAAACGACGATACCCCCGGCGCACAATACTGCTGGACGGAAAGCACGCTTCAGGATGGCCTGCCTCAAATCACGACCTATCCTTGCGCCTTTGGCCCGCTGTTTGTGCCTGTTGCAGTGAGTGACCAGTAATCAGTAATCAGTAAGCAGTAAGCAGTTCAGAGCTGCGAGCGTCGTTTGTGCGCCTGAGCGGTTTTGCTACGGCCGCAGACGGCCCGCTTTCTTGGTTCCAGAAGAGCATTCGATGACAAAACACAAGTCTTCTCGCACTCACGGTGCGCCGCTGCGCAAGCAGACCGCTCAGCGCGTCGCACAACGCCGGTCACCCTGGCTGCCCCTGGGCCTGGGTGCGGTGGCTGTTGCGGCACTGCTGCTGTGGCTCGTCTTGGGCCGTGACCAACAACCGGCAACCCCAACACCTGTCAACGCTACAGCCACTGCACCGGCGAGTGTCTCGCCGTGGCCGGTTGGACCTGCCGACGGCTGCCGCGCCGGCCCGCGCTTTCAAACCGCGCTGGGAACCAGTGCTCAAGCCGCACTAGCCACCAACCTGACCAACATCAAGGGCCTGGCTATTTTCGACCCGGCAGCTAACAGCGGGCAGGGCAGCCTTTACCAACATCCAAGCTGGGATGATGCCGGGTATCTGGGGCCGTTCTTCAGCGACCGTGATGGTAATATTTTCACCGCACCAGTACCGCTGGTCAGTCTGGTAGATAATCCTCCCGATCAGCAGAACCGTGTCTACCGCGTTGACACCGACACCCAGGCCATGAGCCTTTTTGCTGAGTTGCCCGCGGCGCAGCCTGCCAGCGGTAACCCGTTTGGCGTGGTGGGCCTGGCCTATGACTGCGATACCAACAGCCTGTATGCCTCCTCGATAGCCGGTTCCACCGCCGCGCAGGAGGCGGGACGCATTTTCCACCTCGACGCTGCCACCGGCCAACTGCTTGATCAACTCGATAACGTGGATGCGATGGGCATTGGCGTGTTCAACAGCACCGAAGGAAAACGGCTTTACATTGCCCACATTCGCACCCAGCAGATCAGTTCTATTGCGCTGGATGCTCTGGGCCGCTTCACAGGCGAGCCGCGTTTGGAATTCAGCTATGCCAGCCATATCGCAGGAGGCCGCGCTGTGGTGCGACGCATTCGCTTCACCAATGCCCAACAGATGGTGATGAACATGATGGACTTCAACTACAGCCTGCAAGTCGCCAGCGAGCAGATCGAGGATTTGCTGACCTATCAGTACGATCCGGCCAGCAATGCCTGGACCTTTACCAGTCTGCAAGCTAAATAACAGGCCCGTATCCCGTGACCTCTCCCTCTCCCTCAGCTTCTCCGCCGCCGCGCTCACCTGCCGCGTTGCTTGATCGCGTGCTGGCTGCGCTGCTGGTGGGCCTGCGATGGGCCGATCTGCGCGCGCTGGCGCGCGGCGAGGCATTGCCCCGGCCCGATCCGCGGCTGGTCGCCCATAGCCGCTCCTTTTGGCTGCATCTGCGGCCGCGCTACTATCACGCTGCGGCCACACGGTTTACGCACACCTTTCGCCTGGGGCTGTTGGCTACCCTGCTGCTGGTGGTGGAGACGCTCACCGGCGTGCTGTTGATGTTTTATTACACCCCGTCGCCTGAGCAGGCATACAGCGACATGGTGCGTCTGCTCAGCCGCGTACCTTTCGGCCAGATCGTGCGCGATCTGCATCGGCTGGGCGGCGAGGCGCTGCTGGTGGTGGTGCTGCTGCACATGCTGCGCACCTACCTCACCGGTTCGTACAAGGCTCCGCGGCGTTTTACCTGGTTGACCGGCGTGCTGCTGCTGCTGGCTGTGTTGTTTCTCAGCTTCAGCGGCTATCTGCTGCCGTGGGATCAACTTGGCTACTGGGCGGTGACTATTGGCGTCAGCATGGCCGGATACCTGCCCACAGGGCTGGCACAGGGGGTGCAAACCCTGCTGGGCGGTGGGGACGGCAGTGGAGCGGATGTCTTGTTGCGCTTTTACCTGCTGCATGTGCTGTTTGTACCGCTGCTCACTGGGCTTGGCTTTGCCTTGCACTACTACAAAGTGGTGCGCGTGGGGATTTCGCTGCCCGCGGCGCTGGAGCAGCCCGGCGAGGACACCGCCCGACGCGTGCCTCTCGCACAACGGGTGTACACCATTCCCGATGTGCTGCGCTCTGAGCTGATTTGGGCCGAGCTGCTGCTGTTGCTGTTGCTGGGTGCAGTGGTGTTGGGCGTATACCGCGGCGCTGCCCTGGGCAATCCCGCTGATCCGTTACACACACCGCTGGGATCGCGTGCCCCCTGGTATTTCCGTTGGCTGCAAGGCCTGCTCACCCTGGGCGATCCCGTCCTGACCGGCGTTGTTCCCGCCACCCTGCTGCTGCTGGGGCTGATCCTGCTGCCGTTGCTGGATCGCAGCCGCCACCGCCGCCTGCGCCGCCGCCCGCTGGCGCTGCTGTTGCCGCTGCCGCTGATCGCCTTGCTGCTGCTGGGTACCGTGTTGGAAAGCAAGTACTCTGGGGGTAGTCTGAGCGGTTTGCCTGCGCCTAAAGCCATTGCCTACACCGTGCTACCCGAAGAGAGTGTCGGCCCCCTGCGTGCCTTACCCTGGGAGGCGTTGCCGCCCGGCGTATGGGATACCCGCACGCTGGACAGCAACGGCGCACCTGAGCCGCTGCGCGCCGTGCTGGCTCAGATCAATGCGCTGATCGAGCAGCCACCGGGCAACCCTTCTTTTGGCACAGCCACCCATGCCACCCTGGTGATCAGCCAGTGGCAGGCTGATTTGAAGCGGCTGGTGCTGCGTGTCTTCTGGCAAAGCGCCGACGGACAGCCCCAAGTGCTGGAGCGTGAAGTGTATTTGGCAGGCGGAGGGCGCTATGACTGAGCATCAGACGTTGCGCCGTCGCCGTGATTGGTTGCATCTGGCGGTGGGGCTGCTGGCTGCCGCAGCCTTGTTGGCGCTGGTGCTGCTGGCCGTCAGCCGCGAAAACGGTCGTTTGGCTCAGACCGCAGCCCGCTTGCAGGGCAGCAGCCTGGCCCGCGGCGCGCTGATCTACCGCGAGGCGTGTGCCGGTTGCCACGGCGTTGTGGGGCGCGGCATTCCCGGTGTGGCTCCGGCACTTAACGACGCCGGTTTTTTTGCCAATCGTCTGGCTGAGTTGAACTATCCGGGCGATCTGCGCAGTTTTGTGGAGGCGGCGGTGGCTGCCGGGCGTCCCGTGCCTAACCCCGCCTACAGCAGCGTGATGCCAGCGTGGGCGCAGCAATACGGCGGTGCGTTGCGCAGCGACGAGGTGGCAGCGGTGACGGATTTTGTGCTGAACTGGCAGCAGCCGGTGCAGCCTGCCGTCGCGGTGGCTCTCCCTGCTGATGGCAGCGGTGTGGCCGCGGGCAAGGCGTTGTTTGGCTCGCTGGATTGCCTGGGTTGCCACGGTTGGCCGGGCGAGGGCGGCATTACCGCGCCTGACCTGGCGGGCATTGCCGTTAACGGCGCTACGCGCATGGCCGGCATGAACGCCGATGAATACGTGCTGCTGGCTATTCTCGGCCCCAGCGCCTGGATTGTGCCCGATTGTCCCACCGGCCCCTGTCCTGATATGATGCCGCGCGACTATGGCGTGCGCCTGGATCAACGCCAGCTTGATGCGCTGCGGCGCTATTTACTCAGCCTGACCGATACCACTCCGGTTGAGCGCCCGGCGGGCGCGCCCCCCGCGTTGGCTGGCGGCTTGGCTGCGGTTGCCACGCCAACCCCTGCGGCTAATACCCCGTTAGCGCGCGGAGAGGTGATTTACACTGAGCATTGCCGCGGCTGCCACGGGGCAGATGGCCGCGGCGGCGTGGGGTCTGATCTGGTCGCAGTGCGCTTGAGCGTTGATCCTGCTGCCTACACGCGCGCGGCTACCGCGCAGGGCGTGGCCGGTATGATGCCCGGCTGGGTGCAGACTGTGGGCGGCCCGCTAAACGATGCTCAGCTGGACGATCTGGCCGCCTATGTGGTTGAGCTGGTTGGCGGCGCACCGTAACCGCCAGCTGTGCATTACTCTTCATCCGTAACAGGAGCAACAATGTCTACCACCCTTACCACTCAGGATCGCACCGCCATGTCGGTGGAGGATCTGTATCAGGAACTGAAATTCAGAATTGGCGACTACACACCCGACTTTGAGTTGCGCATCAAAGCTGAACTGGCTTACGAGATCAACCAGCTCAAGCTGGCGCGCAACGCCGTGATTTTGGGGCACAACTACATGGAGCCAGCTTTGTTCCATACCGTGCCTGACTTCGTGGGTGACTCGCTGGATCTGAGCCGCAAGGCGGCGCGCACCGACAAAGACGTGATCGTTTTTTGCGGGGTGGCGTTTATGGCGGAAACGGCCAAAATCCTCAACCCCAGCCGCACGGTGCTGCTGCCTTCGCTCAAGGCGGGGTGCTCGCTGGCGGCCAGCATCACTGCCGATGACGTGCGCGCCCTGAAGGCGCGCTTCCCCGGCGTGCCGGTGGTTACCTATGTCAACACCTATGCTGATGTGAAAGCGGAAAGTGATATTTGCTGCACCTCTGGCAATGCCGCGGCTGTGGCGAATTCGCTCGGCAGCGATACTATCATCTTTTTGCCCGATGAGTACCTGGCCCGTAACATTGCCCGCGACACCGGCAAGCGCATCATCGTGCCCACGGTGCTGCCAGGGGGCGAACGCTACTACGACACTTCGGCAGATTATCAGATGGTGGGCTGGAATGGTCGCTGCGAGGTACACGAGCAGTTCAGCGTGGCTGATATCGAGGCCGTGCGCAGTCAATTCCCTGATGTGGTGATTTTGGCACATCCCGAATGCAGCCCGGAGGTGGTAGACGCTTCTGACTTTTCCGGCAGCACCAATGCTATGATCCGCTTTGTGGAGCAGACCAAAGCCCCGCGCTACCTGCTGCTCACCGAATGCTCGATGGGCGAAAACGTGGCCGCAGCCAACCCAGACAAGGAGATGCTGCGCCTGTGCAGCGTGCGTTGCCCGCACATGAACCAGATCACGCTGGAGATGACACGTGATGCGTTGAAATACATGCAGTACGTGGTGGAAGTGCCGGAAGATATTCGCCTGCGCGCCGCCAGCGCTGTAGAGCGGATGATTGCGATTGGGTAAGAGGAGGTAAAATGGTTAACAAGTTTTTGCCTATAGAGCCGTTAACTCGCTAAACTTCGCGTAGCAACTTCGTTTACGCTGTACCAGTCTATTCATGAAACACGTACCAATGTACCAATCTACCAATCTACCAAATTCTGAATACCTCGAAACCGAAGTTCTCGTTCTGGGCAGCGGTGTGGCAGGCTGCGTGGCGGCTCTGGAATTGGCCGACCGCGGGGTGCAGGTAGTGTTGGCTACGCGCGCCGATGAACCGCAGGACAGCAACACCTTGTGGGCGCAGGGCGGCATCATCTATCGCGGTGAGCACGATACCCCGGCCGCGCTGGTGGCTGATATTTTGCGCGCCGGCGCGGGCATGAGCTATCCCAAGGCCGCGCAGATCTTGGCCGAAGAAGGCCCGGCGCTGCTGAAGAAAATTCTGTTGGAACGAGCGCCGGTAGCGTTTGATCGCGAGACCGGCGGCGACCTGTCGCTGGCGCTGGAAGGCGGCCATTCGATGCCGCGCATCGTGCATGTGGCTGACTACACCGGGCGTGCTATCGAGGTGGCATTGATCAAGGCGGTGCAGGCGCATCCTGGCATTACTTTGCTCACCGGCTACACTGCGGTGGATCTGCTCACCCCTTCGCATCACTCGTTGAACCGGCTGTCAGTCTACGAACACCGCTCCTGCGTGGGCGCTTACCTGTTTGATCAGGCTGGCGGCCAGGTGCGGCGCTGCCTGGCGCGCGACACCGTGCTGGCTACCGGTGGCCTGGGGCAGATCTTCCTGCGTACCACCAACCCGGCCGGTGCGCGCGGTGACGGCATGGCTATGGCGCAGCGCGCCCAGGCGCGGGTTATCAACATGGAGTTTGTTCAGTTTCACCCCACCACCTTTTACCATCTCAACGCGCCGAATTTATTGATCAGCGAAGCGGTGCGCGGCGCGGGCGCGCGGCTGGTGAACGCCGACGGCGAACCCTTCATGCAGCGCTATCAGCCTAAGTGGAAAGATCTGGCCCCGCGTGATGTAGTGGCGCGCAGCATCCATCAGGAAATGCTGGCGCGTGATGTCACCCATGTCTATCTTGATCTGCGTTCTTATGTGGCGCAGGATGAGATCATGCACCATTTCCCCACAATCCGTGAAAGCCTGTTGCCCTATGGGGTGGATATTGCCACCGACATGGTTCCCGTGGTGCCTGCGGCGCACTATGCTTGCGGCGGTGTCTGGGTAGATGAGTGGGGCCGCACCACCTTGCGCCATCTGTTCGCGGTGGGCGAGGTTTCCTGCACCGGCCTGCACGGAGCAAATCGCCTGGCTAGCACTTCGTTGTTGGAGGGTCTGGTGTGGGGCAACCGTACCGCGCGCTATATCGCCGACTCGTTGCCACCGGCGCTTACGGTTGACCCGGCTGACATTCCCCCGTGGCGCAGCGGCGGCACCGAGGACCCCGACCCGGCGCTGATTACTCAGGACATGACCACCATCAAATCAATCATGTGGAACTACGTGGGGCTGGCGCGCACCACGCAACGGCTGGAGCGCGCGCTGAGCGAGTTGTACCATCTGGAAACGGAGATCGAGCGCTTCTACCGCAGCAGTCGGCTCACCGATGGCTTGATTGGCCTGCGTAATGCCGCGCGCACGGGCATCCTCACCGCTCAGGCTGCCTGGCAAAACCGCGGCAGCGTGGGATCGCACTATCGCACCTGATCGGCGCTGTTCAGCAAAAGTTCGCCGCGCTGCCGGTCTGCCGCTTCTTCCATAGTGAGCAGAACGCGGTCACCGGCCAGCAGCGTGGTTGAACCGCTGGGAATAATCTGTTGGCCGGCGCGTTCAATCAGTACCAGCCGTATATCGGCTGGCAAATGCAGGTCCAGAATGCGCTTGTTGATTGAGCGCGAGGTGGCCTTCAGTTCCACTTCCTGCACACGCTCGATCATCTTCTCGGTTAATGTGGTTGCCGACGTTGTAGCCGGTGCATTAGGTTCGATCAGCTTCAGCCAGTGTGCTACCCTGGCAATGACCGTGCCTTGCAGCAGCACCGAAGTGATCACCACAAAGAATACCACATCAAAGATAGTTTCAGTAGTTCACGATTTGGCCTGAAAGGCGTTAGCTGAAGTTTCCAGAAGTCC
>CALESQ010000078.1 GCA_937907455.1 uncultured Caldilineales bacterium
GATTCCTCTTCAGTTGTTAAAGTTCAGCCTCTTCCTACGGCTCTAAACTCAAGTTACAGAATACGCGTTATTATAGCATTCTGCCCAATGCGAGGCAAGTGCGGGTATCGTCGGGTGTTCCCGGCATGACGCGCCGCGTCAACATCTTGCTACTTTTGACACATTGCATCAAGCGTGCTACAGTGCATGTATCTGGCAACAGCAACAACGTTCCGTATCCTCGCAGATCAAACCATGTCAAGGAGGACATATGGGCTATCCGGAAGTCGTGATTGTAAGCGCAGCGCGCACCCCCATTGGCCGGTTTCAGGGAACCCTGAGCGGCATCCCTGCCGCGCAGTTGGGTGGTATTGCCATCAAGGCCGCGGTGGCGCGCGCCGGTATTGACGGTGCTTTGGTGGAAGAGGTGCTGATGGGTAACGTGGTCCAGGCCGGTGAGGGACAAGCTCCGGCGCGGCAAGCCGCGCTGGCAGGCGGTTTACCAGCAAGCGCTTGTGCCACCACGCTCAACAAAATCTGCGGATCGGGTCTGAAAGCGGTGATGATGGCGGCCCAGGCCATTCGCTCTGGCGACGGCGATGTCTTTGTGGCGGGCGGCATGGAAAATATGAACCTGGCTCCCTATTACCTGCCCAAGGCTCGCACCGGCTATCGCATGGGCAATGGCGAGATCGTTGATGGCATGATCAACGATGGCCTGTGGTGCGCTTTCGAGAATCACCACATGGGCAATTCCGCCGAATGGGTAGCGCGTGCCTACAACGTCACCCGTGCAGACCAGGATGAGCTGGCACTGCGCAGCCATCAGTGGGCCGTGGCCGCTATAGATGCAGGCCGCTTCAAGGACGAAATCACGCCGGTGGCGCTGGAGCAGCGCAAAGGCCCACCTGTGCTGTTCGACACCGACGAAACCCCGCGACGCGACTCCAGCCTGGAGGCATTGAGCAAGCTAAAGCCCGCGTTTGAGGCTGGCGGTTCGGTGACAGCCGGCAATGCCCCGCCCATCAGCGACGGAGCCGCCGCGCTGGTGGTGATGAGTGCAACCAAAGCCGCAGAATTAGGTCTTAAGCCGCTGGCGCGCATCACCGGCTATGCCCAGGCCGCGGTCAAGCCGCTGGAGATCTTCACCGCGCCGATCTTTGCCGTGCGTCGGCTGATGGAGCGTTTGGGCGTAGGCATTGATCACTTCGATCTGATCGAAGTCAACGAAGCCTTTGCCGCGCAGACTATCGCCGATGGCCGCGAGTTGGGCATGGACTGGGACCGGGTAAACGTCAACGGTGGCGCAGTAGCATTAGGGCATCCCATCGGCTGCTCCGGTGCGCGCGTGCTGGTGACGCTGCTCTACGCCTTGCAACAGCGTAACCTGCGCACCGGGTTGGCTACGCTGTGCCTGGGCGGTGGCGAAGGGGTAGCCCTCAGCATAGAACGGCTGGAAAACTAACCCTTAAATTAACCACAATTGCATACGGGCGCATGCTCTGGTACAATACCACTGCATTGCGCCCATTTTATTAGCGCAAGCGCCGTTTATCTCTGTACTTATAGCCCGCCAGTAAAGGATTACAAGGATGACAGCGAAGACATCTTCCCCTACATCAGCCGACCAGGACATTACGCGAGTGCGCGACATTTTGCTTGGCCCGCAGATGCGCGAGTTCGACCAGCGTTTTCAAATGCTACAACGCGATGTCGAACGTCTACAAAAGCTGCTGGAACAAATGTCTGAGCAGATGCAAGAGCAAACAGAAGCCCATAGCTTGCACCTTACTAACCAGCTATCAGAACAGGACGCACGCTTCAGCAGCCGCTTGCAGGAAGAAAACAGCCGAGCCAACAGCCAATTCGAAGCGCTGAACGAACGGTTCAAGCAGGAAAACGCCCAAAACGTGCAACGCATCAACCAGGAAGTCGAACGCTTCGACAAGCAACTGATCAATCTGGAAGCTGGATTAACCAAAAAACTGCAAGGCATTCAACGCGAAGTTCGTGCCGGTGACGATGACCTGCGAGCCGAAATGCGCGAGCTGGTGGATAACCTGATGCACAGCAAGACCGATCGCCACGCGTTGGGCCAGATGTTGATGGAAATGGGCAATCAACTGGTTGGTGGTCGCGAAACTCTGAACTTCGACGCTCTGTTGGCTGCTGTGCCAGCCGAAGCCGAATAAGAGCACGCTGTGGAGCGTGAACACGATCTCGACGCGCTGCGCCGTATTCTGCTAAAGCTGGAATACGAACGGCTTGACTTGCTATCAGAAGATGTGGCTGACCTGCATCGCCTGATGGCAGATAAAGACGCGCTTGCTGTCTTTATTGCACCATCGCTAGAAACGGCCCTGCGCACGCAAATCCGAGAGAACAGCGCCGAGATGGTGGAGGCGTTATATCCAATCATCGGCCAGCTTGTGTTACGCGCCGTCACCGAGGCTATTCAAGATCTGGCACGCAGCGTAGATGCGCGCGTGCGCACCACCATCACCCCAAAAGCCTTGCTGCGTCGTGCCCGCGGCCTGGCCACCGGCGTCTCTGATGGCGAAATGTCTCTGCGCGAGGCACTGCCCTTCGAGGTGTCCGAGGTTTTTCTGATCCATCGCACCTCTGGATTGCTGTTGCGCCATATTTCGCCGCGCGAAGAAACCGCGATTGACCGCGACCTGGTCAGCGGTATGTTTACGGCTATCCGCGACTTTGTTGCCGATGCCTTTGGCCGCGAACAGACCAGCGAGCTGGAAATGATCGAATACGGCGACCGCCGTATCCTGATCGAAGCCGCCGAGCATGTTTACCTGGCTGTGGTGGTGCTGGGAGTAGAACCACCCGGCTATCGGGCCAACATGCGCAGCCTGCTGTTTACCATCGAACAACGCTATCGCTTTATTCTGCACAACTATCAGGGTGATGCCACGCCCTTTGAGACGATGGATGTACCGATGGCCCAGCTACAGGATGACACCATCGCTGAGTTACGCGAAAGGTCAGCCCAGCTCACCAGCAGCCAAAAGCTGATCGCCGCCACCGTTATCACTTTGGTCTTTTTATGTCTTGGCCTGGCCTGCTGGACCAGTTTTTGGACTGTCAACACGGTACGCCAACTTCAGAATAGCCTTTCTGCCACTCAAACTGTTTTGGCTGTTGCGCCAGCGCAGCCTATTGTGATCGTGATGTCGCCCACGGTCACACCGATACCAACTATTGCTGCTCCGAGCGCCACACCGCTGCTCAGTGCCACAGTTACGGCTACAGTATCACCAACGCCCACTACCACAGCCACGCCTACTGCATCACCAACGCCTACTGCCATCGCCACTCCTACGGCAATGGTGCAACCAACATCGGTTACTCGCGTATTGGTGCAAGCAGATCGTCTGAATGTGCGCAGCGGACCTGGTTTAACCTATAGCGTTGAAAGTGTCGTGGTACGCGGCGCGGAGTTCGTGCTACAACAAAGTAGCGAAGACGACGCCTGGCTGAATATCTGCTGCCAGTCTGATAATCGTTCAGGCTGGATAGCCGCCGGCTACGCAGAGTTGGGAAGTCCATAGGCGCAAAAGGAAACATTGTGGTTAGTTTGAGCAAAAAAGTATGCCTCTTAGGTGATTTTGCTGTCGGTAAAACCAGCCTGGTGCGGCGCTTGGTGCATGATCTCTTCGATGACCGCTACATCAGCACCATCGGCGTCAAGGTCAGTCGCAAGACCCTGACCATAGCGCGCGACCACGCAATCATTGACCTTTCGATCATCCTATGGGATCTGGCTGGCAGTGAAGAGTTTACTCACATGCGTGCCAGCTATCTGCGCGGCGCATCGGGCCTGTTTCTGGTAGGTGATCTCACCCGTCCCGCCACCATCACCAACCTGCATTCCTACATGGCTGATCTGACCGATAACGGCCAGCGCATTCCCATGGTCATCGCGGCCAACAAACTTGACCTGGTCAACACCGGCGAAGAACCAGGGGTCATCGGAGTGGCGCAAAGCGTAGCCACTCACCTGGAAGCCCCGCTGTTTTTCACCAGTGCATTGACCGGCAACGAGGTGGAACAGGCATTCCATCATCTGGGGAGGCTGATGGTCTGATCATGCGCACCGACCAGTTGCTGCACGAATACGGTTTACTGAATTCCATTCTTGAAGATCGGCGTCTGGCCTATTTTATCACCGACAGCACGCTGAAAATCGAGCACGTATTTGACCCGCATTGCCTGATAAGCAGCGCAGGACAAGCTGTTGTTGGCGTTGATTTGCTGGAGCTGGCTCCGGAGCTGATCGGCAGCGAAAGCGAGCTGTACCACTTGAGCCACAATATCGCCAGCCCCCTGCGCATCAATTTCCTCAACCGCAGTTCCGATGATGAACGCAATCTGTATTTGTGCGTTACTGTCAAATCGCGGCAACAGGTGTCACCCGACGAAAAGGGCGTCATCTACCTCGCCAAAGATGTGACAGAGATGGGGAAAATGCAGCAGGGTTTGATGCAAAGCCACAACAACCTGCTGTTGCTGCAGGAAACCCTCGACAATAAAACCCGCGAGCTGACAGCCAGCAATCGGGAAATGCGCAAATTGGTGGAGATGAACAACTCTTTTGTGTCCATTGCTGCCCACGAGCTGCGCACCCCGCTTTCCATCATCCGCGGCTATGCCGACATGCTGCTGGAAGAAGCTCTGGGCGAGTTGGCAGAACCGCAACGTGACGGCCTGACGATCCTGCGCCAAAGCGCCGATCGCCTGATGGAAATCGTCACCAATCTGCTTGACCTCGCCCGCCTGGAAGCCGGACGCATCGAACTGGTGATGCAGCCGCTGGATCTGGGCGCACTGGTTCAGGCGACAGCCAAAGAATTCCGCCCACTGTTTGAAGCCGCCCAGCAGCAGTTGACGGTGAGGGTGGCCCCCAACCTGCCGGCCGCCCTATGCGATGAAACCCGTGCCTTTCAGATTCTCGGCAATTTACTCAGCAACGCCTCCAAATACACCGCGCGCGGCGGCAAAATCGAGCTGGACGTGCGCCCGGCCAGCACAGGCGCCGAGCTGCAAATCGCCGTAAGCGACAACGGCATTGGCATCCCCGAAGCCGAGCAGGATCGCATGGGCCACCTGTTCTTTCGCGCCAGCACCGTGTCGCAGGTAAATGCCTATGGCGTTGGCATGGGCCTGAACATCACCAAATCGCTGGTGCAACTGCATGGCGGACGTTTCTGGTTTAGCAGCCGCGAGGGGCACGGCTCAACTTTCTACGTCACGTTCCTGGTGTCCAACCTGCTGGAGTAGCCCCATTGAGCGATCTATCACCCAACCCACCGGCCCGGCACGATGCAGCCGAACTGTCAGCGTTTGCCCATCAACTGGCTGACGAGGCCGCGGTGCAGTTACGCACCTGGTTCGGCCGCGCCACAACCAGCATCAAAGCGGATGGCAGCTTTGTCACCGAGGCTGATCTGGCGGTAGACCGCGCCGTGCGCGCCGCCCTGGCCGCGCGCTATCCCCACCATGCGCTGCTGAGCGAAGAAACCACTCGCAGCTATCAGGGTTCTGATTGGACCTGGGTGATAGACCCGCTGGATGGTACCACCAACTTTGCCAACGGCTTGCCCATCTGGGGCAGCAGCATTGCCTTGCTGTTTCAGGGCGAGCCGGTGTTAGGGCTGCTTGATTTTCCGCTGTTGGGGCAGCGCTTCAGCGCACAGCGCGGCCTGGGTGCGCACTTCAACGGCCAGGCGCTACACTGTCCACCTCAGGCGGCACTGCACAACAACCAATTTCTCATCATGGATACCCGCAGTGTACGCCGACTGCATATCAGCGCACCACCCAAGGTGCGCGTGCTGGGTAGCGCCGCTTTTGATCTGGCCGCGGTCAGCCGCGGCGTCGCTGTGGGCTGCTTTGAGCTGCTGCCCAAAATCTGGGATATCGCCGCAGTCTGGCTGATTTTGCAGGAGGCAGACGCCCACCCCGGCCTGCTCTTCCCCGGCCCCGATCTCTTTCCGCTGCTGGTCGGCGCCGACTACAGCGAACGCATTTTCCCCCTGCTGGCCGCAGCCAGTGCCGATCACTGGCACGAGCTGCGCGCGGCCATCCACTTCACCGAACACAGCGGCCCGTTGCTGGCGCTGCTGGCCGCACAGGGCTGGCAGACGACCGCTGCCGCGGCTGCCCCCTCTCTTGCTGGTTAAGCCTCCTGCTGCTGCTATGCCGCTTTGTGCCCTTCCCGCAGCTACCATTTACTACGAAAGCGCCGGTGATGGCCCCCCCGTGCTGCTGTTGCATCATGCCACCGGCAGCGTGCGCAGTTGGCGCCACCAGCTTGCGCCGCTGCTGCAAGGCCGCCGCCAGGTAATTGCCTATGACCGCCCCGGCTTTGGCCGCTCCAGCGAGCGCACCGCCTGGGCGCTTGACTATCTGGATGAGGACGTAGCCGAGCTGATAGCCCTGCTGGATGCCCTGCAGATCGAACGGGCGGCCCTGCTGGGGCACAGTGATGGCGCCAGCATTGCCTTGCTGGCTGCGGCACGGCATCCGCAACGGGTGAGCCGCGTGCTGGCAGAAGCCCCGCATGTGACGGCAGGCGCGCCCCGCTGCGCCACCGCCGTAGCCCAGCTTGCCGCCGAGCTGCTTAACTCGGCGCAGGGCATGGCTGCGGCGGAACGGGCTCACGGCCCGCGCGCCGCCGCGGTGATCGAACGCTGGCGCAATCGCTGGTGCGACCCGGCCTTTTGGCGCTGGGATGTTAGCGCTGAATTGACAGGCATCCGCTGCCCGGTGCGGGTGGTACTCGGCCTGAACGACCCCTTCTTTGCCCCGCAACACGCTGAACAGATTGCGCAGTTGGCCCACGGCGAGCTGCATCTGCTGCCCGGCCTGGGCCACACGCCCCACAGCGAAGCCCCACAACGCTTCAACGCGCTGCTGGATTTCTTTCTGACACCGGAACCCGCATGACACGCCTCGTTGTTCTTTTTCTCGATGGTGTGGGGCTGGGTGAGGACAATGCAGACACCAACCCGCTGGCTGTGGCCGACTTGCCCGTGCTGCATGGGCTGCTGAGTGGTCAACGCCTGCTGGCCGAGACAGTCCGCAGCGGCATGTTACACACCACGCAGGCCAGCCTTGTGCCCACCGATGCATGCCTGGGTGTGACAGGCAGGCCACAAAGCGCCACCGGCCAAACCGCCCTTATCACCGGACGCAACGCGGCGCAACTGCTGGGCCAACATTTTGGCCCGCGGCCCAATGCTGCACTGCGCGCCCTGCTGCAAGAGCCGACGCTCTTCTCGCAGGCGCTGGCGCAGGGACACAGCGCGGCCTTTGCCAACGCCTATCCGCCGGACTATTTTGCAGCCGTAGCCCGTGGCAAAAGGCTGCACGGCGCGCTGCCTTTTGCCGCACAAGCCGCGGGCCTGCCCCTGCGCACCGCCGAGGATCTGGCCGCAGGCCGTGCCCTGAGTGTTGACCTTACCAATGCAGGCTGGCGCAGCGATCTGGGCTACCCTGCCATGCCACTGTGGACTCCGCAGCAGGCGGGCGCGGTGGCCGCAGGGCTGGCCGCAACCTACGATCTGCTGTTCTTCGACAACTGGGCCCCTGACATGGCCGGGCATCGCGGCGACAAAGAACCCGCAATCGCCTTGTTGCAGGACTTTGACGCGTTTTTGGGCGGCCTGCTGGCTGCGCTCGATCTGAACAGCACGTTGGTGGCCATCACCAGCGACCACGGCAACATCGAAGCGCTGTCCGTGCGCGGACACAGCGAAAACGCCGTACCCACTGTGTTGATCGGCGCCGGACACGCGCAGGCGGCTGGCAACATTCACTCGCTTACCGACCTGCTGCCCGCCTTTCTGGCCGTGCTCAATCACCGCGAGCAACGGTTAATTGGCAATTGACCATTGCCTGTTCCTATGGCACAATCGGCCTATGACTGACACGGCTAACCCGCTGAGCAAGCGCGAACAGGAGATTTTGGAGCTGGTGGCGCGCGGCCTGAGCAACCAGGAAATCGCCCGCGACCTGGTGATCAGCCTGAACACGGTCAAGGTGCATCTGCGCAACATCTTTGCCAAGCTGGACGCCAGCTCACGCACCGATGCGCTGGTGCGCGCGGCGCAGGCTGGTTGGGTGGCCGTCAGCGGGCTTGAGGAAGAAGCGGCTGCCGCGCCCGTGCCGGTGGCCCGCGCGGCCGAGCCACCCTTGCCGCGCTGGCAGCGTGTGTATTTTGTGCTGGCGGCAGTTGTGGTAATAGCTGCCTTGCTGTTGCCGGACGTGCTGCAAAATCGCCCCGCAGCAGCCACCGCCAATGCCTTCAGCGACAGCGCTCGCAACCAAAGCGCAGTACCGCCACGCGTCGAGGTGAGTCGCTGGAACAGCCTGGCTCCGCTGCCCGTAGCACGCAGCCGCCTGGCGTTGGCCGCCCTGCCCGGCCAACTGCTGGCAATCGGCGGAGAAGGGCCGCAAGGCATCAGCAGCAGCACCTATCGCTACGACACCGAGGCCAATGGCTGGCTGCGCGGTGCCGACAAACCCACAGCCACAGCCAACACTCAAGCCGTAGTGCTGGATGGCCTGGTCTATGTACCGGGCGGCAGTGGCAGCGACGGCGCACCCAGCGCAGTGCTGGAAATATACGATGCAGCCGCAGATAGCTGGCACAGCGCAGCCGCACTGCCAGAGCCGCGCAGCGGCTCTGCCCTGGCTGCCTTTGGTGGACGGCTCTACCTGTTCGGCGGCTGGAACGGCACGCGCTATGTCAACTCCACATGGATGTATGATCCCGCTGCCGACCGCTGGAGCGAGCGGGCTGCCTGGCCAGAGCACGCCGCCTTTGCCGCGGCCGCCACGCTGCCCGACCGCATCATCGTGGCCGGTGGCTACGATGGCCGACGCGAGTACAGCGCTTGCCACGCCTACTTCCCCACCGATGACCGCTGGGCCGCCTGCGCGCCGCTCAACCGGGCACGCGGGGGGCTGGGTATGGCCGCAGATGGCAACTCGATCTACGCAGTGGGCGGCGGCTGGCAGCAAGTGATCACCTTTAACGAACGCTACGACAGCCTGACCAACACCTGGGCTTTGCTGCCTTCGCCGGTGGAAGGCAAATGGCTTAATCCGGGTGTCGCCGGCGATGGCTCGCTGGTATATGTGGTGGGCGGCTGGAACGGCAACTATCTGGACAACACCGAGGCATTTCAGGGCACCTTCCGCGCCTTTTTGCCACTCGGTACACGGGGCCAATGACGGCTCCTCACTTTTCAGGAGGTTACTCATGTCTGATCTCAACACCCAGTTCGAGCAAGCAGGCCAGGCCGTGCAAAGCCTTGCCAAACGCCCCGATGATCAAACTTTGCTGAAGCTGTATGCCCTTTACAAGCAAGGCTCTAGCGGCGATGTGCAGGGTAACCGCCCCGGCTTCATGGATATGGCGGGGCGCTTCAAGTACGATGCCTGGGCCAAGCTGAAGGGCAAGCCGCAGGACGAAGCCAGGCAAGCCTATGTGGATCTGGTAGCGCAACTTCAGGCCAAATACGGCTAAAAACAGCCCCGCCGGTTAAGCAGGCTGTCCGGCAGCGCGCCCGCTGTGATTGGACAGCCTGCCTGACTTGCGCTAAAATCACCCTGTGTTATGCCCCCGTAGCTCAGCGGACAGAGCAGCAGCCTTCGATAACGCCATATTGGAGCCTCTGTGAAGAAAAAAAATTCACAGAGTGGACAGCACCATATCGGTGAAGCCTTAACAGGTCGTGCTGATGGTAATACCGAGGAAACTTGCGATCATTTGACCCCTCAGAGTCGCGCAAGGCTCCGTAGAGACTAAACGTGCTGCACCTGAAACGGTGAAGTTATAGTCCAGACCACAAACGGCAGCCGCCGGTAGTGAAAACTATAGTGGTAAGCTAAGCTGAATGTCGCAGGTTCGATCCCTGCCGGGGGTACTTTGCAGCCGGTATTCACGTGATGAATACCGGCTTTTTCCTGCACCATTATTTAAGGAGCCCTCTATGAGCAAAGCGCTTTCGCGCCGCGATTTTCTGAAAATTGCCGCGGCCACAGGTGGGGTTGCTGCCGCCGCAGGGGTGGGAATTCCGCTGCTGGCAGGCGAAAAAGACCTGGTATTTCCCGTCAACGACAGCTATTGGGCGCGCGAACAGCCACAAGCCAACGCGCCATTGGCTGAAGATATCACCGTGGATGTAGCCATTATCGGCGGCGGCTACACCGGACTTTCCAGCGCCTGGCATCTAGCCACGCGCGCCCCCGGCCTGAAAATCGCCCTGCTGGAGGCCCGACAATGCGGCCACGGCGCTTCGGGGCGGCACGGCGGCATGGTACTCAGCCAACCAGGGGTGGAGGCGTTCGAGATCATGCACGATCTGGAAACGCACAAGCGCACCTACGACGTCACTGCTGCGGGCATGAAAGAGTTGCAACAGGTGGTGCAAAGCACCGGCATTGACTGCGATCTGCAACTTGAGGGCTTTTTGCACACCTTCCTGGATGAGGAAGATCGGCCCTATTACGAAGAGTATCTGGAAGAGGCCCGGCAGGCTGGCATTCCGGTAGAACTGTGGGATGCCGAACAAACTGCGCATGCGCTGGGTAGCGAACGCTTTGCCGGCGCCATGTTTGATCCCAACGGCGGTTCGGTACACGCCATGAAGCTGGTAAAAGCACAAAAAGCTGCGGCCATGCAGGCCGGCGCGGTGATCTACGAAGACAGCGCGGTGCTGGATATCGAGGAAGGCGAGCTGATGCGGCTGCGCGTGGGCGCAGCCGGCCACACCGTCACCGCGCCAGCCATTGTACTGGCTACCAACGCTTACACCTCCAAACTGGGCTACTTTCAGTCGCAGGTAATGCCGGTACATGCGCAAACCGCGGTGACAACGCCGCTCAGCACGCAGCAGCTTGAGGCCATTGCCTGGAACAGTCGCCTGCCCTTCTACGACTCGCGCAACATGCTGTTTCATGTGGTGCTGACCCCGGACAACCGCATTGTGGTGGGCGGTGGCGATGCCAAATACGAGTTCCGCAACGACCTGCAATACCGCGGCAACCTGAAACAGGTGGGCGAGATGATGCTGAACGAGCTGATAGTGATGTACCCCGCCCTGCAAGGCATTCGTTTCGACTATGTGTGGGATGGCGTGTTAGGCATGTCCTACGACGGCACGCCCTCGGTGGGAGTCACCGGCAAGCACCGCAACATCTACCACGGCCTGGCCTACAGCGGGCAGGGCGTTAACCTGTCATGGGTGTTCGGCGATGTCATCGCCGCTCTGCACCAGGGCCAACCTCATCCCTGGCTGGAAACCCCCTACGGCAACAACAAGCTGCCCTATATCCCGCCGGAGCCGTTCCGTTGGATCGGTGCGGAAGGCATGATGAAGTACTATAGCTGGCAAGATAGACGAGCGAACCAGGACAATCGCTGACCCCGTCTCTTCCTGACCTATTTAGCATCTTTGCCTTACAAAGGACACACTATGGCTATTCAACCTTCTGCCTATCCTGGTATGGGGGCAATACCTTATGAAAAGGGCGTTTCCTTTCGCGTGTGGGCCCCACACGCCAACGAAATCTTTGTGATGGGTGACTTCAACGAATGGAATGGTATCATCCATCCGCTGATCCACGAAGGCGGTGGCTATTGGTCATGCGCAGTGGACGGCGCAAAGCCCGGACAAGCCTATAAGTTTCGTCTGCTGAACGGCGAGCAGGAGCTTTTCCGGGTAGACCCCTACGCGCGCGAGGTAACCAACTCGGTAGGTGATTCGGTAATCTTCGACCCCTCGTTCGACTGGAGCGACGACAATTTCCACACCCCGCCGTGGAACGAGATGACTATCTACGAGCTGCACGTAGGCACGTTTAACCGCGCCGCAGACGCTGCTTCTGGAAACTTTCACACCGCCACAGAAAAGCTGGGATACCTGCGCGACCTGGGCATTAACACCATTTTAGTTATGCCGCCCATGGAGTTCGCAGGTGATTTGTCGTGGGGTTACAATCCGGCGCACCCCTTCGCCATCGAAAGTATCTACGGTGGGCCGAGGGCCTTCAAAGAATTTGTAAAAGCCGCACACCAACATGGAATGGCTGTGCTGGTAGACGTGGTACACAACCACTTCGGCCCCAGCGATCTGTCGCTGTGGCAGTTCGATGGCTGGAGCGAAGACGGCATGGGCGGCATTTACTTCTACCAGGATTGGCGGGCAGAGACACCCTGGGGCAGTACTCGTCCTGATTATGGCCGGGCTGAAGTGCGCCAGTACATCCGCGACAACTGCCTGATGTGGCTGGAAGATTACCACTGCGACGGCCTGCGCTTCGACGCCACCGCGTACATGCGCAACGCACGCGGCGAAGAAGGCCCCGATGGCGACATCGAAGAAGGGTGGGACCTGCTACGCTGGATCAACAAGGAAATTCGCGACCGGCAACCGTGGAAGATCACCATTGCCGAAGACCTGCGCAGCAATCCCGCCGTCACCAACTCGTTGGAAGAGGGCGGGCTGGGCTTTGATGCCCAATGGGACGCGCAGTTTGTTCACCCCATCCGCGCGGCCATCATCGGGCAAGAGGATGCAAGTCGCGATATGAATGCAGTGGCCGCGGCTGTGCTGTACCGCTATCAAAACAATGCCTTTTCACGCGTGATCTATACAGAAAGCCACGACGAGGTGGCAAACGGCAAAAGCCGCGTCCCCACGGAGATTTGGCCGGACAATGGGGCATCGTGGTGGGCAAAAAAGCGCAGCACCCTGGGCGCAGCCCTGGTGTTCACCAGTCCTGGCATCCCCATGATCTTTCAGGGCCAGGAAATGCTGGAAGAAGGCTGGTTCGACGACTCAAACCCCCTGGACTGGGAACGGCTGGAACACTTCAAGGGCATCTTCGCCCTGTACGAATCGCTGTTCAAACTGCGCCGCAACTGGGGCGACAACACGGCGGGGCTGCGCGGCCATGAAGTAGACGTGTATCACATCAATAACGCGGCCAAGGTACTGGCCTTCCACCGCTGGCAAGAGGGCGGCGCAGGGGATAGTGTAGTGGTGGTGGCGAATTTTACCACCGAGCCTATCAACGATTATTGGATCGGCTTGCCTGAGGCCGGGCTATGGAAGGTGCGTTTCAACAGCGACTGGAACGGCTTTGACTCTGAATTTGCCAACACCTTTACGGCTGATACCGAAGCGGTGAGTGAGGGCGAAGATGGACAGGGCTTTAAAGGCAGCCTCAACGCCATTGGCGCTTACAGTGTAGTGATCCTGTCAAAAGACAAGGGATAGAGTTCGACAGGAACGGCAACCACAGTGCCCCCAAGCCATGCCTCTGACCTTACTTACGGGGACGCAATTGCACTATCGCACCCACTGCCACCAGCAGCAGCAAGATCAGCCTGCTGCTGGTGGCGGGCAGGGGCATCAGCCGACCAGCAGCACCCAGCACCAGCAAGGCCCCCAGCAGCGCCGACAACACCACCATGCCCAGATCAAAAACCTGATTAAGCAAGGCCGCGCCCAACAAACCGCCGGCCACAAACACGGCCACAACGAGTACCATGCCCGGTTGCGCGGGCAACACGCCGTAGGTACTCAACAGCCAGCCCAGCACCACACCGCCTGCCACAAAGCCGATGAGATTAAGAAGCGCCTGCTTGCCCAACAGCATCACCAGCGCAAAAAGCACAGCCAGCACCCAGGGAGCCAGCGCAGCCGTAGAGGAGGCCACCCCGGCCAGCGGACCAGCAAGCAACCGCACCCCCAGCGCATAGCCCGCACCCGCAGCCAGCAGCCAGCTCAACCGTTTGCCAACCAGCAACAGAGCTGCCCCCAGCGCTATCTGGATCAAAAGAAGGGATGTCATGGGCATATCTCCGTTCAATTAGCCTCGATATCCTTTAGCTCCAACTCGTATTGCCGACTGGGAATGGTGCCAAGCCGGGCAGGCCACTGCCCGGTAAGCGCCTGTACAATGCGCCCGACATGGACATGGCTGTTTTCAATAAAAATCGTGTAGCCTTCCTGGCGCTGGCCCGCGGCCGCAGTGCCGGCTACATACAGACCAGGCACATCGGTCTCCATAGTGACCGGGTCGAACAGCGGAGCGCGCGTAGGGCCGTGCAAGGTGACGCCAGCCTGCTCCAACAGGGTCATGTCGGCCTCGAAGCCGGTGAGCAGCAGCACAAAATCAGCCGGATGCTGAAAGATGTCGCTGCCAGGGCTGCCATCCTCGCTCAGCCGAGCCAGCGTCACCGCGGTGGGAGTGATCTCCAACGGCACAGTGAGCGGGTAAAAGCCAATCAGCCCCAACTCGATCTGCGCCTGCAAGTCAGGCAGCAGCCAGTGTTTGATGGAGCGCCCGCGAAATGCGGCGCGGCGATAGCTGATGCTCACCTCGGCCCCGGCGCGCCAGCAGCGCAGTGCCGCCTCCGCGGCTGAGTTGCGCCCTCCCACCACCAACAAACGGCGACGAAAATAGGGATGCACATCGCCGAAATAGTGGCTGACATGGGGCAGATCTTCGCCGGGGATGTTGAGGCGGCGCGGCCGGTGCATGTCGCCGGTGGTCAGTACCACCCGCTGGGCGTGATAGTGACGCGGCCCCGCAGCAGTGATGCTGGTCAGCCAAAAGCCGGCGCTGCCTCGCTCCAGATGGGTCACCCTCTCATAGGTTTGCACGCGCAGATCGAACTGCTCTACCAGCGAACGCAGGTAAACCAAATACTCCTCGCCGGTGGTGCGTTCCTGGGCGCGGTTCTGAATGGGTACACCCGCCAACTCGATGCGTTCGGTGGTGCTGAAAAAGGGCGTGTTGCGCGGCCACCACGAAATGGTGTAGCCAATCTGCTGCGCTTCCAGGTGGATATAGCTAACTCCGGCGCGTTTCAGGCTGATAGCCAGCTCCAGGCCAATCGGCCCTGCACCCACAACCAGCAGATCAGTAGAGATAACGGGAAAATCAGCCATCAATCACGGTTTCTGGGATGCGCCCGCGCGGCACGCTCGTTGCCCCGCTTGTAGTTGCCGGTGAGCCGCGCCATAAGCTGCTGGGCCTGCTCTGAGGTGCAGCCAGCCACTTTAGCGGCAAACTTGCGCGCCTCGGCCCCGCGCAGCACGGTCACAAGCCGATCGTGGCGCCAGACTTCAACCGCACCATCTTTGCGCGCGGTGTAAGCGAACCCCAGGTCATCAGCAGGCGCAGGGTTCATGGCTAAGCCCGCCGAGCCAGGAGGATCTGCTGGCTGTGAATGGGCGCATCGCCGTTGCTTTCCGGCCAGATATAGCGGCCATCCTGCTGCAAAGTACGTGCCTTGATGTTGTCGGTGCGATACACGCTGAGAATACCGTCACGGATCTGCTCGATCATCGCCTGATCCAGCACCGGAAACAACACCTCCACGCGGCGATCCAGGTTACGTTCCATCAGGTCAGCACTGCCCAGGTAGATTTCCTCACCACCGGCGTTGGAAAAATAGTAGATGCGGCTGTGTTCCAAAAAGCGCCCCACAATGCTGGTGACGCGGATGTTATCGCTGATGCCGGGTACGCCGGGCCGCAGACAGCAAATGCCACGCACGATCAAATGAACGGCCACCCCGGCCTGCGATGCTTCGTACAGCAGGCGAATCATGTGCGGATCGGTCAGCGCGTTCATCTTGAACACCAGTTGCGCCGGGCGGCCATGCTGAGCATGGGCAATCTCGCGGCGGATCAGGCTGACCAGCGAGCTGCGCAGGTTCACCGGCGCTACCAGCAATTTGCGGTAATGACGCTGCTTGGAGTAGCCGGTGAGGTAATTGAACAGATCAGAAACATCTGCGCCCAGCTCAGGCCGACAGCTAAACATGCCCAGATCAGTGTAGACGCGGGCGCTGGAAACGTTGTAGTTGCCGGTTCCCAGGTGTACATAGCGACGCAGGCCGTCAGACTCACGGCGCACCACCAGCGCCACCTTGCAGTGCGTTTTCAGGCCGAGCAAGCCATAAACCACATGCACCCCGGCCCGTTCCAGCGCTCTGGCCCAGACAATGTTGTTCTCCTCGTCGAAGCGTGCTTTCAGTTCCACCAGTACCGCCACCTGCTTGCCGTTCTCGCGGGCGCGCATTAGCGCCTGCACCACCGGCGAATTGCTGCCGGCGCGGTACAGGGTTTGCTTGATGGCGAGTACCTTGGGATCATCGGCGGCGCGCTTGATAAAATCTACCACCGATGAAAACGAGTCATAGGGATGGTGCAGCAGGATGTCGCTGCGACGAATGGCCGAAAAGATGCTGTCCGTGCCGGTGAACACCGCCGGAGTAGCCGGCACAAAAGGGCGATCTTTGAGGTCGTAGCGTTCGATCTCCAGCAGGCTCATCAGGCTGCTCATGCCCAATGGTTCGTCCATTTCGTAGACATCAGAGGCGGCCATCCCCAGGTTTTGGCTGAGCAGGTCGCGCATGTGCTGCGACATGGCCTTGTCAATCTCCAGCCGCACCACCGGACCAAAGCGCCGCTGGCGAATGCCCAGCTCGATGGTGCGCAGCAAGTCATCGGCCTCATCTTCCTGAATTTCGATGTCGGCGTCGCGCGTGACCCGGAAAGCATAGGCTTCCAGAATCTCCACGCCGGGATAAAGATAGGCCAGATTGGCCGCCACCACCTGCTCCATCCAGACAAAATGCTGCTGAACGGTTGGGTCAGCTTGAGCGGCCCCATTGCTGCGCGTGCTGCGGGCACGGGATTTGCGCTTGCCGTTGCCCTCGGTGTCAGGCAACACCGGCAGTTGGATCAGCCGCGACAGGGTGGCAGGCACTTTGATGCGGCCATAATGCACAGCTCCTTCGGCAGGATCAAGCAACTTCACAGCCAGGTTCAGGCTGAGGTTGGAAATCTGCGGAAAGGGGTGGCTGGGATCAAACACCAGCGGGGTGAGCACGGGAAAGACCTCGCGCAGGAAGTATTCGGTCAGCCAGGCACGCTCGGCCCCATTCAGATCGCTGTAGGAACGTAGCCGAATGCCGGTCTGCTCCAGACCGGGCTTGATATCGTCACGCCAGCAGGCGCAGGTTTGCTCCAGCATGGGCAGCAGGCGTTCACGAATGGCAGCCAACTGCTCGCTGGGAGTCATGCCATCGGGCGGCAGCTCAACCGTCCCTGCAAGAACCTGCTCTTTCAGACCCGACACGCGAATCATGAAGAACTCATCGAGGTTGGAATGAAAGATCGCCAGGAACTTCACCCGCTCCAACAGAGGATGCAGGGTTGGATGAAGCGCCTCTTCCAGCACACGGCGATTAAACTCCAGCCAGCTTAGATCACGGTTGATATAGAGATAAGGATCAAGCGGAGCCGACGCGCGCGAAGTAGCCGGAGCAGCATCACGCGGGCGCGTTTTGGTTGAGTTTTTTGCGGTCATAGGCCATCCATGCAGCAGGGTTATGTTGAGCCGAATTCTACCCGCGCTGTCTGATTTTGGCAAGCATCTGTTTTCGCAGCAGCCAGTGCAACAGGCAAAGGCCCGCCAGCGCGCCCAGGGCATCCACCAGCACATCACGCAGGTCAGGATGTCTGCCCGGTACAAAGGCTTGATGCAGCTCATCGCTGCCAGCGTAGACCACGCTGAGCAGGAAAGCCAGCCGAGCGGCGCGGGTCGCGGCTATGCGGGAATGGCGTAGTGCCTGCGCCAGCAGCGCGGCCAGCAGGGCGTATTCGCTGAAATGCGCCGCCACCGACAGCGGATCGCTGTTCCACTGCTCGCTGATAAAATCAAAATTGGACTGAGCAGAAAACAAAAAGATCAGCCCCATCCAGCCCAGCGCCAGGCTCCACCAGAAAACGGGTCTGAAAGACACGGTTGAGTTAGTCATCTGTCCTTGCTTTTGATGTGCGGGTGATAAACAATTCGCTCAGCCAGCCGCGTCCAGGCATGTTGCCTGCCGACGTAGGCGCGGGCCGCAGCAGCCAGGTGCGCCCGCAATGTCGGCTCAGCCAGCAGTCGCAACACATGTCCGGCCAGCCCCGCGGCATCGTCCGGCTCGGCCAGCAGGCCAGACACATCGTGCTGAATGTACAGGCCATATTCCCCCACGCGCTGAGTGGCTACCGGCACACCGTGGGCCAACAGCTCCAGCAAACGCAAGGGCGATTTGGCGCGATTGCGCGCACAGTCGCGCACAGGCAGCAAGGCTACGTCCACCGCGGCAAACAAACCCGACTGCGCAGCGACAGGCAACCAACCCAGGCAGCGGATAGAGCCTTCGGCGCCTGCTTTGCGGGCCAGGCGTTGCAGCTCGGCCTCCTCTCCGTGCATGCCCTGCCCGACCACCCACAGCTCTGCGCGCGGATGCTGCGCCACAACGCCACGCCACACGTCCCAGACCTCGGCGGCGGAATGTTCGACAAAGCGGGTGTAGAGCAAAACACGCCGTGCACTGCTGGCTGTGTCAGACAAAGGCGGTGCGACGAATAGCCCCTCACTACGCGAAAGATCAACGCCGTTTGGCAGATAAGTCACCCGCTGCTGGCCGAGCGAGGCAGCAAACTGGCACAGCCAGCGGCTGGCCGCGGTGACCGCGTAGCCACGACGCAGCAAATCCCGCTCTTGCCAACGAAAAGCTAACCGCAGCACCGCCGGATAACCCGCAGCCGCGTTCCATCCGGCCTCGTAGTCATCGGTGTCTACCATTACCGGCAGGCCGCGGGATAGTAAAAGCCTGGCAGCAATGCCACCAGGCCCTTTGGGTTTGAATACATGCACCACATCGGGGCGCCACGCCTGTGCGGCCTGCGCCAGCGCCGTCCCCAGTCGCACCTGCCCCAACATCGAGGAACGCTCGCCCACCGGCAGATGGACGGTTTCCACGCCATCCGCCTGCACACGGCGGCCCGAATGCGCGGGCCAATCATAGGGCGGCACCAATACTTGCACCGCATGTCCCTGCGCAGCCAGCGCATGTGCCAACGGCAGTACCCGCCCGCGCGTCGTGCCCTTGGGATACAGAGCAAAGGGAGCGATTAGAAGAAGACGCATGGATTGGTATATTGGGAAGCTGGTAGATTGGTAAATTGGAAGGTGAGAAGTTGCGGCGGTCACACGACGGTTTTTTAAATCGTCGCCCTCCTCTCGCCGGAAGCATGATTTGGAAAGTCGTACTATGCCTGTGAAGCATACGAAGATTTACCAAGTCTACCACTTTACCAATCTATCATTTCCTCTCTATTCCACCGTCACACTCTTCGCCAGGTTGCGGGGCTGGTCTACGTCGGCACCGCGCCAGACGGCCATCTCGTAGGCCAAACGCTGCAACGGTAGCACGGTGAGCATGGGCGTGAGGAAGGCAGGCGCGGGCGGCACGTAGATCACATGATCAGCTTTGGTTTTAATGAACTCGTCGCCTTCGGTGGCAACTGCGATCACAATGCCATTGCGCGCCTTCACCTGCTCCACCTGGCTGATCATCTTATCGTAAACGCTGTCCTGCACCGCGATCACCACCACCGGCATATCGCGGTCAATCAGAGCGATGGGGCCATGCTTCATCTCGCCCGCGGGATAGCCCTCAGCGTGGATGTAGCTGATTTCCTTGAGCTTCAGCGCGCCCTCCAGGGCAATTGGGTAGTTGATGCCGCGGCCCAGGAAAAGGAAGTTGCGGTAGCTGTGGAAGCGCTCGGCCAGCTCCAGATAAATGGCATTGGCCGCGGGATCGGGGTCAAGAATTTGCCCCATCAGGCCAGGCAGATGGGCCAGGTCATCGGCCAATTGGCGGCGTCGCGCCGGGCCGAGGGTGTCACGGGCCTGCGCCAGCACCAGTGCCAGCAAATATTGATCCACCAGCGAGGTGGTGAAGGCTTTGGTGCTGGCTACGCCGATTTCCGGACCGCAGTGCATGGTGATTACGCCATCACTGACGCGCGCGGCCTGGCTACCGATGGCGTTGACGATGCTGGCAACGAAGGCGCCCTTCTCGCGGCCCTCCTCCATCGCGGCCAGCGTATCCACCGTCTCGCCCGACTGCGTGATCGCCAGCAGCAGGGTGCGGTCGTCAATCACCGGGTCGCGGTAGCGGAATTCCGAGCCGTAGTCCACTTCGACCGGCAGGCGGGTGATATTCTCCAGCAGAAACTTGCCCACCAGCCCGGCATAGGCCGAGGTGCCGCAGGCCACGGTGACAATGCGGTTGAAGCTGCGCGCCCGCTCCGGCGTCAACCTGAGCTGGCCCAGGCTCACCTCGCCGCTGTCGAAGTCCACGCGGCCGCGCAAGGTGTCGGTGATGGCGCGCGGCTGCTCGAAGATTTCCTTCTGCATGAAATGGCGGTACTCACCTTTGGCCGCGGAGATGGGATCCCAGGGGATGTCGTGAATATCAAGTTGCACCGGCGCACCGGCCACGGTACACACCTCCGCGCCATCGCGGGTGATCACCGCCATCTGGCCGTGTTCCAGGAACATCATGCGCCGGGTATGCTCCAGAATGGCAGGAATATCCGACGCCACGAAAGTTTCGCCATCGCCCAGACCAATGGCGACCCCGCCGGCATTGCCCAGCCGCGCCACCACCAGACGATCCGGCTCACGGCTGGTCATCGCTACAATGGCACTAGGTCCGCGCAGGTACCCCAGGGTTTTGCGCACCGCCTCGGCCAGGCCGCCATCGGGGTGATAGTTCAGCGACAGCAGGTGGACAATCACCTCGGTATCGGTTTCAGAGCGAAACTCGATGCCCTCGGCTTGCAGGCTTTCGCGCAGCTCACGGTAATTCTCCACAATGCCGTTTTGCACCACCACGATTTCACCGCTGCTGTCGCTGTGAGGATGCGCGTTCTGTTGGTTGGGCCGGCCGTGTGTGGCCCAGCGGGTATGGCCCAGCGCCACATGGCCCTCGACCGGCTGCCGGTAAAGCAGCGCGATTAAATTAGACAGCTTGCCGACATCGCGGCGCACTTCGATTTGATGATCCTGAATCGCGGCAATGCCGGCTGAGTCGTAGCCGCGATACTCCAAACGTTGTAGGCCTTCAACGACAAGCGGCGTCGCCGCGCGCGGGCCAACGTATCCTACGATACCGCACATGGGGGGTGTCTCCTCGGTTGTTGGGGGTGAAAGTAGATGGGTATACAAGTACACAGGTAAACAAGCACACAAGGCCATCCGGGGCTTTTTTGTGTACTTGTTTCTTGTTTACTGATGTACCAAGTGCCCTGCATCCGCTTTTGTAGCAGCCGTTACCGGCCGGTTTTGGGCGTCCGCTTGAATGAGGAGAAGCGAAGGGCTGGGGCAAGCCCTGGAGGCATCCGCCGAACTTTCGATTTTCCCCCGGCGTGGGCCAGGGAACCTCCACCTCGTCAACTGGATAAGCATCCAGTTCAGGCGCTGTGCTTCTCGGTGAGATCATAGGGTGACTATCGGCTTATAGGCGCTCCTTGTGTCGTTCCTAACTCTCAATTCCTAACTCTCAATTCTCAATTACTCTAACACGAAACAGCAATCTAGTCAAAGACAAACACAAGGCTTCTCAAAAGCTGGCAAACCGCCCAACCTATCGCTTCGACTCGCAACGCTTCCGGGCTTAGCGGAAAATAGCTGGCTGCACGCGCCATGCTTCAAACCTATGCACTCTGAACGGCGACCGCGATGATCTCGATGGCGAGTCCCGGCGCAAGAGCCGCGCCATAGACCGCACGCTGCGGCCAGTTGCGCGGATCCTCGCCGATCCACTGACACCACTTGTCGTTGAAAGCATCCCGATCTGCTATGTCTTTCAGCAGCACCTGGACGGACAACAGGCGATCTTTGCCTGAGCCAGCCTGAATAAGCGCGGCCTCCAGATAGTCGAGGGTGCTGTCAATCTGTTGAGCGCTGGGTGTGCCTGGTTCCTTCGTATTGGCGACGAGCCAGACAACGCCATTAAAAGCAACCGCGTGGCTTCGGCCAATCGCCCCGGAATTCCAGCGTTGAATGGGTGTGGGTTGATCCATTATCTGATAGGACTTACACAGTTGACAATAAAGTTGTCATTTCGAGAAATCCCGTCTTTCGTCATCCAGAACTGCAGGATTTCTCGTCGGTACACTCCTCAACCAGCGCCCCAAAGCTCGCAACGCTTCCAGGCTTAGCGGGAAATAGCGGGAGCCTATGCGCAATGTATCCATTTGGCAGGAGTGGCCCGTCTTTTAAAAACAAACTCGCCTCGTATCATCCAATCGCGACTGTGGTCGCCCTGCCCAGGCAAGACGACCACAGCATCACCAGCAATCCAGAGACAGTGCACGACGGCATTGCACCAATCTACCCGTCTTCGGCGTACCTGTCTACCCTACCCGAACAGCTCAAAGATCCCGGCGGAGCCCATGCCGCCACCGATGCACATGGAGGCGCTGCCGTAGCGCAGGCCGCGGCGACGCATTTCCAGGATCAGCGTCAGCGCCACGCGCGCGCCCGTGGCCCCCAGCGGGTGACCGATGGCAATCGCGCCGCCGTTGACGTTCAGCAGGTCCAGGTCAAAGCCCAGTTCCTTGGCGCAGGCCAGACATTGGGCGGCAAAGGCTTCGTTGATCTCCCACAGGCCGATGTTCTGCACGGTGAGACCGGCCTTAGCCAGAGCGATTTCGTTGGCCGGCACCGGGCCGATGCCCATCAGCTCCGGCGGTACACCGGCAATGCCATAACCAGCCAGCCGTGCCCAGGGGGTCAGCCCCAATTCGGCCGCGCGCTCAGCAGAAGCCAGCACCAGCGCCGCCGCGCCGTCCACAATGCCGCTGGCGTTGCCCGCGGTCACCGTGCCGCCCGTGGGGATGAAGCGTGCCGGCAGCTTGGCCAGCCCTTCGGCGGTAGTTTCAGCGCGGATATGCTCGTCGGTGGTTACGGTGAAGGGTTTGCCGCGGCCATCCTTGCCCTGCGTAGCCACCACCTCATCCGCAAAGCGCCCTTCTTTCCACGCCGCGACTGCGCGCTGCTGGCTGGCCAGCGCCAATGCGTCCTGCTCTTCACGACCGACGCCGTATTTCTGGGCCACGTTTTCGGCGGTGATCGCCATCGGCATGTTGGCATAGCTATCGGTCAGGCCCTGCCACAGCGAGTCTTCCAGGGTAAGGCCTTCGCCCAGGCCAGCGCCCCAGCGGGCGCTGCGGCTGACCAGCGGAGCCATGCTCATGTTTTCCGTGCCGCCCGCCATTACAATATCCGCCTCGCCGCTGCGGATCATGCGTGCGGCCTCGATGATCGCCTCCATGCCGGAGCCGCACAGCCGATTCAGCGTCAGGCCGGGTGTGGTAATGGGCATGCCCGCCATCAAGGCCACATGGCGCGCCAGATAGGCCGCATCACGGCTGGACTGGATGACGTTGCCGAAGACAACATGCTGTACATGCTGCGGCTGCACGCCGCTGGCGGCCAAAGCGCCTTTGGCCGCAGCAACGCCCAAATCAGTAGCCGACGTGTCCTTGAACGAACCGCCGAACTTGCCAAAGGGGGTACGCGCCCCGCCTAGAACCACAATATCTGTAAGAGCCATTAGAAAAACACCTCGTTGTGTTGTTGGGGCGCGGCGAAGCGCCGTTTAGAGTTGCAAAAAAAGCCCCTGACCACAGGCCAGGGGCAAAAGAAACTTTATTGTGAGCCAATCAGCGCCAGCATGGCTTCGTTGGAGACAAACTTGAAATCCTCCAGGCCAAGCCGCTGCATCTCAGCCTGTTCTGCCGCGGTCAGCACCGCCAGATCATGCTGCACCACCACGCGTTTTCCCAGTTGAGCCAAACGTGCCTCAACAGCAGCAACCTGGTCGGCCAGCACGGTGGCATCCGACGCAGGTTGTGTTTGCAGATAAGCCAACGTGGCCTGCGCGCCCAGCGTGCCATCCTTGCGCGCTACACCCACCAGGCCATCGCTGGCCTTGCGTGCCCAACCGGCAACAAAAACATCGGCAATGACTGCGCCGGCTGCCGGGTCGAACGCTTCGTAGGAGTTGCCCTCCATAGGATAGCGCGGCGTCGGGTTCTTGACGTATTCGTTCCACTCGGTAGGCAGGCCAAACGTCTCGTCCACGCGGTCGCCGATGCAGAAAATCACGGTATCTACGGGGATGATGCGGCGCGTGCCCAGGCTGCGGGCCTTGGTATCGCCGTTAGCCGCCACCAGCTTGGTATCTTCCACCTCCAGGCCGCTGACGTTGCCGTTGGCATCGCCAATGATGGCTGTGGGTGAAGCAAGAAAATCAAATTGCAGCACCGTGTCTGAGGTGGGCGGATCGGCTTTATCAGCCGCAGACAGGATGTATTGCTCGGCCGCGGCGGGATCTTGCCCCACCGCCTGCATCAGCAGAGCCACGCGCTCGATCTCGTTGTGCAGAGCCGCCAAATCAATGTTGGCAGTGACCGGCACCAGCTCCTTTTTGGTGAATTTCACTTCGGCAGGGCCGCGGCGGGCCGTGGCAATTATCTCAGCTACTTTGACATCGCGGATCAGCCAATGGGCTATGTCCATCATCACGTTGCCCACGCCGACGGTAGCCACGCGCTGGCCGATCTTGAAGGCTTGCTGGCTGAAAGGTGGCAGGCGATTGTAGTGATATACAATGTCCTTGGCATGGTAGACACCGGCCAGCTCTTCGCCGGGCAGCCCCAGCCATTTGGTTCCCTGCGCCCCGACCGTTACCAGGATGGCCTGGCAACCCAGCGCGCGCAGATCGTCCAGGCTAAGATCGCCCTGCTGTCCCACGCTGACATTGCCGAAATAGCGAATGCCTGGATGCGCCAAAATCCCCTGAAACTGCTTGCGCAGACCCTCTTTCATTTTTATTTTGTCGTGGTAGATGCCATATTCGGCCAACCCACCAGGTTTAATATCACGGTTAAACAACAAGACCTCGGCCCCGGCATCGGCCAGGGTTTTGGCGGCGTACAGGCCTGCCGGGCCTGCACCAACTACGGCTATCAGATGGCTCGCGCCGGTGCGATCACTCACGGGGTCCTCCGAAGACAAAAATGAAGTGCATCACAGGGGCTGTGATGCACTTCATTATAACGACAAGAGAAAGTTTGCACAAGTTTTGCAGGCTTATGCCTTGATGGGTCGTCCGGCAATCAGGTTGTTGGCTTGCTTCACCAGAGCCACCATAGCCGCGCCCAACTGCACATAGGTACTGATGCCGGCTGAGTTGCGCAGCTTCTCGTCCTCCTGTGCGGTCATCAACACGATGCTAGCCAGTGCGCCGATCACCGCGCCGGTGACGGCCCCGATCGCGACACCGGGTAAAGAGATTTTCTCACGTTTGGAAAACATTTATTCCTCCGAAAGTGGTTTAGATGCGAAGGCCGCGGCAGCCGGAGTTACAGCCTGCTTAACCATAGCCTCGGCGCGAGCGCGGCGCGCATCCAGGCGGATGAATGGCTCAGCCACTTTGTGGCTGGCTGTGTCGGTGATGTCGGCCAGTTGTTGCGATTTTTCCTGCACTACGGGGGTGAAACTCTGCACCTTGCTGCGTACCACCGCCGTAGCTTTAGCCATGAGCGCAGTCAGGATCACCACAAACACCAGCAGTACCAGGGCTTGCAGGGTCAGGAAGATAAGGGCAATATCTACGCCGGTTTCCAGCATGGTCAGGTATCTCCGCTTAAAACGAGCTGCGCGCGGGCAGCGGCAACACCAGTTCCGGCGGCAGCACGCGGTGCGTTTCCGGGTCATAGCGATGGTCAGGAGGCAACTCCACCACGCGCAGGCCCTCGGCCTCGAACGGCGCGCCGGCCGTCCAGGTCGGCAGGTTGGTGTCGGTCATATGGCTGCCATCTATAATCTGCACCGCAGCCAGCCCCACCACCTCCAGCAGCACATCGGCGCGGCGGATGATGGCCGCGCGGTCAGGCAGGCCGATGCCCAGCAAGTAGGGGTTGCTGGCAATAGCCATGCGCAGCAACCCGCCGCGGGTGGCGGGGTCAAAATGAGCCGCCATCAACATGCGGTTGCTAAGCCCCAAGCCGGGCGCCATGCAGGGATAGGGCGAATCGTCGCGATATACCAGCATGTGGTTACCCAGGAAGGCCGCCGAGCCGCCCACTCCGCCCACGGTTTTGCCACAGGCGTTGGCGCGGCGAATGGCAGTAGCCAGGGGTGTGCCGCCAATGCGCGTAGACCATTTCAGCGGGTGGCCGCCGGACAGAAACACCGCGGTGCTATGTTCGATGGCATGTAAAATGGCCGGGTCGTGACCGCTGGCGCGGTCGCGCAGCTCCAAAAGCTGTACACGCGCTGACTCAAGGTCGCGGAAGGCTGCGGCATAGCCATAGTCTGCTTCGCTGGCGCCCTCAACGTTGGTAGTGAGCACTACAATGCGCGCGCCATAACCGCCTGCCAGATTCCAAAACGCCTGACGCGCATAATCGTTGTAGATACTGTGTTCTGCGCCGCCGTCATAGAAAACTGCGCCGCGTACATAGCCATCGGGAACAGGAGAAGGTGACATACTGCTATTGTACCGATGTAGGGGCGACTGTCAATCCTGCACAAAGGCTTTTCTAAAGTCTGTGAGAATACTCATCTGCGCGAAAACGCCGCAGCATGGCGCCTGGCCCAACAACGCCATTCACTGACGATCGCTATCGGGGCAAACGTTATTCCCGGACAGGTTTCAGCAGACAATATGACTTTTGTCATGTTCTTAATCCTATCCTTGTGGTATCTTGAACGAACAATGAATTAGCCGCACAGGCTTGCTGTGGCGCGCTTCCTCTCAGGGTCGCTGCAGCCGGTCTGGCTCAAACGGAGACTTTCATGACCAGTCGCCCCATTGCCGCGGCGTCCCCTGCCACGCCGGAAGTGGATTTATCCCTGCTGGACCCGGTTTTTGAGCAGTACCAGGGTCAGCGGGGTGCTTTGATTCCCGTGCTGCAGCAGGCGCAGCAGCTCTATGGGTATTTGCCTAAATCGGCGTTGGCGCTGATAGCCCGACGCATGGGCATTGCCGTCAGCAAGGTCTACGGGGTGGCTACCTTCTACGCCCAGTTCTATTTTGAACGCCGCGGCCGCCATGTGGTGCGCGTATGTGATGGCACCGCCTGCCATGTCAAAGGCACGCCGCTGCTGCTGAACGCTATCGAAGATGGCTTTCACATCATGCCGGGCGAAACCACCCCCGACGGCGAACTGACTGTGGAGATTGTCTATTGCCTGGGGTCGTGCGCACTGGCCCCGGTGGTGGTACTGGACGGCCAGGTGATGGGCCGCGTGCGCCAGGATGGCATGATGAAAGCCGTGCGTAAACAGATCACGCCGCAACCTTGATGTATGATGACAACGACTCTTTCCCTGGCGCAGGCACGCGCCGAAGCTAAACAACGCTGGCAAAACGGTAGCGAAGCTGATTTGCTCATCACTGTGGGGATGGGCACCTGTGGCGTGGCAGCGGGTGCGGCCGAGGGTCTGGCCGCCACGCAACGCGAGCTGGATCGCCGCGGCCTGCGCGGCCACATCCGCCCGGTGGGCTGTGTGGGCATGTGTTCCTACGAGCCGATGATCGAGCTGGAAGCGCCAGGCCGGGCGCGCATCAACTATGGCAATGCCATTGCCAAGCACATCCCGCAGATTTTTGCCCATTACCTGGAAGGCAAGCCACTGGTCAAGGCTGTGATCGTGGGCGAGGTAGTGGCGACGGTGAGCGAAGCCAACGGCCAACACCTGCATTCGCTCAGCTTTGTGGAACCCGGCAGCGAGCAACGCATCGCCTTTCAGCGCAAGCAATTGCGTATTGTGCTTAGCAACTGCGGCTTGATTGATCCTGAAAGCCTGGATGACTATCTGGCGCTGGGCGGCTATCAGGCGCTGGAGCGTGCCCTGCTGACGATGACGCCGGAGCAGGTAGTGGATGAAGTGACGCGCTCTGGCCTGCGCGGACGAGGCGGCGGCGGCTTTTCGGCAGGTGTGAAGTGGGGCCTGGCGCGCAAAACGCAGCGTTGGCCCAAGTATGTGATCTGCAATGCCGACGAAGGCGACCCAGGTGCGTTCATGGATCGCTCGGTGCTGGAGGGTGACCCTCATTCGGTGATCGAAGGCATGACTATTGCTGGCTATGCCATCGGCGCGCAGATGGGCTATGTGTATTGCCGCGCCGAGTACCCGCTGGCGATCAGTCACCTCAACACGGCGCTGCAGCAGGCGCGCGCGCTGGGCTTGCTGGGCAAAAACATCCTGGGTTCCGGCTTCAACTTCGACATTGCCGTGAAGGAAGGCGCTGGCGCTTTTGTCTGCGGGGAAGAAACCGCGCTGATGGCATCAATTCAGGGTGGCCGCGGCCAGCCCTGGCCGCGGCCACCCTATCCCGCGGTGGCGGGTTTGTGGCAACAACCCAGCAATGTCAACAACGTTAAAACCTACGCCTATACCCCGCGCATTTTGCGCATGGGCGCAGAGTGGTTCCGCTCGCTGGGCACCGCAGGCAGCCCCGGCACCGCCGTGTTTGCCCTCACCGGCCAGGTGGCGCGCACCGGGCTGATCGAAGTGCCGATGGGTATCAGCCTGCGCGAGATTATTGACGATGTAGCGGGAGGTGTGCCGCAGCCGAAAACCTTCAAAGCGGTGCAGACGGGCGGGCCGCTGGGCGGTTGCCTGCCTGATCCGTTCCTGGACACACCGGTAGATTTCGACTCGCTGCGCGCTGCCGGTGCGGTGATGGGTTCAGGCGGCATGATTGTAGCCGACCAGGGCACCTGCATGGTGGAGTTTGCCAAATACTTCATGCAGTTTACCTGCGACGAAAGCTGCGGCAAATGCCCACCCTGTCGCATCGGCAGCACGCGTATGCTGGAGGTGCTGGAGCGTATCACCGACGGCCACGGACAGATGGAAGACCTGGACACCATCCGCAGGCTGGCTACAGGGATGCAACAAGGCTCGCTGTGCGCGCTGGGGCAGCTTGCGCCGTCGCCGGTGCTTTCCACGCTGCAACATTTCGAACACGAGTACATTGCCCACATTCGCGATCACCAATGCGCGGCACATACCTGCAAGGCGCTAATCACCTACGAAGTGATCCCAGAGCTGTGCACCGGCTGCATGGTGTGTGCGCGCAACTGCGGGGCCGACGCTATTTTCGGTGCCAAACTAGAGACACACGTGATTGACCCGGCGCTGTGCGAACGCTGCGGCCTGTGCATGGAGGTGTGCAACTTCGACGCCATCCAAATCATCTCACCGCGCCTTGCAGAACTACGACTTACCAGCTAATGTTACGCAGCAGGTCGGCGGTCGAGTAGATAATACTTTATTCCCACCAGGAAACGCTTTTCATGAACACCCAAAATCCTCCAGTCAGCATGGATGCCTTTATTCCGCCGGAAATGGCGGTGAGGGCCGAAGAAATCGGCGTGAAGAAGGCCATGATGGGGCCACGCAACACCGTGGCCCTGGCTGTGTTGGCCGGTGCATTTATCGCACTCGGCGCGGTCTTTTCCACCACCGCAGTGGCCGGGCTGGCCGGCAGCGTACCCTACGGCATCATCCGTGTCATTGCCGGCTTGGCCTTCTGCCTGGGCCTGATCCTGGTGGTGGTGGCGGGCGCTGAGCTGTTCACCGGCAACAACCTGATCGTGATGGCCTGGGCCGACGGGCGCTTGAAATTGAGCCATGTGCTGCGCAACTGGACGTTGGTGTATGTGGGCAATTTCATCGGTTCGTTTGCCACGGCGGTAATGATGCTGCTCGGCAAGCAATATACCTTCAGCAACGGCGCTGTGGGCCTCACTGCGCTCAACATTGCCGCAAGCAAATGCACTCTGGATTTTGTCCAGGCGCTGATGTTGGGCATTCTGTGCAATGCGTTGGTGTGCCTGGCGGTATGGCTGTGTTTCAGCGCCCGCACCACCACCGACAAAATCCTGTCCATTGTCTTTCCCATCACAGCGTTCGTGGCCGCGGGCTTTGAACACAGCATTGCCAACATGTATTTCATCCCGATTGCTCTGCTGATCAAGGCCACGGCTGCGCCGCAGTTCTGGAGCGCTATCGGCAAAACCGCAGCAGACTACAGCAGCGTGACCTGGGGCAACTTCCTCGTTGCCAATCTGCTGCCTGTGACCATCGGCAATATCATCGGCGGCGCGGTGATGGTGGGTCTGGTCTATTGGTTCATCTACATCCGCAAAGGCTGGACGAAGACAGCGTAAGCGGTGAGTAGTAATTAGTGACCCTGGTAATCAAGCTAATGAAACCCGATAACTGGGAACCTCCACATATCAAGGAACAGCGTTTTCAGAAGCGTGTTCGCACGGTTGGCACAGGCTGTATTCTGTTCATGTTGATACCCATTTTCATGTATGGCATCTGGCTTTTCAGCGGTGATGAAGATCCATCCTTGTTATGGGCGATTCCACTGGCCTTGATTGCACTGCTTGTAGTTTTGGCCAATGCCAAACGCAAACTGTAGCAAAGTACTTAGTTCATATCCACCCCAGGATATGCACAAGATTGACGAAGCGCTTAAAATCGTTTTCCCGCTCAAATCATTTTCACATCTGCCATGCCTACACTCACCATCAACGGCCAACCCGTCACCGCGCCGGAAGGCGCCACTATTCTGGAAGCAGCGCGCGCGGCCCACATCCACATCCCTACGCTGTGTCATCACCCTGACCTGAGCAATGTTGGCGCATGCCGCATGTGTGTGGTGTCGGTAGAAAAGGCGCGCGGCCTGCAAACGGCCTGCACCACGCCCGTTTTCGAGGGAATGACCGTACACACCGACTCGGCAGAGGCCATTGCCACGCGCCGTTTCGTGCTGGAAATGCTGCTCACCGATCACCCCAACGAGTGCATGACCTGTGAGGTAAACGGCGATTGCGAGCTGCAAGACCTGGTCTACGATTATGGTGTAGAATGGCCCCAACACGATGGCGCGCGTCACAGCTATGCCTTCGATCCTGACCCCAACCCCTTCATCGCCATTGACCGCAACAAATGTATTTTGTGCGGACGTTGCATCCGCGCCTGCACCGAGATGCAAAACCGCGATGTGTGGAGCTTCGCCAGCCGCGGCTTTGCCACCAAGCTGGTGGCGGGTGCCGATCAGCCGTTGCTGGATGCCGGTTGTGAGAGCTGCGGCCAGTGCGTGGCCTATTGTCCCACCGGCGCGCTGTTCGACAAGATGAGCCTGAACAAGGGCCGTCCCAGCCAGGTGAAGAAAGTACGCACCACCTGCTCTTTCTGCGGCGTAGGCTGTAACTTTGACCTGCATGTGCGCAACGGCAAGGCGATCCGTGTCACCAGTGCCCGCAACGCACCGGTGAACGGCCTAGCGTTGTGCGTGAAAGGGCGCTACGGCTACGACTACATCCACAACCCTGAACGCCTCACCCGCCCGCTGGTGCGCGCCAAATGGCTCGACCCGGCACGGCTGGCGCAGCAGGTGGCCGATGGCACATGGCAAGTGCGGGAAAAGGCAGGGCGCAGATCGCAGCAAACGGAGAACGGTCAACGATCAACATCCGACAATGCGTGGCCGACCGACAATCCGGCATTAACCATTGACCATTTTATCGCAGTAGACTGGGACACTGCACTGGATGTAACCGCAACCAAGCTGGCGCAGGAAAAGAAACGGCACGGCGGGCGCAGCTTCGCCTTTCTGGCCTCGGCTAAATGCAGCAACGAAGAAAACTTTCTGTTTGCCAAGCTCACGCGGCAGTTGATGACCACCAACAGCATTGACCACTGCGCCCGTCTCTGACACAGCAGCACCGTCGCCGGTCTGGCGACCAGTTTTGGCAGCGGAGCGATGACCAACAGCATTCGCGACATCGCCGAAGAAAGCCGCTGCATCTTCATCATCGGCAGCAACACCACCGAACAGCATCCGGTGATCGGCTCCAAGATCCGCCGGGCCAAGCGCCAGCGCGGGGCTAAGCTGATTGTGGCTGACCCGCGGCGGATTGACATAGCCGAATATGCCGACCTGTACCTGCGCCATCGTCCCGGCACCGACATTGCCCTGCTAAACGGCATCATGCACGTGATCCTGCGTGACGGCCAGCAAGATGCCGACTTCATCGCGGCACGCACCGAAGGCTTCGACGAACTGGCGGCCACTGTGGCGAAATACACGCCAGAAGTCGCCAGCGCCATCACCGGCGTGCCTGCCGCCAAGATCGAGGCGGCTGCGCGCATGATGGCCGAGCATCGCCCGGGCGCGCTGCTCTACGCTATGGGCATCACCCAACACAAGATGGGTGTGGCCAATGTGATGAGCTGCGCCAACCTGCAAATGCTGCTGGGCAACATGGGCGTGGCGGGTGGCGGCGTCAACCCGCTGCGCGGACAAAACAACGTGCAGGGCGCTTGCGATATGGGCGGCCTGCCCAATGTTTACAGCGGCTATCAGCCGGTAACTCAAGCTGAAGCGCAGGCCAAATTTGAAGCTGCCTGGGGCGTGCCACTGGACAACAGGGTGGGCCTGACCGTCACCGAAATGCTAAAAGGCGCGGAAGAAGGCACCGTGCGCTGCCTGTACATCGTGGGCGAAAACCCCATGACCAGCGACCCCGACCTGCGCCATGTGCAATATTCGCTGGACAAAACCGAATTCATCGTGCTGCAAGAGCTGTTCTACAGTGAAACTGCACCCTATGCCGATGTGATCTTCCCCGCGGCCAGCTTTGCCGAAAAAGAGGGAACCGTCACCAACACCGAACGACGCATTCAGCGCGTGCGCAAGGCCGTTGAAGCGCCCGGCGAGGCGCAACTCGACACCTGGATCATCACCCAGTTGGCGCGACGCCTGCTGGCACTGGGCGCGGCTGAGCCAGACACGGCGGCTCCCTTCGGCGGCTGGAACTACAACAGCCCGCAGGACATCATGGCCGAGATCAACGCGCTCACGCCATCATACGCCGGGGTCACCTATCGTCGGATCGAAGCGGGCGCATCGTTACAGTGGCCCGTGCCCAACGAAAGCCATCCTGGCACGCCGATTCTGCATGTAGGCAAGTTTACCCGCGGCCTGGGACGTTTTGCCGCGGTGGATCACACCCCGCCTGGCGAGCGGCCCGATGCCGACTATCCCACGGTGATGACCACCGGCCGCGTGCTGTATCATTGGCACGGCGGTGAGATGACGCGGCGCGCCAGCGGCCTGCTGGCAGCCTACCCCGAAGCCCTGATTGAGGTCAGCATCGAGGACGCGCAGCGACTGGCAATCGAAGATGGCGACATGGTACGTTTGGTCTCGCGCCGTGGTGCGGTTGAGGCCAAAGCCTGGGTGACAGAGCGCGTCAGCCGCGATCTGGTATTCGCCACCTTCCACTTCCCCGATCAGGCCGCCAACTGGCTCACCAGTGCCGAACATCTTGACCCCGTAGCCAAGATTCCCGAATTTAAGGTAACTGCGGTAAGATTAGAAAAAGTGTAGCATCAGCCGTCTTTAGCAGTCAGGAGTATCAGCCATGGAATTTGGAATACCGCGCGAGGTGCGCGTGCACGAAAAGCGCGTTGGGTTGACGCCCGCGGGCGTTGCCGCGCTCACTCAGGGTGGCCACAAAGTCTACATCGAACACAATGCCGGGGCCGATGCCGGCTTTCGCGACGAGCACTATGAAGGCGTCGGTGCGCAGATCGTCTACTCGCCATCAGAAGCCTACGGCCGTGCCCAGGTAGTAGTGAAAGTGGCTCGCCCGATGCGCCACGAGTTTCGGCTGTTCGGCCAGGGCCAGGCCATCTTTTCCTTCTTCCATCTCACCGTAGCCTCACCGAACCTGTACCAGGCGCTGGCCGAACGTGAGGTCACTGCCATTGCCTATGAAGTAATGGAGGAACCGGACGGCATGTTGCCGATTCTGGTGCCGATGAGCGAAGTAGCCGGACAATTGGCCCCGATCATGGCCGGCCAATACCTTACCAATCCTCGCGGTGGCCGCGGCATTTTGCTGGGCGGGTTGGCCGGCGTGCCACGCAGCATCATCATCATCGTTGGCGCAGGCACGCTGGGGCGCACTGCGGCGCGCGGCTTTGTGGGCCTGGGCGCGCAGGTGCTGATGCTGGATGATGACGCGCGCAAGCTGCGCTTGGTAGATCAGATGTTCAACGGCACAGTGAGTACCATGATCGCCAACGATTATAACCTGCGCCGCGTGACCCGCTTCGCCGATGTGGTGATCGGCGCGGTACACCGCCCGGGCCGTCGCTCGCCGGTGATCATCACCCGCGACATGGTGAGCCAAATGAAAAAAGGCGCGCTGATCATGGACTTTGCCATTGATCTGGGCGGTTGTGTGGAAACCAGCCGGCTGACGCTGCTGGACGACCCCACCTTCGAGGTGGACGGCGTGATCCACTTCTGCGTGCCCAACCTGCCTGCGGCAGCGGCGCGCACCTCCAGCCATGCGCTCACCAACGCCATTCAACCCTATTTGGTGCGTATGGCTGAATGCGGCCTGGAATGCGCGTTGGGCGAGATGCCGGCGCTGTTCAACGGTGTCAAGCTGTATCGCGGCAAAATTGCCAGCCGACGCCTGGCCCGCGCCCTGGGCCGCGAGATCGAAATAGATATGGCCGGCGTGGTCGAGCAACCCGCCTAAAAGAAATCCTTTGTCATGAATTATTCCAGTTTATATTACAGCAAGGTTGTTTCCGCCGAAAAAGCGGTCTTAGCGATTCAATCCAACACGCGCGTCTATCTGGGCGGCGGAGCCGGCGTGCCGATTGAGCTGATGCACGCCATGGTAGCCCGCGCGCCGGAACTGCGCAACGTGGAGATCGTGCATATCCTTACCTTTGCCGATGCGCCCTATACCACGGAAGGGATGGAAGAGTCTTTCCGCCACAATGCTTTGTTTATCGGCCACAATGTGCGCAGCGCCGTGCAGGCTGGACGCGCCGATTTCACCCCGGCGTTTCTCTCAGAATTGCCTGATCTGTTCCGCTCCGGCGGTACGCTGCCGCTGGATGTGGCCTTGATCTCGCTGTCTACGCCCGATGAGCACGGCTTTTGCAGCTTCGGCGTGGAGGTGGGCACCACCAAACCGGCAGCAGAAGAGGCGCGCATCATCATTGCCGAAGTTAACAAGCAAATGCCGCGCACGCTGGGAGACAGCTTCATCCACATCAGTCGGCTGAGTGCCATCGTCGAAGTGGATTATGAAATCCCCGAAGCACCGCAAGGCGGCAGCTCTGACCTGCACATGAAGGTGGGGCAGCACATTGCCGGGCGCATCCCCGACAACGCTACCCTGCAGATGGGCATCGGTAGCATTCCAGATGCGGTGTTGCAAAACCTCACCCGTCACAAGGATCTGGGCATTCATACCGAGCTTTTCTCTGATGGCGTGGTGGATCTGGTGGAGCGCGGGGTGATTACCTGCCGCCGCAAGAGCTTTCATCCGGGCAAGATCGTGGCCGGCTTCCTGTTCGGCTCAAAGCGGCTGTATGAGTTTGTGCATAACAACCCGATCATTGAATTGCATCCCACGGATTATGTCAATAATCCGTTCAATATCGCCCAGAACGATACCATGATCAGCATCAACTCGGCGCTGTCCATTGACCTGACAGGCCAGGTATGCGCCGACTCTATCGGCACCAAGCTGTACAGCGGCGTGGGTGGTCAGGTGGATTTTGTACGCGGTGCGGCGCGTTCCAAGGGCGGCATGCCGATCATTGCCTTCCTGTCTACCGCCAAAAACGATACGTTGTCACGCATTATGCCCACGCTGCCCGTAGGATCGGGAGTAGTGACCAGCCGCAACGATGTGCATTATGTAGCTACGGAATACGGTATTGCCTCGCTGCACGGCAAAACGCTGCGCCAGCGTGCTCAAGAGCTGATCAACATTGCTCACCCGGCGTTCCGCGACGAGCTGGCGTATCAGGCACGCGAGCTGGGGTATCTGTAAAAGCAAGGATTGCGCGGGGGTGAAGACCCCAGCATCCCGGAAAGCCGCCAAACCCGTCCCCATGTGGGGGCGGGTTTTTGGTTGGCACAGGTTTTTGCCAGGGCGATTGACCGATTGCACAATCTCGGCTACAATCATTTCCCCCAGCGGCCTCTGTGCAATGCACAAACCGCCCTCGACAGAATGGTTCACAATCTGCGAGCGCACCGCCCTGAGATTTAAATTTGCTTATCGCCGTTTGATCTCTGGATAAACCGCCTCAACTCATCATGTCACTCGACATACACCGTTTTAAAAACCGGTAACAGCCAAGACAGCGTAATCCATGCTACGAAATGCAAAGGAGAATCACCATGAATATCGGTCTGCAAGTCCCCTCGTTCAAATACCCCGGCGGCACGGCGGCCATCCGCCCTGTGCTGAAAAACATCGCCACCACCGCAGAGCAAGCGGGCTTCCACAGCCTCTGGGTGATGGATCATTACTACCAAATCAAAGGCTTGTTTGGTGAAGCCTATACCGACCCCATGCTGGAAAGCTATACCACGCTGGGCTATTTTGCCGGGTTGACCGAGAAAGTTTATCTCGGTGTACTGGTGACGGGCGTTATCTATCGCCACCCCGCCGTGCTGCTAAAAACCGTCAGCACCCTCGATATTGTCTCCGGCGGACGGGCCTATCTGGGCATCGGCGCGGCCTGGTACGAAGAAGAGGCCCGCGGCTTTGGCATTCCCTATCCCCCAACCACCGAGCGTTTCGAATACCTGGAAGATGGGCTGCAATTGGCAAAGACGCTGTGGAACAACGACGAAAGCGCCTTTACGGGCCGACATGTATCTGCCCCTGCCATCACCAACAACCCCCGTCCCCTGGCGCAACCCCATCCGCGCATTCTGATCGGCGGCATGGGCCACAACAAGACCCTGCGCATGGTGGCGCAATATGCCGACGCCTGCAATTTCTTTGAAGGCGCCGGTATGGAAGCAATGCAAGGCGCGCTGAACGCGCTGAAGGGCCACTGCGAAGCCCTGGGCCGCGACTACACCACCATCGAAAAGACCTCGCTGGGCACGGTGCATCTCTCCGGCAACGATACGGTGGAGGGCGTTCTCCGTCGCCTGCGCCGCCTGTCTGAGATGGGCTTTACCCACGCCATCTTCAACATGCCGGACGTGTACACCCTCACGCCGCTGGAAACCTTCGCCCGCGAGATCATTCCTGCTGCCGCAGAGTTCTAGTGATGATAGCAGTCTGCCGCAGGCAAAGCGAGCTTTGCAATTCCGCAGACAAACCAGCATTCTGGGAGAACCCGCCCAATGACTACCCATCGGATCTTCACCACCAGCTTTGCCAGTGTCTACCCGCTGTACGTGCAAAAAGCACAGCGCAAAAATCGCACACAGCAAGAAGTGGATCAAATCATCAGCTGGCTCACCGGCTACGACGCCGCAGGCTTGCAGGAGCAAATCGAACAAAAAAACGACTTTGCCACCTTCTTCGCCCAGGCCCCCACCCTGCACCCCAATCGGTCTCAGATCACCGGCACGGTTTGCGGAGTGCGGGTGCAAGAGGTAGAAGACCCCCTGATGCGCAACATCCGCTATCTCGACAAATTGATTGATGAGCTGGCCAAAGGCAAGCCGCTGGAAAAAATCCTGCGTTCGTGAACGCATCAACCACTCAGGAAACACTTGGTTGACGCGCTTCTGTGGCGTCGTCAAACAGGAGCAGCGATGTTCGCCATCAAAACCGAAATCAACACCCCCCAAGCTGAGACATTTATCTTCTTAGCCCAAAAAACCATGTACAACGGCAAACACATCGCGCCCGGGGACACAATCTATCTTTTCGCCAGCGAGAATGCAGGAGGCGCAGGTCTCATTGCCCGTGGTGTGGTGCTCACGGCCCAAGCTACGCCGCGCAATCTAGACATTGCCAGACAGACCCCGCGCGTCAGCATCACCGTGCAGCGCACCGCACTGGCGCAGCGATCTTTGGGGCGCAAAGAGCTTAAACCGTTTACCGAATGGCACGATGGCCGGCCCGAAACCGAGCTCAATTTCAAATTCTACCGCCAGGCCACCGATAAGATCGTGGGTATCTCGACAGAAACCGCCGATTTCCTCGCCCGTTTCTTTTAACATCAGCTAGTGTGGCCCTCAGCAGCACAGGGCGCGCTGCATCGTTTCGCCGCGCCGTGCTGGGGCTAAGTCTTCGGCCCCGCAAACCAACAATTTCCCAATCACGCGCTAGCCGGTATAATATCACAGCAAATCAGCCCTGCTCAAAGGACTTTTCCTTATGTCCCACCCCGTTTCCCATACCCATGCTGCCCTGGGTTTCGTGCGCGTCGCGGTGATCTCGCCGGAGCTGCGCGTGGCCGACGTAGCCTTCAACGTCGGGCGCACTCTGGATGCCTTGCGCGAAGCCGCGGCGCAGCAATGCCGCCTGGCCGTGTTCCCTGAGTTGGGCCTTACCGGCTATTCCTGCGGCGACCTGTTTTATCAACCTGCGCTGCTGGACGCAGCCCGCGCTGCCCTGTCGGAGCTTGCTCAGGCCGCCGCCACCATAGACTGCGCCGCAGTAGTGGGCCTGCCTTTGGTGGTGGAAGACAAGCTGTATAACTGCGCGGCCCTGTTAGCGCAGGGTCGGGTGATGGGCATTGTACCCAAAACCCACCTGCCTACTACCAACGAGTTCTACGAAGAACGCTGGTTCACTCCTGGCCCGCTGGCTGCCGCACAGCAGGTGAGGTTGCACCACGGAACTGATCCGGTTCCCTTTGGCGTGGATTTACTCTTCCAAACCACCAACGCACCCGCACTGCGCCTGGGCATCGAAATTTGCGAAGACCTGTGGGCTGTCGAGCCGCCCAGCGGCGCTATGGCGCTGGGCGGGGCCGAGCTGCTGCTCAATCTCTCAGCCAGCAATGAACTGCTGGGCAAGGTGAGCTATCGCCGCGACCTGGTATTGCAGCAATCCGCGCGCTGCCTGGCTGCATACCTGTATGCTGGCGCAGGGCCGGGCGAATCCAGCACCGACACACTTTGGGGCGGGCATTCACTGATTGCCGAAAACGGCAGCCTGCTGGCCGAGACTAAACGCTTTCAGTTCAGCACGCAAATGGCCGTGGCCGATATGGACGTGCAACGCCTGACCCACGAGCGCCTGCGCAACAGCACCTACTCAGCCACATCACCACGCCGCCCCTTCCGTGTGATCGAGTTTGCTTTACCAGAGGCGCTGACTTCCAAAACACCATCGCCCCTGCTGCGCGCGCCTCTTAGCCGCACCCCCTTTGTGCCGGCCGATGCTGCGCGCCGCGCTGCGCATTGCCAGGAGATCTTCGCCATTCAATCCACCGCACTGGCACGGCGCTTGCGCCACACCGGCCTGCGTCAAGTGACGCTGGGCCTGTCGGGTGGGCTGGACTCTACGCTGGCGCTGCTGGTGACGGTGAAAGCGTTTGATCTGCTGGAGCTGCCGCGCACCGGCATTGTAGCCATCACCATGCCCGGCTTTGGCACCACCAACCGCACCAAATCCAACGCGGCGACGCTGGCTGAAAGCCTGGGCGTTACCCTGCGCACCATTCCCATTGCCGATGCGGTACTTCAGCATTTTCAGGACATCGGCCACGACGAAACCCTGCACAATGTGGTTTATGAAAACGCCCAGGCCCGTGAGCGCACCCAAATTCTGATGGACGTAGCCAACCAAATCGGTGGCCTGGTAGTGGGCACCGGCGATCTGTCAGAGCTGGCCCTGGGTTGGCTGACCTTCAACGGCGACCACATGAGCATGTACCACGTCAACGCGGGCGTGCCCAAAACCCTGGTGCGCTATCTGATCGAATGGGTAGCTGATGAAGCGTGGAGCGTAGCCGCGGCTGCGGTGCTGCGCGACATTATCGCCACGCCGATCACCCCTGAGCTGCTGCCGCTGAAACAGGATGGCAGCCTGGAGCAAAAAACCGAGGATACCATCGGCCCCTACGAGTTGCACGATTTCTTTTTGTACCATGTCGTGCGCGCAGCCGCGCCACCAGCCAAGGTCTTTGTGCTGGCGCGGCAGGCTTTTGCTGATGTCTACAGCGAAGCCACGATCCTGCAATGGCTCAAGGTCTTCTATCGCCGCTTCTTCAGCCAGCAATTCAAACGCTCGGCCATGCCCGATGGCCCCAAAGTGGGGTCGGTGGCGCTTTCGCCGCGTGCCGATTGGCGCATGCCCAGCGATGCCAGCGCCGCACTCTGGCTGACCGAGATAGACAGCGTGAGCAGCGAGCAGTAAGTAGTAAACAGTAACCAGAAACTATCACCCCATCACCCTGTCACCTTGTCATCTCATGCCCCCAGATACTAAACCCATGCCCTATGCCACATGGCGCTGGCTGTTTACGGCGCTGCTTGTGGTTGCAGTACTGCTATTGGTGATCACCCTGCGCCCCTACTTCACCTGGATCGGACGCCAGCCCGCGGCCGCGGAGGTGACTGCGCTGGGCGATAATGCCGCGCTTGTCCTGTCCATCATCACCGCGCTGGCCTCGCTGGTCGGTCTGCTCTCCACCAACTGGCTGGCCTGGCGGCGCGAAGCCCGCGACGCGCGCCTGGCCGAGCTGCAAATCGAACAGCAACGGCTGGAGATCGAAAAGTTGCGCCTGGAGCTGGCAAGTCGCAGCGATGATAAGTTGGCGCACTAACAAGGGCAACGGCGACCTTGCAGATGCCCCGCACCCCGTCACCCTGTCACCCCCGCACCCCAAAAAAGGAGTTGTTATGCGTTTTCTGCTGATCTGTACCCTCCTCGCCGCGCTGATGCTGCCTTCTGTAGCCACGGCGCAAACGCTGCCCCCCACCGGTTTTTCTGCTGCCGCAACAGCCAAAATTGATGCGCCCGTGCTGCAAAGCCTGCTACGCGGCGCGCAACCCTCGTTCCTCGTGCTGCTGAGCGCGCAAGCGGACCTCGACGCGGCTACTCATCTGACCAGCAAACAAGCCAAAGGTGATTATGTCTACCGCACTTTGCAAGCCACCGCTGCCGCCACGCAAGCACCGTTGATAGCCGAGCTACGTGCCGCAGGCGTGAACTTCCGCGCCCTTTACATCGTCAACGCGCTGGTAGTTAAAAGCGGCGATGCCGCGCTGGCCGCAAAACTCGCCGCACGGCCTGATGTGGCGCGGCTGGTGGCTAACCCCACCGTGCAGCAACCCCTGGAGCAAGAGGAGGCCGCACCTGAGGCAGCGACACCCAATGCGGTGGAATGGGGCATAAGCAACGTCAGCGCGCCCGCAGTGTGGAGTACCTACGGCGTTACCGGCCAGGGTATTGTCATCGCCGGTCAGGACACCGGCATCCGCTGGAGCCACAATGCCTTGATCAATCGCTACCGCGGCTGGAATGGCGTGACTGCCAACCACAACTACAACTGGTGGGATGCCATTCACAGCGGATCGGGCAGTTCGTGCGGCATCAACTCGGCTGTGCCCTGTGATGACAACGGCCACGGCACGCACACCGTGGGCACGGTGGTCGGTGACGATGGTGTCGGCAACCAGGTGGGTGTAGCCCCTGGCGCGCAGTGGATCGGCTGCCGCAACATGAACGCGGGCGACGGCACACCGGCTACCTATGCCGAATGCTTCCAGTTCTTCCTGGCCCCCACCGATCTGGCCGGTCAGAACGCCGATCCCAGCAAGGCCCCGCACATCATCAACAATTCCTGGGGCTGTCCCGCCAGCGAGGGCTGCAGCTCGGCCACCTGGGGCGTGATTCAAAGCGTCCAGCAGGCATTACGGGCCGCGGGCGTGCTGGTGGTGGCCTCGGCGGGCAATTCCGGCAGCAGTTGCGGCAGCATCAGTACCCCTCTGGCTATTTTCCCGGAATCGTTTGCTGTGGGCAATTACACCAGCAGCAACGTGATCAGCGGCAGCAGCAGTCGCGGCCCACGTCAATACACCAACATCCCCGGCCCTGATGTCTCGGCACCCGGCACGTCGGTACGTTCAGCGATCAACAGCTCCAACACAGCCTACGGCACCATGAGCGGAACCAGCATGGCCGGGCCGCATGTCGTGGGCGTGGCCGCGCTGCTCTGGTCAGCCGTGCCCGCACTGGTTGGGCAGGTTCCCGCCACCGAACAATATCTGCGTGAAACCGCGCTGAAGGATGTGTCGAACACCACCTGCGGCGCGGGCAGCAACACTGCCCCCTGGAACACCTGGGATAATGTCTATGGCTGGGGACGCATCAACGCCCTGAGTGCGGTGCGCGCCGCACGTTGCCCCGCCGATCTGGACTATGATCGCAGCATAGATGTGGTAGACATTCAGTTGATGACATCACAATGGGGACTGAGCCAGGGCGACAGCAGCTTTAACCCTCGCCGCGATCTCGACTTCGACCAAACCATCTCGGTTCAGGATATTGTGCTGGTAGCCGAGCAATGGCTGGCTGCGTGTAATTAGTGCGGTGAATTGATACACCGAAGGGGGGGAAATTTAGTACGCCGAAGGCGGGTGAATTGGTAAATTGGTACGCCGAAAGCAGGTTAACTGGCGAATGGAGAAGAACAGAGAAATTCCCAACTCCCAAGCTTCCCCTACGGTACGCGGTCAAGCAACACCACACCACGGCTGCTGCGCTCGGCCATCCATCCCGATGCAGAGGCGAAGCGTACCCACCACCACACCAGGCCATCGGCGCTTTCCGGGCCGCCGATAATCTCACCCGCCTCACCCGCGGCAATCACCGCGACCACATCGCTGGCCGACTTGTTCTGGAAGCCAGGGCTTTGCCGCAGGTTCACCGGCCCCGCGCTAACGTTCATCACCGCTACACCCGCGGCCAGGCCGGCAGCAGGCGCGTGCGCTGCGCTGTCGGCCGCGGCATCATCTGCCACATCTGCAGCAGGCTGAGTGGCCGCCGGTGTCCACGAAGTTTCAGCGCGCAGCTCAGGCAGCGCGCCCCCTGAGGCAGCCAACGCCAACAGCACCACAAACACGACGCTGCACAGCAAAAATGTCAATGCCGCCCACAGCCAGGTGCGGCCTGAACGGGTTTTTCGGTTGACAGGGACAGGTGTGTAATAGCTCATGGCCCGATTATAGCACCACCTTTAACAACGAGGAAACCAATGCAAATAGCCATTCTCTCCGACAGCCACGATAACGTGTGGAACCTTGCCGATGCGCTGGCGCAGATTGCCGCAGCCGATGCCGATCTGCTGCTTTTTTGCGGTGATTTTTGCGCGCCCTTCACTCTGACGCAGATCGCCCAAAACTTCGCCGGGCCAGTTCATGCCGTGCTGGGCAACAACGACGGTGACCCGCGCCTGCTGCTGGAGAACGCCGCGGCAGCGGGCAACGTCACCCTGCACGGCCAATATGCCGAGCTGACCGCGGCAGGGCGGCGCATTGCCATCAACCATTATCCCGAAATCGCCCGACGGCTCGCTGAAAGCGGCCAATTCGATCTGGTCAGCTACGGCCACAACCACCGCGCCCAAATCGAGCAGATAGGTGACACGCTGCTGGTCAACCCCGGTGAGGTAATGGGGCGCTTCGGCGCACCCAGTTGGGCGCTATACAACACAGACAACGGCGTTTGCGAGTTGCGCCCCGTCCGACACTATCCCCGCACCGGCGGCGCAGCGCTGTAGGGGGCTGCGGCAAACCGGCTATGGGCGGGGCCGCATCAACGCGACCACTGCTGCCAGCAGCACCAACAGCAGCCCCAACGGTGTCTGCCAGAGACCACGCCCCAGCCGCACCGCACCGCCATAGATAGCTGTCAGAGCGGGGTGAATATGGGCAAAATCGGGCAGCGGCAGCAGCGCAGCAGGCAAGATCAGCAGCAGCAGCAGCCACAGCAGGGCGCGGCCAGGTAGCCGCCGCCACAAGGGATAGGCCAGCAACGCAGCAGCCACGCACGCCACCAGCGCCGCACTTTGTTTGCTGAACTCCGGGGTCAGCAGCAGCGGGGGAGTCCAGGCAGGCGGCAACAACGCCAGCGCCGCCGGAATCGCAGCCAGATTAAGCAGCCAGCGCAAAGGAGCAGGGAAGGGCAACTCGCGCCGCTGCGCCAGCAGGCTCAGGCTCAGGCTAAGCGCCACCAACGGCAGATAAAACACCTCACGCGTCAAGCTGATTTCGCCGCTGCGCACCGGAGCCATGAATTTAACATATTCAGCCAGGTCCAGCCCCAACACGCGCAGGCCCGCGGGCTGAGCCATCACCCACGGCCCCCAATAGCCCGCCACCAGCAACAGCCAACCCAACAGCATCAGACCGGCGGCCCAGTGGCCGCGCCGCGCCGCAAAAAAAACAGACCGTTCAGGCATGGTAGCACCGTTGATAGGTTTGCCACAGGGTTTGCGCTGCGGCCTGCCAGGTGAAGCGCCGCGCCTGACGAAAACCTGCGGTCTGCAAGGCACTGCGATAGGGAGCATCTTCCAGCACGCGTTGCAACGCTGCGGCCAAAGCGGCTTCGTCCGCAGCATTCACCAGCACCGCGGCATCGCCCGCAGCCTCAGGCAGCGAGGAATTATCCGCACATACCACCGCCGCACCGCAGGCCATGGCCTCCAGCAGCGGAATGCCGAACCCTTCGTAGTGTGAAGGAAACGCAAACAGCGCGGCCGCGCTGTACAAGGCGGACAAATCGCTGTCATCCACAAAGCCAATGAAGTGAATATCGTCGCGCCACGGGCTGGCCGCAGCCTCAGCCTCGATCTGCTGCACCAGCCAGCCCTTGCCGCCGCCGATCACCAGCGGATGCGGCAGACCGGCACGACGCAGCCGGTTCCAGGCGCGAATCAGGCCATCCCAGTTCTTGCGCGGCTCCAGCGTGCCCAGGCCCAGCACAAAGGGCTGCTCGCCCAGGCCATAGCGCGCACGCACTGCGGCCAGGCGGACGGGGTCGTGTATCGGTGCGAAACGTGCCTCTACCCCCGGATACACCACCGTGATGCGTTGCGGGTCGGCATGAAGCAGGTGTATCAAGTCGCGTCGCGTGCTTTCGCTGTCAGCCAAAATGTGATAAGCGCGCGCCACTGAATGCGGCACGGCCCGGCTGAGAAAGCGCCGCAGGCCGGCATCGGCGTGTTGCGGTGCGGTGAGAAAACTCAGGTCGTGCACGGTGAGCAGGCCGCGGGCACGATGCAGCGGTGGCAACGTGAAGTCGGATGCGTGATACAAATCGGCCCCGCCACTGAGCCAATCCGCAGGCAGCGGCAGGTCGGCGCGATACCACGCCGCGCTCAGCCAGCGGTTAGCCAGCGGTACACAACGCAGCGGCAAGGGTGCAGGCTGAGCAGGGGCAGCACGGCCGTAGCTCACCAGGCGCACAGCAGCCGCAGCCGGAGCCAATGCGGCCAGCGCAGCCACCAACTGACGGGTATGGCGGCCAATGCCCGCCCCCTGACGCACCGCGGGGGTGTAATCCATCACCACACGCATGGCGACCCCTTAATGAATGCCCCGATAGGTCCAAATGCGGTTGGCCCCGTAGTTCCAGAACAGCACCACGCCAATGGCAATCACCTTAGCCCCCAGATAGGCCGGTGGGTCGTGGGTGACACGGGCAAACAGCGGATGCAGGCTCAATACAATGATCTCGTTCAGTCCCAGACCGATCAGGTTAATGAACGTAAACTGCCCCAACTGCGTTTTCACGGAACGAGCCCGGCTTTCGGGAAAGGTCCACAGCCGGTTCCAGGTGAAATTGCTGATCACCGCCAAAGTAAAGCCCAACGCCACTGCCAACGACAGCGGCAGCCCCAATACCTCTCGAGCAAAGGTAAGCGTACCCAGGTCTACCACCATGCCGATGGCGCCGACAATGGCGAATTTCAGGAAGCGGCTGATCTCTTTGGCACGCACGCCGGTAAGCGCCGATGCCTTGTGAATAAAACGATGTCGCGACGATACCATAAAACGTCTGTCAATCCTTCCGATGAAATGCACCTGAAAACGCTTGAATGCTGCCAACTGACGAAGAAGAAGGCACGGCAAGCACCCCCAGCAGCAGGGCAGGCAGCAGATAGATGTGCTGCACCCACAGGTTATCAAACAGGTTGTGGACACCTGCGGCGATCAGCGCACCCAGCACGCCGATGCCCGCGGCGGCCCGCCAACGATCTTCAGCAGCGACGGCCCGCAAGGCCTGCCAAAAGCTGGCCGCTCCTACTCCCAGATAAGCCAGCAAGCCCAGCAAGCCGCTTTCGGCAGCCACGTTCAAATAGATGTTGTGAGCGTGGCCCAACGCCTCTTGCCAGCGCGGCAGGTGATAGGTCGGGTAAGACACAGCGTAGTTGCCGAGGCCAACTCCCAGCCAGAGGTGATCACGCCACATAGCCAGCGCAGCCTGCCAGTGCGCCACACGCTCCAGCACCGAGAAATTGGCGTCGGTCACCTCGACACGGCTCACATCAACCAGGCCGAAATAGCTTTGCAGGTCGCTGATGCGGTTGACCACAGCCGCCGGCAACAGGCCAAGAGCCGCGGCTATCGCCACGGCTAAACCACCCAGCAACAACAGCGCCAACACCGGCAGCACAGCGCGGCGGGCGTGTAACAGCAGCACCACCGGCATGGCCGCCGCGAAAGCCAGCCAGGCGCCGCGGCTCCAGCTCACCACCAGGCCCAATGCAATCAGCGCGGCAGCAGAGGCCAGCAGCAGCAGGGGCCATACAGCGCGGCCACGCCGTCGGCTGCCCGCGGCCAATGCCAGGCTGAAGGCCACCGGTGCGGCCAGCCCCAGATAGCCAGCGTATGGGTTGGGCTGGCGAAACGTACCCGAAGCGCGCATGAAGCCGCCCGGTAAAACAAACGGCTCTGGCCCGCTGCCGGTGACAAATTGCCCCACACCCAGCAGCGCTTGTGCAGCCGCACTGAGCAGCAAGGCTGCCATCAACCAGCGTGCCCGCGCCGGAGTGAGCAACGCCGCGCATAGCCAGTAAACCAACAACACCTGCACCCATTTCACCAGCTCAGGCAGGCCCTCGCGGTAGGATTGTGCGCCTGCCAGGGCCACAGCCAACGCGCCCAGCCACAACAGCAGCGGCCACGTCAACGGCGCACGCGGGATAACCAATTGCCGTTGCGCCAGGCTGTGCAGCAGCCAGGCCGTGAGCGTAGCCAGCAGGGCCAGATCCGCGGCATCCAGCGGCAAACCGCCCACGGTAAAAGGCCGCCACGGCGCCCAGGGAGCCACCAGCGCCAGCCCAAGCAACCCCAGCCAGGGGCGCGTGCTGATCAACAGGGCGACGGCAGCGACAACCAGCAGGGTGACGCTCCAGAGCGGCGGCAGCGCGGCGATCAGCAGCGCGGCCACGGGCATTAATATCACCGCGGGCGAAAGCGCACGGCGTAACACAAGTGGCAAAGAATGGCTGGTCATAAGGTCATGGGCTGTGGACTGCCTGCCGGTTATCTTACCGCAAAGCATGGCTTTGTCAAACACTGCCATCGGGCAGGCGCTCGGTAATTTTTACACCATGACCGGGTGTGTTATAATCCAGTGCCGCCGAAAGCGACAATCTATCCGTGCTTATATCGAGGAGACTATGGCTAACAAGAAAACCAGAAACCCCAACATTCCGGCTGCTGCCCGGCAGCCCCAGACCAGCCAGGTAACTGCGCCGGTCGGCAAGCAACGGCGCTCAGCTCGACAGCGCAAGCAGCAACGCACTAACCTGTGGCTGTTGCTTATCGCCGGCATTATTGTGCTGGCCCTTGCTGCGCTAATCTACTTCAACAACCGCAGCCAGTCACAGGTGGCTACGCCGCCGGTGACCACATCGCTGCCTGCCGAAATGGTCAACCGTAACCTCAAAGGCGCAGCCGATGCGCCGGTAGTGGTGACAGTATTCTCTGATTTTGAATGCCCTGCCTGCAAGACCTTTGCCGAGGGCAGCGGCAAAACGTTGGAAGAAGCCTACATCAAAACCGGCAAAGTGCGCTTTGAATACAAGCACTATCCGCTGCCGCAACACGAACCCAGCGCCACCAACGCAGCCAATGCCGCCGAATGCGCTGCGGATCAGGGCAAGTTCTGGGAAATGCACGACTATCTGTTTCAAGAGCAAGGCAAGCAAGGTACTAACACCTTCACCCAAATCCGGCTGGAAACGATGGCCAAAGAATTGGGGTTGGATACCGGGGCCTTCAACAAGTGCCTTAGCAGCCGCGATCATGCACAAGCCATTCAGGAAGACGTCACCGAAGCACGGAATTTGATCGTAACCGGCACACCCACGGTATACGTCAACGGCCAGAAAATCGCCAATCCTTCCTACGACTCCATCAAGGCTGCCATTGACGCCGCACTGCCCGCGCAAGGATAACCACGGCCATGAAGCAACGCACACCCTGGGCTGACCGGCTGATGCTGCTGTTGATTGTAGCAGGCATAGGCATTGCCGGCTATCTCACCTACGTCAAACTGTTCCATCTGGAACCGTTTTGCGGCGGCCTCGGCAGTTGTGAGTCGGTGCAAACCAGCCGTTATGCCGAGCTACTCGGCGTGCCGGTAGCGATCTGGGGATTGCTCAGCTATCTGGCCTTGCTGGTGTTGTATCTGGTACGACGCAGTGATTGGCAAGGCCTGGGCTACCTGGCACGTCAGGCTTTCTTCCTGGCAACGCTGGTGGGCATCCTCTATTCAGCTTATCTCACCTACCTGGAACTGTTTGTTATCCATGCTATCTGCATCTGGTGTGTGGGATCAGCCGTGGTGATGACCGGCCTGTTTGTCCTGGCGATCAAGGATGTGTTTTTCTCTCCCGAACCGGATATGTAAACCTGCCGGAGATGCTGGCACCGGCTGAAACCCGTCCGGCAACGACAACCGCATAGACCCTTTGGTTTTTCGAAATCGGACGCAAAGGAACCGTTCAGGAATGCCGCTGCAAGCTCGGGCGGGAAACTACTGTTAAGCAGGTTCAAATCACGCCCGCGAAACAGCCAAAGGGTCTTTTTATAACAAGGAGAAGCGGATGAAAACAAAGTGTGAGCGCCGCACGGCTGCCTTGTGGCACACAGCGGCAGGCTGGCTTTTTGTTTTGATGATCAGCGCGGCTGGGGCGGTGTCGCCGGTGCTGGCCGCGCCAACCGCGCCCACTGTGCCGGTGCTGGCCCCGGCAGGAACCTTTGCATCCGATGCTGCCGGAGTGACGTTGCAACACGACTACGGGGCTTTTGCGCTATACCAGGTGAGCGCTGCCGCTTTGCAGCAGCTCGACGCAACCGCGCGCGCCCGCGTGCAGAGCGGCGCAGCGCTGCATACCATCCTGTTCGATACGCATCCCATCAACACGCGCCAGCCCGAGGCCGTGCCCGCGCGCCTCACCGCTCGGCCCAGCGCCGCGGCTCTGCATCTGGTGCAGTTTGTAGCACCCATCAAGCAAGCCTGGCTCGATGCCGTGCAAGCTGCCGGCGCTACGCCGATACAGTACCTGGCTAACAACGCCTACTTGGTGTGGGCTGATGCCGCAGCCCGCAGTCGGCTGGAGCAACTGGCCGCCCAAGGCGACCAGATACAGTACAGTGCGCCCCTGCAACCGGCCAACAAGCTCGGTGCCTCCATCGAAGAGGCGATCCTGAGCGGCACCACCCCCGACCGCATCATTCCGGTGGTGGTGCAGATCTATAACCACCGCGGCAAAGCTGCCAGCCAGGCCATCATCAGCCAGTTAGCTGTCAGCATCGAGAGCGATTGGTCGCCGCTGCTGGCTTTTGAAAATCGCCATATCTCGCTGCGCGCCGCCGATCTGCTGACCATCGCTCGCCTGCCCGATGTGGTGTGGCTGGGCGAACGCTTCCCCCGTTCGCTGAACGACGAAGTGCAGGGACAGATTTTGGCGGGCGCGCTGAATGCAGCCCACAGCGGCCCGGCAGCACCCGGCTACAAGGCCTGGCTGGATGAGCTGGGCTTCAGCCATGACCCCGCGGCGTATCCTGTGGTGAACATCACCGATGACGGTGTGGGCAACGGCAACACAGCCAATGGTGCCGGTGACATCACCCTGACACGCAACGGCGATGGTGTCACCAGTCGCATCGTTTACATCACCAACTGCACCGCCACCGCCAGCGCCCAAAGCATAGGCGGCCACGGCCACATCAACACCAACATTGTGGCCGGTTATGACCTGCGTGCCGGCTTTCCCTTCAACGACCCGGACGGCTATCAGCGCGGCCAGGGCATCAATCCCTATGGCCGCGTAGCACAAACCAAACTCTTCAATGACTTTGGCTCCTACAACGCGATCAACTGCGGGGGCAGTGACACCGGCGTCATCAAGTCAGAACAGGATCACGGTGCGCAGATCAGCAGTAACTCGTGGAGCTGCGCCGGATGCGCCGCCACCTACGATGCATCCTCACAGGCTTACGATGCCGGTGTGCGCGATGCCGACTCAACAGAAGCCGGCAACCAGCCGATGATCTACCTCTTTTCCGCAGGCAACAACGGCCCCGCTATGGGCGTAATCGGCTCGCCGAGCAACGGCAAGAACATGATCACCGTAGGCGCTGCCGAAAACTACCGACCAAGCGATGAAGATGGCTCATGGACAGATGGTTGCGGCATCGGCTGGAGCGGCGCGGATAACGCCATGGATGTGAGCAGCTTCTCCAGCCGCGGACCGGCCCCCGGCGGGCGCATCAAGCCGGAGGTGATCGCTCCCGGCGCGCACGTTCAAGGCACAGCCAGCCCCAGCCCGGCATACACAGGCAGCAGCGTGTGCGATCCCTACCGTCCGGGCGGTCAAACGGTATACGCAGCGTCTTCCGGCACCAGCCATTCCACCCCGGCTGTGGCCGGTGTTGCCTCGCTAATCTATCACTGGCTGCAAACACATCATGGCATCACCCCAAGCCCGGCCCTGATGAAAGCCTACCTCATTGCTCATCCCACCTATCTCACCGGCGTGGCGGCCAACGACACGCTGCCCAGCAACAGCCAGGGCTACGGCATGCCCAACATGCAAACCGCCTTCGACGACAGCGCGCGCCTGCTGGTAAACGAAAGCACGGTTTTCGACAATCCCGGGGAAACCTGGACGTGGAGCGGGGCCGTGGCTGACCCTAACCGGCCGGTGCGCATTGTGCTGGCCTACAGCGATGCACCAGGGGCCATCGGCGTCAGTCCGCAGGTCAACAACCTCGATTTGGCTGCCGTGATGGCGGGCGAAGTCTACCTGGGCAACCGGTTTTCCGGACAATGGAGCATTACCGGCGGTGCGGCTGATGCGGTCAACAACTATGAAGCGATCTTTCTGCCGGCGGGCAGCAGCGGCCCGCTGGCCATCACCATCAGCGCGGCCAACATTGCCGGCGATGGCGTGCCCAACAGCGGCGACAACACCGATCAGGATTTTGCGCTGGTGTGCTACAACTGCACCACCGAGGCCGACTTCACCCTGCAGGTGACACCGGCTGCGCAGACTGTGTGTGCTGCTGCAACCACAACCTATAGCGTGGCAGTGGACAGCATCAACGGGTTCAGTGGCACAGCGACCTTGAGCGCCGCTAACCTACCGTCCGGCGTCACCGCGGTCTTCACACCCAATCCGGTCGCTGCGCCCGACAGCAGCACGCTTGTCATCAGCAGCAGCGCCGACGCACTCCCCGGCAGCTACACGATCCAGGTATCGGGGGAAGCCTCCGGCAGCCTTCATACCGTTCCTGTCGAGCTAGAGATACTGGCGGCAGCTCCGGTTGCGCCTGAGCTGCTCAGTCCGGCCAACGGCGCAAGCAACGTCGTCAGCCCGCCTGTTCTCAGTTGGAACGGCGTACCCTGGGCTGCTTTCTACGGCATCCAACTGGCTACTGATCCCGCCTTCAACCACATCGTAGACCATGCCACAACGCTCACTCTCAATTCATGGTCGCCGACAGTGGCCCTGACCAGCAATACAGTGTACTACTGGCGCACCTGGGCCAGCAATAGCTGTGGCAGCGGCAGCTATTCTGCGGTGTGGAGTTTCACCACTGCCCTCGGCCCCGCCGATTGCAGTATCGGCACCACAACGCACGTACTCTTCAGCGATGGCTTTGAGACTGGGCTGGGCAACTGGAGCAGCAGCGGCACAGGCAACACCTGGGTGCTTACCGGCAATCCCGCCTATGTCTACAGCGGCGCGCAGGCCATGCACGCCACCGATCCCACCACGGTCTCGGATCAGCGCCTGGTTTCCCCGCCCATTGTCCTGCCCAGCGGAGAAAACCCGGTGGTGCTGAAGTTCTGGAACGCGCAAAGCTTCGAGGATTTCACCGGCGGCTGCTTCGATGGCGGTCTAGTAGAGCTGTCAAACGATGGCGGCGCTACCTGGACTCCGGTTCCCGCTGCCGATCTGTTGAACGATCCCTACAATGGCCCCATCCATAGTGCATACGGCAATCCGCTGGGCGGACTGGCAGCCTGGTGCGGCGATCCTCAGCCCTACCTCAACAGTGTGATAGACATTTCGGCCTACGCCGGGCAAACGGTGCAACTACGTTTTCGCCTGGGCAGCGACGACTCAACAGGGCGCACTGATGGCTGGAACATTGACGATGTGCTGGTGCAAAGCTGTACTGTGCCTACCGCTGTCGTGCTGAATGAGGTGACAGGTGAGGCGCAGTCACACAGCACAGCGTCCTCCGTTATTGCAGCGCTGTTGGCCCTGGGTCTGGCGCTGCTGGCGGCATGCGCGCTTTGGCCGCTCAGACCGGCTTCTTCACGATAATGTCCGGTCTCCGACCGAGCCGCCGCATCGCCGGGGGATGAAATCCCACCGGCTAGCAAACGGCGCCCGCTGAAGCGGGCTGGCGCGTACACAGGGCGCTGCACCGTAGTCAGAAGCCGCTATTCAGCCGCTCGAGCTGCTTCACTGTCAACAGAACGGGTTTTGCATATTCAGCGGAGTGTGATATAATTCGGCGCAGTCGAAGCAGTACTCCCGAAAAGTGGGCATCCCCCACTTTTCTTGTTGTCAGGGATATGCAAAGCAACCAAAACGCCTGAGTGGGCGTTCTCGACAAGATTATTAGCACCAGGAGTGCGCAGAAGGCATGAAGAACGAATTGATCATGGCCATCAACAACATCTGCGTGGAGCGCGAGCTTGAGCCGCAGGTGGTGTTCGATGCCATTGAGACTGCCCTGGTATCTGCCCATCGCAAACGCTTTGGCTCCGGATCGAATATCCGCGCGCAGGTGGACCAGCGCACCGGCGAGATGAAGATCTTCATCGAAAAAGAAGTGGTGGAGGATGTCCAGGACGACTCCATGCAAATCTCGCTGGCCAAAGCCCGCGCCATCCAAACCACGTCAGACCTGGGCGATATTGTCCTGGTAGAAAACACGCCCAAAACCTTTGGGCGCATCGCCGCGCAAACAGCCAAGCAGGTAATCTTGCAGCGCATCCGCGAGGCGGAGCGTGACGCCATCTATCAACGCTATCAAACACGCGTTGGTGAGATTGTGCTCTGCACCATTCGCAGCATTGACTTCCCAACCGGTGCGGTGACAGCCACAATTGATGGCAAAGCTGAAGCGCTGCTGCCCAAGGAAGACCAAATTCCCAACGAGCGTTATCGCACCAACAACAAGCTGCGCTGCTATCTGGTAGATGTAGAACGCGGCACCCGCGGCCCAGCCATACGCCTTTCCCGCACCCACCGCGGCCTGTTGCGCCGCCTGCTGGAACAGGAAGTGCCAGAGATCTACAACGGCAGCGTAGAGATCAAAAGCATCGCCCGTGAGCCTGGGCAACGCTCCAAGGTGGCTGTAGCCGCCTTGCAATCCGGCATTGACCCGGTCGGTTCGTGCGTGGGTATGCGCGGTGTGCGTATTCAAGCTATCGTCAACGAGCTGAACAACGAAAAAATTGACGTGATCGAGTGGAACCCCGATCCCAGCCAGTTTATCGCCAGCGCGCTCAGCCCGGCCAAAGTGACTACCGTCATTCTGGATGACACCATTGATAATCGTACTGCCATTGTGGTAGTGCCAGACAAGCAGCTTTCGTTAGCTATCGGCAAGGAAGGGCAAAATGCCCGCCTCAGCGCCAAGCTCACCGGCTGGCGTATTGACATCAAGAGCGAAAGCGAAGCCGAAAACGAAGGGTTAGACGAGTTTGCCCGCGAGCTGAACGCCAAGCGTGCCCGTCTGGCTGTAGCCCGCGCCCGTGCCGACTCAGAGGATATCCTCTCGGTAGCCGAGCAATTGCTCACCGTGGATGATGCTGCCGTGGCCGAAGCCACTGAGGCTGTTGCCGTCGAGGAAGTCTACGACGAGTATGATGAATACGACGAAGACTTTGGCGAAGCGGAAGTTGAAATCGTGGTCGAAGGCGAGCAGGAAGCAGTAACCGAAGTCGTTGCTGAAGGTGATGCAACGGACGAAGGCACCTACGACGAATACGATGAGTACGCCGAGTATGGCGAATACGTAGCGGCAGGCGAAGAAACAGCCGACGGCGAAGAAATCGCCTACGACGAATATGCTGACTACGAAGGTCTGGAAGAGTTTACCGAAAGCGATTTCGACGAGTACGCGGCCAAGCCAGTCTCAGCCAGCGTGAAGAACAAGAAGAAAACCGCCAAGAGCAAGACGGTAGCCCCGCGCAGCGGCACGGCTGATCGTCGGCGCAAGCGCGGCCGCAACGATTGGTTCAGCTACGATGAATAGCTGGCTCGCAGCCTGTGAGCCAGCGCACCAGGCAATCTGCTGGAGCCAACAGCGTGGTTAAAGGCAAACAGCCCGGCAAGCGACGCCACATTCCCCAGCGGAGTTGCATCGCTTGCCGGCGCACTGACAGTAAAAGGAGCCTTATCCGCATTGTGCGCACACCCGCTCAGGAGGTGCAACTCGACCCGACCGGCAAGCTGGCGGGGCGAGGCGCTTACCTGTGCCAGGAACGCACATGCTGGCAAAAGGCCTTCAAAAGCTCGGCATTGAGCCGTGCCCTTAAAACAACGCTCACCGATGAAGAGCAAGCTGTACTGCGGGCTTACGCTGACAGCTTGCCAGACGCCGAGGAAAGCGCGCCCAACGAAGCGCTTCTCCCGGCTAGCTAATGCGGAACAAACACCATGGTCGTGGCGCCAGGCAAGCATACCGGATGGCAACGACGAGTGGCATTCAGGCAAGAAGGAGCGCGCGTATGCACGCTTAGGTGATTTCTCTTAACACCTGCCTCGCTTCCTGTTTTCCCTCTCTACACCTCCGGGGGTGCTCTGAAACGCACTGCAAAGCGCACAACCTACTTTTGTCCGATATTGATCGTCGTCAGATCAGTCGTTTTTGTACGCGCTGACTGCCGGCGACGATGCCACATGCTGCCGAAGCGATCTTTGCGCGCCTTTGGCGTGTCCAGCGCCAGCATGTAGAGAGGTTAACCGATATGCCAGAAGAAACTAAAACGCTTGCCGCGACGGATGAAAAGCAACCTGCCAACACCGCTCAGCCTTCACCCAAAGAGCGCCCCGCCAACGCGGCCAGCGCCCAACCTGTTTCCCGTGCCGTACCCGGCCAGGCGAAAGCTGATGAGAGTGAACAAAAAACGGCTGCTGCGGGGATGAAACGTCCCCCAGAAGGCGTGACACAAGGCCAGCCACGACCTGCAGGGCAGAGCCAACCGCGGCCTGCGGGGCAAGGCCAGCCGCGGCCGGCGGGCCAGGGTCAACCGCGGCCTGCGGGGCAAGGCCAGCCGCGACCGGCGGGCCAGGGTCAACCGCGACCTGCGGGGCCAGGCCAACCACGACCTGCAGGACCAGGCCAACCGCGACCGGCGGGGCCAGGCCAGCCGCGACCTGCGGGGCCAGGCCAGCCGCGACCGGCAGGTCCAGGCCAACCACGACCTGCAGGACCAGGCCAACCGCGACCGGCGGGACAGAGTCAGCAACGACCAGCAGGCCAGGGCCAGCAACGACCGGCAGGCCAGGGCCAGCAACGACCGGCAGGCCAGGGCCAGCAACGACCAGCAGGCCAGAGCCAGCAACGGCCAGCAGGCCAGGGCCAACCGCCCCGCCGCCGCCCAGACGGCAACATGCCGCCTCGCCCGCCTGCGCGCCCAGCCGCCGCCGAAGCTGTAATCACGGCACCGCAAGAAATCGAGCTGCCGGCCTCACTCACGGTACGTGATATGGCTGAGATGATTCAGCGCAGCCCGATTGACATCATCAAAATCCTAATGAACTACGGCATCATGGCGCCCATCACTCATACCATCGAGTATGATGTGGCTGCCATTGTGGCGGAAGAGCTGGGTATCAAGGTAAAACCGCAAGCCAAGCCAGAAGTAACCGATCTTACTGCCACCGCCGATGCCAACGGCAAAACCAAAACGCTACGCCAGCGCTTGCTGGAGCTGACCCCAGATGAACGCTTGATGGCGCGCCCGCCCGTGGTGACGGTGCTGGGTCACGTAGACCACGGCAAAACCACACTACTGGACGCTATTCGTAAAACCAACGTGGTGTCGCAGGAATCAGGCGGCATCACTCAGCACATCGGTGCCTATCAGGTAGACTACAAGGGTCGCAAAATCACCTTCCTGGACACGCCGGGGCACGAAGCCTTTACCGCCATGCGTGCCCGCGGCGCACAGGCCACCGACATTGCTATTCTGGTAGTGGCAGCCGACGACGGTGTAATGCCACAAACGCGCGAGGCTATCGCTCACGTACGCGCGGCCGAAGTACCCATCATCATCGCGTTGAACAAGGTAGACAAGGCCAACGCCAACCCCGACCGGGTACGCCAGCAACTTGCCGACGAAGGACTGCTAGTCGAGTCATGGGGCGGTGATGTGATCAGCGTGGAAGTAGCCGCCAAACTCAAGCGCGGCATTGACACCCTGCTGGAAAACCTGCTGGTGCTGGCCGAGGTAGAAGGCTTTAAGGCTGACCCCGACGGCCCGGCCATCGGCTCGGTGATTGAAGGCACTATGGACAAGGCGCGCGGCTCCACCGCCACCCTGCTGGTACAAAAAGGCACGCTCCATGTGGGTGATGTCATGTTGGTCGGCCATATCGCCGGACGCATGCGCGCCATGTTCGACAGCGCCGGCAATCCCATCGAAAAGGCGACGCCCTCTACGCCGGTGGTAGTGCTGGGTCTGCCCGACGTGCCCACCGCAGGTGACACCTTCCAGGTCTACAAGGATGAACGCGCCGCCCGCGAAGAGGCTGCCCGCCGTGTAACACAGGAAAAAGAACGTGCCGATTCAGTGCAGCGCAAGAGTGTCACCCTGGACGATGTATTTGCCCAGATGAAGGCCGGCAAGGTGAAGGAACTGCGCCTGATCCTGAAAGCCGATGTGGACGGCTCGCTGGAACCAATCATTAACTCGCTAAATCAGCTCAGCAACGACGATCTGCGCATCAAGTTGCTGCACACCGGCACCGGCGACATCAGCGATTCAGACCTGATGCTGGCCGCAGCCTCTAACGCTATCGTAATCGGCTTTAACAACAACCTCAACGCAGCCGCACAGAAATCAGAACTGCTAAGCCAAGTGGATGTGCGCACCTACAAGGTGATCTACGAGCTGATTGCAGACATTGACAAGGCGCTAAAGGGCCTGCTAGAGCCGGTCTACGAAGAGCGCGCCACCGGCAAAGCCGAGGTGCGTGCGGTGTTCAAGATCCCGCGCCGCGGCAAAATTGCCGGCTGTATCGTGCTGGATGGCGAAATCAACCGCAACTTCCCGCTGCGCGTGCGTCGCGGCAGTCAAATCATTCACCAGGGCCGCATCAACTCGCTGAAACGCTTCCAGGAAGACGTCGCCGAAGTGAAAACCGGCTTTGAATGCGGCATTGGTATTGACGGCTACGACGACGTTCAGGAAGGCGACATCATCGAAGCCTACCAGAAGGTACGCGTGTAAGCGGAAAGCTGTACCCCGGCCTTCCCCCATTTATCAATACGTGTCCAGGAATAACTTCACAAAATGGGCAAGCTGTGGTTCGGTCCGAGATTGAGAACCATCTTGAACAGACCGGCCACAGCTGGCTGCAACAGCAAACGCCCCCTGAAGTTATTCCCGGACAGGCTCTAAGTGATTCCATGACCAACCGCCGCCCCTTGCGCGTAGCGCAACTGATCCAGCAAGAGCTGGCGAACCTGCTCACCTTTGAGCTGCGCGATCCGCGTCTGGCCTTCCTCAGCATCACACGCGTGGTGGTCAGCGCTGACCTGCGCCACGCCAATGTCTACATCAGCAGCCTCGACGGCGAAGAAGGCCGTCGCGAGATCATGAAGACCCTGCGTCACGCCGGCAGCTATCTACGCCGCGAGCTGGGGCTGCGCACCAAGTTACGCTATGTGCCGGAGCTGGCTTTTCACTTTGATGACGGGCTGATCCAAAGCCAGCACATGAGTGACCTGCTGGACGATCTGAACAGCCAACAAAACGACAGTCCTGCCCCTCTGCCCGATGATGAATGACTTTGTTGCGGCCTTCCGCACCCATCTGGCGGCCAGTCACCATGCCCTGCTCCTCAGCCACTTAGCGCCCGACGGCGACGCGCTAGGCTCCAGCCTGGGGCTGATGTGGCTGCTGCGCGGCCACGGGCTGCGCGTTAGCATCGCCAATCAGGATCCTGTGCCACCGCAATTGCGCTCAGAGGCAATTCTCCCCGGATGGCAAGAGATCAGCGGTCCGCCCTTTCGGACGAACGGCAAGCAGCCCTCCTTTGATTTAATCGTTGCGCTGGACAGCAGTGACTTGCAACGACTGGGGGCAGCGTATCGCTCCCCTGCCGGGAAGCTGCCACTGGTGGTGATTGATCATCACATCACCAATACCCGCTTTGGCACGCTAAACCTGGTAGACAGCGAAGCCACCAGTGCCGCCGAGATCGTGGTGGCGCTGGCTGATGCGCTGGGCTGGCCGATTGGCCGCGAGGCCGCGCAATGCCTGCTCACCGGCATCATCACCGACACGCGCGGCTTCCGCATCGCCGGCATCACCCCGGCACTGCTGGGCGTGGCCCAGCGGTTGATGGAGGCAGGTGCGTCGCTGAACGCCATCACCGAAGGCGTGCTGGAACAACGTAGCCTGAGCAGCATTTGCCTGTGGGGCAAAGCGCTGGCTGATGTACACCTGGAAGGGCGCGTGCTTTGGGCCGCGTTGCCGGTGGCCCTGCGCCGCCAATGCCCTGAAGAATCAAGCGACGCAGGGCTGACCAATTTTCTGATCGGAGCCGAAGAGGCCGATGTCGCTGTGCTTTTTAGCGAGCGTGAAGCCGACCGCGTCGAAGTAAGTATGCGCGCAGCGGCTGGCTTCAATGTGGCCCAAGTGGCTTTAGCTCTGGGCGGAGGTGGGCATCCGCGCGCCGCAGGCTGCACCGTGGCCCTGTCGCTGGCCGAAGCTCAGCAACAGGTGCTGGCTACACTCCAGACAGCTCTGGCCGAACAGCGAAAGGCCCGCACCCAATGAGCCACACGCCAACGCCGCTGGGAGGCGTGCTGGCCGTGGACAAGCCCGCCGGTTACACCTCTCACGATGTGGTGGCACGCGTGCGCCGGCTGGCCGGACTGCGCCAGGTGGGCCACGCCGGCACACTGGATCCGATGGCTACCGGCCTGCTGCTGCTGTGCCTGGGCCGCGCCACCCGGCTATTAGAATACGTCAGCGGCCAGGAAAAAAGCTATGTCGCCGGCATTACCCTGGGTATCAGCACCAACACCTACGACGCCGAGGGGGAAATCAGTGCCCAACGCCCGCTGCCAGAGTTAAGCGCCGAGCAACTCGATCAAGCGCTTGCCGCCTTCCGCGGGCCGATCATGCAACGTCCCCCCGCTTTCTCCGCGCTCAAACGTGATGGTATTCCCCTATACCAGCGCGCTCGCGCCGGCGAAACGGTGACAGTAGACCCGCGTCCGGTTACTGTATACAGCCTGGAACTGCTGGACTTCAACCCGCCGCACCTAACGCTTCAGGTACGCTGCGGCGCGGGAACCTATGTGCGTTCCCTGGCACACGACCTGGGCGAGGCAATAGGCTGCGGCGCGCACCTGCACAGCCTGCGCCGCGACGCCATCGGCACTTTCCATGTGGCCGATGCCTTCACCCTGCCCCAACTTGAAACAATGGCTGCGCGCGCGGAGCTGGCCGCGGCCATCTTGCCGCCAGAACGCGCCGTGCAGCATTTGCCGCGCCTCGATGCCGACACTGCGGCCACACGCCGTCTTATTTTCGGCCAGAGCATCGCCGCCACCGCTGCTGCCGAGCCTGGCCCGGCACGCGTCTACGATGCCGACGGGCACTTTATGGGCATTGCCGAGTACGACGCCGCGCGTCGCGCCTGGCGTCCGCACAAACTGCTGACAATCGGCGACGCCTAGCCCCGCTTACCTCATGCAAACCTGGTTTTCCCTGCCCGATCCGCCGCTCGCCACACCCTGCAACCTGGCAATCGGCAATTTCGATGGCGTACACCGCGGCCATCAGGCTTTGTTGCGTGCCCTGCTACAGGATGCGCACGCCCACGGACGCCACGGCGGTGTGCTGACCTTCGAGCCGCATCCGCTGGCGGTGTTGCGCCCGCAACAGCCTCAACCGGTGCTAACCGAATTGCCCGCCAAGCTGGCCGCTCTGGCTGACATTGGCCTGGATTTCGCCGTAGCTTATCCTTTCAGCGCGGTTACCGCTGAAACCCCAGCGGCTGAGTTCATCGCCGCGGTGCATGTTGCGCTGCATCTGCACAGCTTGTGGGTAGGCCCCGATTTTGCTCTGGGGCGCAACCGTCAGGGTGACATCTCTGCCTTGACCGCGCTGGGGCATGAGCTTGGCTTCAGCCTGCATGTGCTGCCGCCGCAACAGTTCAACGGCGAAGAAACTCGCTCCGGCAAAATTCGCAGCGCGCTGCTGGCCGGTGATGTGCAGCTGGCCGCACAACAACTCAGCCGCCCCTACGCAGTAAGCGGCATGGTGGTGCATGGTGCGCAGCGCGGACGCAGCATCGGCTTTCCCACGGCCAACCTGGCAATATCTCCGCGGCAACTGCTGCCCGCGGACGGTGTCTATGCCACCTGGGCCACTTTGCCCACCGGCCACCGTCACCCCGGCGTCACCAACGTCGGCGTGCGCCCCAGTTTCGACAACGGGGGGCGCACGGTGGAGTGCTTCCTCTTCGACTTTCATGGCGATTTGTACGGCCAGACGCTAAAGCTGGAATTTGTGCAGCGGCTGCGTCCAGAGATGCGCTTCAACGGCGTGGATGCCCTCGTGCAGCAGATCGGTCAGGACGTGGCCGCGGCCCGTGCCTGCCTCACCCAGCCCCCCGAACCCTTTATGGATACCTCGATGAGCGCCAATCACCCCTTTCCTGCATCACCCGCAGATACCACCACCGGGACACCTATTAGCACTGCGGACGACTTCACGCCGCACGCTACAGCTTCTGTTGCCCAACCTGGCGAGCCAGTGGCGCGTGAAGGCGACACCATCATGCTGGTGGCTGAAGATCACAAGCGCACGCTGATTAAGCTGCAACGCGGCCAGCAATGGCACAGCAACCGCGGCTTTATCGCCCACAACGATCTGATCGGCCAACCCCTGGGACGCATGATGGTGACCAAACTGGGCCACGCCTATTTGGCACTGGAACCATCCACCCATGACCTGATCCGCTATCTCAAACGCACCACACAGATCATCTTCCCCAAAGACGCGGCCTACATCATTCAGCGGTTGAGCCTCTACCCAGGCCGCCGCGTGGTAGAGGCGGGCACGGGCAGCGGTGGTCTCACCCTGGCGCTGGCGCGCGCGGTGATGCCCACCGGGCGCGTTTTTACCTACGAAGAACGCGCAGCCATGAGCGAGCTGGCAGGCAAAAACCTGGCGCGTTTCGATCTTCAGGATTATGTCGAGCTAAAGGTACGTGACGCGGCTGAGGGTTTCGACGAGCAGAACGCCGACGCCGTATTTCTGGATATGCGCGAGCCGTGGCGCTGCCTGCCCGCGGCCTGGGCCGCGTTGAAAGGCGGAGGTTTCTTCGGTTCGTTGCTTCCCACCACGGGCCAGGTCAGCGAGCTGCTGCGCGGCCTGGAGGCGCATGGTTTTGCCGATCTTGAAGTAGAAGAGCTGCTGCTGCGCCCCTATAAACCACTGGCTGATCGCCTACGCCCGGCGGATCGCATGGTGGCGCACACTGGCTTTCTGGTGTTTGCCCGCAAAGTCGTGTTGCCCCCCGGCGAACAATGGCGCATTGTGGATGCCAAACGCTACAAACCGCGCCTGGTGGAAACGGACGAAGAAGACGCTGAGGAGTCGCAAAGCTAGCTTTGTGATCCCTTGACTGCACGCAGGGCGATGAGGGACAGCGCAGCGATGCCCAGCGAGCCAAATCCGCCATAAAGCAACCATAAAGGCTGAGTGCGGCCAGTGCTTGCCAACTGATTCAGCAACGGCAACGGCGTGGCCGTAGGACGCGCCGCCAATGTGGGCGAAGCAGTAGGCGTAGACGTCGGACTAGGCGAAGCTGTTGGACTGGGGGAAGCTGTCGCCGTGAACGTAGCGGTCGGGGTGGCCGTGCCGGTGGGTGATGCGGTCGCTGTCGGTGCCTCGGTAGGGGAAATGGTGGGAGTTGCCGTTGAAGCCAGTACCACCAGAGGCGTAGCCGTGGGAAGTGGCGTAGCGGTAACCGGCAACGGCGTCGGTGTGGCCGTAGGCAACAGAGGTGCAGCCGTTTGGCGCACCCCCACCTGATCAATAAAAATCAAGTTATCACCGGTCGAGATCGGATGCTCCACCCATACAAAGACGGTTACCGTGTTGCCCTGGGCTGCCGCAGACACATTCAGGTTGGGATTGCCCTGAGAATACGGGCCGGGCCGGTTCAAAATGCGTCCTGGGCCATAATGCAACGGTCCCCATACCACATTGGGCGAATTAGGATCAGTACCGCCGGTGGGATCAATCCCCAGCTTGCGGCCAAAAGTATCTGGAGCATTTGGCCCACCCCAGCCCCAGGAAGCTTCGTAAGTTGCACCCGGTTGCACATTCCCTACCTGGGTCCAGATACCAGCGGTAAAAGTACCGCCGTTCGACCACATACGCAACGACGGCGCACCAAAAAAGGTGTCCTCATCCTGCATGAACGTCAAGTCGCCTGCCAGCACAAAGGCATTCCAGCCCGCGGGAATCTGGCGCGGCGGTGAGCCGCTGAACGTATCAAAGCGGCAGTTCCAGATCAGATTACCAGCAGCGCAAGGATCGTCCTGCCCCAGCGCCGGAGACGACCACAACATCGCCAGCAGCACGGCAATCAAACCCCAACGAGCGATTATCGCAATTCTTTTTTGGGAAAATTTGGGATTTCGCACAGCTATTCCAAATGCAAGCCTATAATGCCAGGGATAACAACGGCATTAAACCGTTTAAGCAGATTTATCCCAACCCTTTATCCCAAACAACTTGGGATAAAGGGAACTACTAAGCCTGCTGCGCAGCATAGCCGCGGCATTGCTCAACAAAATCAACAAACAGACGGCGACTGGGTGAATCGTGCAGGTGAGTAGCCAACTCCTCAGGGTGCCACTGTATTCCCAAAGCAAAACGCTGCCCTTCCACCTCCAACGCTTCAATCACCCCATCGGGAGCCCAGGCAATGGGCCGACAGGCCGCGCCCAGCGTTTTGACGGCCTGATGGTGCATGCTGTTGACCTCGGTGCGCGTGCCATAAATGCGCCCCAGACGGCTGTCCGGCTCGATGTTGACTTCATGGCTGATGCGCACCCGTTCAAACTGTGGCGGAAAATAATCATGCTTTTCCGAGCCATCACGCAGCGCACGGATGTCCTGATACAGCGACCCGCCGTTAAGCACGTTCAGCACCTGAAACCCGCGACAGATAGCCATCAACGGCTTGTTGTCGGCCAGCGCCCATTTGCCCAGCAGCATCTCGGTGCGATCGCGTTCTGGATCAGTAGCTCCCAGCATCTCGTGATGGTCTTCGCCGTACTGGGCCGGATCCATATCCTCGCCGCCCGGCAAAAAGATGCCGTCTACTGTCTCATAGATCACGCGCAGCGTAGCTTCATCAAGCTGCAGCGGGATGATAATCGGCGCTGCACCACCATCGGTGATGGCGCGCAGGTAGGTGGTGTTCTGAATAAAAATGGGCAGACCATAATAGCGCTGTGACTTATCGCGCGCGCAGGGGATGCCGATTTTAGGGATACGGCTTGCGCCGTGTGTACCGTTGGTTTCCATACAACTTTCCTTGGATGACCGGATCATTAGCGAGAGTGAACAACCAAAGCCTGATTATACCTGCCCACACGCCATGCGCCAAACAACGGTTTTGCCAATTACATCGCTCTCGGCTATCATGGCAGCACTATGCATTCACCCCGTGCTGCCCGCTGGGCAGGGTCTTGGTTGCTGCTGGCTGCGCTGATTTTGTACCTCGCCACACTGGACAACGGTCTGCGCGTTGATGAGCTTGCCGGTGGCGACCTGATCACCCATCAGTACGCGCAAGTACAGGCGCGACCCGGCAATGCGCCCGGCTATCCGCTCTACACGCTGGGCGGCTGGCTTTGGTTTCACGGCTGGCGTGCGCTGCTGGGGCCGCATGCCAATGCCACCGCCATTCTCTCCGGCTATTCAACGTTGTGGGCCTTGCCCGCGCTGGCGCTGCTGTATGCCTTGCTATGGCACGCCACACGGCGTTGGCCGCTGGCGCTGCTCTTCAGCTGCTTCTACGCAGTTACTTATTTTTTCTGGTACTATGCGGTCAGCAGCGAGCAATATGCCTCAGCCGTAGCCCAAACTTTGGCCTTGATCTGGCTGGCCTGGCGCTGGGAGGCGTTGGTCACGGCGCAAGGGGGAGGCTCCAGCAGGGGCAGCGACCGCCTGCTGCTGGGCATGGCGCTGCTGCTGGGTCTTAGCCTGGCGCACATGATCACCGTGGCGGTGATCGGGCCGCCGCTGCTTGCCTTTATCATCAGCCGACAGCCGGGGGTGCTACGTCGTGGCCGACTGATTGCCGCAGCTATCGGTGTAGCCCTGTTGCCGCTGCTCAGCTACGCCTTTATCTATCTGCGCGGTGACCAGCATCCCGAATGGCGCGGCGCAGGTGAATGGCCCACCACCTGGGCTTGGTTTACCGATTTTATCAGCACGGGGCAGGGACGCGCCGAGCTGACGTGGACACTGCATCCGCTGTGGGTGAATGGCTTTCCCGGTCTGATCGTGCGTGAGCTGGGCTGGATTGTGTTGGTTGCCGGGCTAATGGGCTTGCTGCTGTTGCCGCGGCGCCGTGGCCTGCTGCTGGGCGGATCGCTGGCGCTCTACCTGGCGTTGAGTTTTATAGACCGACAAGGTAACTGGTTTCAGGTGATCATGCCGGCCTATCCACTGCTCGTCATCGCCGCGGCGCGGCTGATAGAGATGCTTTGGCGGACCGCGGAACGGCGTTGGCCCACGCGCCTGGCGGGCGGAGTGATGACAGCGTTGCTGCTGCTGTTGGTGCTGACACGGGCCGCGCAAAGCTGGCCGGAGACCAACCAGCGCAACCAGACTGAAGACCACGCCCTGGATGCCGGGCAGGCCATTTTGGCCAGCGCGCCCGCAGCCGATGCCGCCGTGGTAGCCACCGACGAAGAAGCACGCAGCCTGCTGTATCTTACAGTGATCAGTGGCGCGCGACCCGATGTAACCTCGGTAAACAGCGTGGCCGCGCGTGCCCTGCTGACAGAAGGCAGCCGCCCGCTTTATGTCACCGTATCGGCTGCCCCGCTGCTGCACAGCGAAATCGGCATTCCTGTGCATCTGGGAGGCGCAGGCGATAGGCTGATTGCCGTGCGGGCCGAACCTGTTGTGGCATTGCCCGCAGATGCACAGGCGGTGGAGCAGATCGCGGGCGACGGGCTGATGCTGGCAGGAGTGCAATTTAGCTCGACGATTCCCTGGAAAGTGCGCCTGTATTGGCGCGCCGATAGCCCAATCAGCCACGACTGGAGCATTTCGGTGCGCCCCACCGTGCAGGGTCAACCGCTGGCAGACGGTGCAGGCGGCATCGTGCTGCGCGATGCTTTGCATCCGGTACAGGGGGCCTATCCCATGTCTGCGTGGACAACGGGCGAGGTGGTAGCCGATGACTACACCATCGCGCTGCCTGAGTCGGCTCAACCCGACGGCGTGCAGGTGGTGGTGTATCGCGCCCTGCCCGAAGGCGGTTTTGAAAATCTGGCGGTGTTGCAGGTGGCGCGCCCTTAAGAGCGGCGCCGCTCCAGGCGCACGGGCAAAAAATCAAAAACCCCGCTCAGGGGAGCGGGGCAATCATAGCCGACAAAGACAGCAGGGATCAGGCTTCAGCTTCGCGCTCGATCACCACAGTAACCGCCGGAGTGATCTGGCTCATCAGATGTACGGGAACCTGGTAGCTACCCAGGTCGCGCAGCGGATGCTCCAGCTCGATCTGGCGCTTGCTGATCTCGATACCCAGCTTTTTTTCCAGGGCTTCGGCGATATCCGATGCGGTGATGGAGCCGAACAGCCGTCCGGTGTCCGCGGCGCGGGCATGAAAGGTCAACGACAGAGCGCTGATACGTGCAGCCAACTGGGTGGCGGTGGCATGTTCACGGTCATGCTTGCGCTGTGCAGCAGATTTGATTTGTTCGGCCTGCTTGGCGGCGCCCTTGTTGGCGGGCACGGCCAACCCCTGCGGGATCAGGAAGTTACGGGCATAGCCTTCGGCCACCTTCTTGATGTCGCCGGCGTGTCCAATACCCTTCACATCTTTCTTCAGCAAGATTTCCATGGATTTAATTGCTCCTAAAAAAACATCAGCCGCCGGCAAGCGGGCGGCGTTTTTTACACAGCGCTGATGATACACCAAAACGGGTGATTGGGCAAGTTCGGAGGCAGGGCGCGGCTTACCGGTGGGGTTCAACCGCCTTGCAGACATCATCAAAGGTACACCATACCCAATTCGCCAATCGCTGTGCCGTATGCTAGAATGCGCGGAACTTGTGCAGTGGCACGGGCGTCTTTGGCTCGGCTACCCAAGGCTCGATGTACTATGTCTGATACTCTTACCCCCCGGGTGCGCCTGCGTCTGGCGCTGCTCATGCTGCTGTTGCTCATCACCAGCCTCGGCTGTTCGCTGGGCGAAATTTTGCTGGGCGCCCCTACCCCCATCCCGACACCTACCGCCCTGCCGCCTCTTCCCACCTGGACTCCCACGGTGACCGGCGCACTGTCTCCCGCTCAGGCGGCGACCATGACGGTGGCCGCAGGCATTGCCGCGGCCTTCCCTTCGCTCACGCCAACGCCTACGCCGTTTTACACGCCCACCCCCACACCAACCTGGACACCGGAACCCACGCCGGTAGATACGCCTACGGCCACACCAGCCCCGCTGCTGCTGATCAACGCACCGGTGGTGAATGTGCGCAGCGGGCCAAGCATTGCGTATGCCATCATTGGCCAGGCCAACCAGAACGAACAGTACACAGTACAGGGACGCAACGAGGCCATGACCTGGTGGCAAATCTGCTGCATCAACGGTCAACCTGGCTGGATCACCATGCAACTTACGTCCTTCACCGGTGCAGCCGACGCGGTGGCCGTGGTGGCTAATCCCGATCTGCCGCCCACGCCGGTACCCGTGGATACCCCCATCCCCGTGCCCACTGCGGCCCCCACGGCCACACCCGCGCCGGTGCGTCCGCTGTGGTTGGCCGAAGGGCCTGAACTATGGGAGACTACCAATCCGTGGCTGACGATCTGGCTCAAGGTGTTTGTAGGTCAGGCTGCGATTTCGCTGCCTGTGCCCAACCTGCGTTTGCGTGTGCTGCGCGATGGCGTGGATGTCAGTCGCCCCTTCCTCACCGACGACGTTTTCCAGTATTCTGCGCCCACCGCTCTGGGGACACCCATCGGCAATCGCCGCCTGTACAATCTTAAATACGAGTACATGCCGGCTGCGGGCAATGCCGAGTGGACCATCATCGTTACCGACGCCAACGGCAACCCGTTGTCTGTGCCTGTTTCCTTCCGCACCCGCGGCGGCCAGGAAATTTACGTTAGTTACTTCGATGGACGGTGAGGAAGTGACGGGGTGACGGGGTGACGGGGTGAGGGATAGCTGTTGCTGTCATACCGCCCGCAGATGCCGAGGCATCGCCCCATCACGGCGGCTGAAATTGCTTTGCAGCAGGTGTGATCACAGCGATTGCCGAATTGCTGCAACACAGGGGAATGTGCTATACTGCGCGCCATCAGTAAGTTCTTAACTCATGGAGGTTACGTCCGTTGCGGACACCGAAGCTGCTTCTTGCACTCAGCGCGTTGGCTTTGTTGTTGCTGACCCCTGGTTGTGCGCTTGTCAACCTGCTCGTCGAATATCCCACCCCCACGCCAACCCTGCGTGTGGCCCTACGGCCTACCTTCACCCCGACTGTAGCCCTGCCGGTAAGCCCAACCCCCACAGCGCCGCCGCTGGCAATTTTGCAGGCAACGCTCCCTGCTGCCACCGACACGCCCGCCGCGCCCGTCGAAGCGCAGGTGCTTGCCCAGCAACCGCTCACCGTCACGGTTGAATTGCTCACCCCTACTTCAGAATCGGCCACAGCGACCGCCGAAGCGCCTACGGCTACCACTGAGCCGCCCACGGCTACCGCGGAGCCAGCCACCGCCACTCCGCAGCTACCCACGCCCACCGTCACCCCAACACCCAAACCAGAAGTAGTGGTCAATAACCCGCGGGTCAACGTGCGCACCGGTCCGGGCCTGAGCTTCACGGTACTGGGCCAGGCACTACAAGGCGACCGCCTGGATATTATTGGGCGCGACGAACAAAGCGAATGGTGGCAGGTTTGCTGCTACCAGGGGCAAACCGGCTGGATGGCAGACCAAGTGGTTGCCGCACAAGGCCCGTTAGAGCAGATAGCCCTGGCCGCAGAGCTGATCACCCCCACAGCGCAGGCCACCGCCACCCCCGAACCAGTTGCCACGGACACAGCGCAAGCACCCGTTGAGCCTACCCCTACCGCGCAAGCCACGGTTGCCCCTGTCGCCACCGGCGACTATCCCTTCAGCCTCACCGAACAAACCGATTATCCCTTCAGCGCGGACTACCTGCGCATCGGCGTGAAGGCCAACGATGCCGGCGACGCCGCGATGATGGGTCTGTATTTGCGCGTGGTGAACGAAACCACCGGCCAACAATGGCTGTCTCCCGCCACCGGCAGCACGCCCTGGCGCGGCACTGCGGTCAGCCCCGCGCTGGCCGACTATCGCCAAGCCAACCTGATCTACGACACGCGTGGCCGGAGTGCGCTCAGCGGCAACACCTTTGCCTTTTGGCTGGTAAACAATGCCGGTCGGCAGGTTTCTCCCACGGTACACTATACCCAGAATGGCGACGAATTCCGTTGGCTATACGTCGTCTGGACGCGCCGGTAAACGCAGTGATGCCGCGCTGGTGGTGTTGCTGACACTGCTGGCGCTGCTGCTGCGTGCCGCCCGTCTGGACTTTCAGCCCCTTTGGTGGGATGAGGGCTACAGCGTTTGGTTTGCCCACCATTCCCTGGCAACCATGGCGCGACTGACCGCGCTTGACATTCACCCGCCGTTATACTACGCCCTGCTGGGCGGCTGGGGGCAGATTCTTGGCTTTGAGCCGCTGGCACTGCGCTGGTTTTCGGTGCTGATCGGCAGCGCCACCGTGCCGCTGATGTTTGTGGCCGGCGACTGGCTCAGCAGCCGTCGCACCGGCCTGGTAGCGGCGGCGCTGCTGGCTATCAACCCACTGCACATCTACTATTCGCAGGAAGTGCGCATGTACGCGCTGGTGACGTTGTGGGCGCTACCCGCGCTGATGATGGCCGCCCGCTGGCTGGGGCTGGGTCAGCGCATCGCCCGCGCCGCAGCCCCAACAGACCAGCGGCTGCTCATCGGCTATGTGGCGGCCATCACTCTGGCTCTGTATACCCAATACTATGCCGGCTTTTTGCTGGTCGGCATTGCCCTCACCGGCGGCCTGATACTGCGTAAACAGCGTGCCGAACGCGCCGTGCTGCTCCGTTGGTTGGCTGCACAGGCCGCGGCGCTGCTGCTCTTCCTGCCCTGGCTGCTCTATGCCGGGCCCAAGCTGTTGCCCTATATCTCGCAAAAAGTGGTGGCCGATTCCGATCCCCCGCTGGAGCTGCTGCTTTACCTGGCGCGTCACCTGGCTGCCTTTGGCACAGGCCATCTTGAAGGCGCACTGGCCGATTGGTGGCCGCTCGGCCTGATTGGCGTTATCCTGCTGCTGGCCGGCCTGCTACGTCTGCTACAGCGCCGCGCCGCGCCGCCGCAGCAAATCCGCCTGCTGGTCTACCTGGGTGTGATTCTGACTACGGTGCTGCTGCTGGGCTGGCTGGTCAATCTAAGCTATCCCTTTTTCCCGGAGCGAGGTGAGCGCCTGCTGCTGCTAGGCTTGCCGGTTTTTCTGTTGCTGTTGGCCGCGGTTTGGGAATACCCTGATCCAGTTCGCAGCCCCCACCAGCAAGTGGTGCTGCAACCGCTGGGCAGCGGAGTAACCGGCTATTTTACCGCGGGTATGTTGCTGCTTTCACTGTTGGCGCTAGTGCCCTTCTACACCGTGCCACGCTACGCAGAGGAAGATTATCGCCCGCTGATCGGTCAGGTCACCCAGTGGGCACGGCCCGAAGACACAGTATTTGCCATCTATCCCTGGCAGGTGGGCTATTTCTGGAGCTATGCGCCGGACAATGGCCCGCGGGCGCTGCTATCGCCCAGCGATGAATGGGGCCCCGAGCTGAGTACTACCCTGGACGCGGCCTTGCAGCGCGGTCGGGTTTGGTTCCCCATGCATTTGGCATTGGGTGGCAAACTGGAAACCACCGTAGAGCAGTATCTGGCTGCCAGCAACGCGCAACTGACCAATCGTTGGTACAGCAGCAGCACCCGACTCACCGGCTGGGGAGTGAGCAACGCCACAGAGGCCCCCACACGCACGGCCACAGCACACTTCGACGATGGCAGCGTGGTCAGCATCAGTTATCAGCCGCGGCCTGTGACAGCAGCCAACGATATGCTGCCCCTGACTATAGCCTTTGACACCCTGCCCGGCCAACGCCTGGCTAGCCTGCGCCTGATGAGCGACGACGAACGCATCTGGGCGCAACGTGACCTGACAATAGACAGCCCCGGCACGCAGCAAATCGCCATGTTGATCCCAGCCGGCCTGCCTGCTGGTGTCTACGCCCTGCAATTCAGCCTGGCACAGCCCGACAATGCCCGCGCCATTGGCTTGCAGGAACCGGCGGCACAAAACGGACAACTGGCACTGGGGCAAATCAGCGTAGCCGCGCCGCAGCAGCAGCCCTCCCTCAGCGCGCTGCCGATGGAGGTGCAGCGCCGCGTTGATCTGGGGAGCAATGCCCGCTTGCTGGGTTACAGCGTCACCGCGGGTCGCCTGCTGCCAGGCGATGACCTGCTGGTGAACCTATTCTGGCAAGGCTTGACCGAAGTGGGGCAAGACGATCTATCCGCTTTTGTGCAGTTGCTGGATGAAAACGATGCCGTAGCTGTGGCATGGGAAGGCCCCCCGGTGGCCTGGCATCTCACCAACACCTGGCAGCCCGGTGAGCTGGTACGCAGCCAGCACACCTTGCGCCTGCCGGCCACCATCGAGCCGGGGCGCTACACGCTGGTGGCCGGCCTATTCAACCCGGCCAGTGGCGAACGTTTACCCGCAGCCTGGAACAGCGGACCGTGGGGGCTGATCAAACACCATGCAGAAGAAGCCAATCTGGGCACAGTGCGCATTGCCAAACACAAAACGCCTGCCGCGGTGCCTGAACCGCGTGTGCGCACCGATGCGGTGATGACGCGGCTGGGCATGCTGGTGGGCTACGATCTGACCAAAACGCGCCTCCAGCCGGGCGATACGCTCAACCTGACGCTATACTGGCAACCGCGCGAAAGCACCGGCGAACGCCTGACCGTCTTTGTGCACCTGGTAGACGAGCAAGGGGTGATCATGGGCCAATCGGACAGCCAGCCCGCACAAGGCACGCGGCCCACTTCAAGCTGGCTGCCAAACGAAACTATTGCAGATCAGCATAGCTTGCGGGTCAGTGATGATGCCCTGCTGGGCCGGGCCTTTCTGCGCGTGGGGCTGTACGACCCGGCCACCGGTGAACGAGTGTTGTGGCTGGACCCCACCGGCCAACCGGGAGCCAATGCACTGCCTCTGCCTGCCGCAATATGGATCACCACCGCGCGCTGAAACTTCACGGCGCGTTCTCCGTAAAGAAGTCACAGAACATGCTGAACAAACCGACTTTTTTTTCGTGAGGTACCCATGAACGACGACACCACTCGCACCACCGACGACACCGCCCAGGATACGGCTCAAAGCCAGCCCGGCAGCGACCCCACCATTTTGCAGGAAATCAACCATCTCGGCCAAAAAGTGGCCACAGCCGTGCAAACCCTTTGGGAAAGCGGCGAGCGCCACAAAGCAGAAGAAGAAGTGCGCAAAGCCCTGCGTATGGCGGGTGAGCGCATTGATCAGGCTGCTGAGACCATGCGCAGCAACAGCGTTGCTAAAGATATTCAGAACCAGGCCACCCGTGCCGCCGATGCGGTGCAGAAAAACGACGTTACCCAGCAGGTGCGCCAGGGTTTGTTTTCTGGTCTGCGCCGCCTAAACGAGGAATTAACCGAGTTTCTGAACAAAAACCGCGCCGACGAAACCCGCAGCGCAGGTGAAGCCGCTGCAGAAGCGGGCAAAGCCGCAGCTGCGGCTGCCGATCACGCCGCAGACGCAGCCTCAACCACCATCCGCGAGACGGTAGACGCCATCAAGCAAGCGTAACCACCATAGCGATACAAAGCTGCGGCCGGTCTCTGACCGAGTCCGCCGACAAATGGCTCGGTCTGGAGACCGGCCATAGCTACGAAAACCGGCCATAGCGATACGAAGCTGCGGCCGGTCTCTGACCGAGTCCGCCCGGCAAATGGCTCGGTCTGGAGACCGGCCATAGCTACGAAGACCGGCCATAGCGATACAAAGCTGCGGCCGGTCTCTGACCGAGTCCGCCCGACGAATGGCTCGGTCTGGAGACCGGCCATAGCCACGAATGCCGGCCATAGCTTTACGAAACTGCGGCCGGTCTCTGACCGAGTCCGCCCGACGAATGGCTCGGTCTGGAGACCGGCCATAGCTACGAATGCCGGCCATAGCTTTACGAAACTGCGGCCGGTCTCTGACCGAGTCCGCCCGGCAAATGGCTCGGTCTGGAGACCGGCCATAGCTACGAAAACCGGCCATAGCTACGAAAACCGACCATAGCGATACGAAGCTGCGGCCGGTCTCTGACCGAGTCCGTCCGACGAATGGCTCGGTCTGGAGACCGGCCATAGCTACGAATGCCGGCCATAGCGATACGAAGCTGCGGCCGGTCTCTGACCGAGTCCGCCCGACAAATGGCTCGGTCTGGAGACCGGCCATAGCTACGAAAACCGGCCATAGCGATACGAAACTGCGGCCGGTCTCTGACCGAGTCCGCCCGACGAATGGCTCGGTCTGGAGACCGGCCATAGCTACGAATGCCGGCCATAGCTTTACGAAGCTGCGGCCGGTCTCTGACCGAGTCCGCCGACAAATGGCTCGGTCTGGAGACCGGCCATAGCCACGAATGCCGGCCATAGCTTTACGAAACTGCGGCCGGTCTCTGACCGAGTCCGCCCGACGAATGGCTCGGTCTGGAGACCGGCCATAGCTACGAAAACCGGCCATAGCGATACGAAGCTGCGGCCGGTCTCTGACCGAGTCCGCCCGACGAAAATTGAAGGAAAGAGGAAACAAGATACATCTCGTTTCCTCTTTTTATTGCCTGCTGTTGGTTGCTTCCAAATTTCTGCTGCACCGTGGTACAATAGCCATCATGCCGACCCAACCACTCACGGTGATTCTCACCCACGAACATGCCGATTTTGACGCGCTGGCCTCGTTGCTGGGTGCGCACAAGCTGTTTCCTGCTGCCATTCCTCTGCTGCCACGCAGCCTAAACCGCAACCTGCTTGATTTTCTGGCATTACACCGCAGCGCGCTGCCCTTTCGCCAATCGGATGATTTGCCGCGGCGAGCCGTAGAGCGCGCCATTGTGGTAGATGCCCAGAGTTTTGCCACGGTGCGCGGGATGCAGCCCAATACTCCGGCACTGATCATTGATCACCATGCGCTGCAACGTGCGCTGCCCGAAGGCTGGGAATTCTGGGGCGACGAGGTGGGAGCCACCACTACGCTGCTGGTAGAGCGCATCGCCGAACGCGGCCTGCCTCTCACCCCGGTAGAAGCCACGTTGCTGCTGCTGGGCATCTACGAAGACACCGGTTCGCTGCTGTATGCGGCCACCACCGCGCGCGACCTGCGCACCGCGGCCTGGCTGCTGGAGCAGGGAGCAAACCTAGCGGTAGCACACGGCTTTCTGCATCATCCGCTGAGCGCAGCGCAAAGCGAGCTGTATACACGCCTGGCCGAGAACAGTCGCATCCACATCATCGCCGGGCAGCCGGTGATGATCGCCACGGCACAGGCAGCCGGCTACCGCGATGAAATCAGCCCGCTGGCGCATGCCCTGCGCGATGTCTATGACCCCACGGTGCTGTTGCTGCTGGTAGACCTGGAAGATCGCATACAACTGGTGGCACGCAGCAACAGCGATGCACTGGACGTAGGCGAGCTGGCCCGAACCTGGGGCGGCGGCGGCCACCCGCGCGCCGCGGCCGCGCTGATCCGCGGCAACACGCTGGAGGAAGTGCAAACCCAGCTACTGGCACAGCTTCAAAGCGCGGTGCAGGCCCCGGTGACGGTAGCACAGATTATGACTCACGGCAATCCGATTGTTGTGCCGCCCAGCCTCAGCGTAGCCGAGATGGCAAAGATGATTCGGCAGTACGGCTTCGAGGGCTATCCGGTGCTGGCGCAGGCTGAACGGCCCATGCGCGAGCAGCGCTATGCCGTCGCCGACCTGCTGGGCATCATCACCCGCCGCCAGGTTGACCGCGCCCTGCAACACGACCTGGGCAATCATCCCATCGAACGCTACATGCGCACCGGCCAGGTGACGGTATCGCCGCACACCAGCGTGCCCGCGCTACAACGGCTGATGATCGAAACTGGCTGGGGGCAAATTCCCGTGGTGGATGCAGCCAGCGGCCAGATCAGCGGCATTGTCACCCGCACCGACCTGATCAAGCTGTGGGGCACAGCGCCGAGCGTGTCGCGACGTGAAGAGATTGCGCGGCGCATGGCCGCCACGCTGCCACCGCCCCTGATGGAACACCTACACGCAGCGGGAGAAATCGCCGAGACGCTGGGCTATCTGCTGTATGCCGTAGGCGGCTTTGCCCGCGACCTGCTGCTCAGAAGACCCAACTTCGATGTAGACCTGGTGGTGGAAGGCAATGCTATCGAGCTGGCAGAGCGAATGACCGCTGCTTTCGGCGGCTATGTCCACAGCCACGAGCGCTTTGGCACTGCCAAATGGCTGCTGCCTGAGCGGCATGCCGCGACCCACGGCGAAATGCCCACCGCACTGCCGGCCTCGCTGGATTTTGTAAGCGCGCGCGCAGAATTCTATACTGCGCCCACGGTGCTGCCTACGGTGGAAAGCGGCTCAATCAAGCTGGACCTGCATCGCCGCGATTTTACCATCAACACCCTGGCCATTGCGCTGAACAAAAGCAACTGGGGCGAACTGCTGGACTTCTACGGCGGTGAACGCGACCTGCACGCGGGCGTGCTGCGGGTGCTGCATACCCACAGCTTTGTGGATGATCCGACACGCATCCTGCGGGCGGCGCGTTTTGCCCAACGCTTCGGCTTCAGCATCGAAACGCGTACCGGCGAACTGATCGCCAATTCGATAGCGTTGCTGGACCGGGTAACTCCGGCACGCATCCGCCATGAGTTGGAGTTGATATTTGGCGAACAGCAGCCAGAGCGCGCCCTGCGACACCTGCAGGAAATGGGTGTGCTGGCTATGCTTCACGCCGACCTGCGGGTAACACCGTGGGTAGAGGAGCGCTTTGCAACGTTGCGGCGGACGATCCACACGCATCAGGCTGTGCTGCCCGCCGATCTGGACCAGCTTTACTTCGGTATCTGGACCTATGGCCTGGAACCAGCAGATTTTGCACAGCTTAATCAGCGCCTAAGCCTGATGAGCAGCACGATGGCACTGCTGCACGACCTGCATCGCTGCCGGGGGTATCTAGCCGAGCTGGAGCAGTCCGATCTGCGCTCCAGCCGGATTTTCGCCCTGTTGCAGCCAGTGGCAGAGGCGGCGCGCTTCCTGCTGCCCATCATCACAGCCTCGCCGGTAATTGCCGAGCGGGTGCAACGCTTTGAGGAGGTGCTGCGCCCCTTGCAACTTTATACCAACGGCCACACCCTGCAGCGCATGGGGCTGAAGCCGGGGCCGCGCTACGGCAAAATCCTCGACGCGTTGCGCACTGCGCGGCTGGACGGTGAAATCAGCAGCGAGGCCGAGGAACAGGCATTATTACAACAACTTATCCGTACTGACTCTTAATTCGCAAGGAGAACACATGCAAACCATCAAACGTCCCTTTGCCCTGCTGTGGGATGCGCTGTTTCTGCAACGCCCAGCCTATGCCCACATGCGCGATGACGACAATCCTTTTGTCGAGGGCTTGTTTGTGCTGGCCGTGCTGGGCATTGTGCTTGGCGTAGCCGGACTGATCGGCGGTTCGCTGGAGTGGGCCAGCAGCCCCAACATCAACGCCATTCGCGACACCGTGTTTGCCAACCTGCAAAAGATGACCTGGTGGCCGATGGTGGAGCAGAATCCAGACATACATAGCGGTTGGTTGCGCCTGTGGGATGGCATCTGGCGGGTAGTAGCCACAATGACCCCCACCCCGGCCAACTCGCTGCTGGGCCTGGTGACCCGACCGCTGGGGCTGATTTTAGGCTGGTTGGTGTATGGTGTGCTGGCGCTGCTGTTTGCCCGCCTGCTGGGCGGACGGGGCACGCTCAACCAAACGCTGGGGGCAACTGCGCTGGCTGCGGCCCCGCAGATGCTCACCCTGCTAACGGTGCTGCCCTTTGTCACGCTGGCCGGGCTGGGTGTCTGGTCGCTGCTGTGCAACTACATGGCGCTGCGCACGGTGCATGGCCTGAGCTGGCAGCGCACGCTGTGGGCCGCGCTGTTGCCAGGCGCTGTGCTGCTGCTGCTGGCCGTGCTTCTCGGCTTTGTGGCAGCCAGCGTAGCCGGGCCGCTGTTTTCATCGTGGGTTGGAGGTGTTTCATGAACGGTTTGCTGACCACATTGCGCGACATTCTTTTCCTGAACACATCTGCCTACGAGCAATGGCGCGAAGCACCACAGGCCATGAAGCGCGGCTTCTTGCTGCTAATTATCTGTGCTTTGCTGGCCGGCAGTCTGAACTTTATCATGACCTTCCGCAGCAACCTGCGCCCCTTCACCCAGGACCAGGCCAACCAGATCGAAGAAGAGTTCATGCAGGGTATGCAAGTTTGGCAGGCAGGTGTAAACCAGCAGGATCCGGCCATGCAGGTATTCATGGATCAGTTTATCACCAACTTCCGCGCCGGCATCAACATCGGCGTGGAGATTGATGCGCTGCCCAGCCCGTTGCCACGCGGTCTGGCTCGGCTGCTGCAAAGCCTGGGCGGATGGATCACCCGCGGCTTTGGCCAGGTGAGCCTGTGGCTGGGCTACGGCATCTGGGTACTGCTGTTCGCCCGTTTGCTGGGCGGACAGGGGCGCATGGATCGTTTCTTCGGGACTACGGCGCTTTATGCCGTGCCCAACCTGCTGGGATTATTCAATCCCGTACCGGCAGTCGGCCCCCTGATGGCTTTTATCGGGACGCTATGGGGTATTTTGGTTTATGGCAAGGCCGTGCAAGTGAGCCAGCAACTCACCACGGGGCGCACGATTGCGGCGATGCTGTTGCCGCTAGCACTGGCCTTTGTGCTGGCAATCGTGCTTTCGATGATATTTTTTGTGCTGCTGGCTATCAGCGCCAGCGCGGGCCAGGGCTAATCTGCCCTGCCGGGCCTGAACGCCACTGACTGCTGCGGTCGGCAGCGCCGGAAAAGGCTCCGGCCTGCCGACCCGGCTCAGCGCACTGTAAAAAAGGTGATCTCGCCAGGCCGCGGCCCGTGCTGGGTGATGCGGCTGCCCGGCAAATGCTGCCGGATCTCCGCAATTACAGCCTGGCGTTGCTGCGGCACCACCCACACGGCATCGGCTTGCAAGCAAGGGGCGGGATAATCAGCAATGCGGCCGTCGGCATCGAGGCTGACGGTGTAGCTGCGGCGCTGCCCCATGAAGAAGGCAATCTCGCGCTCGTCGCTGCTGTGGATCCAGCCACCTTCATCTTCGGGGACAAGGCACAACACGGCCTGAGCGGGCAAAGTACTGACCATGCGACCGAGCAAGGCTCTGGGGCGACCATTCGCGGCAGCAAACTGGGTGTAGAGAGTCCAGTTTAGCAGCGTGATGTAGAAAAAACCTACCACAGCCAGCAGGGTGAGCAAGCGCTGCGTTTCCTGACCGAAAGCTTGCAGGGCAGCCTGCCAGAAACGATCTACTGCCAGAGCTGCCAGCCCCAAAGCCGGCAGCAGGATCAGCACCAGCCGCGGCCAGAAAGGCGGGTTATCGGTCAGCACGCTGCCCAGCAGCATGATCACCAGCACCATCAAGGCGAGGAGGAAAGAACGCCACTGGCGTGGCCGCAGCAGGGCATAGAGACTGCCTGCGGCTATCAACGGTGCGCTGACAGCATCGGCCGCGGCGCGGGGAAAGCCAAACTGTGTGCTGCTGTCGGCCACGGCATTGAACATCAGCAGGCTGCGACGAAGCTGCTCGGCCACCACCTGAGCGGTGGTGTGGACACCGTATTTGTGAAAGGAATGCTCCAGCACGGCGGGATTGAACAGCCACACCTCACGCGCGCGCAGCAACCACTCGGCGGGCTGTTGCCACAGCAGCAATAGCATCGGGCCAAGCGTTATCAGGGCAGACAGAGCCAGCCACACCACCCCGCGCCGGTTCTGCCACAACCGCTGCCGATCGGTCAACAGCAAAGCCAGCAGCACCAGGGGAACCACGATCCACATCACGCGACCGGCGTAGTACATCAGCCCACAGGCAGCCAACAGCACACCGGCAGCGACAAAATAAAAACTCTGCTGCCGGCGCAGGCCGATTAGCAACAGCGCCAGCGACCACACCGCCCAGGGCACGGGATCCATGTATTCAGCAATGCGGCTGAAATGGATGTGGGTATAGGCTACGGCCAGCAGAGCCGCGCCCAGCAGGGCCGTGCGGCGGCCCAACAGCTCATGCAGCAAAACGTACAGCCCAGCCACACTAAGCAGGCCAGCGGCCACTGAAGCCAACGCCAAACCCACCACGCCCTGATTGCCTGACAGGCGCATCGCCAACGCAGTAGGCAGAAAGCCGGTCATGGGGATGCTCGCCCAACCATAGGCAATGATGCCGCGGGTGCGTCCGGCCAGCAAATCGAGCGCCTGCAAGCCGTGTGAGGCCATATCGCCGTGCAGGTCCTGCGGCAGATCGCTCAACCGGGTCAGGCGCAAGAGCGCGGCCAGCAGCAGAATAGCCGCAGGTAACCAGACATTGCGCCGCTGGCGGTACAGCCAGCGCCCGACCTGGCCCAGGTTGCCGCGCGGCCATTGCGAAAACAGCAGGCCGGCTATTGCCAGCACCCACAGACCGCGCACCAGCGCAGACTCACCACGCACCAGCCAAAGCAGGCAGCTTAGTGCCCAGGCAGCGAATGCCAGCAGAAAAAGCGGACGCGCCGCGGCTGTGGTGAAATCAGCAAAACGCCGACGCGGTGCCGTGGTGAGCGGCTGGAGGGCAGGCGCGGCTACGGCGAAAAGCAGGGTACCAGCCAGCAGCAATGCGGCTGCACTGTCTGCGCGTTGCAGCGAGGGCGGAACCAGCGTCAGCCAACGGCTGTAGGGATCGGGCCGGTCGAGCAGGTATTGACCGGCATACGCCAGCAGCAGGCCGCCCAGCATCAGGATAAAACGCAAGAATGATCGTGCCATAGCTCTATCATAACCATGATGGGCCGATCAGCCAAACATCAGCAGGCAAAAGCTTGCCCAATCTGCACGTCTATGCTATACTTTGCCGTCGTGGGCCGCTAGCTCAATGGTAGAGCAAGGGACTTTTAATCCCTAGGTTCAGAGTTCGAGCCTCTGGCGGCTCACCTGCAAAAGGTAGACCAGCAAACAAGCAGACCAGGAATAGCATTCCGGTCTGCTTGTTTGCATGTTAAGTACTTTATAAATCAAGTTTTGCCTATGGCAGTTGCTGGTAAGCTGTCATTCCGAAGCCCGCCGGGGCCGAGGAAGTCCTCACCAGCGCACGGGGGCCACCTTGCTGCGTTCGGAGTGACACCAGTGAGAGTCTTTAGCTTGCTGAGCTTTTGCCAATGACATGGACAATCCCCTTGTTTACAAGTGTACTTATCCGCTTATCTCCCCTCCCTCCTCGCATCCTCCTCTCCTTCCCTCCTTGTCTACTTATCTTCTTCCCTCCTTGTCTACTTGTCTACCTGTCTACTTATCGGTTGTGTACGGATTTCGGTTGAAATGTGTTGCCACCCAGGCGAATTCGGTGTCTCAAGCCACGAAGCCCCTGCCGGGGCTTTCGGAGAGCGCCTGAGAGCGCTTCGTTCTCTGAACCGCAACCATTTATTGTCCGGCTCCTGTAATTCAACCGAAAGTCGCACACTACCACTTATCTTCTTCCCTTCTTCCCTCCTTCCCTCCTTGTCTACTTGTCTACCTGTCTACCTGTCTACCTGTCTTCTTCCCTCCTTCCCTCCTTGTCTACTTGTCTACCTGTCTACCTGTCTACCTGTCTTCTTCCCTCCTTGTCTACTTGTCTACCCGCCTTCGGCGTACTTATCTTCTTCCCTCCTTGTCTACTTGTCTACCTGTCTACCTGTCTTCTTCCCTCCTTGTCTACTTATCTTCCTTCCTCCTTATCTACCTTTCCACCCTCTCATACATTCCCCGTCGTTCATTGCGCTTCACGCGCAAGATTTCGCGCGCCATCTCAATTGACTCGTTGACGTAGCGTTTAAAATCGCTTTGCTGGCCCTTGGTAATGCTCACATCGCGGTTTTCCCAGTCTACCACCACTTCCTTGAGGCGATGGCCGGCCTTTTCCATGATATAGAGTAGCTCCACATCATAGGCTGAGACTTTCCAACCGCTGGGGCGCTCTTCCTGCTTAAAAAACTGCAAGCGGGGAAAGGCATCCAGCGCCACCTCACGGCGGCAGGTTTTGAAACCGCACTGGGTATCGTTGATATCGCGCAGCAAAAACAGACTGCGCAGGCCGCGAAACACCAGGCTACCCAGCTTGCGCATCAGGTTGAAGCCCTCGCGCGCCGCGCCGCGTGAGCCAATCACCACATCGTAGCCAGCATCATACCAGGGCAACAGCTTGTCCACCTCACCAATCGGTGTAGATTGATCCATATCGGTGAACAGCACAATCTCGCCGCGTGCGGCCTGAATGCCTCCCCACACCGCGGCAGGCTTGCCGCCGTGTGGAATATCCACCAACGTAAAGCCGGGCTTACTGGCAATGCTGTGCAAAATCAGCTCGCGGCTGGTGTCGGTGGAACCATCATCCACCACAAACACTTCCCAGGGATAAGACTGGGCGCACAGGAAGGTGTACACCTCATCCAGCACCCCGCGTTCCAGGTTACGTGCTTCGTTGTAGCAGGGGATGACTACAGACAAAAAGGGAGTAGTATGGGAGCTGGTCATAGGTGAGGATTACAGACAGCAAAGAACATAGCCGCTATTGTACGAGTCTAACGAAAAATCAACAAACCGAGGCCGCCCGCCAACAAGCCTCCCACCAACGAAGAAAGAAAGTTCACCGCGTCGTTGTTCATCCACCCCCAGCCGCGCAGCGGGCGCGTGGGAGTGCCGCAGCTATGCACCTGACGTTCCGTTTCCTTGCCGCAGGTCTCACACCAATAGATCTGCTGCACAGTGGCTCCCAGCAGACTATCAAACAACGAACCCACCAGCCCGGCGACAGCCGCAATCGGGATCAGCGGCAAGTCAGACAGCAGCAGGCTGCCGCGGGTAAGCAGCGAAGCCGCTTGAATGAAGGCAAAAGCCGCCACTCCGATGAACAGCCCCCCTGCCAATGCAGCCAATGTACCGACAGCCGTCACACCGCCGGAGGTGCCGGGCAGCACACTGCGGCCGCTGGTGATCAGGCGCGGCGTAGTGCGAGCCAGCACGCCCAATTCGGTGGCCCAGGTATCAGCATTGACAGTAGCCATCACTCCGAAAAAAGCCAGCGTCAGGGCCACATAGAGCGGGTTGCCGCTGCGGGTATGGCCGGGCAAATCCACCAGGGCAAAGACCAGCAGGGCCAACAACGCACCTGCACCGCCGTTGGCCAGGGTCTGGCCCAGATCGCGACGCTCACCTTTGGCGAATTTCTCGGCCACGCGCTGCTTATCAGCCTGACGATAGTGGCTGAGCAAGCTGGAGCTAATGAAAAAAGCAATAAGGGTAAGGCCCCACGTCCAACCGCCAAAGCCAAATACCAGAGTACCCACCAGCACAGCGCCCACCACACCGCTGTGCGCCAGCGAGCCGCGACGCCAGGCCAGCCAGCCAATCGCCGCGCTGAAAATCAAGCCGATCAGCAGTTGCACAAGGATTGACCTGCTCATACGCGGGTGATAGCCAGCAGCGCGGCCAGGGCCATGCCCTGTGCCAGCAAAGCGCCGCCCCATAACAAAGCCGCGGCAATGCGCTGGTGCTGATAGACCAACATGCCCCAGATGCCGTTGACAAGCCAAACTGCCAGGCCAAAAGCCGGAAAAAGGAAGATCATACGGCGGTCAAGGTTGTCCCATTGCGGCAGAGCAAAGGGCAAGGTAGTGAAGCGGCTAAGAGCAACGCCCAGCAGCAGCAATGCGCCCAGCACGCCCGCCGCCAGCAACAACGTCAAAAAGCGATCCTGCCAAAGAGGCCAGCGCATCACTGCGGGCCACTCACGACGCTGCTCGGCAAGATGGGTCGGTCCCAACTGGTGATGTTGCTCCAGCGAAGCGAGAAACGCCGCGGGATCGGCCGGCGAAATGCCAAAAATGCCTTGCGTGGTGTAAAGCAACAGTTGCTGTGGCAGCGGCTGCGAGGCAATGCTGTAGATTTTGCTGCCGGTAAGCTTGCGCCGCGTGCCCAAGTCCTCACCGTAGAGCAGCCAGGGTGCCAGGCGCGGCCTCCGCTGGGCCAACCACTGCACCACGCCATCAATCTGGCCGTTGGGGCCACGCGCCAGCGCGCGGTCGCCGATCATGGCGGCAACGGCCTCGCCGCGACGGATAGATTGAATGTTACCCAGCGGAATAATCTGACGCAGCGGCCCCCAGGCCAGGGTAAGCTCGTTGCGATCCAGCCAATAGCGCAGGGTGAGCGTGGCCCAGGCGCGCCACAGCAGGTAGATGATAGGCAGCCAGAACAGCAGAAAAACCAGCAGCAGAGCAAAAGTCAGCCCGCCTACCGGCAGCGCCAGCATCAGCACGGCTAACAGCAGAGCGATGCCAATCAGCAAGCCAGCAGCCAGCAGCGCCCGTCGTCCGGCAGGCGAAGGAAAAGGTTGAAAGGTCATAAAGCAAGAAATCGGCAATCCGCAAGACAGCCTGTGCAGATTGCAAGCTATAGATTATTGATGAACTGGGGTGTTCCAGTGGCGATAGGTGTCTATGTTGCCGCGCACCACATTGAAATACAGGTCGCGAATAGCTTGGGTGACCGGCCCCATACTGCCAGTGCCGACCGGGCGCTTATCCACCGCGGTGATGGCAGCTACCTGCACGCCGGTGCCGCAGAAAAACAACTCGTCGCAGACGTACAGCTCGGTGCGGTCAATCTCGCGCTCTTCGGTGGCAATGCCCAACTCGGCGGCAGCTAGCTCCATAATGGTGCGGCGGGTAATGCCTTCCAGAATGTTGGCATAAACCGGCGGGGTGATCAAGCGGCCATTGCGTACCATAAACAGGTTCTCGGCGCTGCCTTCACCCACATGGCCGTTCTGGTCAAGTACAATCGCTTCATCATAGCCGTCGAGAATGGCCTCGGACTTGATGAAAGCTGAATTGACATAGGCCCCGGCGATTTTGCCGCGCGCGGGAATGGCGTTATCGTCCACGCGACGCCAGGAGGAGACACACACCGAGGCACCCTCTTCCTTGTCTACGTAACGGCCAAAAGGCGTGGAGAAAATTGTCACCTCGTCCTTCATGCCGTGCAGCATAACGCCGATACGCAAATCGGCCTTATAGGCCAGCGGGCGAATGTAGGTGTCGGTGCGAAAGTTTTCCAGGCGCAACAGCTCCAGCACCACATCGCGCAGATGCTCAGGCGTATGACGCACATCCATCATCAGCAGCCGGGTGGAGGCGAGGAAGCGCTTGATGTGATCCTCCAACCGGAAGACGTACAGTTGTTGCGCGTCTTCGTTCCAATAGGCGCGAATCCCACCAAAGCAGGCCGTGCCATAATGCAGCGCATGGGTCATCACGCTGATTTTCGCGTCGCCAATAGCAACGATTTCACCTTCAAAAAAAGCATACTTGGTTTGCATGAGAGGGAACCTGAAGGGAGAAGAGGAGGGAAGTAGAGAGGTAGACAAGTAGACAGGTAGACAGGTAGACAGGTAGACAAGGAGACAGGCAGGCAAGGGCCGGGGGAAAAGTTTTTGATCTGTTTACCGGTTGTTGTTTACTATTACCTGTTTGCCGTTCACCCACTCTTGCAGTGCGGGCATGAGGGGCGCGGCGGTCATGTCGAGGGTGAGCGGGGTGACGGAGATGTAGCCAGCGGCTAGCGCACCGATGTCGGTGCCCTCCTCAGCCACGCCATCAGGCGGGTCGCCGCCGATCCAATAGTAGGGTTTGCCGAAGGGATCAGTGCGTTCGACAAGCACATCACGGTAGATGCGTCGGCCCAGGCGGGTAACCTGCACACCGCGCACCTCGGCGCTGGGGATAGCAGGCGCGTTGACGTTGAGCAGCACATCAGCCGGTAGCCCGGCGCGCAGGATGTGCTGCGCCAACTGCACCACCACCGCAGTGAGCGCGGCAAAATCCGCCCAAGTGCGCGAGTTCATTGAAGCGGCTATGGCAGGCACGCCGCCCACCACTGCCTCCATCGCACCGGCCACCGTACCACTGTAGGTAACATCATGGCCCATGTTGGCGCCGTTGTTGATCCCCGACACCACCAGATCGGGCAGACGCGGGATTGCGCCTAACAACGCCAACCCCACACAGTCCGAAGGCGCGCCGTTGGTGCTGAACGCGGGCGATCCATCCGCCAGCGTCACCGGATGGATGCGCAACGGCTTGTGCATGGTTTTGCTGTGGCCGGCCGCGCTCCAGTTGCGATCAGGCGCGAACACGGTGACCTCGCCCAGTGCAGTAAGCGCTTGTTTCAGGGCCAGCAATCCCGGCGAAAAAACACCGTCATCATTGGTAACAAGAATATGAGCGACCATTCCGGGCATTGTAGCGCAGCGCGTCCGATTCGCCAAGTGCACGAATAGCAGGGATTGAGTAGTAATGAGCAAGGAATAAACAGGGAGTGCCCCGTCTGCAAGTAGCGAAGTGGCAGGAGCTATGGTAAACTAACAAACACGTCTATTTACCTTCCCTCATTCGCCAGTCAGTGTACATTCACGAATAACCTTAAAATGACTCGCCTGCTTCTTCCTTTCACTTCTACAGATGCCACCCTCGCCAACGCGGGCGGCAAAGGGCAAAACCTGGTCAAGCTGGCACACGCGGGTCTGCCCGTGCCACCTGGTTTTATCATCAGTACCGCTGCCTATCGCGCGTTCGTGGCAGCCAACAAACTGAAAACCGACCCATTGACAATAGCCAATGGCGAATTGACTGTTGACGAGGCATCCAACGCGATCCGCGCCCACTTCCACGCCGGCGTCATACCCGCGGACCTCGCCGCGTCCATCCTTACTGCGTACCACGATCTGGCGTCGTCTGCCGATTACCGATCCCCAATCACCGATTATCGCCTTGCCGTCGCCGTCCGCTCCTCGGCCACCGCGGAGGATCTACCTGACCTCAGCTTCGCGGGTCAGCAGGATACTTTTCTCAATGTGATGGGCGATGATGCGCTGCTCGCTGCGGTGATTCGCTGCTGGAGCAGCCTGTGGACTGCCCGCGCTATCACGTATCGCCAACGCAACGGCATCGCCCACGACGATGTGGCGCTGGCCGTGGTGGTGCAGGCGATGGTCGAGAGTGAAGCATCAGGCGTGCTGTTCACCGCCAACCCGCTCACCGGCAAACGCAGCGAAGTGGTGATAGACGCCACCCTCGGCCTGGGCGAGGCCCTGGTCAGCGGCCAGGTAGAGCCGGATCAGATTGTGCTGGACCCTGTCGCGGGCACGATTCTGCGCAAGCAGTTGGGAGCCAAAGCCACGATGATTCGCGGACAGGCCGGTGGCGGTGTCAAGACCGTGCAGCAGGACGCGGCTGCACAGCAGGCCCTGTCCGACGCGGCTCTGATCGAGCTGGCGCGACTCGGCAAACGCGTGGAGCAAGAGCTGTACGCCGGAGAACCGCAAGATATTGAATGGGCCTGGGCCGGAGAACGGTTATATCTGCTACAAAGCCGCGCTATCACGTCACTTTATCCACTGCCCTATGGAATGCCCGCCGCTCCGCTGCAAGTGCTGTTTTCGATGAACCACCTGCAAGGAATGCTCGATCCATTTACGCCGGTGGGACAGGACGCGCTGGTTGAACTGTATCTGGCGATCAGTCGCGTGCTTGGCCGTGATTTCGCGGCTGACACTCAGCGGGAGGTTGTGGTTGCGGGGGAACGCGTCTACGCCAACCTCACGCCGCTGCTGCGCGGGCGACGCGGCCGTCGCCTGCTGTTGAACATCCTGGGGGCGGTGGAACCGGGTGCGCAACAGGCCTTGCAGGCCACGTTGGCGGATATAGGCGCAACACCCACCGCGCGCGGCGCGCGTACGGGCGCAAAATATTGCGCCTCTATCATCATGCCCACCATGCGCGCGGTGCGTACAGGCGCAAAATATTGCGCCTCTACCGCGCACGGCGCGCGTACGGGCGCAAAATATTGCGCCTCTACCGCGCACGGCGCACGTACAGGCGCAAAATATTGCGCCTGTACCATCATGCCCACCATGCGCGCGGTGCGTACGGGCGCAAAATATTGCGCCTGTACCGCAACACCCACCGCGCACGGCGCACGTACGGGCGCAAAATATTGCGCCTGTACCGCAACACCCACCGCGCACGGCGCGCGTACGGGCGCAAAATATTGCGCCTGTACCGCAACACCCACCGCGCACGGCGCACGTACGGGCGCAAAATATTGCGCCTCTACCGCAACACCCACCGCGCACGGCGCACGTACGGGCGCAAAATATTGCGCCTGTACCGCAACACCCACCGCGCACGGCGCACGTACGGGCGCAAAATATTGCGCCTCTACCGCAACACCCACCGCGCACGGCGCACGTACAGGCGCGAAATATTGCGCCTCTACCATCATGCCCACCATGCGCGCGGTGCGTACGGGCGCAAAATATTGCGCCTCTACCATGGGACGTATGTTGCGGCTGGTGCGACAACCGGACGCGGGTCGGCGTCAGGTGGTCGCACGGGTGGAACAGGAATTGGCGACCTTTCAGGCACGCACGCGCCACGCGGCCACACCTGCAGCACGCATAACCCTCGCCCGCGATGCGTTCGACCTGGTGCGTGTGATCTTTCCTTACCTGTCACCGGCCATGGCGCTAGGAATCGGCAGCTTCATCCTACTGCGCCGCCTGGCGCGGCTTAATTTAGGAGATGAAGGTCTGGCGCTGGAGGTGGCGCGCGGCCTGCCGCACAACGTCACCACTGAGATGGACCTGCGCCTATGGGTGGTGGCCGAGGTGATCGCCGCGGATGCGGCCAGCGCAGCGCACTTTGCCGCTCAGCCAGCCGCAACGCTGGCCCAGGAGTTGCAGGCTGGGCGTCTGCCCATCCCCGCGCAAGCCGCATTGGCTGCATTTATGGAGCGCTACGGCATGAGAGGGCTGGCCGAGATTGATCTGGGCCGCCCGCGCTGGCGCGATGATCCCACGCATATCATCCAGGCGGTACAAAGCTATCTGGCGATCAACGATCCCACGCTGGCGCCTGACGCCGTCTTCGCCCGCGGGGCTGAGCGCGCCGAGACAGCGCTGGCCGAGCTGGTGCAGCGGCTACGTGGCAAGGGGCTGCTGGGCCCGCTCAAGGCTGCGCTGGCCGCGCGGCTGGGCCGGTTGATGCGCAGTCTGGCCGGGCTGCGCGAGACGCCCAAATTCACCGTGATCCGCGTGATGGGCATGGTGCGCGATCTGTTGCTGGCTAATGGCGAAACTCTGGCCGCGGCGGGCGTGCTTAACCGGGCCGACGACGTGATGTTCCTGCATCTGGACGAGCTGGAGACGCTGGCGCACTGCAAAACATACGATACCGCAGCCTGGCAAGCATTGGTCACCGAGCGACGGCAGGCCTATGGCCGCGAGCTGCTACGCAAGCCTATCCCGCGGCTGCTGCTAAGCGATGGTACAGCCTTCTACGCGGGCATGGTCGCAACCGCGGGCGCAGAGGACGACGCCACACTGGTAGGCAGCCCCGTCTCCCCTGGCGTGGTGGAAGGCACCGTGCGCGTGGTGTTCGACCCGCGCGCCGTACAACTTACCCCCGGCGACATCCTGGTGTGCCCCGGCACCGATCCTTCATGGACGCCGCTGTTTTTGGCCGCTGGCGGGCTGGTGATGGAGGTGGGTGGCCTGATGACACACGGCTCGGTGGTGGCGCGCGAATATGGCATCCCCGCGGTGGTGGGCGTACACGAGGCCACCACGCGGTTGCACAGCGGCCAGCGCGTGCGCGTAGATGGCTCAGCGGGCCGCGTGACGGTGATCAGTGAAGCGTAGGCAGTAAAAATAAATGACAACCGCTATCCAATAACAGTTCCCGATCTGCCTTACCAGCAACCGGCAATTGACCATTCTCTCCGTTGCCGGTATAATCGGCCTGTTCGTGCGGCCGTGCACGATCTGCCCCTTTATCTATCGGTTTTTCCTGCTGATCATCCCCTGCAGTAGTTGTAATTTGCTCAAGGAGGAGCGCCCTATGGTTTCCCGTCGTCGTCTCATTCTATTCGTGATGGTTATTGCCGCGCTGGCGCTGCTGGCGGCCTGCCAGTCGCCCGCAGCTAAAGCGCCACCAGCCAGCGCCGAGTTGAATGTACTCTGCACCCCGCAAGTCGAGTGGTGCGAAGGTATGAAGACCGAATTCGAGGCCGCCAATCCCGGCATCACTGTCAACTTTGTGCGCATGTCCAGCGGTGAATCACTCACCCGCCTGCGCAACGAAAAAGACAACCCCCAGTTTGATATCTGGTGGGGTGGCCCGGTGGATAGTTTCGTAGCCGCTAAAAGTGAAGGGCTGCTGGAGAAGTACGATTCGCCCAACTACGCCAACATCATTGATCCGGCCAAAATGGCCGATGCCGACCACTACTGGGCGGGTATCTATGTCGGCTCGCTGGGCTTTGCCACCAACACCAACTCCGGCATTACCCCGCCTACCTCGTGGGATGATCTGCTGAAACCGGAGATGAAAGGCCAAATCCTGATAGCACATCCCTCCAGCTCTGGCACGTCGTACACCACCATGTGTACGCGCCTGCAAATGCTGGGCGATGAAGCCGGCTGGCAGTGGATCGGCAACTTTGCGGGCAACGTGCTGCAATACACCAAGAGCGGCGCGGCTCCGGCCAAGTTTGTAGGCCAGGGTGAAGCCGCGGTAGGTATCGTTTTTTCGCACGACATTGTGGCCGAGATCGAAAAAGGCTCACCGATGGTGCTGACCTTCCCGGCAGAGGGCACAGGCTACGAAATCGGTGGCATGGGCATCATCAAAGGCGCCAAGAATCTGGCCAACGCGCAGAAATGGTTCGACTGGGCACTGGAACCGGCCACGCAAGAGCTGGGGCCGAAGTACAACGCCTTTCAGGCCCCCACCGTCAAGGGGGCTAAGGCCTCCAAGCCAGAGTTGCTGGAGGTCAAGCTGATTGACTATGATTTCCAGTGGTGTGGCGACAACAAAAAGGCGATCGTGGACAAGTTCACCAACGAAATCGCCGGAGCTGACAAGCTCAAGGAATAAACCCTGCTGAAAAGGTGGTTGGTAATCTCAGGTGAGATTGCCAACCACTTTTTGTATCCGCTCGGCTCCCCGATTACCGCTCTCGCTCTCACCTAGCCCATGACCGCACCTTCCTTCTCACCGCCCCGGCCCGGCCTGGCTGCCTCGCTACGCCGTCGCATGCAGGAATTTCGTCTGATCGGCCAGGATCCCATTCTGGCCATTGGCCTGCTGGCTATCGGCGCGTTTGTCGTGACTTTCATCCTCTACCCGCTGCTGCGGGTAGTGATACAAGGCTTCTATGACCCGCAAAGCGGCCAGCTCAATCTTAAGTATTTTCAGCAGTACATAGATCCCTACTACGCGCCCTATCAGTGGCAAGTCGTGCGCGATACGCTGATTATGGGTATTGCCAGTGCAGTGGGTGGCACGGTGCTAGGCTTTATCTTTGCCTATGCGCTGGTGCGCTGCAACATGCCCTTCCCCCGGCTGACTCACGCGCTCACGCTGGTGCCCACCATCTCACCGCCCTTCGCCATTGCCATTGCTGCTATCCTGCTCTTTGGCCGCTCAGGGCTGATCACGCGCACATTGCTGGGAATTGTCCCCCGCCCTGGCAGCAACGACATCTATGGGCTGGATGGCCTGGTGTTTGTGCAGGTGATCACCTTTTTCCCCGTAGCCTACCTGATTATCCGCGGTATGCTGGAGCGGTTGGAACCATCCATGGAAGAGGCCGCGCTCAGCCTGGGAGCCAGCAAATGGCACATTTTCCGCACGGTCACGCTGCCGCTGCTGGTGCCGGGCATTGCCGGCTCCTTCTTGCTGCTGTTTGTAGAGTCGCTAGCCGACCTGGGCAACCCGCTGCTGATCACCGGCAACCGCACGGTGCTGTCTGCCGAAATCTATCTGGCCGTCAATGGGCAATATGATCAGCTTAAGGGGGCGGCGCTGTCGGTAGTGCTGCTGCTGCCTACCTTTACTGTGTTCATGCTGCAACGCTACTGGATCAACAAACGCTCTTACGTAGCCGTCACCGGCAAGCCAACCGGCGGCCAAATCCGCGTCAAAGAGCCCTATATTCGCTGGCCGATGGTTATCATCACCGCGCTGACGCTGGCGCTGATCCTGTTGCTCTATCTCTCGATTGCTGTCGGCTCCATCACCAAACTTTGGGGCATCAACTACACGCTAACACTGGAGCATTACCGGGCCGCGTTTACCCGCGGGCTAGATGCCATCCTCGACACCACCTTTTTATCGGCGGTTGCCACGCCCATTGCCGGTCTGGCCGGTATGGTGATCGCCTATCTGGTAGTGCGCAAAAAGTTTTCCGGCAAAGAAGTGCTCGACTTTGCCTCGAACCTGGGTGGAGCCGTGCCTGGCACTATTTTGGGCATTGGCTTCATTCTGGCTTTCATCAAGCCACCGCTGCTGCTGGTGGCGCTGATCTATTTCCTCTTTGTGTTCTACATGGTGAGCCAGCAAGGCTCGTGGGTAGATGCCCCCGGCGCGGCTACGGGCAAAGGGGGCTGGTGGCGCCATGCCCCGCTAATTGCGCTGAGCAGCGCGGCCGGCTATGCGCTGGCTACCGCACTCAACACCTGGGCCGGGCCAATACTCTGGCGCTGGATTATGGCTGCGGGCTTTGCGCTGCTGGCGGTGGCTCTATACCTCAGTGCAGGGCGCTACCGCCGCGGTGTCAGCCTGGCTACGGCAGCTATTGGCCTGTACCTGCTGCTCGATACGCTCACCCCTTCCCTCACCACACCGCTGGCAATCTGGGGGCGCGGCATAGGCAACCTGCAACTCAGCCGCATCGTGGTGGGGTTGGGCGATTGGCTCAAGGTATTCAGCCAGATGCCGCCCTCGCTGCTGGGCTTTTTCACCCTGGTGATCGGTGTGCTGATCGCCGGACGCATCGGCGGGCGAGCGCGGCCGCTGCTGCTGGGCGCGTTCATCGCCCTCAGCGCGGGGCTGGTATTTGCCGAGGCACCGCTGGCGCTGGTGGGCACGCCCTACATCGTGATTGCTGCCTATGCGGTGCGCAGTCTGCCGGCCAGCGTGCGCGCGGGCATCGCCTCTTTGCAGCAAATTGATCCCGCCATCGAAGAAGCCTCGACCAGCCTGGGCGGCGACGCGCAGATCACCTTCCGCCGCGTTACCCTGCCGCTGATCATGCCTGCCTTCCTGGCCGGTCTGATCTTCGCCTTTGCCCGCCACATGACCAGCCTGTCGGCTATCATCTTCCTGACCACCGCCAAATGGCCGATCCTGACTGTGTGGATTTTAAGCGAGGTGGAACAGGCGAGCATGAGCACGGCCGCGGCTTATTCGATGATCCTGATCTTCATCGTGCTGGCAGCTATCGGCCTGATGTACTGGCTGGTGGGCCGTGTTCTTTCTGCACGCGGCAATGTTGATCTTTCTTCTGGCGTTGGTTAAACACGCCTGTTCCCGGATACCCACTATGTACCTACGACTGGAAAACCTGTACAAAGTTTATCCCCCACGCGGCGGCAGCGGCGAGGTCACCGCGGTGCACGATGTCAACGTGTCCATCGAAAAGGGCGAATTCGTCACGCTGCTGGGGCCATCGGGCTGCGGCAAAACCACTACGCTGCGCCTGATCGCCGGTTTCGAGTTCCCCAGCCAGGGGCGCATCATACTTGACGAGCAGGAAATCAACGAGCTGCCGCCCAACCGCCGCGATATGGCGATGGTGTTTCAGAGCTACGCCATCTTCCCCCACCTTAGCGTGTTTGAAAACATCGTCTACGGCCTGAAAATCCGCAAGCTACCTGCGGATGAAATCAAACGCAAGGCCGCGCGCGTGCTGGAACTAACCGAATTAGGCGGGCTGGAAAACCGCGCCCCCAATCAGCTTTCCGGCGGTCAGCAGCAGCGCGTAGCTCTGGCCCGCGCCCTGGTGATGGAGCCCAAAGTGCTGTTGATGGATGAGCCACTGAGCAATCTGGATGCCAAGCTGCGCGAGCAGATGCGCACAGAGATTCGCGAGATTCAGCAGCGCCTGGGCATCACCAGCGTTTACGTCACCCATGATCAGATCGAGGCCATGAGCCTATCCGATCGCGTGGTGGTGATGAACAAAGGCCGCGTGGAGCAGATAGACAGCCCGCAAGCCATCTATCGCAAGCCCAAAACGGCGTTCGTTGCCAACTTCATTGGCCGCACCAACTTTGTACCCGGCGAGGTATTGCAGCTCGACAACGGTCAGTTGACGATGAAAGCGTTGGATGGCACGCTGGTGGTGCCCGCGCCTGATGCGCTGTTGCACGCCGGTGCGGACGCCACGCTGGTGGTACGCCCCGACGCCATCCACCTCACGCCGGAAAGCGGACAATTTCGCGGCGTGGTACGGCGCTCTACCTACCTGGGGAGCCAGGTGGAATATGTGGTGGATGTAGCCGGACAGGCGCTGATTGCGGTGGAAAGCGACCCGCGGCATGTGGTGGTATATCCCGCAGGCACGCCGGTTGGCGTCAACCTGCTCGCCGAGACGGTGTACGTGCTGCCGAAGGAATGAGAAGTGGCGGATAAGGAATAACGAGTAAGTTTGAGCTTGCTACTCGTTACTCCTTATCCGTAACTCGTAACTCGTAACTCGTAACTCGTAACTCGTAACTCGTAACCCGGATTATTGTATCCTGGCTGTGGGGCCGGTGGTTTACTCTTCACTTATTTCGTTTGATCTGGTTGTCTTCTTGGGTTTGGGCTTGCTGGTGGAGCTGGCCGCCGGCTTTGGTTTGGGCTTGGGCTTGCTGGTGGAGCTGGCTGCCGGCTTGGGTTTGGGCTTGCTGGTAGAGCTGGCCGCCGGCTTGGGTTTGGGCTTGCTGGCAGAGCTGGCCGCCGGCTTGGGTTTAGGCTTGCTGGTGGAGCTGGCCGCCGGCTTGGGTTTAGGCTTGCTGGTAGAGCTGGCTGCCGGCTTAGGTTTGGGTTTGGGCTTGGGCTTGCTGGTGGAGCTGGTGGTCTTCCTGGGCTTTTTCTTGGTGGGTTTGTCCAGCGTTTTCAGGATCATGTCCACCACCGCACCGGCTTTGGCCGGATCCATGCCCAGCTTTTTAGCCACAGCCTTCACCAACTCGTCTTTGGCCATTTCGCCCAGATCAGGCTTTTTGCCGCCGTCAAACAAATCCACCAGGTCACCGACATCCAGGCGCTGCGCGCTGAGATCGGCGGTTTGCTGCTCATCGGCCTCATCCAGGCCATCCAGCACTGCATTCCAGGCCGCGGCAGCCTCATCGTCGGACAGCCCCAGCGCCGCGGTCAGCTCAACCAGATCGCTGTCTGCATCATCAGGCTGAGGCAACATGTCCGGGTCAAACGATTGGGTCATCACAAGCTACTCCTTGCTTGAATGTCAACTGCCCACCAGGGCGCGGGCAAAGAACAGCACATTCGCCGGGCGCTCGGCCAGGCGGCGCATATAGTAGGGATACCAACGCGTGCCGTAGGGAATGTAAACGCGCATACGATAGCCCTCATCGGCCAATTGCTGCTGAAGATCGCGGCGAATGCCGTACAGCATTTGAAACTCAAACCGATTATTGTCAATGCCCTGAGCGCGCGTGTACTCTTTGATTTGGTTGATGATGAGATGATCATGGCTGGCCAGCGCCAGATAGGTGCCGGGGAACTGCGGTTGACTATCAAGCATCAACCGGGCAAGACGCACCATGCTGGCGTCAACCTCGGCCTTGTCACGAAAAGCCAGCGCCGCAGGCTCATCATACGCGCCCTTGCACAAACGCAGATGGGCGCGGCCCTCGTTCATCAACTCACGAATATCGTTTTCGCTGCGCCGCAGATAAGCTTGAATCACCACCCCGGCATTGGGGAATTCCTCACGCAAACGACGATAGATCGCCAGCGTGCGCGTGGTGACGGGGGTGTCTTCCATGTCAATGCGCACAAAATTGCCGAATGCCGCCGCGGCCTCGACAATACGGCGCACATTGCGGTAGCAAAAGTCATCGTCCACGGCCAACCCCATCGCAGTCAGTTTGATGGAGATGTTGGAGTCTACGCCCGCCTCCCTGATAGCTTGCAAGGCACGAATGTACTCATCCGCGTTCAGTGCGGCTTCTGCCTGGTTGTGAACATGCTCGCCCAGGTAGTCCAGCGTTGCCATCATCCCTGTGGCGTTGGTAGCTCGAATGGCCTGGATGGCATCGCTCAACTGCTCACCGGCAATGAAGCGCCGGGCCATGCGCCGCGTAGCCGGCACACCGACGATAACTTCCTGCATTTTGGGGCTTTTGGAGAGAGCTATAAAAAACTGGCGTAAAGGCGATACCATGGAATACTCCTGATTAAGGAAGAGGGGGGGGAATGGGGAATTAAGAGTTGAGAATGGAGAATTGAGAATTGGGAATGACAGGGTGGCAAGGTCGAAAGTTGGCAGGCTCTGGGCTGTTTAGTGGTTATTGTTGACTGCTTACTGCTTACTGATCACTGGTTACCGGTTACCGGTTACTGGTTACTGGTTACTGTTCACCGCATTCTCTCCTAACTTCCCTTATCTGTCAATGGCCTATATCATAAAATCGCTGTTTGACCATGCCCCTATCTTGTGATAGACTCTGCCCATGCGTATTGAAGATTTTCCTCGCCCCCCTGACGACAACGGACGCGGCATTCACTGGTCTGCCAGGCTCTACCATGACGTGATCCACCCCGATCTGGACACATGGATCGAACGCCTGCAAGCCATGAAAATCAAATGGGTGAAGCTGCTGGACGACGGCGGCGGTTCTGCACTGGGGCTTAGCCGCCGCTTGCTGGCCGCAGGTATGATGCCCATCGTGCGCATCTACATGGCACAGCTCAACCCGCACCTGCTGGGTAGCCGTGAACTGGACACGGTGAGCCGCTATGTGGCTGCAGGAGTGCGCTACTTCGAAAGCAACAACGAGCCTGACCTACCCGCAGAGTGGCAAAACGGCCAACGACCTGCTAACTGGCTAGACATCGTCATCAACAACTTCATTCGCGATGCAGATGCAGTGCTGGCCCGCGGGGGATTGCTCGCTCTGCCTGCTATGGGGCCGGGCGCGTTGGTCAATCCGGTTGCCCTGGTCGCAAGCAAAGGCCGCCGCGACCTGTTTGAACGCGGCTGTTGGATCGCCGTACACAACTACACCCTGAACCACCCGCTGGACTATCCCTTTGACGCCGTCAACCAGAGCGGCGAGCCGATCAGCCAGCAGGAATTTAATCGGCTGGCGGCCTGGCAGTACAGCGACCTCACCTATGCGCAGATTGTGGCGCGGCATCTGCCCATCACCCAGGAAGAGTACAACCGCTTCAACCGCTGGGCCTGGGATGGCCGCACGCGCGAGCAGGTGAACGCCGTGCGCGCCGCCCACAAAAACCCCGGCCACACCCTGCACAACGATGCCAATTGCTTTCTGGGCTATCGTCTGGCCGATGAAATGGCTTTCGCCGCGCTAGGCTTCCATGTGCCGGTGATCAGCACCGAGGGCGGGCCGGTCGTCGGCTGGGGCGATGACGATCGCTACGCCAAGATGAACCCCACCACTCAGGCCGCCTACCAGCTTGAGATCGTGCGGCACATGGCAAACGCTGCTCCCGACTGGTATTTTGCCTGCTGCACCTGGCTGCTGGCCGCCCGCCCCCTGGGCGATTTCAACCCCACCTGGGAGCAAATGGCCTGGTACACCGGGGCCTGGGATGGGCAATTCGGCCTGCACGGCACGCTGCCCGTGGTACAGGCGCTGACCGATGAACCCAGCACAGTGCGCCCCGGAGTACAAACCGAGCTGACCTTCGTCACCGGTGTCGCTCAGTGCGCAGGTCAGGCAGTGAGCGGGCTGGAGTTGCGCCTGAGCAGCCCCAACGCACAACACAGCGCCACCACCGACGCCGCAGGAGCCTTTCGCTTCGAGCGTCTAGCCGCGGACGTGTACAGCCTGCACAGCCATACGCGCCTGCTGCAAAGCGGCATCGAGCTGGTCAGCAACAACGCCAGCTTGCATCTTACCCTTGCACTTGACGATAACGGCGCGCAAAGCCTGCTGTTGTGCCGTGTTTGCGACCAGGCCGCCACCCCCCAGCCCCAGGTAGGCATAACGCTGGGTGCGGGTGAGCAAAGCCTGCATCACATGGTCAGCAACGCTGACGGCCTGTGCCTTTTCACCGACCTACCGCGCGGCGTTTACTGGTTGCGCTGTGAGTCTCAGGACAGCGTGGATGACATAGTTCTGGATGGCTGGAGCCGCCGCGAAATCACCCTCACCCTGCCTGCGCCCGCAACCGCACGCTATGCACTGATCAGCCGCCGGCTGCTGGACAAGGCCGAAACTGCCAATCGGCGCATCTTCTTTGGCCGCGTGCTGGATGAACACGGCAACGGCCTGAACGGCATCACACTGGAAATGCGCTGGCAAGGCGCGGCTGCGGGCACACAGTTTCCCCGCGTCACTACCCCACGCGACCCCTTCAAGGACACAGGGAATTTTGAATTTTCGCACACCCCCGGCCTCTTCAACGTGCAGGTGGTGCAGGGCGATTATCCCAGCGACCTTGCGGATGAGCTGGACACCGCACAGGTGCCGGGCCGCGAAGGCCAGCCGATCAGCTATGAGCTGATCTTCCAACGTGGTGCTACCGCCCCGCCCCCCGACCCACAGCCAGACAAGGCATTCGCGCAGTATTGGTTGCTACCACCTGCCGCACAGGGAGCTGACTTACTCGGCCTGCTGCTACCCTATCTGCAAGCCAACGGCTTGCTGGCCGGTGGCACTGTGACCGAAGCACTCAACGCCCGCCAGGTTACATTGGTAGGGGATGAAACAAACTGGAGCGCAGAGCAAGAAGCAGAGCTGCGCGCGGCAGGCTGCACCGTGCGCCGTCTGCCGGGCGATCCCTTTGCCCTGGCCGAGGTGCTGCCGCTATGAGCCAGACCGCCAACACCGTCAAGCGCGTGCTGCTGTGGATGAGTGGCGCACCTGCCGAAGCCGATGCTGCCTCTCAACCCAGCGCTGAACCCGCAGGCCTGCCGTTGAACGTCGAAACAGCGGTGCAGGCCGATGCTGATGCCTTCTGGCAGGCCGAGCTAATCGAGCCGGGTGAACCGGTGGCAGTTGAGCCGGACGACCCAGAACTGACCGCGGCCGAAGCACTCGCCGCTACGCCGAAAGAGCCGCAACCCATCGCGCCGATTCCACTGACAGCTTTCAGCCACGCGGGCGAACCAGTCAACGACGCCGCAGCCTATGGCGTGGTGGTGCAGCCGGTAACAGTCGCGCCGGGGACAACCTGCTGGCGGGCGGTGCGCGTGCATCACCTGACGCCGGAAGAGAACCACGGCAACCACCACATCTTCCTCGATGCCCTGAACGAAGCCGGTGAACGTGTTTTCGATGCGGCAGTTCGCGTTACCTGGCCCGGCGGCCAACAAACTGTAACCATCACCAAGCCGTTGGGTGAACCCGGAGCCGACTTCGCCCTGTGGAAATGGCAAATGGCCGCGGTCGAGATGAACGATCTGCCCAGCGACCGTGTGGAGGGCCTGCACACCGATCACCCGGACGAAGCGAGCAACGGCAATACCCGCTTTCATCACTCCTTTAGCGTGGTATTCCAGCGCACCACAGCCGCCCAGCCTGCTCCTGCCGATGATGGCAAGCTAATCAACCGACTGATGCTGTTGGGATCACCCACTGCGCCGCGCACCACGGTGCATCTTGAGCTGGCACGCAGCTTTTTGCTGACGCGCCATCCCACCATCAGCTTCAGCGTGGAGGAAGCCCTGCACGCCCGCGAAGTAATTCTGCTGGGCGCAACCGTGGATATCAGCGCGGCCGATGAAGCGCGCCTGAGCGCCGCGGGCTGCCAGGTGCAACGGATCACCGGCACACCGACACAAATCAGCGCCGCGCTGGCTGCACTGCCCTGAACCGCTCCATGCATCCGATTGATATGGCCACCTGGCCCCGCCGCCCCCTGTTCGAATTCTTCAACGAACTCGACTATCCGCACTTCAGCCTGTGCGCACCGCTGGATGTCTCTCACTTTTACCCCGCGATAAAAGCACATGCCCTACCCTTCACCCTGGCAGTGGTGTATGTGTTGGCCCGTACAGCCAACACCATGCCCTGCTTTCGCCAACGCATCCACGGCCATGCGGTGGTGGAATACGAAGTAATTGATCCCTCAATGACGCTGCTGGGAGAAGATGAGCTGTTTGCCTTTTGCACCATGCCTTACCGCGCCGATTTCAAACAATTTGCCGAGCAAGCCCAGGCTGCTATGGCACGCAGCCGCCAGACTCCCAGCCTGTCTGACGAGGGACGGGATGACTTGTTTTTTATGTCGAGTATTCCCTGGGTCGCCTTTAGCAACATAACGCATCCCATCCACATGCGACCAGTAGATTCCGTGCCGCGGCTGACATGGGGGAAAGTCAGCCAAACAGAAGGCAAGCTGCACATGCCTCTGGCGATACAGGTACATCATGCGCTGATGGATGGGCTGCATGTAGGCCGTTTCTTGGGGCAGGTACAAACCGCACTGAATGCACCGGCGGCTATGCTGGGCATTGATTGGCCCATCTGATCTCACCTCACACAGATATGGAGAAGCAAGCGATTTATGAACCAAACGACCACACCCGCTGACAACAAGCTTTCCTGGCATTCACTGGCCGGGGATGCTGTCCTAAGCCGATTAAACACCGGTGAACGGGGTCTCACCAGCGAAGAGGCCGCATTGCGGCTGGAACATTATGGCCGCAACGAGCTGCGCGAAAAGCCTCGCCCCACGTTCCTGCAACTGGTGATTGCGCAGCTCAACAACTTCATCGTCATCCTGCTGATCGCGGCATCGGTAATCTCAGCACTGCTAGGCGATTGGCTGGAAGCCGGTGTGATCATGCTGATCGTAGTGCTGAACGCCATTTTGGGCGTGGTGCAGGAAAGCCGGGCGGAAGAGGCGCTGGCTGCCCTGAAAAAGATGGCAGCGCCGGAATCGCAGGTGTTGCGCAATGGTCAGCACGTGTCTGTGCCTGCCAGCGAGCTGGTGCCCGGCGATATCGTCTTCCTGGAAGCGGGCAACTTCGTGCCTGCCGACATGCGCCTGATAGAGGCCGTCAATCTGCGCGTCGAGGAGGCCGCTCTCACCGGCGAATCGGTGCCAGTGCAGAAAAACGCAGCATTGTTGCTGGATGCCGACGCCACGCTGGGCGACCGCAAGAACAGCGTGTTCATGGGCACGGTGGTCAACTATGGCCGCGGACGCGGTGTGGTGGTGGATACCGGCATGAAAACTCAGCTCGGCCTGATTGCCGACATGCTGCAAGCGGTGGAGGACGAAGGCACGCCCCTGCAGGAGCGATTGGATCAACTGGGCAAGAGCCTGGCTATCGCGGCGCTGGCAATCTGCGGGGTGATCTTTTTGCTGGGCCTTTGGCGTAGCGGCGTGTTCAGCCACGGCCTTAACACCGAAACCACCGACACCATCGTAGAAAGCTTTATGATCGCGGTGGGTCTGGCTATTGCCGCAGTACCCGAAGGGCTGGCCGCAGTGGTCACCATCAGCCTGGCGTTGGGCATGCGCGAGATGGTGCGCCGCCATGCGCTGATCCGCCGCCTGGCTTCGGTGGAGACACTCGGCTCGGCCACGGTGATCTGCTCCGACAAAACCGGCACGCTAACGCAAAACGAAATGACCGTCACCCGTGTATGGGTAGATGGCACAATGGCCGAAGTCAGCGGTACAGGCTACGATCCGCAGGGCGATTTCTCAGTAGATGCCAAAGCCGTTGACCTGAACGTAACTCCCGGCCTAACCACTGTGCTGTGGGTAGGAGCGCTCAACAACGATGCCTTGCTGGAACCGATAACGGGTGAAGGACCAAACGCGTTTCGCATCATCGGCGATCCCACCGAAGGGGCCATGCTGGTGGCCGCGGCGAAAGCCGGTGCCAATCTCAGTGATCTAACTCAAGCCTACCCGCGCCAGAAGGAAATCCCCTTCGATTCTGCGCTGAAGCGCATGACCACGGTACACAAGATCAAGTGGACACGCCGTGCAGACCCCTCGCCGTTTGACGACGATCATCACCTGGATGCCCACGCGGTCACTGTGAAGGGTGCGCCCGATCTGGTATTGCAACTCTGCACGCACTATCAAACCATTGATGACCGAGTGGCTACGCTGGATGACACCATGCGTGCTCGTATCGCCGCAGCCAATGATGCCATGACCAGCGAAGCGCTGCGTGTGATGGGCTTTGCCTACCGCGTGGAGCCGGAAATCCCGGACGAATTAACCCGTGAGTTTGCCGAGCAAGGGCTAATCTTTGCCGGTATGATGGGTATGATTGATCCAGCCCGGCCGGAGGTAAAACCGGCGCTGGAAAAGGCACGACGTGCCGGCCTGCGCACCATCATGATCACCGGCGACTACCCCAATACCGGCCGCGCCGTAGCTGAAAGCATCGGGCTACTGCGTGCCGGCGACAAGGTACACACCGGCGCTGATCTCAACGATATGGATGACCGCACTCTGGCTGATGAGGTGAAGCGAACGGCAGTGTTTGCCCGCGTGTCGCCGGAACACAAAATGCGCATTGTAGAGGCACTGCGCAGCAACGGCGAGGTGGTAGCCATGACCGGCGACGGTGTAAACGACGCCCCCGCCATCAAGCGTGCCGACATCGGCATTTCCATGGGCATCACCGGCACCGATGTGGCTAAAGAAACCGCCGATATGGTACTCACCGACGATAATTACGTGAGTATTGTGGCCGCGGTAGAGCAGGGCCGCATCATCTATTCCAACATCCGCAAGTTCGTCTTCTTCCTGCTGTCGTCCAACATAGCCGAGGTGATGATTATTTTCCTGGCGACACTGGCCGGCCTGCCCACGCCGCTGACTGTGATCCAGCTCTTGTGGCTGAACCTGATCACTGACGGTGCGCCCGCCTTGGCGTTAGCCATGGAAAAGGGTGATCCCGACATTATGGAGCGACCACCGCGGCCCAAGAGTGAATCTATCGTCAACAGCTCGATGCGCCTGGGTATGGCGGTGCAGACCATTGCCCAAACCGGCGTGGTACTCACTGCTTTTCTGCTGGGCCTGCTGTGGCATCTGGAAGTGGGCGCCAGTGTTCCCGCTGGCATGAACCCAATCCGCTATCTGCTGGCTCACGACTGGCGCGGAGTGGACGTGCAAACCGCGGAAACCATGGCTTTTCTCACGCTGTCGCTGTGCGAGTTGTTCCGCGCTTACACGGTACGCTCAGAGCGCGCTTCGATCTTCCGCCTGGGCGTGTTTAGCAACAAGTACATGCAATATGCCGTTGGTGTCTCGGTCACCCTGCTTTTCCTGGTGGTCAGCGTGCCCTTCCTGCAACCCATCTTCAACACGCACTTTCCGGCTCCCCGCGAATGGGCCGTAGTGCTGGGTCTGGCGCTGATTCCTGCCATCGCTGAGGAGATCACCAAGGCATACCTGCGTATGCGAGACGGCAGGGCAGTAAGTAGTGAAGGGTAAACAGAGGGGAAAGAGAAACCATCGCACCGAAAGACCCTCACCCTAACCCTCTCCCCCAGGTAGAGGGAACCCGAAAATGCTATACCCCTCCCCTCCGGCCCTCCCCTCTCCCAGTGGGAGAGGGGCCGGGGGTGAGGGCAACCACCACACACAAACCCACCATGCCACACGAAAACCAATCCCTGCAAGACCTCGCCATCAACACCATCCGTTTCCTATCGGCAGATGCCATCCAGCAAGCCAACTCTGGTCACCCCGGCCTGCCGATGGGAACAGCCGCCATGGCCTATACCCTTTGGACGCGCCACCTGCGCCACAACCCGGCTGATCCGAACTGGGCCAACCGCGACCGCTTTGTACTGTCTGGCGGCCACGGCTCAATGCTGCTTTACAGCCTGCTGCACCTCACCGGCTACAATTTGTCGCTGGAAGAGATCAAGCGCTTTCGGCAGCTCGGCAGTCTAACACCGGGCCACCCCGAATACGGCCTCACGCCGGGCGTAGAGTGTACCACTGGCCCCCTGGGTCAGGGCTTTGCCAACGGCGTAGGCATGGCTATGGCCGAAGCGCATTTGGCTGCGATCTACAATCGCCCCGACCACGAAATCATCAACCACACCACCTACGCCATCGTCACCGACGGCGACCTGATGGAAGGAGTGGCCTCGGAGGCAGCATCGCTGGCCGGCCATTTGCAGCTTGGCAAACTAATCTACCTATACGACGACAACCGCATCAGCATCGAAGGCTCCACCGCGTTAGCCTTCACCGAAGACCAGGGCGCACGCTTTGCGGCCTACGGCTGGCATGTGCAGCATGTCGCCAACAGCGAAGACGTTGAGGCGATTGATGCCGCTATCCGGGCAGCCAAAGCCGATGCGCGCCCCTCACTCATCATAGTCCATACCACCATTGGCTATGGCCTGCCCACGCGCGCCGGCACCGAAAAGGCACACGGCGAACCACCCGGTGACACAGAGCTCAATGGGGCCAAGCAGGCGCTGGGCTGGCCGCTGGAGCCGCGCTTCTTCATCCCCGACAACGTGCTGGCTTTCTACCGCCAGGCACTGCAACGCGGTGAGGCTGAGCAGGCGGCATGGCAGGCACAATTCGACGCCTACGCCACAACTTATCCTGCGCAGGCAGATGAGCTGCGCGGCCGGCTGGCGGGCAAACTGCCCGCGGGCTGGGAAGCGGCGCTACCCGTGTTCCCAACAGACGCAAAAGGCATGGCTACCCGCGCTTCCTCTGGCAAAGTGCTGAATGCCCTGGCTAGCGCACTGCCCGCGCTGTTCGGCGGTTCGGCTGATCTGGCTCCCTCCACCAAAACATGGATGGAGTCGCGCAGCGCTTTCAGCGAAACCGACCGCAACGGCAGCAACGTGCATTTCGGTGTGCGCGAACACGCCATGGGTAGCATTGTCAACGGTCTGTCCTATCACGGCGGCTTCATCCCCTTTGGTGCCACCTTCCTGGTATTCGCTGACTACATGCGCCCGCCCATCCGTCTGGCCGCCTTGTCGCACCTCGGCTCGATTTTCGTCTTTACCCATGACAGCATCGGTGTAGGTGAAGACGGCCCCACACACCAGCCCATCGAGCAATTGGCTTCGCTGCGTGCCATTCCCAACCTGGTAACCCTGCGCCCGGCTGATGCCAACGAGGTACGTGAGGCGTGGCGCAGCGCCGTGGAAAACCGCCATCGCCCCACCGTGCTGGCCCTCACCCGCCAGGATTTGCCCACGCTGGATCGCAGCCTCTATGCCCCCGCCGAGGGCCTGCACCGCGGTGCCTACGTGCTGACCGACCTCGGCGCTACCGGCACGCCGCAAATCATCCTGATGGCCAGCGGCTCCGAAGTCAGCCTGATCGTGCCGGCAGCGCAGCAGTTGGCCGAGCAGGGGCTGCGTGTACGCCTGGTGTCCTTCCCCAGTTGGGAGCTGTTCGCCGCGCAGGATGCCACCTATCAAGCCGCGGTATTGCCGGCGAATGTGCCCGCACGGCTGGCTGTAGAAGCAGGCGTCTCGCAGGGCTGGCAACGCTGGGTTGGCGATTCTGGCCGCGTGTTGGCACTGGATGGCTATGGCGTTTCTGCCCCGGCAAAACAAGCCTTCGCCCATCTGGGTTTAACGGTTAATCACATCGTAGCGCTGGCGCGCGAACTCGTTGGATAAGATAACAGGGTGACAAAGTGAGTTAATCGAGTTCCTTTCACCCAATAACCCTGTCATCTCTTCACCCTGTCACCAAGTCATATCTATCTTCTACTACCTATGAACATCGTACAACAACTCTCACAAGCCGGACAATCCATCTGGTACGATAATATCCAACGCGGGATGCTGCACAGCGGCGAGCTGGCAGGCATGATCACCCGCGGAGAAATTCGCGGGGTCACCTCTAACCCGACAATTTTCATGAACGCTGTCACCAAATCCGCAGACTATGATGCCGCGTTAGCTGATCTGGCCCGGGCTGGCCTCGGCGCAACAGATAGCTTCTGGCAACTGGCTGTAGAGGATATCCAGGCCACGGCCGATCTGTTCGCACCGCTTTACCAGGATACCGATGGCGGTGATGGCTTCGTCAGCCTGGAGGTAAACCCCGATCTTGCCGACGACGGCGAAGCCACATTGGCTGAGGCCAAGCGTCTATGGCAGCGAGTCAATCGCCCCAACCTGATGATCAAAATCCCGGCCACGCGCGCCGGGCTGCCGGCCATCACCGCGGCCATTGCTGCGGGTATCAACGTCAACGTCACGCTGATCTTCTCACGCCAACGCTATGCCGAGGTAATGGACGCCTACATCAGCGGGCTGGAGCAGCGGGCAGACCAGGGGATGCCGCTGAATCGGGTCGCTTCAGTGGCATCCTTCTTCGTTTCCCGCGTAGACAGCAAAGCAGACAGCCTGCTGGCCCGGATCGCTGCCGAGGGTGGTCGCCGCGGGACATCCGCCACACGACTGCAAGGCAAGGCCGCAATTGCCAACGCCAAAGTAGCCTATGCTGATTTCAAGCGCGTCTTTAATCGCAAACGCTTCCAGCGGCTGGCTGCGCTGGGCGCGCGCGTGCAGCGCCCGTTGTGGGCCTCCACCGGCACTAAAAATCCCCATTACAGCGACGTACTCTATGTGGACGAGCTAATTGGGCCCTACACCGTAAACACTGTGCCCCCGCAAACCCTGACCGCATTTCTGGATCACGGGAAGGTACGCCCCACACTGGAGGCCGATGTGGATCAAGCGCGGCGCACCCTGCGGCAAATCGAGGCACTAGGCATCTCAATGACCGCCGTTACCGATCAACTGGAACGCGAGGGAGTAAAAGCTTTCAGCGACGCCTTCCGCGACCTGCTGGCTGCGGTGGCTAGCAAGCAGTAGCCAGCAAACAGCCATCCATGCGCTCGGCGCACAACCGTGAATAAAAACGGACCGGCTCGGTCAGGAAATTGGCAACCATCCCGCAGGGGCCGGCCAGGGCGATCTTCGGCTAATAAACAGAAAGCCGTAACCGGTGTTTACGCCGGTTACGGCTTTCTTGATAGCAGGGACAAGAGGGGCTGGCAGCGAAACCACTATCGCACTACGTCCAGTGCGGCCTTTGCCAGGGTGGGCGGGTGTAGCAGCATGTTGGCATAGCTGGCGTTAGCCATAGGGCAGGCGCATTCTTTGTTAGCAACAGAGCGGCGCATGGCTGCCATCGGCTCACCAAACCAGATCGGCGCCAGGTCATAGCCAGTGTCGCGCAGATTACCCACGCCCTCGGCGCGGATGCAGCAACTCCACACGTCGCCGTTTGGCGCGATCTGGCACGAAGCCCAGCCCGCGTAGCAATCAATAATCTGCGTTCGCTCCAGCAACGTGCGCTTGGCGAGTTGATAATACTGGGCACGGAATGCCTGCGTGAAGCGGGCAATGCCTTTGGCTGGGGCCTCGTGCGCCTTCTGGCTGAGAAAATCGGCCACTGGTGCATATTGCTCGGCCAGCGGCGTGATGCCCCAGCCGACCGTATCCAGCTCCACCCGTTCCTCGGCCACCTCGGTGATATAGCTGTCGGGCTGCAAGGCTTGCAGGCCACGGTAGGTTTCTTCAAACAGGTGGATGTTAAAGCGACTAACCACAGTGTGGATGGTTAGTACCAGGTTAGAGTAGCGGCTTTGCAGCGCCTTGAGGCGACGCCACGTTTCCAGCGAACGTTCCCAGTTGCCTGGGATGCCGCGGATGTCGTCATGCACCTCACCCAGGCCGTCCAAACTGAGGTTGATGCCCACCTGGGCGCGCTCACAGGTGCGCACGATAGTCTCGGCCTGCTCTAGAACGCGTTCAGTGAGCAGGCCATTGGTGGGGATGGTGATGTACTCAGGCCGGCAGTGCTGATAGCCGCTGATTACCATCTGATCGAGGTCGTCGCGCAGAAACGGCTCGCCGCCGGTGAAAGTCAGATACACCGGGCTGCGCCCCAGCTTCTGAAACACCTGATCCCACTCGGCCAACGTCAGGTCGTCATTAGGTTTGCGCCACACGTCGCAGGTACGGCATTTGCTGTTGCAGCGATAGCTGATGCTGATTACCACACTAAAGGGGTACATCCGCGGCCAGCCAAAGCGGCGAAACGCCATATACAGAGGTAGTTTGGGAATTAAACCAAGCATAAAAAAAACTCCGGAGGCGGTATGGGCCTCCAGAGTCGCCGGTCACTGCCGGATCAAGGACATTCGCTGTCTGACCTGCGCAGCACCTCGGTTAAAAAGTGGGCGTATGCGCGATCAGATCAGGATGCCGGCCGGCTCGCGGGCCTCAGCAAGGTTCCACACCAGCCATTCGTCGCTATCCAATACCCAGCTTTCCGCATCGAAGTCCAGCACTTGCCAGCGGCTGCGCGTCAGCTCCGCAGCAAGATCATTTTCGGCTTCAGCGTTAATCGCTTGCAGGAACAAGTCCCATTCGTCGGGAGCCGGTACTTCGATCTGGATGCTGTGGCCGTCTGCCAGATGGCTAAGATCGGCCTGAGGTACGAACACGCCGTCCTGGTAAACGGCGGCTATCGTTGTTGTATCTGCCATGATCAATCCTCCTGTGGTGAGTAATCCGTGCTATTCAACAAAGAATGAAAACACTATCTGCTTATACACCGCAGGAAGGATTTAGTTGCGCAGTATTTGACTTAAATTTGTACGGCACTAATACGTAATGCGTAACACGCAATTCAGAATTGACATTGATGGCTGTGAGGGCGTGTTATCTGAGTTACGGGTTACTGGTTACTCACCTTATCCCAAATTCTCAATGTACTGCCTCATCTCTCGCTGGTTCACCTTGAGATACTGATCGCGAAGGATTTCGGCCATCTCCTCGTCGCTCAGGCGGATGCTGAGGATCGCCAACGCGTCCTCCGGTGACTCGCCGTAGGCCAGCTTGCGCTTGCCGTTGCGCAGTTGAAACAGATACATGTAATGCGGGTTGCTAAAGCTGCTCATGATAAAAGTACACACGGAGATAAGTACACAAGGTCAAGTGGAGGCAGGCCAACATTCTGACCTTATCTACTTGTTTACAGTTCATGCCTTAATCAACGTACCCTGATACACCTCGGCCCCGCGGGCAGAGGTAAGGCCGCGATTAACTTCGGCGTCATATTTGCCGGCGAGCAGGTCACGGTAGAACTGATAGTCCACGCCTTTGACCTTTTCGTCGTCGGGGAAGCGGTGGTAATTGTCCTTGCTCATCAGGCTTTTGCCCTCTGCGATGAGCTGGTAGCCCAGCGCCGAGCCAGGATAGGGTGCGTAGAAGGCAATGGAGGGCATCACGCGCTTCATGCGTTTGAGCATGCGCATAGTCTTGAAGGCATCCTCATGGCTTTCGCCGGGAATGCCCAGCATGATATTCGACCAGAACACCGGGGGCCGCTGGCCTTTCGCCTCCAGATCGTCACCGATGCGATTCACCAAGTCAATAGCGAAATAATTGTCTTCCTCGGTACATTCCTTGTTGAGCAGCTTCAGAATGCGGTCGCTGCCCGACTCGAAGCCGATAGAGATCGTACGCCAATTGGTCTCGCTCACCAGCGCCTCAAACAGATCGGGCCATTGACGCACAGTGTCGGCGCGACCTGCGGCCCAATAGGTCCAGTTCTTGGTCTCGCGCGGGTAGCGTTCGATCCACTCCTTGAGCCATTTGGGGTTCTGGAAGAACATCGAGTCATGAATCACCACCGAGCCAACGCCATAGGTGCGGTCGAGATAGTTCAGCTCATCAATCACCTGATCTACTGACCGGCGCCCCATGTTGGGGATATAGGAATTTTCGTTGCAGAACACACACTGCCACGGACACACGCGGCTGGTGATGATGGTAGCCACCGGCCCCGGCCCCCAGCCGCATTCCGGCTCCATCGGCCAGCGCCAGCGCCACTTGCGCTGAGTGCGCCAGCCCACCGGCTTGGGCCACAGCGTGCGGTCAATCATCGGCCACTCAGTCATGGCCTTGGCGCCCTCGGCAGAGAAGACGCGCTCGAAGCTGAGCGGATTGCGCACCAGGTCTACGATCACCCGCTCACCCGGCCCCATGCAGATACGGTCGAAATCAGCCACCGCAGCCATCTCATCAGGCGCTACCGTGGCGTGCATGCCACCCGTCAGCACCAAACCCTTGGGGTTGAGCTGCTTGAAGAGCCGCGCAGCCTGAAGCGCCGGTGGATAGGTGTAGCTGCGCACGTTCATCAGCAGCATATCGTAGCCGGCCAGTTGCGGCGCGAGCTGCTCCCACGAGGTGACCGCGCGCGTTGAGGCCAGATCGGTGACAATGCCGTTCTGTTTAAGGATGGTGCGCAGGAGGCCCAGGCCATGATCCTGCCACTGTTCGTGTGGCCCGCCCGGCTTCACCAGATCGCCCAGGTCGCCCAGGTCAAGCCACAGGATATTGGATTGTTTCTTCGGTCGGGAACTAAATAAAGGCACGTATGCCTCCAAAGCTATTCCGGCATTCACCGGTCGGTAGATCCAGAAGGCGATGCCGGGTAGGGTATTTAATGTTTAGTAACCAATGGCGAAACTCGGCGTCTTCGCCTTTGCAAAATCTGAACCTTATACCACGCGCTCGATGATGCCCTGTACACTGGTCACCGGCTCTTCGGGATTGATACGCCGCGCTGCCGCGCCGTGCTGATCATCACTGCCCATGAAGAAGCGGCGGGCGTTGCTGACAGTGCTCGGCAGCTCAGTCCAAAAGCTTTTCTTAGACATCTTTTCCCAGACGCGCTTCGGACGATACAGATAGAAACGCCGATAGGCCTCGCGCCATTTTTGCACCACCAAATCAGGGTCATACTGCCCGTCGTTCATGGTGAAGCGCGATTTCTGCTCGTGAATGGCATAATCCGGCCAGTCGTTGGCAAAGATTTCGCCACCTTCCCGAATCATATCATACATTTTCGTTCCGGGGAAAGGTGCGGCCAGCATGAAATTCGCCAGGTCAGGATCTAACTCCAGCGCCAGGTCAATGGTGGCATCCATGGTTTCGGCAGTTTCATTGGGCATGCCGAAGATAAAGAAGCCCATGGTTTGCAGACCTGCGGCTTTGGCGTTTTTGAAGGCGTCTCGCACCTGATCCAGCGTCTGACCCTTGCGGATGACATTGCGCAGCATCCACGGATCGCCGTTTTCCACGCCGAACCCCACGCGCTTACAGCCCGCAGCCTTCATCAACTGGAACAGCTCCAAATCGGTGTGGTTGACCTTCATGCCGTGCACGGTGACCCAGGACACAGTGTTCAGGCCCTCTTCGATCAAACGGCGGCACAATTCTTTGGCGCGGTCCATCTTCAGGTTCCAAATGTCGTCGGTAACGCCGATCTCAGTAGCGCCGAGATCGCGCACCAGCCAGCGCCATTCCGCCACGACATTTTCCACACTCCGGCCGCGCCAGGTGTCGCCTGTTACCGGCTTAGAGCAGAAAGTACACTTATACGGGCAGCCGCGGCTGGTCAAAATCGTGAACGAACGCGCGTTGCGGTCCAGGCCATCGGTCAGCGGCTGAAGATTAGTGTAGCGGTCAATCTTGAACAGATCGTGTGCAGGGAAAGGTAGGCTGTCCAGGTTTTCGATCATCGGTGAACCGTAGTCGGAGATGATCTCACCGTTGCGGCCGCGCATGTGCATCCCCGGCAACAACTGCACTGGCTTGCCCGCCTCCAGTGTATTCACCAGTTCCAGGAAGGTATGCTCAGCCTCGCCCTTGAACACATAGTCCACATAGGAATGAGTCGGCTCCAGGCTTTCGCGCGGCATGATTGTCAGGTGCGGGCCGCCCAGCACGGTGACCAGGCCATAGCGTTTAGCAGTGGCAGCCATCTCCCAGGCGTCGCCGATCAGCGGCGTGGTGGCGGTGATGCCAATCAACCCGAAGGGCCGGCCTTGCTGCTCCGCTTCTTCGATGTAATACTCCACCGGCACATCTTCAATAGCCGCGTCATAAATCATTGGTTCATGACCACCGGCGCGCAATGTGGCCGCCAGATAGCCCAAACCCAGGGGGATATGTTTACGCTCAGACCAGACTTTTGCTTCCGGGCTGGCAAGAATAATTCGCATGGAGGAACCTCAGGGGGAGGGAAGTAGACGAGTAGACGAGTAAACAAGTAAGCAAGTAGACAAGTAGACAAGTAAGCAAGCAGACAAGTAGACGAGTAAACAAGTAGACGAGTAAACAAGCAGACAAGCAGACGAGTAAGCAAGCAGACAAGTTATATCACTTGTTTACTTGTATACATGTATACTTAAATATACGTGCTTACCTACCTCAGCTATACCGATACCCAAACTCGCGGCGGTAGCCAATGTCGGTGCTGAAGGCAGCTATCGCGCGCTTGGGCCATTTGGGTACAGGATGGCGCAGCAGTTGGCGCAAGCCACGTTGGACCATCACCGGTGGGCTGTACAGTTTGCGACACAGCCAGTCATAGGACTTCGTCAGCTCGTCCACGGTCATCAGCTTGGGCACATAGGTGACGTGCGTGGTATCGTAGCGTTCCCAGGTGTTGTGCGGAATGATGCGCCCCGCGGCCAGCAGCGCTTGCCGCTGCTCGGTACCGGGGTAAGGCGTCAGCACGGTAGCGCTGACGCTGTCCAGCTCGCTGCTGCGCACAAAATCCCAGGTTTGCTGAAAAGTATCAAATGTATCGTGATCAAAGCCGAAAACGAACAGCCCTACCACACCGATGCCGTGCGCGTGTACAGTTTTAATCACCTGGCGGTAGCGTTCGATGTTGCCTTTGGCCTTGCCGCCCAATTCCTTGCGGTTGGCTGGGTTCACCGACTCAAAACCGATGAAAAACTTGTCCATGTGCGCTTCACGCGCCAGCGTGAGCATCTCCGGAAAATCGGCCACCATCTGCTCGGCCTGGCAGGTCCAACCTTTCAGCGGTAGCTTCGCCAGGGCGCGCATCAAGCTTTCCATGTACTCGGGGTTGAGCTTGAAATTCAGGCCAAAGTTGTCGTCAGTGAGGAAAAAGCGGCTGATCTTGCGCCGCTCAATCTCCTCAACCACCTCTTCCACCGGACGCAGGCGCATGGTGCGCCCTGAAACACGGATAGCGGTGCAAAAGGTGCAGTTGCGCGGGCAACCGCGCGTAATCTCAAGATAGGGCGTCCAGTAGTTTTTGTGTTCGTTCACCTGCTGCAGCACGCGGTCTTGCAGCACAGCCACGCCTGAATCGAGCGGGGCCCAGCTTTCGTCTACATAGGCTTTTTGCAGTGTGCCGCGGTCGAAATCCTTAATGATCTGCGGCCAGGTAGTGTAGGCTTCGCCGACAGCAATGCTATCAGCCCATTGCTCCACTTCGTCAGGAACCAGCGTCGTATGCGTGCCGCCCACAACAACCGTAGCGCCCTGACGCTGAATCGCCTGCGTGATCAACTTGGCCCGGTCAATCAGCAGCGTTTTGGCGCTGATGCCCACCAAATCCTGTTTGCCCAGTGTGTGAATCGGCAGATCCATCAGGTCCTCGTCCCAGATTTCCACGGGGATTTCCTGAGGCACCAGCGAGGCCAGACGCATCAACGTATACGGTTCACTGGTTCCACGGCCAAAATAACGGCCATCACGCCGCGGCTGGATGAGAACAACTTGTCGTATCGCCACAAATCAATCCTGTTCTTTGATTCCGGTATGGCTGCCGCGCAGCCTACTCAACCGGCGGGCTGTGCCACTTGCTACTTGCTTACCTTCTTATCTTCCAGCACGGCGGCGTTGTAGTTACCGAAACTTTTGCTGAGGCGCGGCCGCCACCAGGCCCATTCCACGCAGGTATCGCAGGGGCTAACGGTGTCAGCATGACCCTCGACATGCAGCTTGCGCAAGCTTTGCATCTTTGGGCCGTTCCAGTTTTTCATCACCTCAACCTGACCACTAGAGCTAATTACATTGCCCAAGTCGTAGTTGAGGTTAAAATCGCGGTCGCACATGGCAATGCGCCCATCCCAATAAATGTGGACGTGATACCACAAGTTAGGACAGGCATAACGCTGCTGCGGCACAAAGCTGGCAGGATCATCAGCACGCAACTCGTTGATCTGCTCTACCTGGCCGCCCCAGGAATCGAAAGGCTTGACGTTGATATGATCAATGCCCGGCAAGCTCCAGGCGGCCACAAACTCATCAATCTCATCTATGGTCTGCTCCATCTGAATGATTTGCAGATTGACGTAGGGATTATGGTAGCCGCCCCGGTTTTTCAGCTCCAGAAAACGCTTGATATTGTTGTTGGTGCGCTCGTAATCGGCCTTGACACGGATTGCCTCATAAGTTTCCGGGCGAAAACCATCCAGGCATAGATAGATCGTGCCCAAACCGGCGTCCAACAGCCCCTGTGCCCTGCGTTCATCCAGCAGGGTGGCGTTGGTGCTGATCTCGGCGCGCAGGCCCTTTTGCCGACAATAGGCGATCATATCGAAGATGCGCTTGTGCATCAACGGCTCGCCCCAGATGTGCAGCGTGGTAGCCTTCACCTGCGGCGCCATTTCATCCACAATTGCTTTGAACACATCGAAATCCATGTAGCCTTTGGGGCGTTTTACCTGTTTCAGGCCAGTGGGGCACATCACGCAATCCAGGTTGCAGATGTTGGTGGATTCGATGTACATGCGGTCGGGCGGAGGAACCAGGCGCGTTTGGCCGCTTTCGTAAGCCGCCCACTTGATCGGCCCCATGATCTTTTGGCGCAGTTGCTTCAACTCATAGCCGGCGCGGCGTTGCACCCGTGCTTCCAGCGATGTGTCAGGGGTGATTGGAATGCTAAACAGCGGCTGTTCCGGCCGGTTCTTGCCAGAGCCGCTGTCAGTTGGGTTGCTCGATTGATCGATCATATCTTAAAACAGTGAGGAGTAACTAGTCAAGAGTAAGGAGTAAAAGCGATGGCACCATTGAGTTAAACTACTTACTGCTTACGACTAACTCCTTACGGAAATCACGCCCACGAGCTGGCGCCTTCGCGCGGCTGCACCTGGCGGAAGCGCGGGAACAGGCCGGCGTCCAAAGCGATTTTGGCAGCGGCGTTCACCGGCTTGATGCGGGCTACCTGATAAACGCGACGGCCCCATTGTGGACCAAAATACTTGACAAACTTGCGTTCTTCCCTGGCCTGCTGAAAGCGTTCGCGCGCCTGCAAGGCCATACCGCTAAGCTGCGCATCGCCGACTTCAGACACATTCATAAAGGGCGCAATCTCGGCAGTGTAGTTGTTGTAGTAGTACGTCTTGGTAAAGTCCGCATCGTACACCGTGCCAGGATTACGTGCCACCAGCTCGTTCCACAGCGCAGTACCGGGGAAGGGTGTGGCAATCGAGAACATCGCCTCGGTCAACTCCAGGCTGGCGGCAAACTCAATGGTTTCCTGCATGGTAGCTTCATCGTCGCCGGGCAAGCCCAGGATGAAATAGCCTTTAGAGCGAATACCTGCTTCCTCGGTCCAGCGGATAGCATCACGTACCTGCTGCAAGTCAATGTGCTTGGCAGTGCGGCGCAACACATCGTCGTTGCCGCTTTCAATGCCGTAATGGATCTGACGACAGCCGGCGCGATACATCTTCTTCAGCAAAGGCTGCGACACGCGATCCACCCGCGCCAGACAGCGCCAGCGGAAGTCAAGATTCTGGTCAATAAAATAATCCAGAATCTTTTCCAAACGTTTCAGGTCAATGGTAAACAGGTCATCAATGAAGTAAAAATTGCGAATGCCATAGGTTTCAGCGACGTGACGCAATTCGGCGACAATGTTTTCAGGGCTGCGCTGGTGATACGAACGCCCCACGATGCCCTTGAAGCAGAAGGAGCAATTGTAAGGGCAACCGCGACTGCTGAGAATGGTCAGCATCGGTTCGCCGTTGGGCGCATAAAGCGGATACTTGCCCAGATCGAACAGATGGCGTGAGGGCCACGGCAGCGCGTCCAGGTCCTCGATCGGCTTGCGACTGCCGCCGGGGATGATTTTACCGTTCTCTTTATACCACAATCCCTGAATTTGTTCCCAATGCGTGTCGCCTGCAGTGTAGGCGCGCAAAAAGTCGCGGAAGATGTACTCACCCTCGCCGAAGATCAGGAAATCAATGTTAGGATTGGCCAGCGTACCATCAGGCAGCGAGGTGGCATGCGGCCCGCCGATGATCACCGGCACACTCAGGGCAGCTTTCAACCGCGCGGCCAGTTGCTCGACATAGTGATACGAGGTGGTCATGGAAGTGAGCGCCACGATGTCGGGCTTGAAATCAATCACTTCCTGCGCATCCTCTGCCAGCGGCTGGTCGGGAACCAGGCCGAAATCATGAATGCGCACCTCGTGGCCATCCTGCTCGGCAATAGCCGCCAGATACCCCAGCCCCAGCGGCGGGTAGCTGTTAATCATCTCGTTCCACTTGGGACCGATCAGGGAAATTTTCATAGTGCTTCGTCCGTTGTGTAGGGCGCGTTTGAGCGGCAGTACTACGTATTGCGTAAATCAGACTTGTACATCCGTGCAGCCTTCGATGCCAATTCCGGGTTACGAGTTACGAGTTACGCTTTAGATTGACAACCCTTCTGCTTCAATCACGCGCTTCAGCTCCGTCTTTTCTTCCTTCTTGAAGAAGGTGCGGCGGACGATGCGCAAGTTGCGCGGCAGGTTCAGCCAGAAATCCTTGGTTTGCACGCGACGCATGATCGGCCCCGGGCGCAGGTAGAACTGGCGGTACGCCTTGCGGTACATCTCTTCCACCACATCGGCCGTCATATCGCCCATCTCGTAGCGTGCCTTTTGCTCGAAGAAGACGTAATCTTCCCAGTCGTTCATCAGCAGCTTGCCCTCGCGCTTGACGATCTCATAGACCTTGGTGCCAGGGTACGGCGTCATCATGCTGAAGTTGGCAATCAGCGGGTCCAGCTCCACCGCGAAGTTAATGGTATCCTGCATGGTCTGGCGATTTTCTCCGGGCAGACCAATGATGAAAAAGCCGATGGTTTGCAGGCCGACTTCCTTGCAGTTCTTGAACGCCTGACGGATCGTGTCAAGATCAATGTTTTTGTCAATGGTCTTGAGGATTTCCGGGTTACCCGTTTCCACGCCGAAGGCGGTACGCAACAAGCCTGCCTGCTTCAGCTTCGCCATCAGCGGCTTTTCAGCCAGGTTCGCGCGGATGCCGTTGACAAAAATCCACGGCACATGGTTCAGCTTGTCGGCAATCAGCATATCAGACAAGGTATACAGGCGATCCTTGCGGATGTTGGCGCTGTCGTCCAGCACGCCGATTTCCTCTGCGCCCAGATCGCGCACCAAATGCCGCCACTCCTCGATCACGCTTTCTGGCGTGCGGGCGCGCCACTTGATGGGCATGATGGACTGCGAACAGAAGGTGCAGCGATACGGACAGCCGCGGCTGGTCATAATGCTGAAGCTGCGCGCACCATCCACGCTGTCGGTGGCAGGTTGCAAGTTGGTATACTTGTCCATGCGGAACAAGTTGTAGGCCGGCCAGGGCAGGCTGTCCAGATCGGCAATCGGCTTGGCATCCATATTGCGGTACACCTGACCGTCGCTGGTCTTGTAGGTGATGCCCAGCACGTCGTTCCAGATCTGCTTATGCGGATCCATCAACGCCGCAGTAGAGGTGCTGTCACCGGCCCGCAAAAAATCCTCCAGCTTATCGGAGATTTCCAGCCAAGGCCCTTCGCCCTCGCCGCGCACCACGATATCTACATAGGGACGTTCCACCGATTCATAGTCCAGCCCTTCCGACGCCACACTGGGATGCGGCCCACCCATGACAATCAGCACATCGCGCACCGATTTGATGGCTTTGGCAGTGCGCCAGGCCTGCTTCACCTGCGGCGTGTTGGCAGTGATCCCTACCAGATCGGGCTTGAACTCGCGCGCAAAATCCTCGATAGATTGTTCCTCGACATCGGCATCGAAGATGCGCACCTCGTCGCCACGTTTTTGCGACACCGCGCCCAAATAGGCTAACCCCAGGTGGGCAGTGGTGCGGGTATCAATTGGCAGGCGAAAGCGCGGGTTGATGAGTGCAACGCGCATAGTTGAAATTCCTCTCAAAAAACTTTCAGACAAAAAGGGCTTTTAGCAGCATCTGAATACTTGCGATTATAGCCACTGAATGCCTGGTGTCAAATTTATATGATCAAAGTCATAAAAATTAAATGGATTTAAAACGGTCTGCGGCCGGAAAAGCCTTCATCTTTTTCGTGCCATGCAACCACTTCAGGCTCACCATAATGCCAGCACAGGTAAACTTCGTGGCCGTCAGGTTGGCGGTGCAGGAAATCAATCAGGCCAATATCGGGATCTTTCAGCAGAGCGCCAATCTTCTCAATCTGTTGCACGGCCTGCTGCAGGCGATCGAATTCGGCCAGAAAGGCCGGAATGTGTCAAGAATTGTGAGACAGCGCGAGCGATAATTTAGTGTACGAATGC
>CALESQ010000079.1 GCA_937907455.1 uncultured Caldilineales bacterium
GCCAGGTTGGTCCATGTCGGGCCACCGGCCACGTTGTTCACCACGCTCCAGCCCAGCGGCGGCACGCCTGCCTCGAAGTTCTCGATCGGATACTCGCACGAGAAGGCGTACACATCCACGAAGGCCGTGGCAGTAGCTGATGCGCTCGGACCGCCCACCACTGCGGCGGTCCAAGTGGCCGTGTTGGTGGTAGGCGTGTTGATCACAGCGGGCACACTCAGCCCCGCAGTCACGGTGTTGACCGATGCGCCCGGGTTGAGCACATAGGCCAAACCGCTGAAGATCGTGCCCAACTGGTCATCAACCAGATCGTGCACATTCAGCGCCACGTTGCCGGTGTTGGTGACGGTGTAGCAGTAGTACACGGTGGTACCTGCGGCCACCAGGATGCTGCTTTCGGTGGCGCAGACGCCGGGCACTGTGCCCACCGTCTTGGTGACGATGATCGAAGGCTCCAGCGGCATACTTACCGTCAGGGTCACGGGCACGATCACGAAGTCAGTGCCATTGCCGGGACCCATGTCAGGATCATCGCTGCTGATGCACAGGTTGCCGGTGTAGACACCGGGGGTCAGGCCCGTAGCGTCAAAGCCCAGAGTCACCGGAGTGGTGGCCCCAGGGGCAGTCACACCATTGAGAGGACTGACAGTCAGCCAGGGGATGTCAGAGGGCAACTGGCAGTTGCCAGCGACTGCGGGCGTTCCTTCGACCAGGAAGGGGAAGTCCTGCGGATATGCGGCAGTGCCGCTGGCGCCGGTGTCCTCGACCGGAACCCAGGCGGCCCCGTCGAACTGCATGGCATTGGCGCCTGGCTTGCCGGTCTGACCGAGAATGCTGACCGGGGGAGCCCAGGGGCCGGAAGCCAGCGTGCCACCGGTCTGCCAGTCGAGCCAGTACGTGCCTGCTGGCAACATCATATTCACCGTCACCACATCCGCCATGATGGGGCGGGTGTTGCCGGTGAGTGCGGTTTGCAGCACGCGGTAGTCGTTGCTCCAGGTGCTGGACGCCAGCCGGTTGGTGGTGGTGTCGCCGAAGACAACGTTGCTGCCAGGCTGGCCGGGCACGCCATCCCAGATGCGCAGGTTGACTGCGTTGATCGTGGAGGTGGTGGTGGAGCCGGTCTGGTAAGCGAAGAAGGTGATCTGCGAGATATTCCAGCCGCCAGCGGGGACGGTGAAGTCGTCAGCCACGCGGAAGCCGGAGGAAACAGCGTGACCAAAGCCATAGGTACCGAGGATGGCGTCTTGCAGGGCGCTGGCATCGGCGCCACCCGCACCGCCACCAGGATGGGTGACCAGCGGGCCATTGTCATACAGCAAAGCTGCCGGCGCCTGCCAGTTGCCAAGCGGCGCTGCAACGCCACCTTCGCCTGGCTTGAAGTCAGATGCATCCACCCGTTCAGCCGCGAACAACGGATTGCCCGCCGTACCGGTATTCACCTGACCTGTCGGCGCAGGCAGATTCTCTTCCTCGATCATCCACGTCAGCGGCGCGCCGCCCACGTTGCTGATGTTCAAAGGTCGCGTGGTGGTCTCATCCGGGAACAACTTGAGCGCCACGTACTCAGGATCTACCATGATCTGCGGGTAGAGGACGTTCACTTCAGCGGTGTCGCTGTCGGAAGCGGTGTAGACCGTGGCCGGGCTGAAGAGGATCGCCTGCTGGGCACTGAGCGAGGGGGTGTTAAAGGAGACCTGCACGGCCGTGCTGGCGTCCTTGTTGATGCCGACGGTGGCGGAAGCGCCGTTGTTATAGAGCGGATCGCCGAAGTCTACATCAGCATACTGGAACTTGATCTGGTTGGTGGTTTCGTAGAGGATCACCTCGAAGGTGGCCGCACCGATATTGGAATAATGCGGGCGGTTGTACCATTCGATGATCGCCATACGGTTGGGGGCAACGCCTTGCACCTGCCAGTAAACATCGCCGGTATCGCTGTCAATGTCATCCCAGAAGGGGAAGATGGCATAGGCAGGGGAGGCGGTGGGGAGGGCGGCGTTGGTGAAGGAGAGATCGCCGGCGGCGGTGTTGAAGAGGATGCCGCCGTTGTTGCCGACGCGCAGGTTGCTTGAGGTGACGCCGAAGAAGGTGAAGGGGAAGGGCAGGGTGATGTTGGCTTCGCCGTCGTCACCGAGCGCCAGGGCAGCGCCGGAGGTCTGGATGGAGATGTAATTGTAGGGAGCGCCGGTGTTGACGGTGTAGCCGCCGAGAGCGCTGACCGCCGTCCAGGTGGCGGTGTTGGTGGTGGTGATGTCAATGGAGGCGTTAACGATGAAGGGATCGCTGACCGCACCGGGGGGAAGGACGTAGGCGGAGTTGGTGAGCAGCGTACCGAGTTGGTCGTCCACCAGCGAGTGGACGGTCATGGTGACGTTGCCGCTGTTCTCCACCTGGTAGCAGTAGTAGACCGTCGTGCCGGATGGCACGGTCACCTTGCTGGTGGTGGCGCAGACGCCCGGTACTGTCCCCACCGTCTTCGTCATCACGATGGCCGGGTCGGGTACAACCGGGTTACACTGCGGGTTGTTCGGATCAGACGCCGGCACGGTGATGGTGACAGCCGCCGCGGTGGCACTGGCCGTCATGCTGTCGTCGTCGGGAATAGTTGTTGCCGTCACCGTAACGGTGTTGGTCAGAACCACGGTGATGGGATCGCACAGCGCCGGGGTAATGTCCACATCGCAGGTCACAATTTGGCTGTCCGAGCTGTCTGCGTCCACGGTACCGCTGATCGGCACCGAACAGGACACAATGCCCGCGCTAATCGTGCCCGTGTCATCGAAGGTCATGACCTCGTCGGACATCGTGGGCGAGGTGTTCGTGTAAGATACGGTGAAACTGATTGTGCCCGTACCATCCGGCAGAGTCACTGCACTGGGACCATCTACCGTTTTTGTGATTTCCACACCGGCTACAGGCACGAGTTCGCAACCTGTCACCGATACATCGTCAATTGCCAGACCAGCGTATTGTGCGGTTGTATCGCTGTCCAAATGGAACAAGGCTTCAATGCTCTGCCCGGCGTAGCTGCTGATATCAGCCGACCACTCACCCCAGCCTGCGCTTTCCTGGATAGTGGTGCTGGGACTGCCAACCAAGTTTGTCATAGTGGCGTCCAGCCATTCCCACAACTTGGTGGGATTGGCACCGCCCGCCTGCTGCACCTGAACGTAGGCATGGTCGAAGCTGGCGCTTTCCATCTGATAGCGCTGTGCCCAGTTCAGAGTGATGGGGCCTGAGATATCAGTAAGATCAATGGCGGGCGATAAAAGGTCCTGACTGCTGCTGACGTTGTACGTACCTGCAAGGTCCGTCTTCCAGCAGCTTGACCCGCTGTTGCAAGTGGTGATGGGCGCGGCGGTTGGCGTGCCGCGGGCCCATTCGTCCTCCGTACCACTGTGGGTAAAGCCATCATCACCTGCTTCAAAATCGCTGCTGTACAGGGTGACCGGCGCATAGCCAGCGGGGCACACCGGCGGTGGCGGTGGTTCGCAGATGGTAATGCTCCAGCCTTGCAGTACACCGCCGTCGCCGCTGGCATCGTCGTACAGCTTGAGCGTCCAGGTGCCACCGGCCTTTTCGTGATCAAACCACGACAGGCGATAGCTAAGCTCCGGCTTGTAGTTCATTCCCTTCATCGCAGTAAACGCGGGAGGAATAGCGGCCTCGTCATCCCAGGTGACATCCATCTGGATCTGTGGGTTCGTTAGCGTGCCGCTCCCCACATCGGTAAACAAGCCGTTATCGTTGCCCGCCGGTGACACCAGGTGAACATCCAGATCTTGCATCCAGGTGTGCGTCAGTTGAATGCTGACATCAATATCGGCAATCACCGGGTTGCCCGGCACGGTCAAGGTGGATTGCACCATACCTGTGACAGTTGGAATGGTTACCGGCACATCGGTGCTGGTGTAGGTCGTGCAGTTGATGCCTTCCGGGTTTGCCGGATAGATCGTCACGCTCAGGTGATAGGTGGCTGTCGGCCCCCCCACCGTTGCAGTAGCCGAGTCAACAAACGCATAGTACGTCCCGCCCGTCTTGATCGTCATGAACATGGCTTCCGAGAGCGGGTTGGTAGCGCTGCCGGTGCTGCCGTCATTGGCCACCAGGATCTGGTTGCCGGCATCACCAAACAAAGCGATGCCCAGGCGACCGTTCCATTGCACATTGTCGCGCTCCGGGTCCAGGTCCAGGTTCAGGTACACGGTATCGCCAGCGTTGGCGGTAAAGCTGAACCAATCCTGCTCGGTGGCCGCGGCCGGGTCACGCGCTCCACTCACCCAGCCGTTGGCAGGCAGTGCATTGGCCGTAGCAGGTGTATCATTCGATTCGCTCTCAGGCGTCGGTGAGCCGCTCTGCACCCGCAGGTACAGGTAATACGGGCGAAGCTGACTGGTCGCCGAGTTGTGTCGAACTTGCAGGTAGTAGGTACCGGCGCTGGGGAGCGTGGCCCCGGCAATGGTTGATGCAGTGGTACCGAAACTACCATCGTCGTTATCGGACTCAATCACTGTTGAGCCATCGCTGGCAAAAAGGGTGAGAAAACTGTCGGTGCTGCTACTGGCCGAGAAGCTGGTCATCGTGGCCGCGTAGACACGGTCACCCGCGTTGCCGGTGAACGAGAAATAATCAAGATCGCCGTTGGGGTAAACATTCCCCACAGCCACCGTGTTATTTCCCGGCAGAGCCGTCGCGGTTGCGCTGGTGCCATTCGGTTCCACCTCGCTGAACATATTCATGCCAGCAATGCTGACCAGACCATCCACTGAGGAGGCTTCTGTGATTGTTTTGCCACTGGCAGTGTCTCCCAGCGGCTTGGTTAAGTCAAATTGAAATGGGCCGGGCTGGCTTTGCGGAGGTGTAGACACCTGCGCAGCCACAGCCGTGGGCAGCATCAACACCAGAAGGGCAATAACCGCCAAAATATGGAGAATATACTTGCGTTGCATACGGTAAAACTCCTCTGTCAGGGAAGAAATGATGGAATAAAGAAAAACTATCCTGATATACCTGGAAAACCCAGCGCGTCAGGACACCCTCAGAAGCACTGTCACCTCCTTAAATTTACTGATGCTACGGCATTTGCCGAACCATGCCGGTTGTTGATCAACACCAAAGCGAGCGAGGGGGTGATCCGTCACGAAGAGGCTAACTTGGGCTGAACGGATCAAATGGGAAAAAACTGCCAGAACCTTATTCTACTCAGGTTACAGCCTGTCGTCAAATGGTTTTGCCACTGGCCGTTGCCACAATGCAGCTTTGCGGTATAATAGGCCCCGTTTACGTCGTGTTCCACCGCGATCCTGCTACACTGCCTGAGTTTACATCATGCCTGACCCTGCTTCTACTCACAATACCGGCGCGCAAGCTGCCGACCGCATTGCTCAAATTCACTTTGCCCCGCCGCGCCCCAATGTCCAGCTCCGTTGTGCCAACGGTGCCATTCTGCAAGGTCCGCCCGGAGCCACGCTGGAAGAATTTGCCTGCGCAGCCAACAATCAGCCCGGCGCAGCCCCCATTGTGGCAGCACTGGTCAACGGCGAGTTGCAAGACCTGAACACCACGGTCACCAACGACTGCGACGTGGTCTGGCTGGATACCGGCAGCGACGACGGCATGCGCATCTACCGTCGCTCGTTGACCTTTCTACTGGCGGCCGCAGTCAGCGAGTTGTTTTCCGGCGCACGCCTGCACATTGACTATTCGATGACTTTTGGCGGGCTTTTTTGCCATGTCGCCGCACGTCCGCCCTTCTCGGCGCAGGAACTGGAAGCGCTGGAAGCACACATGCACACGCTGGTGGCCGCCAATCTACCCATCCTGCGCCAGGAAACCACCATCAGCCAGGCCATTGCCGAATTTCAGGCCAATGGGGACCCGGAAAAGGCTGATCTGCTGGCAGTGGCGGCAGATGGCGGCAAGCGCACAGTGGCGATTCACCAGTTGGGCACATACCGCAATCACTTCCACGGCTACATGACCCCCCGCACCGGCTATCTGCGCTGGTTCAACCTGGTGCCCTACCCCGCGGGGCCTGGCTTTGTGCTGCATTATCCGCGACGACAGGCCCCCACGGTGCTCAGCCCATTTCGTGATGTGCCGCGGCTGGGGCAGGTATTTCAGGAATACCGCGGCTGGCTAGAGCGCATCGGCGTGGGCAACCTGCCTGCGCTCAACCGCACCATCGAGGATGGCCGCATCCGCGAGGTGATCTTGGTAGCCGAAGCCCTGCACGAACAGCGCATTGCAGCCATGGCCGGTGCTATTGCCCAAGGTCAAGGGCAAATGGGCATGGTGCTGATCGCCGGACCTTCCTCATCCGGCAAAACCACCTTTGCCCGCCGCCTAGCCGTGCAGTTGATGGCCCACGGCTTGCAGCCGGTGGCGCTGGGGTTGGACAATTGGTTTGTCAACCGCGAGCAAACGCCGCTGGACGAGGATGGCCAACATGACTTTGAAGCGCTGGACGCAATTGACCTGGCACTGTTCAATGCCCAGTTGAGCCGCCTGCTGGCAGGCGAAACCGTAACCCTGCCTGCTTACAACTTCCTCACCGGCAAACGGGAAAGCGGCGAAACTCTGGCTATCACCCCAAACCATGTCATTCTGGTAGAGGGTATCCACGGCCTGAACCCCCGCCTGGCCCATGATGTGTCGCAGGCGCGCATCTTTCGCATCTACATTTCAGCGCTCACCCAGCTTAACCTCGACCGGCACAACCGCGTGTCTACCACCGACACCCGCATTATCCGCCGCATCGTGCGCGATGCGGCGCGGCGCGGCTACTCGGCAGCCGATACCATTGGCCGCTGGCCCAGCGTGCAGCGCGGCGAATGGCGCTGGATCTTCCCGCATCAGGAACACGCCGACGTGATGTTCAACTCGGCGTTGGTCTATGAGCTGGCCGTGCTGCGCCCACTGGCCGAACCGCTGCTGCTGCGCGTAGCGCCCAACTCACCGCAGCGGGTAGAGGCTGACCGCCTGCTCAGCCTGCTGCGCTGGTTTACGCCCATCGCCTCGCACGACCTGATCCCCGACAACTCAATCCTGCGTGAGTTCATCGGTGGCTCGATCATGGAAGATTTTATGCCGTGGCAACGGCATCCAGCGCCGCGCTAAGCCTTGCTGTAGCTGCCGCGGCCATCTCAGCCAGCGCCGGGTTTGCCACCATCGCAATGGCCGCTTGCGGATTGAGCGCCGACACGGTAACTGTGCTATCATCGTTTTCGTAAACCACCACGGTGCAGGGCAACATCAAACCCACGCGCTTGTCGGTGGTGAGAGCCTGATGTGCCAGCGGCGGATTGCACACGCCCAAAATCATGTAGCGCGTGAATGCCACATCCAGCTTGGCCCGCAGCGTAGCCTGCACATCTACTTCAGTAAGCACGCCAAAACCCTGATCCTTCAACGCGGCAATGGTGCGCGCCAATGCCTGCTCGTAGGGCAGTGTCAGCCCGATGGTAATATCCAACGATTGCGTCATTATAGCCTCATAAACTCTGACAAGGTGTGCCACCGGCCGCGGCTATGCGGCCGACACATGAACATCTGTTATGTAACCTCTATGCCAGGAGCAACATCCAAATGCCGGAATTGGCAATTGATCTAACGCGCTACGCCGATGAAGATGCGCTGGTTAAGGCCCTGCTCGCTGGCGACAAACACGCCTGCGCCTGCCTGGTCAAAATCAACAGCAGCCAGATGTACGCGCTGGCCTTGCGCATGATGGGCGATGCCGCAGAAGCGGAAGATGTGGTGCAGGAAGCCTTCATCAGCGCTTGCAGCAAAGCTGCCAGCTTTGAGCGGCGCAGCAAGCTAAGTACATGGCTGTATCGCATCACCACCAACGCAGCGTTGATGCGCCTGCGCAAGCGGCGTGATGATACCGTATCTCTCGACGAGCCGCAAGTCAGCGAGGAAGGCGACAGCTTTCCCCGGCAACTGGGCGACTGGTCAGTGGATCCCAGCCGCGAAGCGCTGTCAGCCGAGTTGCGCGCAGTGCTAGAGGGCGCCATCGAAACCCTGCCCCCCACACTGCGCAGCGCCTTTGTCCTGCGCGACATTCAGGGCCTTAGCACGCTGGAAGCAGCCGACGCCCTGGAGATCACCGAAAGCGCGCTGAAGGTACGTCTGCACCGTGCCCGCCTGCTGCTGCGCGAAAAGCTGGCAGGCTATCTGACCGATCACCCCACGGAGCGTATGGCATGAGTTCATCTCAACACGGCCATTGCCGCGATTTGCTACAAGACCTGAACGATTATATTGACGGCGAGCTGGATGAAACTTTGTGCAGCGAGTTGGAACGCCACATGCGCGAATGCGAAAACTGCCGCGTGGTGGTAGACACTCTGCGCAAAACCGTGCTGCTCTACAACCATCTGCCCGCGCAGCCGGCGCCCGATGCTCTGGAGGCCCGGCTGTTCAAATGCCTCGATCTCGAAGCTTTTCTGGCTGCGCCCGCCGCCGGAGGCGCCACCAGCCTTTAACAAGGAGTAAAATTATGACCCAGGTCAGTGTTACTTGGCAGCATGAAGACCTGTTGCTGCAAGCCGAAAACGACAGTGGCAACACCTTTTTGCTCGACTCATCGGCCGCGGTGGGCGGTAAAAACCGCGGTGCTCGCCCGCTGCAACTGCTGCTGATCGGTCTGGCAGGCTGCACAGCCATGGATGTGCTGAGTATTCTGCAACGCAAGCGCGAGCCGGTGAAGGACCTGCAGGTAACGGTGAGCGGCGAGCAGGCTGAAAGCCACCCGCGCGTCTTCACCTCGCTGCACATCGAATACATTGTCACCGGCAACGTCAGCGAAAAGGCCGTTGAGCGCGCTATTGCGCTTTCTGAAAACACCTATTGCCCCGCCCAAGCCATGTTGCGTTCTGGCACACCCATCACCAGCAGCTATCGCATCGTTTCCTAAGCCCGGGACCAGAACGCGGCAATGCCCATCCTGGGTTGGGGGAGGAGGTCCAGGATAGGCATTGGTAAGCTCAGTTTATCACAATCTGCTGAATTATGCAAGTCCTTTTTGGCTCTATTGGCGCGGCGGCAAGGCATTGACAGCCAGCCGCGGTGGGATACAATAGGCATTGTCAACGCAGTTTGAGCCTTTTCAGCCGCTTTCGCCCCCCCCCCCCGAAACGGCCTCATTTCCTCGCAGGAGCTTGTTATGGTCAATGCCATTGTGCTGTTTAACGTCGAGCGCGGCCACGTCAACGCGGTGGCGCAGCAGTTGGTGGCGCTGGACGGCGTCACCGAGGTGTTTTCGGTGGCGGGACGCTACGATCTGGTGGCGGTGTTGCGCACGGCCAGCAACGAGCAGATCGCCGACCTGGTGACGCGCGCCATCATGCAGATCGAACACATCACGCACACGGAGACGCTGCTGGCCTTCCGCATGTTTTCAAAGTACGACCTGGAGGCGATGTTCGCGGTGGGGATGGAGTGAGGAGGAGACAAGTACACAAGGTGACAGGTAGACAGGTAGACAGGTAGACAAGTACACAAGGTGAGAAGGGCGGAGGCTTTGTTTCCTTGTCTACTTATTCCGTGTCTGCTTGTCTGCTCGTTATCCTCTGCAACAGCGGCTCGATCAGCGCGGCGCGCGCGGCGAGGATCGGTTCGGGCGCGGCGCGGCCATCCAACAGCGGGGTGATCTCCACGGCTGCGCCGGAGAGGTAGCGCAGTTCGATGCCCAAAGCACTCAGCAGCGGCCAAACACCAGCCAAATCCCATAGCCTGACCGGACGCAGCAGCGCGCCCACCGCCGCGCCGCGGCCTACATAGACCAGATGCGCCGCCGCGCTGCCCAAACTACGCAGCCGGGGGTAGTCAATAGTGTAAAGCTGATGCCAGTTCGACGGCACAGCCAGAAACGCGGTGCGATCCTCTAACCCGAGGGCGGGCGGCAGCAGACGGCGGCCATTCAGAAACGCACCGCGGGGGTGGCCGGTGTACAACTCGCCCACGGCAGGCAGATAAAACGCACCAGCGACGGGAACGCCCTGCTGCAAAATCCCCACGGAGATACCCCACACCGGCAAACCACTCAAGTAAGCGCGGCTGCCGTCCAGCGGATCGAGCACCCAGGTGACCGCGGGATCGTCGCCGCCCAGGTTGCCCTCCTCGGCCAGAATGCGCTCGGCGGGGAAACGGCTGCGGATGCGCGCAGCCAGCAACGCCTCAATCTGCTCATCCACCGCGCTCACCGGCGTGTGATCGGCTTTGTCGCGCACGGCAAGATCGGCGCGACGCGCAGCCAGTGCCATGCGCCCGGCCTGCCTGAGCGTCGGCGTGATCCAACGCAACAGCCCGCGGACAGGGAGGGACAAAGCGTTTGTTGGCATCGTCAGGAGACGGCGTTCTCTGGCGTGTCCACCAGCCGGTAGCCATGCCCGCGCACGGTGAGCAGGTAGCGCGGTTGCGTCGCATCCGGCTCGATGGCGCGGCGCAGGTGGCGCATCAGCGAGTCAATGCGGTTTTCGCTGCCGGCCTTGTCAGGATCAAGCGCCTCGGTGGGGTATAACGCGGCCAAAATCTCATCACGGCTGCACACCTGGCCCAGCCGACGATAGAGCAGGCGCAGCAAGTCGTATTCCAGCTTGCTGAGATCGGCCAGGCGGCGGCCCTCCACCCACACCACGGCCGCGGCCTCGTCCAGCCACAGCCCGCGGTGGCTCAGCGTGCCTTTCTCCAGCACGAAATGATGAAACACCGGCGAGAAAAAGGTCGGCTGCTCGCTGTTCTCGTCGCGAATTAAGCCTTTCAGCGCCAGCAATTCACGCGGGGTGTACGGCGCGCCGATGCCCTGGGCGAGGCGGCTCAAGGCCAGGCGCTCATCCTCGGCCAGGCCCTGCCACAGCTTGCGGTATTCTTCTGCGACCGCGGGCTGAGCCAGCGCCCAATGCACCTGCGCGTCTGCATCCGCGGGTAACTCGGTGCGCGCCAGCACATCAGACAACGCCACCAGCGAACCGGGGTGTCCACCGCTGAGACGCAGCATGGCGGCGATTTCGGCCTCGCTCCAGGCGCGGCCACGGCGCGCGGCGATCTGTGCAACCACCTGCCGCGCGTCCACATCGTTGTAGGGCTTCAAGCCAAGCACCGAGCGCGACAGCAACTCGTAGAAGCCTTCACTGTCCGCGCGGTCACGCAGGCGGCCCGGATGATCGCGCAGCATCAGCACAAAGCACACCTGATAGCGGTCGTTGTCGCGCAGGGCGCGCAGATTGGCCAGCGCGGCCGCGGGCAAGGTGCGGTAGCTCTCGTCGAACTCGTCGAGGATGAAGCACAGGCGCAAACCATGCTCACGGCACAGGGTGCGCGTGGCCAGCTCCAAATGACGTTGCGCCAGCAGCGCGTCGCGGCGGGTAATTGCCTCTGCACGCAGCGCGTTCAGCCATTCGCGCGCGTCCGCGGGGACGCGGTTGCCCACGCCCTCGATCAGCGCGGTGAGCAGCAGCTCGTACAGGCCCCAGTCGCTTTTCTCGGCCAGGCGGTTGCAGTCCGCCAGCAGCAGCGCGGTGTGGAGCGCAGCCTCGCTCAGGTAGTGCTGCTGCACCTCCGCGCGCTGGAGGAAGAGCAGCAGCCGCGACTTGCCCATGCTGGCCGAGCCGATGATGGCCGCGGACTCGCCGCCGCGCAGGAGGTCAAAGAGGGGCGCGGCGATTTCGGCACGAAAAGAAAGGGGGTAATCGGTTAAAACAAGCATGTTCAGGCAGGGGTTAGGTTAGGATCAGAAGGAGTTGATGCTTTTAGCAATTTTTCCCACGACAACTCAATGCCTTCCGGATCGGCAAAATCAACATAAACCAGATAGGCAATGCGCAGGGGAAGCTCAACTTTTTCCTTGCGCAAGGGGACAAAGCGCCGTTCTCGATTAGCAGAATCAAGTGTCTGTAACATCAAATTCTCGAATTCCGTCCAACCGCTATCCATGTAATTTTGTGTGAGTATAGCCACAGTTTTTCGGCTTGTCTTAATTGCACGTTCCATTTCAATGACACTAGGCGCGCCTGGCTCAAAGTCAATGAAGTCAATACAAACCTTGAGATTGGCAGCTTTCAACCGCGGCAATAACTCAGCAACCACCCAGGCGCGATCCTTTGAACTGTAAGAAATAAAAACATCATACTCAAAGGACGAAGTTGTCGAGACAGAAGGTGATGATTGAGATGGAAATGATGGCTTCTTTGGATTGCTCCAACTCTTGGGGGGCCAAGCATCATTTTGCCCGCTGTCCAGACTGCGACAAGTTGTGCCGCCTAACAGAGCGCATCGCTCATCCAGTGGAAGATCACCCTCTTCTATTGGGTTATCTTCCTTCCGCATAGGCAAGGTTAAACGAAATGCTGTATTCAGCAGCAACGCCCAACGGTAAGGCCTGGTATCATCACCGGTTGTTGCTTTAGCGTGTTTACGGATGGTTTTAATGGCCTCAAAAGCCTTCACTGTATCGGTGCTAGCTCCTGAAGGCAAATCTGGCTCCCAAAATTTTACTGGGTCTGACGAAAGCAGGTTAACGACAAGATGCAGAAACTCTGAAACCTTCGTTGCAAGTACCCGAAGAAGACGGGTGAGTATATCTATTTCTAACTCAACCCAATCGGCAAAAATCGGACCTGGGCCGGAGCGTTCGAAATCAATCAACCAAAGCTGCTTGGTTGTTTCATCTATAAAACAGTTGTCGGCCTGGAGATCGCCGTGGATAACACACATTGGAATTGACTTGGGGCTATAGTCTTGGGAAACTATATAACCATTGGTTTCGCTGGCTTGTTCTAAAGCAATTCGTTGTTTTAGCCACGTAATTGGATCTGGGAGTTTTAGTTGCTCGCTAAACCAGGCTTGAAACTCAGGCGATACCTTTTCTAAAGCGCCTGCTGATGCACCGAAACGGTTGTGCCAGTTGTTGCCCCATAATGCTCTGTAAGCTTGATAAAGAGTTACTTTATTGTCGCCTTTTTCCTTTTTTGCATCATAGTAACTCTTCCACCCGGATCCGAAGTTGTTTAATACAGTGCAGATGTCTTCTGCCTGCCTTTCTTGATAATAGATGCGAAACAGAGCACCCACATCCCCAACATTCAAATAGCGAGTACCTTGGACATCCCATAAAACAGCTTCTGATTTCAGAGTAGCATAATACCTCAATGGAAATTTATCTTCCACGTACTTCTTATAACGAGTTGATTCATCACGCGTCGGATCTGTTCGCACGATCTTGACAATATCGGAAATTGCGTTCCCATCTCGGTTAATCCGAATAACTACTGAACGCGGACGAACGCTACCTGCACTGGGAAAACGATCATCGCTTTCTAAAGAATGGACTGCTAGCTGCTGGGCATCAGGATATAATTTCCAGAGGAGATCTTCTATTTCATCCACAGGAACATCATCTTGATCAGGGAAAAGGCGTTTAATTAACTGTTCCGAGCCACCAATACTAAATGGCCATTTAATAAGCTCTTTTGTAAAGCGCCCCCAGTACTGGAGCTTTACTTCTTCAATAGTTTTCTCAAGCTCCTCAGGACCACTTTCCTTACCAACAAAGTCATAAGCGCGTAGGGGTACATCAGGTGGTGATTTGATAGCTGCACGCACGGTATCTTTGTCACCGTATCCGCTCACAATAATAGACACTGTAGGAGCGAGATGAGAAACAAGTTCCAAGCCTGTCCGATCAGTGGGATCACCATCGCTTCTGAGCCGCATATCCACAAGAGCAATATGACATCGGTAATCATGCGCCTTTTTGATAGCGTCATCCCAAAGCGCCTGAAACAGATTGTCAGCGTCTTCGGGCGCTTCAGCCGCGTACGCTTCGTAACCCCAATCAGCAAGATTTTTGAGATGATCTTGTCGCCATTGCGGATCGTTCTCCACCACCAGAACACGCGGCAGGTTCTCTTTACCCTTAGTATTGTCACTCATGATTTCGCTCCTGAATTACTTGGCTTAGATGGCAGGCGGATAGCGAACAAAGCCCCTTGACCTTCAACGGCTGGGTAGAGATGGATGCGCCCGTTCATTGTTTCGATCAATGATTGGGCAATCAGTAAGCCAAAACCACTGTTTTGCTGGGTGTCGTCATTCTTTTTGGTCGAAAAGGGTCCGCGCAAAAGGTGTCGCCGCGCTTCAAAATCAAGACCAGGGCCGTTGTCCTGAATTTGCAGTTCCACTTGCTCAGAGGAAAGACGGTGGACGCGCAACGTGATTTGCTTAACAAGGGTTGTCGCCAGCGCTTCGGCTGCATTGCGCAATAGATGGCGTACAGCGCGCCAGGTTTGTTCTTTGTAGGCATAAACGACATGATCTTCATCGTCGGCAAAGGTTATCTTTACGTCGGAAGCGTTCGTGATGCGCCAGTGACGCACTCGGGGTTCGAGGAATTCTTTCAAAAAAAATCCGACCGGATCATTTCGTTCTATGTGCGCGTCACGCACAGTGTCTGCCAATTGCCCTGCGCGTCCGTCAATCTCTTTAGCCCAATCCACTTTTTGATCTGCGGTAGCCCTGGTATCTGTTTGCAGCCAGCCCGCACGATTGCGAATATAGCCCACCTCGCTGTTGATGTCATGAGCAATATCAGCCGCCCAGGCCATCGCGCCGGCCACTGAAACGCGACTCTGTGCCAATGCAGCATGGCCTAAGCGGTCAAGCGCCAAAGCAACTTGTTTGGCTGCCATTTCAAAAAGTCTCTCGTCGTCTTCACCAAAAGCATTCGGTGTGTCACTCTTGATCACCAAGACCCCGATCAGCTTATCGTTGCTGCCCAATAAGCCAGCGCATAGCTCAGACTGTGTGTTTGAGTTGACTTCAACATATATGCCCTTGTACTTCTCGTCATGAACGTTTTTGACGTTTTCTATGATGATTTTCTTCTCGTTAAGGGAACGTCGGGCTACCTCGCAGGTGATCCCTTCGCCGTCAAGGGGTAAACGGACACGGTGCTGATATTCAGGTATTGTAGGCTGATAAAATTCCCTTGCCACCTTGGGAAGCTCTAACACATCCTCGCGATCCTCGTAGAGCATAATATAAGGCGTTGCTGTAGGATCTTTGCGGCTAAACTCCTCTTTTAAGACGTTTAATACGCCGCGCAAAACAGTGTCAAGGTCCAGGCTGGCTCCTGCGGCGGTGGCAACCCTCAAGGCAGTCTCAAATCGTTGCTGTCGCTGCTGTGCCAATTCCAGCGTTTGCGCATTGTGGATGGCGGTGGCAGCAGCGTCGGCAAAGGCGGTGAACAAGGCCCGCTCAGTAGCCAAAAACTCATGACGTTTGCGATAATTTAAGAATAATGCTCCAATTGCAGCAGATTTGGTACCGAAGCGCAAGGAAAGTGCCGCAGTTGAGAAAATGCCCTCCTCGCGCGTAAAGTCTCCATCTAAGACGGAGCCGTTCTCTATAACCGAAGCAAACAAAGGATTAGGGCGCTCCATCACGGTTTTCACCAGGTGATCACTGGTTCTGCTGCCACGATGTTTTTCGTTTTGTACATTCCATTGCGGCCCTGAAATCAGCTTGTCTTTGTCTTCTGCATCGGTATACCACATGGTGATGCAATCCAGTTCCGGCGCCACCTTGCGGGCATACGCGACGATGGCGTCGAGGGTTGTGGCTAAGTCCATAGATGCAGACACGGTAGCAATCGTCTGCGCCATGGTTTGCAGATCACTGCGGGTGCGTACGCTATCCAACGCCAACTCGCAGGCCCGGCCCAAGCGCTGTAAGCTCTCTTCATCCAGAGTGCTGAAGGATGCTTTCTTGTCTGATTGGCGGACGGCCAATGCGCCGATGGCTTTTTCACCGGTGCGCAGCAGAACAATTAAATCATTCTTGTTGCGGTGTAAAGGCTTGTTTTGCTCCAAAACCTGGCCAATCGCTCCAGCATGGATTTCGCTAGACAGCGAGCGCAGCTCGCCTTTTGGGGTGAGATGATAATCGCGGCGCATTTGCTTGCGCTGTTCCCCTTCTCCTTCCCAGTGAGCTATAGCCAGAGTAGTTTTGACTCGGTGATCGAACAGGTCTGCAGTATTCGATAGAATGGAGCGTCTTAACTTTTTCTCATCCACATCGGAGGCCAACGCTTGAGCTTGAATGTTCGCGATCAGTTGCATGCTAAGCCGTTGCCGTTCCATGCCATGCTCAGCTTGGACGCGCCCATGTTGTTCCTGCCCGAATTCACGCGCATAGCTAATGACCGTAGCGCCAATTGTCGCCAGATGTTCGGAGCGGGCAATGTCCTCTTCGGTGAAAGATCGCGGTGTACGATAGTCAAAATAAATCACACCCAGCGGTTCTGCTGTCAAGGCTTTGCGCATGGGAACGGCTATCATTGCTTTGACACCTTCACGCTTGACAAATGAATGTTCAGCGAGGCGCTTGCCCCCAAACTTTAGCGTAGAATGATCAACGTCAGCTACCACCAGATTACCAGATTGCAAGACCGAAAAGGTGACGCCTTGTTGGCGCGGTTTGTTTTTAGAGATGAAATCATCACCGTGGTTCAAGCCACGATGGACAACGTTGTTCAAGTCATAAGCGCCTGTTTCAGCCAGATAGGGATAAATCACAATACTGTTCGCTGACATGATGGAATCAGCGGATTGGTCACACAGGTCTTGCAAGCTCTCTTTTAAGGGTCGCTGGGCTGCCCGCTCGGTGATGCGCCGGTTGAGTGCGAGGATGTTTTCATACTTTTCGCCAAGCAGGCGACTTCGGTTTCTTTCCTGTGCCTGCTGCCATTCAGTCATGGCCTGCGCCAGCAATTCTTCCACCTTGCTCAGATCGCCATGACGAAGGGGCTCGCCGTCAAAAGCGTTGTCTACCCACAAAACCCCGATGACTTTGCCACCCTGTTTGACCGGCAGCAAGGCGCAGTCGTAGTCTGTTGCCTTGTCCAGTAAATCAGATGGGTGGGGCAATGAACTTTCCGGCAGCGCATTTTCCAATGCCGAAGAAGCCATGGTTCTGCGTGCTGGACTACGCAAAATATCAACCTGCTCTGAGCTAAGTCGCCACTCAACGACTGCCTGTTGCAGAGGGGTTGGATCAGACAAGGCCAGATGAGGAGCGGCAAAGTAGTCTTGCAGGCTTTTTTTGCCATCGCGATCCTTTTCCCAGGACCCCCGCGCCTCTTTGCGCGTCCAGTGGCCAATGGCCATGCGTCCCATCCAGAGGCTATCTGCCACCGGCGATTGCAAAAACAGCAAGGCGCGGTTGAAACTGTTGCCCTCGCGATGGGTAATCGTAGTCAACACGGCATGCCAAAAGCCTTCTTCTGACTCCTCGATCAAACGCGGCAGCACGGCCCGGAGTTGCTTGGCTGCTTCATCCTGGCGCTTCTTCTCTTCTTCGCGCTCGTGCTGATAGGCCGCATAAATCGCACCGGCAATTTGATCAGCAATTTTGCCGAGTAGCTGCTGATGGCTAGGCGTATAGGATATTTTTTCATCATAACTTTGAACAGCTAGCACACCAATGACTTTTCCACTATCTAATCGCAGTGGCACGCCCAGCCAACAAGCAGCCGGCCTGCCAAAATGGTCAATGCCATTATCTTGACAGAATTTTATCGCATCATGAAAAAGCAGAGATTGGTTTTTGGATATGAGATAACCACTCACTGCACTACCTGGTTTATGCCAGTGGCGATCTTGTAACACGTTGTCTTCATAGTGTCTTCGATAATCAAGATAGCCTGTTTCCAAATCGGACAAAACAACCATAAAGTTAGATACATCCAGCTTGACACGTTTTCCCACCAGGCGGCGTATCTCGTCCAGCAGTTCATCGAGATTGCTGGTAGCGGCTTTGGTAATGATCTGCCTGCCAATGGTACTCAACAACTCCGCTTCCCGCGCCTGCTCTTGCGTTTGCTCATGCAGCCGCGCCCGCTCTAACGCCGCTGCGGCCTGATTGCCGAACAAAGCTAATACCGCCCCGATTTGATTGCGCTGTTGTGCGCTAAAAGCAGAATCCAGTTCATCGTTGTCCAGAGTGAGTGTACCAACTTTGTGGTTTCCGCTCGACAGCGGGATTTTTACCCATTCTCCGACCGGTGGTTGCATCCCTTGGGCTGCATAAAATTCATCAGTTCCACCCTTACCTGCCTCACGCGCCTTGAAGATCATCGGCTTGCCAGCTTCAATTGCTTGCTTGGAATACATTAACTCCTTCAAAGGTGCGCGCAAACCTGCAAACCCTTTCAAGCGAGCGGTGCCTGCCTGACTAACACCTACCATTTCAGGATCACCCTGTGCTTCCTGGCCTTGTTCTACCAAGAGGCGCAAGCGCGCGCGCTTAAAATCAAAGTGTAGAGCGCCCTGAACAATGGCATCGGCTACAGCTTGCACGGTCGAGGCGCTCTGCATGGCGGTGGTGACCTCGGTCAAAATTTGCAGCCAGTTGCGTTCATTGCGAATACCACGGCTTTTTTCAATGGACTTAAGCACGTAGACGAGTTCGCGCGTGTCAAAAGGCTTGGTCAGATAGCGATACGCCCCCAAATCAAAGGCAGCAATCCCCGCCTCAACCTCGTTGTAACCAGTCAGGATGATGGCATCGCTTTCCGGGCTGAGATCGCGCAGTTGCCCCATCAAGACAACACCGTTAACGTCCGACCCTTCCAGGCGTTGATCCAAAACAAAAGCAGCAAAAGGCGAGGCAGCCTCCTTCACCGCCAAACGCGCCTGTGCTGCGCTGTTGACGGCAACCACATCAAATCCTTTTTCGAGTCGCCTCAGTTGCTCACCGAGCATGTGAGCAAGTACTTCGTCGTCGTCTACAATTAAAATACGCATCGTTTTTCCCTTCCCGTCAGATACGATAGGGCAGCTCCACCGCCATGGTGGTGCCCCAAAGGGTATGGCTGGACTCGATAAATACACGACCGCCCTGAGATTCGATCAGGCTGCGGGCAATGAACAACCCCAGACCGCTTCCATCTTCTCTGGTGGTATAGTCCATCTCAAAAATTCGTTCCCACAAGCGCTGATGAATGCCCGGGCCGTCATCCTGCACATATAAGCGCAGGATGTTTTTTCCTTCATGTTTGGTTTGTAGCATTTGAATTTCAACCCGGCCGCCACGCTCCGGTCTCGTTAACGCGATTTGCTGGATGGCATTTTGTACTACATTCACCAACACCTGTTGCAGGTAGGTAATCATCGCCCGCGTGAAATAAAGTTTGGGAGCTGGGCGGAGAATTAATTCAACTTTGTTTTCTTTGGCCGTTTCGCTCAGCAGGCTCACCACTTCATGGGCAACTTCGTCCAGACGAATTAATTCTTCCACCCCTGAGCGTGTTATTTTGCCGAAAGAGTGCATCGTATGGGCCATGCTTTGTGTTTGTTGCGTCAGCTTTTGCAGTTCTTCTTTTGTCCGTGCTGTTTCCCTGATAACTTCCTCAGGAGAAGTAAGGGCACATTGCTCTACCCGCTTGCAGCCCTCTTCGAGATCCCGCAAGATAAGATTGAGTGGGCTAATACGTCCGCTGATTTCATGAATCACGGTGCGGCTCAACTGCCCCAGCAAAGCAACCCGTTGTAAATCCGCCGTTTGTTTAATCAATTGCTGGCGTTCCAGCCAGGAAGCAATGCGCGCCGCGCTTCCTTCGGCGCTGGCGATCAGCCCATTGGGGATGAAAGCGAGCGGGTGACTGAAAAACAGGAACAATGCGTAGCGTTTGCGCAGATGAGCCGGCACCGGCACGCCGCAGCACGCGCTGAAATCAAGCAAAGGCAGCACGTGTCTTAAGCGTCCGGCGGTTTGCTGCTGAACATGGTTAGCAGTAAAAACAGTCTGCTCTTCAGCCACGTTGCGTATCGGACTGTAGATTAGCTCCGGCCACGCCGTGTTGCGCAAAGAAACAGGCCCTTTGTGTTCAAACACCTTGATCTGCGCCTGATCTGTATCCAGCTCAAAGAGCACTGCCTTGTCAGCTTGCGCAGCACTGATAGCACGCAGCAGCATAACAGCCAGTTCGCTTTGTTCAGCCTTGGGTACGGTAAATACAGATTGTTCTAATGTCATACGGGTAGGCGAACTGGAAGGTGCTAGTGATTGGTCGGGCTTTTCCAGCAACATTTCAGCTAAATGGTTAGGCAGTAAAGGCTTGATCAAGAGCGATACTCCCTCTTTGCGCAGGGGCGTTAGCTCCTTGTCACGGCGTTCTGCCCTTCCCCAATCGGTCATCAACACGCAGCGCAGCTCAGGCCATTGGAATCTGATCTGCCGGGCTGCGGCAATGCCATCCATGCCGGGCAGGCCAATATCCATCAACACCAAATCCGCCGATTGTGCTTCAAGAAAGGCAAGAGCCTCCTCTGCCTTCTCAGCCACATAAACGACACGTTGACCGACATTACGTAGCCAGTTCGCCAGCGACAGACGTTGATCCTCCTCATCTTCTACCACTACGATAGATTTAGGAACGCTGCTCAAGAGCTGTTGAATAGCGGTATTGTTAAGTCGGCTGGGAGACAATCCCTGTACTGCACTCTTTGTCACAGTTTCAGGGTAGTGCCCGGCGCTATTCCATCGGTATTTTTCCAGTTGGCGCATGCTCAAAGCAACCCGTCTGCGCTTGCGGTCAACCGCGTCTATCGTTACTTTGACCAGATCACCGGGCCAGAAAACATCACCTATTGCCTCTTGTTTCCAATCGGGAAGATGAGAGATATGAACCAACCCAGAAAAGTCCTTTTCGAGCTTAACAAATACCCCATACGGCATGATGCCATCAACAACGCCACTAACTAAAGCGCCTACTGGAAAGCCATCAGCAGTGACATTCCACAAATAAGCTTCAGCCAGCCAAATTTCCTCACTGTGTTGGCCCACAGCTTCGATTGGCTGTACAACGATTTCCAGCGAGTCTCCAGGCTTGTAACGAGGAATTCTGGGGAACTTTGCCAGGATTTCAGGATTTGTGTCCCGCACCAACCCCTGCCGCCCATCCGGCAGCGCGACAATCAACCCGGCAGGGGTTGCGCGCACAACACGGGCATGGAGGGGCTGCGAGTAAAGCATGGTCGGCAGCTTTCGTGAACAGAAAACAGCATACAGACGAGGACGATAACGCGGGGAAAGTTCACTCGCTATTATAACACAGCCACACTGCCCTGCTGCTATCAGATTTCTGGCAAAATCCTGACAAAGCTGTCAAAGATTTCTGACATGCGCCTTTTGTCAGAAATTGCAGCCAGTTGTCAGCCGCCAGACAGCCTGGTGTCAGGTAGGAATTCCTGACCTGTGATAACATGATAACAGAACGGAACCAAACAACACCCTCCGTTTTCACCACTGAATTCCCGAACGAAAGGAGTTGTCACCATGGAAATCGCACTCGTGTTGCTGTTCATCATCGGTCTGATGGGTGTCTACATTCTTTACCTGACCGTGCGCCTGAGCCTGTCGAGCCGCACCACGATGGTAGTGATGGCCCCAACTCCTGCTGGCGAGCAAGGTAACGGCTGCGGCGTGGCCGTGTTCCTGATCCTGACCATCATTGCAGCCATCATCCTCACCCTGGTCTTTGGACCGATCTTTCTCGGATAAACTACCCCCACTCTATAATCACTCCGCAACCCCATTTGCAAAGGAGTATCCCCATGAACACCCTCACCGCCAAACTCTACGAGAAGAAACTGTTGGAAGAAAAAGCTTGGTGCACTGACATGATCGAACACCTGGCTGACCATGCCACCATGGACCCCCAGAACAACTACGCCGTAACAATGGCTCGGCACAAGCTGGTCAAGATCGAACGGGCTTTACGCCGGGTTGCTGCCGGCACCTATGATCAGTGCGACCAATGCGGCGACAAGATCGAGGCGGAGCGCCTTGAAATCCTGCTTGACAGCGAACACCATAGCTGCGCCCGTTGCGCCACTGCCATTCGTCCCACCAACAAGCGAATGCCGGTGCGCCAACCAGCCTACGGCTACGGCCAGATGGCCCTGGCGCAGGCATAGCGCTAAACCCTCACCCTACACGCGTTTCTGTTGAGGCACAGGAGGCAAGCCCATGAACGTTCCCAACCTGCGCAACTCTGACACCGCCGGACTAGCCGCCATTCGTCGCTGGCAGCCATGCGCCATAATCGCTGCTGATATGGCTGCAACCACCGGCGACTCGGTCCAGCCAATCTATTTTAACATCAGTTATGGCCTTGCTGCCCAAGCCCATTACCCCTGGGCAGCCCGGATGTGGGAACTGAAAACTCCTCCCAAGCGTCCGGCAATTGACAAAATCGTACTCTCTGCAGAGGCTCTCACCTGCCTGCAGGATGTGCTAGATCTGCTAGAGGCAACGCTCATCCCATCAACCGACTATGTACTTATACAATAAGTATGACCAACCGCACTGAACGCTGTTCTGGCCAACCAGAGCAGCGTTTTTGATTCTCATCTCCGAACTCTACACACACGCTCTGCGCGGCGTTCACCGCGTCCCTGTGATTTGACAAGTTGCCCTACTGTAAATAGAATTAGAACATATTTTCTAATTCCCGAGAAACAATCAACCATGGGTCAACTCGTCTGGCATCGGCACGACATCGAGAATATCCTGCGCGGCGTGGAGCTGGCAGGCCTGCAAACCGCGGGTCAGATGAATGACGCAGAGCTGGCCGGCTATCGCCGCGGCTTCCTGGCCGCGTTGGCGGCCACGGCTACCAGCTTCGGCATTGAGGTGAGACCCTTGCCTCTCGCCGCCCCCGCAGAAAGCCAACTCCCCCCCCTTACCCCCGCGCATCACCGCTATCCAAACCGAACGGGAGAGCGCTAACTTAGCGAATCAGGGCCTGCACCGCGGTTGCCCATGTTCCTCAGCAATTCCATCATCAGCAAACGCGTTACCATGTCCATTTCCTGACCGGTGGCGCTGGTGGCGGTATTACCGCTGCGCTGAATCTGCTCAATCATACTGAGCATCAGCAGATCGTTAGGGCTGGTATGGTAACTTCGCGCTTCACGCATAGCATCTGACATTTTTTTTAGCGCTTCGCCGCGACCTTCAGCGACGTGAAAATCTATATCGCGCTGCAAATCAGCCTGCTCCCAGGCGAATTTTTGATCTTTATCAGCTACCCAGCGTTGCATAAGTCGCTGCGCGGCCAGGTCGGGGATGGTCACCGCGCCGATGCCGGTAATTGTCACTGTTACGCCCAAAAATTCATCGGTTACTTTGTTCACCAAATTACCCAGCTTCTTCTTGAATTCCGTTCGTCCTTCGCCATTCAACTTCAGAAACGTTTCCAGATCATAATCGGCAATGGCGTTGCGCGCTTCGCGTTCGGTAATGGCACGTACCGCGGTCCCCCAACTATTACCAGATGGCGACCAAACCTTGTTTGTGAGAAACATGTCCAGGTTCTTTTTCAGCTCCTGCGCAGAAATTCCCTTAAACTGTGGGGGGTTCACCTTGTGAAACACCGCCAGATTTAACTCTTCAATCACCAGAGGATCGCTGGTAGAGGCATTTCTCACCACCACGGCTTCTCCTCTGCCAAAGAGCGGCACCACCATACAGATGCGCTCCATAGCTCCTAGCCAATGACTGCCTTCTTCTATAAAACGGGCGATACGGCCACTTCGCTCGACAATCACCACATGATCGCGCTGCACTTCGATGGCTCCCGGCCCGGTGAGCACGGGATACGGAGGCGGAGCGGCCCGCAGCGTGACGATCTCGCCGTTGCGTATCTCCCATTCCGCCGGCACCCAGCCCAGGGCGCGCCGTAAGCCCAGCGTAAATGCATCGAACTTGCTCACACCCATCACTTGCGAGTCCGGCAGCAGGCGCAACAGCCTCACCGGCCCCAGCAGCAACGCGAACAACACCAGGGTGCCACCCATGCCCAGCAGCAAACCCCAGAAGTTTTGCAGCAGCGCTGTACCTGCAAAGACATGGATAAAGCGCGCCGCCGTGCCTTCGCTGAATACCTCATGCACACGGCCAAGTCCCCAGCGAAACAGCCAGGCAAGGGCCAATGCCTGCATAACAAACAGCCCACCATAGATGGCCGGGCGCTCTCGCCCCGGCGACCCGCGCAATAAAAGGAACATACACACGGCCAATGCCGCCGGCACCAGGAAAATAATCCAGGGCCAGCCCAACTGAAGCGACCAAAAACCAGTAGCCACCATCACAAGGAGGATTAACAACGAACGCACCATGACGCACCTCCACTTGCCACCACCAAAAACCAAACCCGAAAGACGACAGCCACACAGTGCAAAATTTAGCAGCGTTGCACAGTCGCCGGCCCACTCCGAGCTTCCAACTCCACTGTCTGGGCAATTTCTGCCGCAAGGGCAAAAACCCCCAAGTTAACAAGAAACAAAGCGTCACTATTGTCACACAAACAGATAACAAAAACCATGATTTAAATCATATTAGCCTTGCCAAAATCAGGGCGGCCATGTTAGAATCGCAATACAGGTCCCTCATGCCCACCCTTCCCCCCATCCTCTTCTTCACCCCAGACCCTCCGAATGCGATCTGGCAGGACAAGCCGCAGATCGCGCGGCGGCTGGCGCGGCTGGCTCCGCTGCTGCTGGTGCCGGAGGAGCCGACGCTGCACGGCCAAACGCCAGGACACGACCAGCTGCGCGCCGCCCTGAGCCGCCAGCCCGACGGCCTCTGGTGGCTGCGCTGGTCGCCGCTGATGCCGCTCACCCCCGCGCCGCTGCTCGGCTCGTTCAGCGCGACCCTGCGCCTTCGCCGCCTACAACGCGCCCTGCAACGGGTGATCAATGACTTTGCCACAAAGGCACCCACCACCGCCCGGGCCTCGCAGCGCGACCCCATCCTCTGGTTCTTCCGCCCGGGTCAGCAGCATTGGATCGAACCGCTGCGCCCGCGCCTGGTGATCTACCATGTGGTGGATGAGTACAGCGCCTACCCTGGCTTAACGCCTGCACAGGTGCAACGCCAGCGCGAGCTGGACGCGCAGCTCACCAAACGCGCCGATCTGGTGTTCTGCACCGCGCAAAGTCTGGTGGAGGCGCGCCGCCCCCTCAACCAACACACGTATTACCTGCCCAACGCCGTAGATTTTGCCGCCTTTGCCTCGCCCATCACCAGCGCGCCCGCATCGCCTGAGGCCGCAGCTTCCCAATCCCCCACCCTCGCCGTAGTGGGCGGCATCAATGCCAAGGTAGATCTGGCCCTGCTGGCCGAACTGGCCGCGCGCCGTCCGCACTGGCTGATCAAGCTGGCAGGGCCGGTGAATGCCAGTGCCGATGCCGCTGCGCTGGCGCGGCTGCGCAGCTTGCCCAACGTCGTTTTTGCAGGCACAGCCCCGCCGCACGAAGTGCCGGCCCTGCTGAGCCGCTGTGATGTAGGGCTGATCCCTTATCGCCTCACCGAGCAAACGCGGCACGTCAACCCGCTGAAGGTGTACGAGTATCTGGCTGCTGGCCGCGCGGTGGTAGCCACGCCGCTGCCTGAGCTACACCAGTTCCAGCCGTTGGTGCGTCTGGCTGCTGATGCTGATAGCTTTGTGGCCGCGGTGGAAGCCGCGCTGGCCGAGGCGCACGCCCCGCAGGCCATTGCCGCGCGGCGCGCTGTAGCCGCGACCAACACCTGGGATCACCGCGTCGCACGCATGACCGAGCTGATTGAGCAACGCCTGGCCGTCGCGTAACCTGCCTGGCCCGGCGTGCATCTTAGGGCAGTGAATAGCAGGTAGTAAGCAGTAACCAGTTCAGAGCCGCAGGCTTCGAGCGTGTGACCTGAAAGGTTTCGATACAGCCGCAGACGGTCACCTCAACCGGCGGAAGCAAGAACCCGCTTACCCGCCTTCAGCGTACCAATTCCCAATTCTCCATTACTCACTTCTCAATTCTCACTTCCCAATTCTCAAGGAGTTTGATCACCCTATGAAACGTCGTTTTAGCCTCATCATGGTAGTGCTGATGCTGACACTTGCCGCGTTGAGCGCCTGCGGCGGCGCGGCTGCCCCGGTCGCGGCCCCTGCCACCGGCGACACTGCCGCAGCCGCGTCCCTTAATCTGCCCGAGCTGATTGATGTGAAGACAGCCAACAGCCTGCGCGGCAACCCCAATGTCTTTTTTGTTGATGTGCGCGAGCCAGACGAATACGCTGCCGGCCACATCGCCGAAGCGCAACTGATTCCCCTGGGCCAGTTGGCCTCGCGCCTGAATGAATTGCCCAAGGACAAAACTATTGTGGCGGTGTGCCGCAGCGATAACCGCAGCGGGCAGGCTACCCAATACCTGCTGCAACAGGGCTTCAATGTCCACAACATGGATGGCGGCATGAACGCCTGGCAAGCCGCTGGGTTTGAGATTGTACGCTAGCAGCGACACAAGAGCCGCAAAAGCCGCTCTAAATAAAAAGCCGGAAACGACTACGTTTCCGGCTTTTTATTTAGCACAACGATGAAGTTCAGACGCTGCCTACAGCACATCCTCCAGGCCCGATTTTGCCCTGTCAGCAACCTCTTCAGCCGTGGATTTGGCGTCGTCTGCGGCGTTTTTAGCTTTGTCGGCCAGCTTGTCGGCGCTGTCGTGCAGCGAATCGCCCGCATCGGCCAGACCTGATTTGGCGTCTTTCACTCCGCTTCGCGCCTCTTTTTTGAAGTCACGGGCGGCATCTTTCAGGCTGTCACGCGCATCCCTGGCCTTGTCCTGCACTGCCTCGGCAGCGCTGCCGGCCTTGCCTTTGGCGCTACCGGCGGCATCTTTCAGGCTGTCGCGTGCCTCTTTAGCCTTGTCCTGCACTGCTTCGGCAGCACTGCCCGCCTTGCCCTTCACAGCATCAGCAGCCTCTTTTGCTGCCTGCCTGATCTCTTCAGCCTGGCGAGCGGCGTCTTTTGAGGCGCTGCGCATGTCTTTGGCGAACTGTTGCGCCTGCTGCGCCGAAGCTTGAGCCTGCTGCCGTGCTTCAGGACTGTAGGTATAGGCCGGTGCAGGCTGCCATGTGGCCGCGCTGCTGCCAGACTGACCACCCAAACGATTGCTCACTTGCAGCCATGCAGCACGGCCTGATTGCGGTGTGCGCAGCAGGGTATACACACCTGCACCCGCAGCACCGATTAAAAATCCTAAGGTAAACGCGCCGGATCCTCGTTTTTCACTCATAGTCAGTCTCCTTACAGATCAGAATAGGGATCAGCGGGCGGCCAAACGGGAGGGCGCTGCCCGGAGGTGTTCCCGCGGCTTTGCCGCGCCGGGTTGAGAATAGTGTCCATGACAAAGCGTAGCGAGCCTTTCACGCCCGCGGCCTTGGCCGAAACATCAATAATGGGGTTGGTTACCTCTTCACCCACAAAGCCGGCCGTGCCGCGCACCGTGCTGCTGGTTTGTTGCAGGTTATCCATCACCGGCTTCAGCGCGCCCAGCAGAAAATCAACCAGCCGAATCACCTGCCACAGCATGATGATCACAAAAATGTTCATCAGCATCAGCACCGAAGCCAGAATGATAATGGACAGGTTGCTGGCAACCGCGGTAAAATGAGGGTGGGTGAACAAAAACCATACCAGCAGCACCACCAGGGCGATCAGCACCACAGCCACCACAGCGATCAAAGCCTTGCGTTTAGGAGTAAGGAATTTATCAGGCATACACTTGCTCTTTCTTGAAGCACTTGGGCACAACAGTTGCCCCAGCGATTGTAACATAAAACAAAGGAACCAGCAACGATCACTACCCATCCGGCGTGATTTGTGTTATAATCCCGCCCATCGGTGCAGCCCTGCGCTGCTTGAAACCCGCCGACCCGTCAGGTTGGCGCTTGTTGCGGAAGGTAGCCATGACACTCACTGAACGACTCGGCTCGTTTTATCTGGGTAAAGAATATGATCTCGTCGCCGGCACGTTGAGCGAAACGCCGGTGATGTACGACGCCCGCGACCTGACCACCCATGCGGTCTGCGTGGGGATGACCGGCAGCGGCAAAACCGGACTGTGCATTGATCTGATGGAGGAAGCAGCAATAGATCAAGTGCCCATGATCATCATTGATCCCAAGGGCGACATCACCAACTTGCTGCTAACCTTCCCCGAGCTGCTGCCGGCTGACTTCCAGCCCTGGGTGAACGTAGACGACGCCCGGCGCAAGGATATGACTGTAGAGCAGTATGCCGCCAACCAGGCTGAAACCTGGGCCAAAGGGCTGGCAAGCTGGGAACAAGGTCCCGAACGCATCCGTCTGTTAAAGGAAAGCTGCGACTTCGTCATCTACACACCCGGCTCCGATTCCGGCGTGCCGGTGAGCATTCTCAGTTCCTTTGCCGCCCCCGCTCTCAGTTGGGATGATGAACAGGAAGCCCTGCGCGAACGCATCAGCGGCACGGTGAGCGCGCTGCTGGGCCTGATCGGCGTCGAAGCTGACCCCGTGCGCAGCCGCGAGCATATTCTGCTGGCCACGTTGTTCGAGCATTACTGGCGCAACGGCCAAACCCTCGACCTGGCTACGCTGATCACCGCCATCCAAAACCCGCCCGTGCGTCAGCTTGGTGTGTTCGACATTGACACCTTCTACCCGCAACGTGAGCGGTTCAACCTGGCTATGGCACTTAACAACATCATCGCCGCACCCTCCTTTGCCAGTTGGATTCAGGGCGTGCCGCTCAACATTGACCAAATGCTCTATGGCGGCGATGCCAAGCCCAACGTCAGCATTTTCTACATTGCCCACCTTAGCGATGCCGAGCGCATGTTCTTCGTCACCCTGCTGCTTGAGCAGGTGATCACCTGGATGCGGGCCCAAGGCGGCACTACCAGCCTGCGCGCCCTCGTCTACATGGATGAGGTATTCGGTTTCTTCCCACCCTCCAGCAATCCGCCCAGCAAGCGCCCCATGCTCACATTGATGAAACAGGCACGCGCCTTTGGGCTGGGGGTGATGCTCACCACACAAAACCCGGTAGATCTGGACTACAAAGGGCTAACCAACGCCGGAACCTGGTTCATCGGCAAGCTACAGGCCGACCGCGACAAACAGCGCCTGCTGGATGGCCTGGAAGGGTTGGAAGGCAGCAATCGCCCCAGCCGCCAGCAACTGGACAAGATCATTTCGGCGCTGGGCAGCCGCGTGTTTCTGATGCACAACATCAACCAGAAGCAGCCGGTGGTCTATCAAACGCGCTGGGCAATGAGCTATCTGCGCGGGCCGCTGACGCGCAGCCAGGTGCGCGGCTTGATGCAGACGCAGCGCAGCCAGCTGCAAGGGCAGGTCACCGCGGCAGTCGCACCGCCTGCGCCAGCGTCTGGCAGCGTGCCCCAGGCCGCGCCCGCAGTCGTGGCCCCCGCAGCCAGCGCGCCCAGCGTCTTGCCTGCAATTGCCTCCATGCCCCCGGCGTTGCCGCCCGATGTGCCGCAGGTATATCTGCCGGTGCAGCGCACGGTGCATCAGGCTCTGAGCGACCTGGAACAGCGTCTGCAAACGCGCGTAGAGGTATCCAGTTACCAACTGCGCTACGATGCCCGCCTGCTGGGCATGGGCAGCATTGCTTTTGTAGATGACCGCCGCGGCCTGCGCGAGCAACAAACGGTTTCCTTGCTGCTGCCCGGCCCCGACAATGCCGCGTTGGTGCGCTGGGATCAAGCAGCCTCAATACAGCTTGAGGCAAGCGATCTGACTGCCCAGGCGCAGGCTGATGCGCAGTTCAGCGAAGTACCGGCCACCATCAACAGCGCCCGAAAGCTCAAAACGCTGTCCAGCGACCTGCAAAACTATCTGTACAACAACTCCAGCTATTCGTTGTGGTACAGCCCGGCGCTAAAAGCCTATGCCCAGCCCGGCGAGGATGAGCGCAGCTTTAGAATTCGCTTGCAGCAATTGGCGCGCGAACAACGCGACGCCGAAGTAGACAAGCTGCGAGCGAAATACGAAAAGCAGGTGGAAACGCTGGAAACCCGCCTGCGCCGCGCCCAGATCGAACTGGAAAAGGATGAAGCAGCCTACAGCGCACGCAAACAGCAGGAAATGCTCTCTGCAGGTGGATCGCTGCTCAGCCTGTTTGGCGGACGCAAGCGCGTCACCACGGCGCTCAGCTCGGCATCGCAAAAGCGCCAAATGACCGAACGCGCCAAGCGCGAGATTCAGCAAAGCCAGGACACCATCAGCACGCTCAGCAGCGATATCGGGCAACTGCGTGCCGAGTTGGATGAGCAGAGCCGCACTATCACCGATCAATGGAATACGGCTATAACCAATATTGAACAATCCCCCGTGCGCCCCCGCAAAAGCGATGTCGGTATTCAGCAAATGGCAGTAGCCTGGACGCCGCAATGGTTGATTACCTTCCGCGACGCTGGCGGGCACGCGCGCACAGAAGTTGTGAGTGCCCTACAGAATGACAACCCTAACCGCTAACACCCCCCCTGTTGCCCCGCCGCGCCGTGCAGTCGGCAAACCGCGCCGCTCGCCGCTGCGCATCCTGCTGGCTCTGCTGGCGGTTCTGGTCTTTCTCGCCGCGCTGGCCGCCATCGGCGGAATCGTCTGGTATCAAACCACCTATGCCAACCGCATTTTCCCCGGCGTATCGGTGCGCGGTATTGATCTGAGCGGCCTGACGCTGCCCGCAGCGCAGCAAACGCTCTCCACTGCGTTCGATCCCTACCCCCTGGCGCCGGTGACGGTGCAGTACGGCGACCAACGTTGGACGCTCAGCACCAAAGACCTGGGAGTCAACTTCGATGCCGACAGCGCCGCGGCCGCGGCACTGCGGGTGGGCCGTAAGCCCATCACCGGCCCGGGCGTGCTGGTGCAGGCCGCGCAGCTTCAGGCCAACCTGCAAGAGCAGCTCGCGGCCTATCGCTTTAGTCACGATGTGCTGGCCGACGAAGCCATTGACCGCTCTGCCGGTCTGAATTGGCTGGAGCAGCGCGCTCAGGAGATCAACCGTCCCACTGCCGAGGCCACGCTGCGCATCAACGGCTTGCAGGTCAGCTCAACCCCCAGCCAAACCGGCTATGCGTTGGATGTAGCTGCCAGTCTGGAGCAGATCTACACGGCGCTGGTGGCGAACCGGGGCGAAACCGTTGCGCTGACCGTGCGCACCACGCCGCCGCTGCTGGCCGAAGTGACCCAAGCCGAGGTGTTTGTGCGCCAGGCGCTGGCCGGGCCTGTGGTGCTGGTGGCCGACACCCCCGATATTGACGCCGGCGCACCGCCGCCCAGCTACACGGTTTCGGCAGACGATCTGGCACAATTGGTAAGCACCAAACTGTCCGCTCAGGCTGATGGCACGCTGCAAATGATTGCCCAGTTCGATGAAGAGCCACTGCGCGCCCGCGTAGCTGGCTGGGCTGCTGAGCTGGCGCGCGAGCCGCGCAATGCCACAGTGAACTTCAATCCACTGAACTATGTCATCAGTGTGGCGACGCCCAGCCAAACCGGGCGTATTCTGGATGTAGACGCCACGCTGGCGGCAATCCGCAGCGGCACACTCAGCCCGGTACGCCAGGTCACCCTGCCGCTAACGCTGATCGAACCCTCGGTCAACTCGCACAAGATCAACGAAATGGGCATTCGGGAGCTGGTAGCCGAAGGTTCCTCCACCTTCCGTGGCTCCAGCCCAGAGCGAATGCACAACATTGCCACCGCAGCAGCCGCAGTAGATAACGCCGTGGTAGCACCCGGTGAGGTATTCTCCTTCAACCAAACCATTGGTGATGTCAGCAAAGAATACGGCTATCAGGATGCATTGGTGATCTGGGGTGACCGCACGGCAATCGGAATAGGGGGCGGCGTGTGTCAGGTAAGCACCACCGTGTTCCGCGCGGCTTTTTATGGCGGCTTTCCGATTGTAGAACGCTGGAACCACGGCTATGTGGTAAGCTGGTACGGCACGCCCGGCCTGGATGCCACCATCTACACCCCAAGTGTGGACTTCAGGTTCCGCAACACCACCAACCACCACCTGATCATCAAGTCAGAGATGAACGCAGCCAAAGGCACGCTTGCCTTCAAATTCTACGGCACGAAACCTGCGTGGACAGTAAGTGTCACCGGCCCGGAAATCCTGAAAGAGATTCCGGCTCCGCCCGCGGTGTATGAAACTGATCTTACCCTGGCTGCCGGTCAGGTCAAACAGGTGGAATGGTCAAGCAACGGCATGGATGTGATCTGGCGGCGGGTGATTCGCGACACCCAGGGGCAAGTGATCTCCAGCGAGGCGCTGAGCAGCAGCTACACCCCGTGGGCCGCCCATTACCTGATCGGCCCGCAGCCGGTTTCGCAGGAAAGCAGTGGCGAAGGCAGCGGTGAAGGCGAGGCCGCTCCTGATCCTGCGGAAAGTCCTACGCCGTCACCGTAAGGCATAGGGCAACACCTTGTCTGGCGCAGAATTGAACACCCTTAAAAAAGCCCGCGGCTTGGCTAAACCAGACCGCGAGCTATGTTATCTCAACCTTTTACCCAGTGTGGTTACTGCGCTCCCAGCCAAAGCAACGCTGGGATGATGATCTCGCTGCCGGTGGAAGCAGAGCGATCCACGATAAAAACCAACCACAGGCACACCAGCGCGTAGATAACGTTGTCGCTGCGTGTGCCTTTGCCGCCGGTGTAGAGATAGGCCGCAGGCAAGGACAGCAGCACCGTGGCACCGTATAGCGCGTGGACAATGGGCCGGGCCAGTGCGTTCCAGTGAGACAGTCCCACCAGGCCGCCCACAATGACCTGCGCCACCATCAGCACCTGCAACAGCACCAGGCCGCCCCAATAGCTGCCGGTGACAGGCTGCTTGCGCAGGAAATTCAGCAGCCCCCAGGCCACACAAATAGCGCTAAACAGCAACGACGCGGTGGAAAGACGGGCGTGGATAAACGTTAACGACATGGTTAATTCCTTGTCCAAACAAGATCAGCGCCATGAGTGTTTGAAAGGCTCATGGTGCTATGAGTCTAACCCGAGGAGGAAGGGCTGTCAAGTTGCGAAGGCCGGTGCATTTGCCTGTGTCGCGCATCTGCGTTAAGATAGTGCATTGTTTGAACCCGTTCCTGTCTGCACAACTTACTTGGAGGCCCTCATGCTCAATCTGGCGATGTTGCTGGAATCCAGCACCCAATCTGCTCCCGGCCACACGGCGGTGATCTTCAACGAGACGCGGCTGAACTATGCTCAACTCAACGGCGCGGCCAACCAACTGGCTAACGGCCTGCGCAAACTGGGTGTTCAGCGCGGGGACAAGGTGGCCTTGTCGTGTCCCAACCTGCCCTTCTTCCCCATTGCCTACTATGCCATTCTGAAAACAGGGGCTACGGTGGTGCCTTTCAACGTCCTGTTCAAGGGCCGCGAGATCGCCTATCACCTGCAAGACAGCGATGCCGTGGCGATGATTGCCTTTCAGGGCACGCCCGACCTGCCCATTGCGCAGATGGCGTTGGAGGGCTTTCAGCAAGCGCCATCCTGCCGACATTTGATCATTGCCACGGTGGATCCGGCAGCCGCGCCGCCGGTAGAGGGCGAAGGCGTGACCACCATGGGGCGGGTAATGGCAGGACAGCCGCCGGTGTTTGATACCGCACAAACCATGCCTGATGAAACCGCGGTGATCCTCTACACCTCAGGCACTACGGGCAGTCCCAAGGGCGCAGAGTTGACACACGCCAACATGGTGATGAACGCAATGGCTACGCGCGACATGATCGCCTTCAACGCCGACGACGTGGCTTTGGCTGTGTTGCCCTTGTTCCACTCTTTCGGTCAAACGGTGATCATGAACACCGCGTTTGCCTCAGGCGCGACCATCACCCTGCTGCCGCGCTTCGCGCCTGATGCAGCATTGGGCATTTTGCAGCGCGACCGCGTCACCATCTTTGCAGCCGTGCCCACCATGTATTGGGCGCTGATGAGCTATCCCGATGCCGACAAGTTCGACCTGGCCCAGATCAAAGACACGTTGCGCGTGGCAGTCAGTGGCGGCTCGGCTTTACCGCTGGAGGTGATTAAGGGCTTCGAGGGCAAGTTCGAAGTGCCGATTCTGGAAGGCTATGGCCTGAGCGAAACCTCACCGGTGGCCTGCTTCAACCAGTTGACCCGTGAGCGCAAGCCCGGCTCCATCGGTCACCCCATTTGGCTGACCCAAATGCGCATCGTGACTCCGGACGATGCCGCACATACTCCATTGCCCGCCGGTGAAGTAGGCGAAGTGATTATTCGCGGCCATCAGTTGATGAAGGGCTATTACAAAAAGCCACAAGCTACAGCCGATGCAATCCGCGACGACTGGTTCCACAGCGGCGACATGGGCAAAACCGATGAAGATGGCTATTTCTACATCGTAGACCGCCTGAAGGAAATGATCATCCGCGGCGGTTTCAATGTCTACCCGCGCGAGCTGGAAGAGTATCTGATGACACATCCCAAGGTGTCGCTGGTAGCGGTAAAGGGCGTGCCGGATGCCAAGCTGGGCGAAGAAGTGAAGGCATTTATCGTACTCAAACCGGGCCAATCGGCCACGGTAGATGAGATCATGGAATTTGCCAAAGAAGGCTTGGCGGCTTATAAATATCCGCGCTACATCGAATTTCGTACCGCCTTGCCGATGACCGCCACCGGCAAAATCCTCAAGCGCGAGCTGGAAGATTAAAGTTTCAAGATTTAAGGGGCTAAGTTTTAAGTTTTAAGCGCGAAACCATTCCTTGCTTATCATTAACCGTTAAAACTTAAAACTTAAAACTTCCCCCAAGGACTTCCTATGACAAAAAACGTTACAGTAACCTGGTTGCAAAAGAAGCAATTTGTCGGTGTTGGTGATAACAAGCGCTCGGTGGTGATGTCTGGACAGGACGAAGACAACCTGATTGGCGTGTCTCCCTCAGAAATGCTGCTGCTGGGGCTGGCTGGCTGCTCGGCCTATGACGTGGTTGGCATTCTGGAAAAGAAAAAATTCAAGCTAACCGGCTTCGAGGTACGCGTGCGCGGCGAGCAAGAGGCTGACCCGCCCTGGCCCTATCGCCAGATCCACATGGAATACATCCTGCGCGGCCGCGGCCTGACGGAAAAAGCCGTAAGCGATGCCATTCACCTTTCGGAAAGCAAGTATTGTTCGGTAGCTGCCACCATCCGCCCCACCGCCGAGATCACCACCAGTTTTCAGATCATCGAAGACGAATAACCTGCCCCGGTTAAGTGCTTCGGCAAGACCGCACGCAACCGGCTGAACCCCTCGCACCGGCACCATTCGGCTATGCAAAACTCTCTTTCTTCTGATACCCTGCCCGTGCTGACAGTAGCCGATGACTGGCGCAGCCTGTTGCTGCCTGCCGGCCAAACCGCGCTAGAGACGGTTTTACCTGGCTATCTGGCAGCGCGGCGCTGGTTCGGTTCCAAAGCGCGCACCATCGAGGCAGTCCACCTGCTTGAGGTTATCCCTCTGGGTGCCGACGCCGTGCTGACCCTGGTGCAGGTGAGCTTTACCAGCGGACCGGCAGAAATCTATGTGCTGCCGCTGGCCTTTGCCGCGGGCGAGGCTGGCGACACCCTGCGCCATACGCGACCCAACGCATCCATCGCCGAGTTGCACAGCGCAAAGGCCAGCGGCGTGCTGTACGATGCCATCTGGGACAAGCCTTTTGCCACCCTGTTGCTGGAGGCTATCAGCAGCGGCGGTGAGTTTGTCGGACGCACCGGCAAGCTGACCGCCTCCCCCACCATTGCCTATCCGTGGCTGCGCGGCGACCCGCGCGAACCGCTCACCCCGCATGTGTTGCGCGTGGAGCAGAGCAACACCAACGTGCGCTACGGCGAACGTATGATCCTGAAACTGTTCCGCCGATTAGAGGCAGGCCTCAACCCCGATCAGGAAATCGGTACCTTTCTGACCGAACGCGTGGCTTTTGGCCATGTCCCGGCAGTGGCCGGTGCGCTCACCTATTACCCAGCCGCGGGCGAGCAGGCCGGTGAGGCCATATCGCTGGCCCTGCTGCAAGGCTTTGTAGCCAACCAGGGCGATGCCTGGCGCTACACCCTGGAGTCGCTGCAAAGCTATTTTGCCCAAGCCCTGAACACCTACTCCCCTCCTGCCACAGTGCAGGCCTTGCCGCAAGAGCCATTGCTGCGGCTGGCGCAGGGGCAAATCCCTGCAGAAGCCGAGCAGTTCATCGGTGCTTACCTCGATTCGGCGCGGCTGCTGGGCCAACGCACGGCCGAGCTGCATCTGGCGCTGGCCTCAGCCCCCGACGATCCCGTGTTCGGGCTTGAGCCATTTAACGCGGCCTATCGCAGCCAGCTACGCCAGGCCATGCAGCAATCCAGCGAAACGGTGTTTGCTTTGCTGCGCAGCCACCTGCACGATTTGCCCGCAGCCACACAGCCAGCCGCCACCCGCGCCCTCGATCTGCAAGACCAGATTGTCGCAAACTTCGACACGCTGATGCGGCGCGAAGTAGAGCTGCATCGCACCCGCATCCACGGCGACTATCACCTGGGGCAAGTGCTGTATACCGGCAGCGACTTCATGATCATTGATTTTGAGGGTGAACCGGCGCGTCCGTTACCCGAGCGCCGCAAAAAAGGCTCACCGTTACAGGATGTGGCCGGCATGTTACGTTCATTCCACTACGCTGCCTATGCCGCCTATTTCTACGCGATAGATCGGCCTGACCAATCGGCAGTGACGCAGCTCGACCTGGAAACCTGGACGCGCTATTGGCATGTGTGGGTATCGGTGGCCTATCTGCAAAGCTATTTGCAGGCCGCGCAGGGCGCACCCTTCCTGCCCGCCGATGATGACACACTGCGCGCCTTGCTGGATGCCTATTTGCTTTCCAAAGCAGTGTATGAATTGGGTTATGAGTTGAACAACCGCCCGCATTGGGTAGCCATTCCACTGCAAGGGATTTTGCAAACGGCTCAAGCCGCTTAAGGGGTATATGCACCGAATTCCATCTGCTTTGCCAGAGGACCAAAGCGGCGAAGATCGGCGGCGCCGCGTCACAGGCGCTATACTCGGTGCAGCGTTGGGTGTGGTCTACGCGTTTTCTACTCAGGCTGTAAATGTTGTTTTGTTGCGCGAAGTGCCGTTGTACCAAGCACCCTTTGGTTTTTGGGGCAACGTGTTGCTGGGCCTTGTGTGGGGTGCTATGGTGGGATTGGTGTGCGCCTGGCCGTATAGCACAGCCTGGGGTGTAGCACTGGGCAGCATTGCCAGTGTGATGATGGCCTTGCTGCGGGGCGCAGGTGGTCTGGAAATTGATTTGGTCTGGCTGGCGGTAGCTACTGTGACTCTCGGCACACCTGCTGCCGTCTTCATGCTGCCTGCCCTGTTTGCCCTGCGCTGGGCGATTAACGTGCAGGCTGATGTGCCGTTGTCCTCAAGTGGACGCAGCAACCGGCTGCGTGCGCCGTTGATTCTGCTGGCAGTGATCGCTGTGCTGGGAATCTTGTCGCTGTATCCGGCCAAAGCACGGGCGGTACTGCGTGCCGCCAACCGCAGCCTGGACGCGGGTCTGGCCGCAGGCAGCACGGCTGATCTGCCTTATGAATTGGCAACGTTGCGCGACGGCAGTGATTTTCGCCGCAACGCCAGCCAACACGTTACCCTGGAGTGGACGGAAGCGAATCTGGACCGGTTTATCGAGCTGCGTCCGGCCAACAACTACGACGAACATTCAGCAGTGCTTGCCCACTTCGACAACGGCAACACCCTGGTGTGTCTCTACCCCACGCGTGACAGTCGCCCCAACTGCGCTTTCCTGTCAGATGAATAATGGCCTTTCCAGGCAGGCATCAAACTGTGCAACTAAGCATTTGCATTCCCACCTATAACCGCCGGGCGCTGCTGCAAGCTACGCTGGAAAGTCTGCGCGCCCAAACCTTCCACGACTACGAAATCATCGTGTGTGATGATTGTTCGCCCGATGACACCTGGGACTACCTGCAATCGCTGCGCTGGCCGAACCTACATGTGCTGCGCAACGAGCGCAACCTGCATTTAGCCGGCACAATGACGCGACTGTTCAACACAGCGCAGGGTGAGTTTGTAGGCATGCAGCATGACCACGATCTGTACGGACCACACTTTGCCGAACGCATGGTGCGGCTGTTGCAGGATCATCCCAGCGCGGGCTTTGCCTGCTGCGCCTATCATCTGCTGGATAACGCTGGCCGGTTAAACGCTCCTGATCTGGCTGAATTTCGCCTGTTTCCTGACAACGGCATTATCCCCGGCCAGGCGTTGCTGCGCGTCATAGCGACTCACCTTTTTACGCCGATTCCAGCCATGAGTACTGTGTTTCGCCGCGCCGTGGTGGAGCAAGTCGGCGGCTATCGTTCCACCTGGCAATTGGCCGCCGATGAAGATCTGTATCGCCGCATAGCCGCTATCTCGGACATGGCCTATGTCCACGAGCGTCTGTTCACGCTGGCCGACCGTCCGCCGGAACGCCGTTCGGTGATGGGGAGCTGGCGCGGGCTGTACAACAATACGGAACTGCGCTACGACCTCATCGAAACGGAACTGCACGCGGCTGCCGCAGAAAAGCGCTCGCTAAAGGCGGGCATCACTTGGCTGGCTGCAAAAGATTGGCTGCTGGAGTCGCTGGCTGCATGGCTTTGTGGAGACCGTGCGACCTTACGCGGCGCCCTGGACTTCCAAACCGTGCGCCGCGCGCGTCCGGTGCTGCCGGGGATGTGGCGACTGGCGGCGCGCGGCTGGTTGACGAGCTTGCGCCTCACCGCGGGCATCGGACAGCGAATAGGTAGTTTTCGTCGCGCCAGACACAGCACGACGAAAACAGCACGACAAAAAGGGTTAAACAAAAAAGCCGCCGCCATGCATCTGGATTGGCATCCTTTTCGACCACCCAAGCTAAGTTGCCTGTAGACACGGTCATTGCAGAGTAACGGTCTGATGCTACGCAACGAACCACCGGTTGGTGCGGTTGTGACGGCGCTAACCGCCAGGTACTCCTGCCAGACAGAGGTGAGTTCACACCCGATCACAGCCACAACCGTACCGAGACCCTTCCCGTCTGGTTTCGGTACGGGCAGGCAGGGTTCTGTCCAGGCAACATTGATTCATCCACCCGCTCCCGCAACAAAAAAAAGCGTCAGTCGCCTGTGAGGCAACCGACGCTTTTTTGCTATGTACTATTTCTCATCCAGCGCAGCGACACCGGGCAGTACCTTGCCTTCGAGATACTCCAGGCTGGCACCGCCACCAGTACTAATGTGGCTCATTTTGGCTGCCAGACCAGCATCATTCACTGCGGCGGCCGAGTCGCCACCGCCGATGATAGTGGTGGCATCAAGGTGTGCCAGCACGTCAGCAATGGCAAAAGTACCTTTGGCAAAGGCGGGAAACTCGAACACGCCCATGGGGCCGTTCCACACCACGGTTTTGGCAGCGGCCAACCGGTTGGCGTAGTGGGCCACAGTAGCCGGGCCGATATCCAGCACGCGCCAGCCCGCGGGGATTTCATCCACCCCCACCACGCGGTTGGCCGCGTCTGCGGCAAAAGCATCGGCGATCACCACATCCACGGGCAGCACCAGCTTGTCACCACCCTCAACCATAAGCGCTTTAGCCAGTTCCACGCTGCTCTCTTCGACCAGCGAATCGGCCATGTCATAGCCCTGCGCCTTCAGGAAGGTGTTGGCCATGCCGCCGCCGATCAACAGCGCATCTACTTTGCCCAGCAGGTTTTGGATCACAGCGATCTTGTCAGAGACCTTGGCGCCACCCAGAATAGCCACAAAGGGACGCACGGGATGTTCCACCGCCGAGCCGAGGAATTCGATCTCTTTTTCCAGCAGGAAACCGGCCACCACCGGCTTGCCCGCAGCGCGCATGATCTGCGGTACACCGGCCACGCTGATATCGGGGCGATGGGCTGTGCCAAAGGCGTCGTCTACGTAGACATCAATGCCACCGGCAAGCTGCTCAGCAAAGGCCATGTCGCCTTTCTGTTCGCCTGGATAGAAGCGCACGTTCTCTAACACCAGCACCTGGCCGGGCTGCAACGCCTGCTTCTGCGCATCCACCTCAGGGCCGATAGCATCACCGGCCATGATTACCTGATTGTGAGGCAGCAGCTCCTGCAAACGGGCCGCAGTCGGGGACAGGCTGTATTTCGCTTCCGGTCCGCTTTTAGGGCGGCCCAGATGGGAAGCCAGCACCAACGCCGCGCCGTTATCCAGCAGATAGCGAATGGTAGGCAGCGCGCCCTGAATGCGGGTGTCATCGGTGATGGCGAGTTCTTTGTTGAGCGGCACGTTGAAGTCTACGCGCACAAAGACCCGCTTGCCGTTGACATCTACCTCGCGGATGGTTTTTTTGTTCATCAGGGAATCTCCTGAGTCATAATTCGTAACCCGTAACCCGTAACTCAGAGTGCTACGGGCTTTGCAGCCGCAGATGTCAATTCCGGGTTACGAATTACTCGTTACGAGTTACGTTTCACAGCCCCTTCTCTACCATGAGCTTGGCAAGGTCGGTGACGCGCACGGAATAGGCCCATTCGTTATCGTACCAGGTCATAATCTTAGCCATGTTGCCGCCGATCACCTGGCAGAACTCCAGGTCAACCACGCTGGATCGCTCGTCGCCCTTGATGTCCATGCTGACAATGGGGTCGCCAGCCACACCGAGAATGCCCTTCATGGGGCCATCGGCTGCGGCCAGAAAGGCTGCATGCAATTCCTGGGTGGTGGTGGGTTTTTCCAGCTCGCACACGAAGTCTACAATCGAGACGGTAGGCGTGGGCACGCGCAACGACATGCCATCAAACTTACCCTTGAGCGAGGGGATCACCAACGAAACGGCCTTGGCCGCACCGGTGGAGGTGGGGATGATATTCAGCGCGGCAGCGCGAGCGCGACGCGGATCCTTGTGGGGCAGGTCCAAAATGCGCTGGTCGTTGGTGTAGGAATGCACCGTGGTCATCAGGGCCTTGACAATACCCCAGTTATCGTTGACCACTTTGGCAGCGGGGGCTAGGCAGTTGGTGGTGCAAGAAGCGTTGGAAACGATGTTGTGCTTGGCGGGGTCGTATTGATCGTCGTTGACACCCATGACGATGGTGATGTCTTCACCCTTGGCCGGGGCCGAGATGATGACCTTTTTGGCGCCGCCAGCGATATGGGCCGCGGCCTTGTTGGCATCGGTGAACACACCGGTAGACTCCACCACGATATCAACACCCATGCTGCCCCACGGAATGTTAGCCGGATCCTTTTCGGCAAACACCTTGACTTCCTTGCCGTTAACGACCAGGTTGCCATCCTTGACCTCAACCGTGCCGGGGAAACGGCCATAGTTGCTGTCGTACTTCAACAGGTGGGCGTTGGTGTTGGCATCGAACAAGTCGTTGATCGCCACCACTTCCATGCTGTCGGCGTATTTGTCGCTGAACGCTTTAAAAACCTGGCGGCCAATGCGCCCAAACCCGTTGATGCCAATTTTGATAGTCATTGCTTTGTCTCCTTACGCGGAAATTTGAAACGTAGCACAGCAACGCATTAAAACGTTACTCGTGTTTAAAGTGTGAACTGTTGCACATTATACCACACACAAGGAAAATTACGCCAGCCGAACCGCTCGCTACACGTCGGAAAATCAACGGCAATGGCTGGGCGGGCGATTGGGAAACATGCCAAAACGACCGGCCACGGCAAGAAGCAAGTGCTGAAAAGGCTCTTAGCCGATCGTTGGCTCTTGATAGATGGACATGAGCACCTGAGCCAACTTGGCCGAGTCGTGCCGCCACGGACGCTGCACGTCTATCACATCGCCAGTGAGCAGGGTGTAAGCGGTTGGCGGCTCTGCGGGTAGTGTCACCGGCTGAAGATGCGCCTGTTCGCCGTGGCTGGCGATGATGCAATCGTTAGCCAGCACCAGCGGGAACAAGTCACCAACATGACGCCGCAGCGCGCTTACATGCTTGTCCACATCAAATTCGCTGGTTTCGCCAGGCTGAGTAGCTACATTGCACACATACACCTTGCGCGCTTTAGCAGCACGGATAGCCGCAGCAATGCCCGGCACCAACAAGTTAGGCAGCACGCTAGTGAACAAACTGCCCGGCCCGGTGATAATCAGATCCGCTTGCAGGATCGCTTTAACGGCTTCGGGGTAGGCGGGGACCATTTCCGGCTCCAGAAAAACGCGCACAATATCGTGATCGGCCTGAGGAATAGCCGACTCGCCCACAATACGCCGCCAGCCATAGCCCGATGCCTCGTCGTGCACGCGCACATCCGCGGTCAACGTCACCTGCTTCAACGTGGAAGGCACCACCTGCCCGCGCACCGCCAGCACACGACTCGACTCGATCACCCCCTGCTCGAAACTGCCGGCGATGTCGCTCATGGCGGCAATGAAAAGATTGCCAAAGCTGTGCCCCTCCAGGCCGTATTCATCGCCGAAGCGATACTGAAAAAGCTGGCCGGTGACACCTTCTTCTTCGGATAGGGCTACCAGGCATTGGCGAATGTCACCGGGCGGCAGAATGCCCGTGGCTTCACGCAGCTTGCCAGAGCTGCCGCCATCATCGGCCACCGACACGATGGCGGTGATGTTGTCGGAATAGCTTTTCAGCCCGCGCAGCAGGATGGAAAGGCCCGTGCCACCACCCAACACGACCACACGCGGGCCTCGCCGCCGCCGATGGTGACGATAGATGCGCTCGGCTACATTGGCCGCGGGCTGACCCTCTGCTACAAATGGCTGAAGCAAGGAGCGGTTCAGTTGAAACAGAGCTATTGCCAGCACACCCAGGCCCGCGCTGCCCAGCACCAGGGCACGCAGCGGGCGGTTGATAAACTGCAAAGTAATGTAAAAGAAAAAGAAAGGCAGCGGCATGTCGGCGTACAGCTCGGTTAGCAGCAATGCCAAAGCCAGGCTGATCAGCACAACAGCGACCAACAACACCAGCAACCAACGTTTGACGTGCATGCCTGGGCGCAGCCACAGCCATCGCGAAGTACTCATGGCCGAATTATAGCCAAAAACCAGCCGCGGGCTAAAAGTGTCATCTGGCAACGGCGCTGCGCAGCTTGACGCCGACCTGCAAGCGTGCTACTCTATACCTGACGATTGCAGACTGTCTGGTTATGTGAAAGGTGTTTTTATGACTGAGTCTGTTGTTTCCCATGCGATGTTCCCCTGTCTTGTATTTGACGAAACCGGCCAACCGGCCGAAGTGGTTTTTGTCGGTAACGAAGCTCAATATGTCATTCTGGATGATGGCTTTCGCCGCCATGTGTCCGCAGCAGAGATAGACCGTCAGATACTGGCGCACTTGCAAAGCGCCATGGCACCATTTCGTGATCAGGCTGTGGCCGAAATGATGCGCATGATAGGACAGGAAGACCTGTTTACCAAAGCGATGATCGATTCATCCCTGAAAAACTGGCAGCAGGCGTTGGGCCGCCCCATTCCCGCTGAGACGCTGGCCTGGCTGGGTATGCTGGGCTTTGCAGCAGTGGTCAACGTTCACGGCGAAGTGACAACTATCAATCTGCCTGGAGCTGCAGACAACAACGAACCCTAACCTCAGGTGATGCTATGAAGAAGTTTGTGATGGCAGCTATGGCTGCTTTGGCGCTGGTGCTGGGCGCTGTCGCGGCACTGCGTGCTTTTTTGCTTCGCTTTTTGCCGCAAACCACGGGCGCACTGCGTCTGCACGGCCTGCACGGGCCGGTGGAAATTCTGCGCGATCGCTGGGGCGTGCCTCATCTCTACGCCGAGGACGAAGACGATCTTTTCTTCGCGCAGGGATATGTGCATGCGCAGGATCGGCTCTGGCAAATGGAGTTGCAGCGCCGCCTGGGCGCAGGCCGCTTGTCCGAAATTCTGGGTGAACCTACATTAGAAATGGACCGGCTGGTGCGCACGCTGGGGTTGAACCGTGCTGCCGAAGAGGACGTACACGCGCTATCTGCTGAATCACAAGCGGCGCTGAATGCCTATGCCGCCGGAGTGAATGCTTTCATCCGCACGCAGCAGGGACGTTGGTCGCTGGAATTTGAACTGCTGCGCTGCCGACCGCAACCGTGGCGACCGGTTGATAGTTTGTACTGGGTAAAGTTCATGGGGGTGATCCTCAGCAGCAACTGGGCCAGCGAGACACTGCGCGCGCAACTGGCGCTGGCGCTGGGCGCTGAGTTAGCCGCCGATCTGGAGCCACCCTATCCGGCAGATAATCCGCCGATTGTGCATGGCTCCGGCCTGGCTGCGGGAACCGCTGCTGCGCCTAACGGCTGGGGCAGTCCGGCGCTGCGTCAGGCCCTGCAACTGGTGACAGATTTGCTGGGCGGCGAAACCCACAAAACCCCGCCCGCCGCCACGGCTGCCGGCCTGACCGGCATCATCAACCTGACCCCAGGTGCGAGCAACCAATGGGCTGTCAGCAGCGCGCGCACCACTACCGGCAAGCCGCTGCTGGCTAACGACACGCACATGTCGGTAGCTGTGCCCGCGCTGTGGTATCAAGTGCATCTGGAAGGGGGCCGTTACCATGTGGCAGGCGTTTCTTTCCCCGGTGCGCCCGGTGTGATGGTAGGACATAACCAGCGCTGCGCCTGGGGCCTGACTACGGCCTGGCAAGACGCTCAGGATCTTTTTATCGAACGCTTCAACCCTGCCAACTCTGCTGAATATGAGTTTCAGGGCGCATGGCTGCCAGTGGAGACGTTGCACGAGGTGATCACGGTCAAGGGGCGCGCCGAGGCGGTGGTGGAAGAGGTGCGCCTTACCCGGCATGGCCCGCTGATGAGCGCCTGGACCACTTTGGCCGCACCGGTGGCACTGCGCTGGACCGCATTGGAACGCAGCGATATGCTGGCCGCGGTGCTGGGCTATAACCGCGCCGCAAACTGGGCCGAGTTTCGTGCTGCACTAGCTCACTGGGCTGTACCTGCACACAATTTTGTCTATGCAGATGTGGACGACCATATTGCCTATCTGCAAGCCGGATGGATGCCCCGTCGCGCCGCGGGCTATGGCATGGCTCCAGTGCCCGGTTGGAGCGGCGACTATGAATGGCAGGGCTATCTGACACTGGATGAACTGCCGCAGGCTATGGATCCGGCAGATGGCTGGCTGGGCGCGGCTAACAACCTGGTGACAGATGACCAATATCCGCACTTTCTGAGCAGTGATCTGGAAAACCCCAGCCGCGCCACACGGCTGGCAGCCCTGCTGGCGCAAAAGGAAAGGTTCACTGTTGCTGACTTTGCAACGATGCAGCAGGATACCTACAGCGATCAGGCACGGCGCTTTGTGCGCCACCTGCTGCCGATCCAGCCGACCAACCGGCGCGAGGCACGCGCTCTGGAACTGCTGCGTGCCTGGGATTTTCATATGCACGCGGATAGTGTGGCGGCTACGTTGTATGAGGTGTGCCGCGTGTACGCCCTCCACGAGGTATTCGATGGTCATCTGGGCGATCTGGCCGCGGCCTATGTAGGGGTCAGTCCTACGCCGCTGGGCGACTCAGGGCCGTTTCACGGTCGCAGCATGGTGCGTTTGCTGGATTTGCTGGATAGCAAGCAGCCCTCGGTATGGCTGACGGACCCGGCTACCGGCATCCCGCGCGCCAAGACAGAGCTGATGCACCGCGCCCTGCGCATTGCCTTGAAGCAACTGCACGACCATTTAGGCGGCGAGGTGGACGAATGGCAATGGGGCCGGGTGAACACGGTGCATTTTGCTCATCCTCTGGGCGCGGTGAAGCCGCTGCATCTGCTGTTCAACCGCGGGCCTTATCCCATGAGCGGTGATCAGGATACGTTGCTGCGGGCCAGCGGTACACCGGCCTTTCCCTTCAAGCCGGTAGGCGTGGTAGATGCCGTGCGCTTTATTGCGGATTTGAGCGATTGGGACCGCTGCCAGATCATTGTGCCGGGAGGCCAGTCGGGCCATGTTGCCAGTGCTCACTACGCGGACCAAATTCCGCTGTGGCGCGAAGGGCTGATGATGTCGTTGCCCTTCAGCCGCGGCGAGGTGGAACGATTGGCTACAGAGCGGCTGACGCTGCATCCGTAACTATTCTCTGTTTTATCGGATGACGCTATGAAACGCAAGCTTTTTTTCGGCACGCTCTTGCTGGCGCTGGCTGCGGTGTTGTTTGCTCTGTGGGCCGATCGCCATGTGGAAACCAGCGCAGCAGGCCGGGTCTACAACGATCTGGACGCGCTGCCACCGCGCCGCGTGGCGCTGGTGCTGGGCACGGCGAAATACTACAACGGACGCATCAACGCGTTTTACCTGGGGCGAATGCGTGCCGCAGCCCAGTTGTATCACGCCGGTAAAGTGCAAGGCATTCTGGTAAGCGGCGACAACGGCAGTACTGCCTACAACGAACCAGAGGAAATGCGTCGCGATCTGATAGCGTTGGGTGTGCCCGGCGAGTACATTACCGCAGACTATGCCGGATTTCGCACCCTCGATTCGATCTATCGCGCCGAGACAGTGTTCGGCTTGCAGGCTTACATCATCGTGTCACAACCCTTTCACATCGAACGTGCTTTGTATCTGGCTGATCAGCGCGGGCATGATGTGGTAGGCTATGCCGCGGCCGGGCCGGGTGGCTACTGGAATCGCCGCGTGCGTGTCCGCGAGGTACTGGCCCGCGCCAAAGCCGTGCTGGATGTGGAGCTACTCAACCAGCAGCCGAAGTTTTTGGGCGATCCGGTTGAGGTGGTGACTCGTAACGAGTAACTCGGAATTGACTTCTGCGGCTGCTAAGGTGTTAAACTCTGAGTTACGCATTACTTCTTACTTCTTACTCTCCCCGCTCCTCCCATGCTTCACGTCCTCTTCGTTTGTCTAGGTAATATTTGCCGCTCGCCGATGGCAGAAGCGGTGTTTCAGCAGTTGGTGGCCGAGGCCGGCCTGAGCGACCGCATTGCGGTTGACTCTGCGGGCACGGCGGGTTGGCACGAAGGCGAACGCGCAGATGCGCGCACGCTGGCGGTGCTGCGCGCCCGCCACATCCCCTACGATGGCCGCTCACGCCCGATACGCGCGGCAGATCTGGCGCATTTCGACTATGTGGTAGCCATGGACGGACAAAACCTGGCTGATCTGCGCCGCCTTGACCAAACAGGCGCGCTTGAGGGTAAATTGTTTCGCTTGCTGGATTTTGCGCCGCGTGGCACCGGCCAAGATGTGCCCGACCCCTACTACGACAACCGCTTTGAACACGTCTATCAACTGGTGGAGGCTGGCTGCCGCGGCCTGTTGAAAGCTATCCGCGCAGCTCAGGGGTGGTAAGTCTCTCGTTTTTAAACAAATCCCAAAACTTTCTTCACAGAATCACAACAAGTTGGGGGTATGCTGGGGGTATGAATAGTAACACGTAACCTGGAATTGAGCTGGCAGGCTTTAAGGATGTGGTTACGTGTAACTTCGTAACCCGTAACCCAGAATTAAGCTGGTAGGCTTTAGGTATGTAATTAGGCGTAATGCGTAACCCGGAATTGAGCCTAGCAGGATCCAAATATGTGGTTAGTCGTATCTTGCAGCTCAGAACCTAACATCCATGCAGCCACAGATCTCAAATCCGAGTTACGGGTTACGAGTTACGGGTTACGAGTTAATCCCCACCTCAACACCGAAGGATTTCCCCATGTCACGCAACCAACTACGTTATATGTTTGGCGCTCTCACGATCACTGCAATGGCCTTGTTGCTGGTGCTGGCTTTTGGTCACAATGCCGGCCGCGTCACCGAATCGGCGGTTTCAGCCGATGTGGCAGCCCTGCAAACGGAAAATGTTCAACTCAACCAAACCTTGCAGGTGATGCAACAGCGCGAGGTCCAATATCAAGCTCAGATCCAGCAGGCCAACGACACCATCGAACAACTGGTCAACGATCTGGACGCTGCTGAGACCAGGCAAGCTGACAATTCTTTCTTCTCAGACAATGCCCCATTGGCGCCCTCCTCTTTTCTCGACAATGCGCAATCGGCTTTGCAAAATCTGTTCGATGATGACAGTGATGACTTTACGCCGAACGGCAGCTCTGAAAGCGACGCTGCCGACCAGTTTGTCCGACCTTTTGATCACACTCACGAAAGACGCCACCCATGACCTCTTCTTCTCATAGCAAACAACCGGCTCGATCCAACGGCTGGTTGAAGGTGGCGCTGGCCGGCAGTGGCATTGCGCTCACGGTGTTGGGTACAGGGCTGATTGCCCGTGAAGCAGCCGGTCAAACTCAAACCAACGTCCGTACAGACAGCGCCTTGCAGGCCATCCCCACGGTGATGCCTGTGCCCAGCCGCAGCCGCTCAAACCGCAGCAGTCGCGGCTCCCGACAACAACTGCAAGCACCCGGCCAATCCAGCCAGGGATTACAAATGCCCGGCGGCTTCACTCAATCCCGCTCTTCACGTTAGATATCACCGTTTTATGGATGCTCACCTACCCCTGCACCAACACCGCTTCCGCGCCATGGGCAGCCAAATCGTCATCTGGTTGCAACATACCGATGCGGATGAGGCTCGCGATGCCTGCACCCTGGCCGAGGATCTGTTCGCCGCAGCAGAACAGCGCATGAGCCGCTTCCTGCCGCACAGCGAGCTGTCGCAGCTCAATGCGCGCAGCGGCGAGTGGGTGACAGTATCACGCCTGCTTTGGCAGGTCATTTCCCACGCCCTGCTGCTGGCCCAGGAAACTGGCGGCCTGTTCGATCCAACCATCGGCAACGCGCTCTTGGCCGGTGGCTATACCGCATCGTTTAGCCCCACACAACGCCAACTCAACGGCTCTGACCAGGCAAACGCTGAACCGCTGATCGGCCGCTGGCGGCAGGTCGAATTGGATCCCTTGCGCCATGCAGTGCGCGTTCCAGCCGGTCTGCGCCTTGATCTGGGCGGCATTGGCAAGGGCTACACCGCGCAGATGGCCGTGGACCTGCTGGCGTTGTGGGGGCCATGCCTGGTGGATGCAGGCGGCGATGTCGTGGCCGGTGATGGCCCGGCCGGTCAACCCGGCTGGCTGGTGGGCGTGGCTCATCCCTCGGAACAAGACGCAGAGACAGCTCTGGAGCTATGGCTGAACAACGCCACATTGGCTACCTCTGGGATAGATTATCGCTGGTGGTGGCAAAACGACCGGCGTCAGCATCATCTGATTGACCCGCGCACCGGCCAGGCCGCACAAACCGACCTGCTGACGGCTACCGTGTTAGCCGCGGATGGCAGCGAGGCCGAAGCCTGGGCCACTGCATCGCTGGTAATGGGCCGGCAGCCCAGCCTGACGCTGGCGGCTGAGCAGCATCGTGCTCTGATCGTGGCCGACGAGACCGGCGTCATGCAGCGCTCGGCGGCTGTTGAGCCGTTCGTGGCAGGGCGATACGTAACTCGTAACTCGTAACCCAGAATTGAGCTGGTAGACTTCGAGTACTTCATTAGGCGTAATTTGCAACTCAGAACCTAACATCCATGCAGCCACATATCTCAAATACCAGTTACAGGTTACGGGTTAATCCCCCATCCCAACCTGCAACCCTCTCATTCTCCGGATTACGCGTTAATCCCCCACCCACAAAATTCTCACTGGTTTTGCCATGACATCATCCAACCTTTCATCTTCTTCTCTGTCGAGCCCCCTGCGTTGGGTAGCTTACACCTTAGTAATGGCGTTGCTGATAGCGGCCAGCGCCTGGTTGACGGCGCGTATGGCTCCCGACGTGCTAACGGTTTCCAACGAAACCATCTGGTACGCCATCCGCGCCAGTGGCAACGTGGCCTATTTGCTGCTGGCCGCTTCCACGGTTTGGGGTATCATGCTCAGCAGCAAAATCCTCAAGCGCTGGATTCCCACCGCAGTAGCCCTGGATTTGCACAACTATCTTTCATGGCTGGCCATTGGCCTTTCTGCTCTGCACGCAGCGCTGCTGCTGGCTTCCAGCTATTTCGACTATCACCTGCTCAACCTGTTCGTACCGTTCACCGGGCCGTTTAAGCCGTTCTGGGTCGGCCTGGGCATCATTGGGCTGTATCTGATGATCCTGACCACGGTCACTTTCTATCTGATTGAGCGCATTGGCTACATCGCTTTCCATCGCATTCATGCGCTGGCGTATCTGGCCTTTGTTGGCAGCTTGCTGCACAGCATTGTAGCCGGTACCGACACACCGGCCATGGCCCCCGTCTATCTCGCTACCGGGCTGATGGTACTGTTTGTCACCACCTATCGCATTCTCTCGATGGGACAGAGCCAGTCACGCAGCTCAAATTAACCCGGAACGGATCCCCAGCAAGGCCGCAGAGCAAACGTCCTGCGGCCTTTTTATTGGCAACAGTTTCCCTATAATTCCTTCATGCTTTCCAAACAGGTTTCCGGTAAGCTGTAGCCATTCTGTCATTCATCATTAAACAAGGAAATCAACTATGAATCTAAACCGAAATGCCCCCCGCAATGGAATGTTGAAAGCTACACTTACCGGCGGCAGCGTTGCCTTGACTTTACTGAGCATCGGCGTGCTGGCGCGCAACGAAGGACAAGCGGCCGCCGTGCAGCCGCAACTGGTTGCCTCGTTCACCCTTGCTGATCTGCCTGCCATTCCCACATTGATGCCGCTGCCCACTGCCTCACCCACCCCTGAACCGGTGCTGATGCAACCCACCTCGGCAGTGGCTGTGCCTGCGGCCACTCCGCTGGAAACCGATGTGCCCACCGCCACCGCAACGCCCACGCTCACGCCTGTGCCCACCGCCACGCCTGCACCGGTGCAGGTGATGCCACCGGTGCGCAGCCGCTCTTCACGCTAGCCCATCCATCGCCCGCAAACAAGACATCAATGCCGGTCAGGATGCTGAATCTGACAAGCGCATCTGCCCGTGCTATAATGCGCCTGCCGATCCCCCAACCTCTTCTTTCAGACACAGGTGGACTATGGAAGTCCTCGATTCGCATCTCGACCCGCGTGATCCTCAATTTCAAGCCAACGCTGCTCATAATCGCGACCTGGCCCAAGCCCTGCGCAATCGGCTGGCTGAAGTCCGCAGCGGCGGCGGCCAGCAGGCCCAGCAACGTCACCGCGAACAGGGCAAGCTGTTTGTCCGCGAGCGCATTGACAAGCTGCTCGACCCCGGCTCACCTTTTCTGGAGCTATCACCGCTGGCCGCGTGGGAATTGTACGAAGGTGACGCACCCAGCGCCGGCATTGTCACCGGCATTGGCCGCGTGGCCGGACGCGAATGCCTGATCGTAGCCAACGATGCCACCGTGAAGGGCGGAACTTACTATCCGATGACCGTGAAAAAGCATCTGCGCGCTCAGCAGGTAGCTTTGGAAAACCGTCTGCCTTGCATCTACCTGGTAGATTCAGGCGGCGCCTTCCTGCCAATGCAGGATGAAGTTTTCCCCGATGTAGACGATTTCGGGCGCATTTTCTACAACCAGGCCACCATGAGCGCGGCCGGCATCCCGCAAATCGCCGCGGTGATGGGTTCGTGTACGGCGGGCGGGGCTTACGTGCCGGCCATGAGCGATGAAACCGTGATTGTCAAAGGCACCGGCACGATTTTTCTGGGCGGGCCACCGCTGGTAAAAGCCGCCACCGGCGAAGAAGTCACCGCCGAGGAACTGGGCGGGGCCGATGTACACGCGCGCGTCTCTGGCGTGGCCGACCACCTGGCGCTGGACGATGACCACGCGCTGGAGATTGTGCGCGGCATTGTAGCCACACTCAACACCCGCAAACAGCTAAACTTGGACCTGGCCCCGGTGGAAGAGCCGCTGCACGACCCGGCAGAGCTGTATGGCGTGATCCCTCAGACCTTTCGTGAAGTGTATGACGTGCGTGAGGTGATCGCCCGCCTGGTGGATGGCAGTCGTCTGCGTGAGTTCAAAGCGCTGTACGGCACAACCCTGGTGTGCGGCTTTGCCCGTATCTGGGGCTATCCCGTGGGAATCATAGCCAACAACGGCATTCTGTTCAGCGAATCTGCCTTGAAAGGGGCACACTTTGTAGAGCTATGCACTGCGCGGCACATCCCCCTGCTGTTCCTGCAAAACATCACCGGCTTCATGGTAGGCAAACAATACGAAACCGGCGGCATTGCCCGCGACGGGGCCAAGATGGTACACGCCGTTGCCAACGCTCAGGTTCCCAAGCTCACCGTAGTGATTGGCGGTTCCTTCGGCGCCGGCAACTATGGCATGTGTGGCCGTGCTTATGGCCCGCGCTTTCTGTGGATGTGGCCCAACAGCCGTATCAGCGTAATGGGCGGCGAACAGGCTGCCAATGTGCTGCTCACAGTGAAACAGGAACAATTGGCGCGGCGCGGCCAACCGGCCATGAACACGCAAGAGCAGGAAACCTTCAAGCGCCCCACGCTGGAAAAATACGAACGCGAGGGCAGTCCCTACTACGCCACGGCGCGACTGTGGGATGACGGCATTCTCGACCCCGCGGAAACGCGTCAAGTGCTGGGATTGGCGCTATCAGCTTGCCTCAACGCGCCCCTGAACGACACGCGCTACGGCGTTTTTCGCATGTAGCAGCTCCCATACCCGCAACACTTCGGCCACTGTCCACGCCTGAGCCAGGCACGCGCGCGGCGTAAAGGGCGCATCACCGTCAAATACCTCACTCAGGCTGCCCACGCCGTGGCTGTTGAGCTGTTGCAGCAGCGGCAGCAAAAAACTGCGGGCCTGTGCCACATCACCGTAAACGCGGTAATGCGCTGCCGCAAATGGGCCGATCAGCCAGCCCCACACCGTGCCCTGATGATAGGCTGCGTCGCGAGTGCGTCGGTCACCGCCGTAGCGCCCTATGTAGCTGCTGTGGTCAGGAGTCAGGCTGCGCAAGCCATGTGCAGTGAGCAGACGCCGCGCGCAGACATCCACCACCGCACGGGCCTGATCAGCCGGCAGCGGGCTGTGGTGCAGCGACACCGCAAACAACTGGTTGGGGCGCAGGCTGAGATCATCACCTTCCGGCCCATCAAGCACATCGTTACAATAGCCCAGGGTGGGGTTCCAGAAACGGGCAAAACCGACTTTGGCTTGCGCTGCCAATGCCGCGTAGCGGGCTGCATCCTCCGCATGGCCCAGCCTGCGGGCAAAACCAGCCATGCTGCCCAGCGCGTTGTACCACAGCGCGTTGATCTCCACCGGCTTGCCGCGGCGCGGCGTCACTACCCAATCATCCAACTTGGCATCCATCCAGGTAAGTTGCACTCCCGCCGCACCGCCGGCCAGCAGCCCATCCGCAGGGTCAAGGTGGATGTGATAGCGCGTGCCGCGTTGATGCCAGGCCACAATCTCCTGCATCACCGGATACAAGTCAGCCAGCAGCACTTCGTCTCCTGTAGCCGCATGATAGGCGCGCAGAGCCTCGATGTACCACAGGGTGGCATCCACGGTGTTGTATTCCGGCGTTTCCCCGGCATCAGGAAACCGGTTGGGAATCATGCCCTGATCCACCACCGTGGCGAAGGTTTGCAAGATCTGGCGGGCAATTTGCGGCCTGCCCGTAGCCAGGGTCAGGCCCGGCAAGCTGATCATAGTATCGCGGCCCCAATCACCAAACCAGGGATAGCCTGCGATTACTGAGCGCCCCATGCCACGGCGTACAATAAACTGATCTGCAGCCAGCAGCAGATGGCGAATAGCCGCATCTGACTGCGCACCCACGGCCACGAAATCCGCTTGATCCAACAACGCCTGCTCGTAAGCCTGACGCACAGCATAGGCGCGGCTGCCATCCAGGTTTGCTGCCAGCTCTGTGCTGGCAACCACAGTTGCCGCCTCACCGGCCTGCAGAGTCACATCAAGATCCGCCACATAGCAATAGCATTCCTGGTCCAATTGACCGCGGGAGCGCTCTATAGCCAAGTGATAGCCCTGCTGCCAGGCGCAAGACGCCGCCTGCACCGCAAATTCCGCGCTGCGCAGGTACAAGGGCGCTGTTTGATGAAAGGCAGCAACCCGCACCCCCGCTGCGTCTGGTGCGACATGGATGGGGAACACGCCGTGCCGCTGCACGTTGCCGTGGTGGTCGCGGCAGGTTGCCAACGCAGCCAGATGCAGGGCGAGCGGGCCATTGCCGCGCAACAAGGTATAGCGAATATAGGTGGTGTTGGCGTCGGGCTGCATCCATACGCGCTTCTCCAACAGCGCGTCGGCCACAGCATAGGTCCACACCGGCGTGGTTCCCTCCAGGTGAAAGCGTTGCAGGTGCAAATACCCTTTGGGCGTCGTCCACGGATCATCTGCCGCGGCGCGGTCGGCATATTGATCAGCAAACAGCAAGCTGACTTGCCCATCGTAGCTGACGGTTTCATTTAATTTAGCCAGCAGCAGCGTGCGCGCCGCGGGCGGCAGGCCGGGCGCTTCGGGCGGTGACACCGCAGCTATCAGCAGGCCGTGATAGCTACGGCCAAGCAGGCCGGCCATGGTGCCCATGGCATAACCGCCCAGGCCGTTGGTAACCAACCATTCACGCCGCGCAGCCTGAGTGAGATCGCTGCAGATTTCGTGTCCGTAGGTGAGCATAGGCAGATAAAGAACGAAGTTTAAGGAAGGCGGTGCAAGCACTGACCAAAGAGAGTGACAACGGCTGAAGCGAATTGAAACAATGGCACAACCTGCTTTTCGCTGAAAGGCTAGTTCATGCCGGTTTGATTGTACTCACCTCAGTATAAAAGCGCAGCCAGCGTGTGTCAAACCGCGGCAGCAAGACCCGTGCGCAAGCTCTCTGCTTCGTGAGCCAGAGGCCGCCATACCCGGCGGGTTGCACCTGAACTGCAAAGTGCAGGCCGTAATCTACCCTACTGCCCGCCTGATCGGCTTGTGGTATGATTAGTTGACACGATCTGGCCCCTGTGCTAGACTGCCAACGATACGTTTACGCTATCGAGGAGATCAATGGGACAAGGTTCTTTCAAGAGCGGATTTCTCTACATCATTTTACTGGCTGTGCTGGCGACCTTCCTGATGTCTACCATGCGACAAGGACGCGAAACAGTACAAACCGCGCCGATCAGCCAGATAGCCGCCGATATCTCGGCGGACAAAGTCACTGAGATTTCGGAAAAGGATGGCTTGCTCACCGTCACCTATGCCGGTGAGGGAGAAACGCCGCCTCAGGTGCAATCGCGCATCGAGCCATCCGCTGATCTGGTAAAAACGCTCACCGAGCTGGGAGTCAGCACAGAAAGCCTGAGCAAGGTCAAACTGGAATTCCCCGGCACGAGCTTCTGGGAAAACTGGGCCCCTGTGCTGGGCACGCTGCTGCCAGTGATCCTGATCGGTGCTTTCTTCTTCTTTATTCTGCGCCAGGCTCAGGGCGCGGGCAACCAGGCTTTTTCCTTTGGCAAAAGCCGTGCCCGTATGTTCACCGGGGATAAGCCCACCGTCACCTTCGACGATGTGGCCGGTGCGCGCGAATCAAAGGAAGAGCTGCGCGAGGTGGTGGAGTTTCTGAAGGAGCCACAGAAGTTTGCCGCGCTGGGGGCACGCATCCCCAAGGGCGTGCTGCTGGTTGGCCCTCCTGGCACCGGCAAAACGCTCATGGCTAAGGCCGTGTCGGGTGAGGCTGGCGTACCCTTCTTCTCCATCTCCGGTTCGGAGTTCGTAGAGATGTTTGTGGGCGTGGGCGCCAGCCGCGTGCGCGACCTCTTCGAGCAGGCCAAACGCAACTCGCCCTGCATTATCTTCATTGATGAGATTGATGCAGTAGGCCGACACCGCGGTGCGGGCCTGGGCGGCAGCCACGACGAGCGCGAACAAACCCTGAACCAAATCCTGGTAGAGATGGATGGTTTCGACACCGACACCAACATCATCATTATTGCTGCCACCAACCGCCCCGACATTCTCGACCCGGCGCTGCTGCGCCCCGGCCGCTTCGACCGCCGCGTGGTGATGGATCAGCCCGACGTGAAGGGCCGCGAGGAGATCATGGCCGTGCATGTGCGCGGCAAGCCGCTGGCCGAAGATGTGGACCTGGAGGTGTTGGCCCGCGCCACACCCGGCTTTGTCGGCGCCGATCTGGAAAACATGATCAACGAAGCAGCGATTCTGGCCGCGCGACGCAACCGGCGCAACATCACCATGACCGACGTCACCGAGGCGATTGAACGGGTAGCGATTGGGCCGGAACGCAAAAGCCGTGTCCTTTCCGAGCAGAAAAAGCGGGTAATCGCTTATCACGAAGCGGGCCACGCCCTGGTGCAGGAAAAGCTTTCGCATACCACACCAGTGCTGAAGGTGACGATTGCCGGTCGCGGCATGGCCGGTGGCTACATGTGGCCGCTGGATAAGGACAGTCTGTTGCGCAGTCGCACCGAAATGGAGCAGGAAATCTCGGTGGCGCTGGCCGGTCGTGTCGCTGAGGAAGTTGTCTTCGGTCAGGTCACCACCGGGGCTTCCAGTGATTTAGAGCAAGTGACGCGCATCGCTCGTCGCATGGTGACCGTGCTGGGCATGAGCGATCGCATGGGGCCGCTGACCTACGGTCAGAAGGAAGAGATGATCTTCCTGGGCCGGGAAATCGGCGAACACCGCAACTACAGCGAAGAGGTAGCCGAGGCCATTGACCGCGAGGTGCAACGCATTGTCCGGGAAGCGCACGAGCGTACCCGTCAGGTCATTACCACCTACCGCGACCTGCTGAACACAATTGCGGAACGCCTGATGGAAGTGGAAACCCTGGATCAAACTGCCTTCAAGCAGCTTGTCACCGCATAAGCAGCCACTTTTCTACTGATTTTACCATGCGCCGGAGATACACTCCGGCGCATGGTGACTCTGGGTGACTCGCCATCAGGCATCACCGGCAGGCATCACCGGCAGGCATCACCGGCTCGGTCTGGAGACCGGCCGGAGCACGTTTCTGGCCGTGGCCGGTCCCTGCGGGATGGTTCCCAATCTCCAGACCGAGCCTTTCGCTGTGGCCGGTCTCCCAACCGAGCCTTTCGCTGTGGCCGGTCCCTGCGGGATGGTTCCCAATCTCCAGACCGAGCCACTGGGTAAGCCTTTCGCTGTGGCCGGTCCCTGCGGGATGGTTCCCAATCTCCAGACCGTGCCACCGGGTAAGCCTCTCATGTTCTTCAAGCTCAGCTACCTGCTGCAACATTACCGCTTCTGGGGCATATCGCTACAACGCTGGCTGATGATCGGTCTGGCTCTGCTGGCCGTACTGATGGCACTGCGCATCTTGCCCGGCGGTACAGCCGCGACTCTGCTTTGCCTGCTGCTCATCCCTGTGAGCATCATAGCCAATGCCGCAGCACGGCGCAGCCAGTATGTGCAGTTTCGCAGCGATTCGGCCGCGCCGCCGCGCCCAGCTAAACTCAACCCGACACAACGGCTGACGATACACGCCACCGGTTTGTTTGAGGTACAAGACAAGCAGCGTCGCTACAGCGAAGTGTCTGCCCACTATCAAACCTTTGCCACCCGCGAACATGTGCTCACCGTCGCCGCGGTGGAGGAGACACACTGGCACGGCCTGCTGCGCGGGTCAGATGATGCACGCGGTCTGTGGTATCTGTTCTTCAAACCCGGCGAGCTGCACAGCGTGGAAGCGGGCATACTGCGCAACGGTTTCAAGCAAAGGCCCGCGTTGCGACTGGAAATCGGGCAAGTGCTGCACCGGCAATCGCCTTCGGATGCCTGGGGAATTCCACCGAGCCGCGACGCCAAGGCCGAGCGCCGCCAACTTGTTTATCTTTCGTTTGCCACCCCCGAAGATCGTGATAAGGTTTGGGGAGATTTGCTGGCCGACCGCATTCAGGCATAAAAAAAGAAGGAGCAAGAACGATCATTCTTGCTCCTTCTTTTTTAAACGGCTAACCTAAAAACTGCGATGGCTGGTTCCTGCGGGATGCTTCCCGATCTCCGACCGAGCCAAAGTGCGGACTTAATCCTTGGCCGTCTCTTGCTTTTTTTCAGCCTTGCGGGATGCATCGCGAATGCCGGGCAGTTCCTGAAGTGCGGCAATTAAATCCACACCGGTGAGCGCCTCTACTGTAGCCGGCACCTGCGCTACGATGTTGGTAATATCGCCGGTGATCTTGGATGCGCCCGCGCCGGACTGCCCATCGCTGCCATTGCTGATCACCACAATGCGCTCGGTGCGCGCCAGCGGCTGAGCAATAGCCGTTGCCACCTGCGGCAGCGCCTCGATCAACTGCTGAATAATGGCAGCCTGGTTGTACTGCTTCCACGCTTCAGCCTTTTTCTCCATCGCCTGCGCCTCAGAGAAGCCGGTAGCCTGAATGACGTCGGCCTCAGCCAAACCGCGTGCCTTGACGATTTCGGCATCGGCCAGACCGCGGGCACGGGTTGAAGCAGCCTCGCCCTCGCCGATGGACTGAGTAGCCGCAGATTGGCCCTGCGCTTCGGCCAGTCGCTTGAACTTTTCGGCATCGGCCAGCATTTCAATGCGATAGCGCTCGGCTTCAGCGGGCTTGCGCACGGTAGCCTCCAGCTCGCGCTCCTTGCGCAGCGCCTCTTGCTGCTGCACTTCGATCTGCTTTTGCTTGGCGACTACTTCGATCTGGATTTCCTGCTCTTTTACGGCCTGGCTGGTCTTGGTTTCCTGCAACTTATAGGCCAGATCTGCCTCGGCGCGTTTCTGGTTAACTTCCTGATCGTAAGCAGCCTTCTGCACCGCATAGTCCTTCTGCGACTCGGCAATGCGGGTTTCAGCCACAAACTTAGCCGTCTCGCCTTCCTGCCGTGCCTGGGCGCTTTTGATGGTGGCATCGCGGGCGGCCTCGGCCTGACCAATGGCTGCGTCGCGTTTGACCTCGGCAGTACGCTTCTGGCCCAGTGCATCCAGGTAGCCCTGGTCGTCCTGAATATCGCGAATGGTGAACGAAATGATGCGCAAGCCCATCGCGGCCATGTCACCGGATGAGACTTCCTGCACCTGTTGCGCAAAGGCATCGCGGTCGCGATAAACCTCTTCCACAGTCAGGGTTCCCAAAATGGCGCGCAGGTGGCCTTCCAGCGTTTGCAGGGCTACGTTGCGGATTTCATCTTCGGTTTTAGAAAGAAAAAGCTGCGCCGCAGTGCGGATGGCGGTTTCAGCAGGGTCAATAGACACCTGCGCCACACCGTCCACGGTGATGGGCACGCCCTGTACCGTATAGACACGGTGCGTGACCACGTCAATGGTCATTACTTCCATTGAAAGCTTGTCTACCCGCTCAAGTGCCGGCAGCACAAAAGTACCGCCGCCACGCACCACGCGAAAAGCCTGACCGTCCTTGCGTCGGCGACCACCTGAGATCACCAACACTTCGTTGGGGCCGGCTTTGCGATAGCGATTGGCAAATACAATGCCGAAAGCTACCAGCACCACCACCAGGGCTATGGGCACACACGCCAACAACACAGTACTTTCACCCATCGTGTTTTCTCCTTGCTTCCATGCAATCAACCAGCAGGCGGACGCTGCCGCACCAGCAGCACCCCTGCACCAATCACCTGCTCGATGCGCACGGTGACGCCACGGGCAATAGCCACGCCCTCAATTGAGCGTGCCGGGCGGCTCATGCGCTCACCGTGTACTTCAAAACCCACCTCGCCCAAGCCGGTGGCTGGGATAGGGGTGGAGACCACACCCTCAACCCCCACCATTTCCTGCTCGGAAATAGTAGTGCTGCCGTGCAGAGCAATCAACAGACGGCTGTAAAGCGCAGCCACCAGCAAGCTGATCACTGCCGCGGCCAGGCCGGAAATAACCAGGCTCAGCCGGTCTTCTATGCGCAGCCCCAGCGTAGCGATCAGCCCGACGCCGCCAAACACCGCCAGAAATGTGCCGATGGTCAGCGGGCTGAAAATGGTCAGATCGTGACCACCGCTTCCATCCAGGCTGAAGTCCGCATCTACATCGCCGCCCAGGTCATTCAACAGCAGCGAAACCAATGCCAGCAGCAAGCCTGAAATCAGCGCTGAAAAGTAGATACAATTGACGGTACTGCCGTTAGCGAGTGTCAGAAGGCCCGACAAGGTGGCTTCCTCCTTCTCCGGCGGGGGGTTCAACCAGATATCTATAAAACGAAATGCGGTGCATTTGCCGCACCGTTGAATTATACCTGCGAAACGGTTTGGGGTCAATCGCACTATCTGATGACGCCAGGGCTCTGAAAAACCCTGAGCGGCGGGTGCATACGCTGGCAGGCAGCACCGATGCTGTGGTATAATCGGCGCTGCCCGCTGCACGGGCTTTTTCATCTCTGGAGGTAATTTTTCATGGCAAAATCAAGTAAATCACAGGCACGACGCGATTGGAGACGCACCCTCTTTCTGGTCGTCAGTGTACTGATCGTCATTACCATGTTGCTTTCGCTGGCGCTGACCTTTGCGCCTGCGCCCGGCTCCTGATCGCGTCCGGTTTTTTGTCGCGCCCATGACTTCACCTGCCGAACAACGTCGCGGCGTTTGGCTGGCCATGCTGGCTGTGCTGTTCTTCTCCACCTCACCGGTGCTGATCCGCCTGGCTGATCCGTTAAGCCCCTACGAGAAGACTGCGGCACGGCTGGGCATCGCCGCGCTTGGGTTGTGGCTGCTGATGGCCGGACGCGGCGAACGCTTTCGCCCGTCACGCCGAGATCTGCCCCTGTTTGGGGGTATCGGTCTGGTAGCGGCGCTGCACTTTGGGGCCTATGTCGCCTCGCTGAACTTCACCACCATTGCCCACGCTCTGGCGATTGTCTACACCGCGCCGATCTTTGTCACCCTGTTCTCTGCCTGGTGGCTGCACGAGCCGATTCGCCCGCGGCAATGGCTTGGGGTGCTGGTGACGGTACTGGGCATTGCACTGCTGGCCGGGCTGGAACCAAACTGGACGCGACGCATGGCGCTGGGCGATGGCCTGGCTTTGGTTTCGGCCATTACTTTTGGTATTTACTCAGTAGCCGGACGCAAACATCGGGAGCGCGTGTCATTGCTCACCTACACGGTGGCGGTGTACGGCCTGGCCGCGCTCTGGATGCTGCCCGCTGCCCTGGCGAATTTCACGCCGTCCGGTTATACCCTCAAGCCGCTGCTGGCTGTGCTGGCGCTGGGCGTTTTTCCGCTGGGCATCGGCCACACGCTGTACAACGCAGCCCTGCGCCGCACCCATGCCACCACGGTAAACCTGATCGCCACCCAGGAAGTGACGTTGGGCATTCTGCTGGGCGCGCTGCTGCTGCATGAGCTGCCGCGCAGCAACGAACTCATCGGCGCGCTCATCACGCTGCTGGGCATTGTCCTGGTGCTGGTGTAAAGAAACGTTATGGCTTCGCAAACACCCCCTAACTGCCGTTTTTACTACGAAGACTATTACCGCGGCCAACAAACCAGCGAATGCCGTTTGCCTAAAAGCCGCGCCTCGGAACGCTGGCTGCGCAGTGTGTGCGACAGTTGTCCCACCCCGACTCTGTTGCGCGAAACCAATTGCGCGCATCTGGCGCTGGAAGGCACGATTCGCCGTCGGCGTCCCTTTGGCCTGCGCATGGAGTTGTTTGCCATCTGCACCCGTCATACTGCGCAATTGAAAGAGGCTGGCTATTGCGCAGCGTGCGCCGAAGAACAAGCCGCGCTGCTCAATGCCTCATAAACCTGAGCTAAAAAAAAAACCACAAATGCCACAAAGAGCTTTTTGTGCTATAATAACAGCAAGCGACCGAGTGTAGAACCTATCTGCGCAGTTTGCGTGCCGGCCTTAAATTTCGGGCTTGCCGCTTGATGCAGGCAAGCGCAGTTTTAACGAGGTATCCATCATGTCTCCGAAAATAGATACGCGTCTGCGAAATACCTTGCGGCGCTACCGCGAAAATGACTTTGACCTGCTGTTGCGGGTGGACGAGGTTGACAAGGAAAACGAAGAAAATCTTGCCGCCCGCGGCATTGCCATCCGCCACCGCCTGATTTTAACCCCCACCTACGCAGTCACTTGTACTGGCCAGGAGGGGCTGGGGCTGCTGGATGTGCCCTGGATCTGCCGTATTGACGAAGATCAACGCGTGTTCACCCAATAGGCACACCTGCGCCAGACAGAACTAACAAGCGGAGGAATGCGGAGCAACGTACATTACTCACAGTCTGCTTTTTGTTGCCCCACGCCAGGAGGATTTCATGGCTGACACCATCTCTGCCTGGGCTGCTCAAGCCGCAGGTCAGACCATCCCCGTAATCGTTCAATTTTCCAGCGCCGAAACCATGCGCGCTTTTAGCGAGTCCAGCGTGGCTGCCGCCGCCACCGTAGACCCGGGGCATCGTTTCGGGTTGATCCCTGCCCAGGCAATGAGCATTTCGGCCCAGGACCTGGAAAAGCTGCAAGCCCTGCCCTATGTAGAAAAAGTGTGGGAAGACAAGCCGGTTTACGTTTCGCTCGATGTTTCAGCACCGCATGTTCATGCCCCTCAGATGTGGAACCTGGGCTTTGACGGCAGCGGCGTGAAGGTAGCCGTGGTGGATACGGGCATTGACCACAGCCATCCCGATTTCAGCGACCGCATTCTGAAGACCCGCGATTTCACCGGCAGCAAGCCAGACGCAGGCGATGGTCACGGTCATGGCACCCACGTTGCCGGCATCGTCGCAGGCAGCGGCGAGGCCTCCGGTGGGCGCTACATCGGCATGGCCCCGCAGGCACAATTGCTAATTGCCAAAGCGCTGGACGACACCGGCAACGGGATGACCAGCACGGTGATGGCCGGGGTAGATTGGGCCGTGACCGAAGGCGCCCAGATCATCAACCTGTCACTGGGTTCACTCGGCCCCAGCGATGGCACTGACCCCCTTTCGGCTATTTGCAACGCGGCAGTAGATAACGGCGTGGTGGTGTGTGTGGCAGCAGGCAATGCCGGGCCAAATGCCAGCACCATTGGGTCACCCGGCTGCGCGGTCAAGGTGATCACCGTAGGCGCAACCAACGACAGCGACGAGATGATGGCATTCTCATCGCGTGGACCAACCGGCGATGGCCGTGCTAAACCCGATATTTGCTTCCCGGGCTTTGGCATCATTGCACCCCGCGCCCACGGCACCAGCATGGGCAGCGCGATTGATACGTTCTACACCTCGGTGTCGGGAACCAGCATGGCCACCCCACACGCCAGCGGCATTGCCGCGCAACTGCTGGAGGCCTTCCCCGGCACCTCGCCTGGCGAGATCAAGCGTCGTTTCACAGCTACGGCTTTATCGCTGGGGTTAGAGGCCAACACGCAAGGCGCCGGACGCGGTGATGCACGCTTAGCCTACGAAAATGTACCCGCTCAGCCCGATCCTACTCCCACCCCCACACCAACACCACTGCCAGCGCCTGACGCGAGTGGCTGCTCGCCGCTGCGCGCCAGCGCCACCGGTGGCAGTGCCGGCGTTTTCTGGCTGTTCCTGGCTCTGTTCGTGCTGTTGTGCCTGTGCCTGGTCTGCCTGGCTGCCGGGCTGATTACCTTTGGCCTGACCACAGTGTAAGCTAGCTCATCAGCTCATCGGCCGCTTCCAGCAGCGCCGTGGCACGCTCAACCGGCACGCCCCGCGCGTTAAAATAGCGTTCCAGCAGCTCGCGCGGCGTCAGCGCCTCGACCGATACAGCTCCCAGGCGCTGGCGCTCGCGGCGTTCAACCTCTTTTTTCACACCGGCCACGTAATAGGCCTGGTTTTGCAGCGCGCGCAGTAACTCGCGTTCGTGCAGCGCGCTTTCCTGCTCTTCATCCAGGTCAATCACCATACGCACCACCGCATCCTGCAGATCATGGCGGGCAATGGCAGCCAATGCCGCAGCAGTGGGATCAGCCTCGCCGCGCACATCGGCTTTGATGGTGATAAAGGGGCGGGCGGGGTGACGATAATGGCCGACATAATGCCAGTCGGTATGGCCGCGGCGCAGAGTCACGTCAACCCAGCCCTTTGGCTCATGCTCTTCGCCAAAATCAATGCGCTCGATGCTGCCGCTGTAAAGAACAGGGGGATGAGCAGTGCCGTTCAGGCTTTGATGCTTGTGGATATGGCCCAACGCCACGTAGTCCCAGGCGGGGTTAGCCAGCACACTGCGCGGCGCGGCCACGTCGCGGCCGATCATAATGTTGCGCTCACTGCCTTGACTGGCCTCTTGCACGCTGAAGTGGCCGGTGAGCACTGCGGGCACTGTCGGCTGCTGCAGGGCCTGCTCTGCCAGGGCACGCAGGTTTTGGCTAAGCGCCTGCTGCAAGAGCGCATCTATCTCGGCAATGGATTTGCCGCGCGTGGCCTCATCGGTCAACAGGCTGCTGCGCAGTGGATAGGGCGCAGTGGCTACCTGCAAGGGCTGGCCCCGGCGGCAAGTCAGCATCCACAGCTTTTCGCGATCACCTACAATGACATTGGGGACATTCAAGGTGCTGAAAATGCCAATGCTGGTAGCGCGCTGCGCTACAGCAGGCAGATCGTGGTTGCCCACCAGCATCACCACAGGAATACCGGCATCGGCCAGGCGCTTCATGCGACGGGCGAATTCACGCTGGAAAGTTGGGTTAGGGTCGCGCGTTTTGTAGGCATCACCGGCAAAGATCACCACATCCATTTCCTGATCCAATGCATAGTCCACTGCATCGGCAAGGCGGCGCAGAAAATCCATCACCCGCTGGTTCAGGCCCGTTTGCGCATCGGTGCGACCATAGTTTTCCATGCCGATGTGAATATCGGCGATATGCAGCAAGCGTATATCCATGTTTAAAATCCAAAAACTGAGAAAGGCGGTAGTCGGCTTATCCGGCTGCGGCGCGCCAACCTACCACACCATCACCTTGCCTGCGACCATAGTCATCGTCACCTGAGTGGTGGCGATTTCCTGAGCGGGCACGGCAAAGATGTCGCGGTCGAGGACCACCAGATCGGCCAGCTTGCCGGCAGCCAAACTGCCCTGCTGCGCTCCCTGGCCGGTGAGCTGCGCCGGGCCACTGGTATAAGCCGCCACGGCTTCGGCCACACTGAGACGCTGCTGCAGATGCCAGCCGCCCGGTGGTGATCCATCGCTGCGCTGCCGCGTCACTGCGGCGTGAATACCCAGGAAGGGGTTGGGTGAAGCAACCGGACAATCAGAACCAAACGCCAGCAGTGCGCCACCATCCAGCAGCGCACGCCAGGCATAACTCCACTGGCCACGGGAGCCGAGTGCCTGCTCCACCAATGCCAGATCGTCGGCCATGTGCAGCGGCTGCATCGAGGCGGCCAGTCCCAGCCGTCCCAGCCGCGCCAGATCCTGCGCGGTGCTGTGCTGAACGTGTTCGATACGATGCGGCAGCGTGCAGCCGCGCGCCAATCCCTCAGGCAAGGCCTCGCTGAACGCATTCAGCAATTGGCGGATCGCCCGATCACCGATGGCGTGAATAGCGGTCGTCAACCCGGCAGCATCGGCGCGGCGGATAGCTGCGACCAGCTCGGCCGGAGGCGTCACCGCCAGGCCCACACCGCCATCGCGGTAAGGCTCCAGCATCCACGCGGTACGTGCGCCCAACGAACCGTCGGCGAAATACTTCACCCCACCCACGCGCAGCCAATCATCGCCAAAGCCACTGCGCAGGCCCAGGGCAATCGCCTCGTCCAGCAATGAGCCGTCCAGCATCAGCCAGACACGCAGAGAAAGCTGCCCTGCGGCGTGCAGGCGTTGCCAGGTGTGCCAGGCCGCGCGGCTTTCTGCAGCCGCGCCGATGCGAAAATCATGAATACCGGTCAGCCCCAGGCGATGGGCTTGCTTCATGGCAGCACGCAGGGCCGCATCTACATCAGCCGCCGAAGGTGCAGGGATCACCGCCTGCACCAAACCAATGGCGTGATCGCGCAACACGCCGGTGGGTTCGCCGCGGAGGTCACGGTCAATCAGGCCCGCCGGTGGGTTTGGGGTGTGACGATCTATGGCAGCCAGGTGCAAGGCGACACTGTTCACCGCGGCCAGGTGCAGGTCACTGCGCCAAAGGATCACCGGATGATCGGGCGCGGCGGCGTCGAGATCGTGACGGTCAGGCAGGCGAGCGTCGGGCCAGGTGCTTTCGTTCCAACCCTGGCCTTGCAGCCATTGGCCGGGCTGCGCCGTAGCCGCGGCCTCAGCCAGCAAGTGCTGAACTGCCGCCAGCGATATGACCCGGGTCAAATCAAGCTGTTGCTGCGCCAGCGCCCACATCGCAAAATGACAGTGAGCGTCGGTGAGACCAGGCAACACGCGCGCTCCGTGCAGGTCTATCACCTCGGTGCGGGGTCCGGCCAGGGCGCGTATTTCGGCATCATCGCCTACGGCCAGGATACGGCCAGCGCGCACGGCCAAGGCACGCGCCTGCGGCTGAGTGGGGTGCTGTGTCCAGATAGCGCCGTTAAAAAGTACCAAATCGGGCATAGAGAGATTATAGACGGGAATAGAAATTTGGTAAAGTGACAGATCAGAGAGCCGGAAAATTGGGTTTTGAGCAACGGGGGCGGTATAATCGCGGCATGAACCTTTTTCACCGGGCTTTTGACAAGCTCTATCCAGCTATCCGCTTCTATCACGAAACCATCAAGGGCAACCCCTGGTTCACGCAGATCACCCCGGATAATGCAATTGCAGACACGCTATGGCTGGGAGGTGCGCCCACCGCCCGCCGTGACTACCGTTTTTTGCTTGATCACGGCATAGGCGCGGTAGTGGATATCCGCGCGGAGCGCAGCGATGATCTGGCTCTCTACGCGCAGCACGGCATCACGCATCTCAAGCTGGCTGTGCCGGATGTAGCTGCTCCCCCGCCAGAGGTGCTGGAAACCGGTGTAACCTGGATGGCCGGGCAGGCCGCAGCAGGCCGCAGCATCCTGGTACATTGTGCCAAGGGACGTGGCCGCTCGGCCACGCTGCTGGCAGCTTATCTGATGCAGCAGCATGGCCTGAGCTACGCCGAGGCCGCGGCGCTGCTGAAACGCAAGCGCCGGCTGGTGAAGCTGGAAGCGCGCCACGCTGCCGTGCTGGCGCGCTTTGCGACAGGCTGACACCGTGGCCTTCCATCTGCAAACGGTTGCTTCTGACGCGCTGACCGCAGCACAACGCGCCGCGGTGGTAGCGCTATGCTCGGCCGTGTTCAAGTTGGACTACGGCTATTATCTCGATCTGTGCCCCGACCGCGTGCATGTGCTGGGCTATTCAGGTGAGCACCTGGTGAGCCATGCGCTGTGGCTGAATCGCCCTTTGCAGGTGGGAGATGGCCCCTGGCTGCGCAGTGCCTATGTGGAAGGTGTAGCCACCGCCGCGCCGCAACGTGGGTACGGCTATGGCACGGCGGTGATGCGTCGCCTGCAAGCGGGCATCAGCAGCTATGACCTGGGCGCACTTTCTCCTGCGCTGCCGGAATGGTACGCTCGCCTGGGATGGGAAGCGTGGCTTGGCCCGCTGTGGATCCTGGACGGCGAAGCGCGGCTGCCTACCCCGCAGGAAACCGTGCTGGTCTATCGCACGCCGCGCACGTCGCCGCTAGACAGAAACGCGACCCTGACCGCACCCTGGCGACCGTTCGAGTTGTGGTGATGCCTACGGGCAACCGCTGCTGCTTGCCGCAGACGCCGGTAAAAACTGAATATCGCGAAACTCCAGCGCCAGCAGCAGAATTTGCACCTGGCGCTGGGCGTTTTCCTGAGCCTGTCGCAAAATACCACCCTCGCAGGCTGCGGCCAGAACGGCTTGTTCGGCCTGCTGACGCACCTGGCCTTCCAGCGAGACGTCGCCTTTGGTCAGCAGCCCGGTTTCACGGTCGTAGACACGGCTGAGGTCGTTATCCAGGCGATGGGTAAGGACACGCGCCGCAGGCAGGCGCACGGTGACGCTCAGACGATCTTCGCTCACCGTGATGTCGCTGTCTTGCATCTCCTCCAGATCAACTCCGGCAATCACTTCGCCGTGGGCGATAAAAAGCAACTTGTCGCCCAATAACAGGTTCAGCAACTCGTTGCCCTGATCAACCCGCCCTTCCAGCACCTTTTCCACGGTGTAGGCGGCGCTTTCCAGCCGGCCAAGCTGGCGAATCTGCGTGATCACCGGCGGCTGATCTTGCAACACCAGCAATTCGCCGCCATCCAGCACATTGCGCACCAGATCCATCGTTTTGTTGACGCCGCCCAGTGTGATCACCGCGAACAGCAGGCAGGCGATCAACGGCACCACCACCACCAGCAGCAGCACCCAGGGCAGCAGCGAGCGCCGCGGACGCGCCGGGGGATAGGGATTAGAATGGTTCATGGAGACTCCTTGACCGGCTGTTTGCCGGACAATTTGTGCCGGATGTACAGCGTTTTTTCCACCGAGGCACAGACCGCGCCCGCGGCATCCACCAAATCAATCTGATAGAGGCGGTCAACGGCAGACTGATGCTGCAATGCGGCTTTAATGGTATCGGTTTCAGCTTCATCTATCACAAAGCGGGCGTGCAAGGTATCCTTGCCGGGCTTGCGAAAGCGAATGGCTGCGGCCTTGTCCCAAACTACGTACTCTGGCCCCAGCAAGCGGATCAGCATGATCATGTAGATGGGGTCCACGGCGCTGTACATGCTGCCGCCGTAGATGGTGCCAACGTAGTTGCGAGTGCGCCAACTCAACGGCAGCTTAATGCGCACCTCGCGCCAATCGGCAGCAATATAGGCTATGCGCGCGCCTGAACCGCGATAGGCTGGAAAGAAGTTAAAGGCCCAGCGGCGCAGACGGCTTTGTGCAGATTCAGGCACGATAGCTCCTGTAACTTCGTAACTTCGTAACTCGTAACTTCGTAACTTCGTAACTCGTAACTCGTAACTTCGTAACTCGTAACTCGTAACTCGTAACTCGGATTAGAGAGCGGCAAGACAGGGATGTAACCTCTTGTTTTACGTGTTACCTTTGCTTCTCACTTCTCACCTCTCACCCGCTGCGGGCTACGCGGATACAAACAGCTCCACCAGCTCAAAGCGATCCACATCCACCAGGCCTTGATCGGTGAGCTTGAGATGCGGAATCACCTCCAACGCCATAAAGCTCATGGCCATGAAGGGATCGTGCAGGGTGGAGCCAAGCTGATGAGCTGCGGCCAGCACGGCATCAAAGTCGTGGCGAATCTGCTCGATAGGCTGCTGAGACATTAAACCGGCAATAGGCAAGGCCAACTGCGCCAGCACGGCCTGGCCGTGGGCCACGGCCAGGCCGCCACCCATTGCGGCTACGGCGCGAGCCGCGGTAATCATGCTGGCATCATCAGCACCCACCACCACCAGGTTGTGATGATCGTGTGCCACCGAAGAGGCCAACGCGCCGCGACGCAGGCCAATGTTCTGAATAAAGCCTTTACCCACGTTGCCACCGGCGTGATGACGTTCAATCACCGCCATTTTCAGCAGGTCGCGTTCGGGGTCGGCTACGGCCAAGCCGTTGTGTACGGTGGGCGGCAGCAACCGATGTTCCGTGACCAGTTGGTTTTCAATAGCGCCGATAACCCGCATGACACTGCCCGCTGCCGGAATCGCCAAATCTACCTGGTTCCAATCAATGCGCATAGAAGCAGGCAACGCCGCTGCCGTCAACTCAGGCAGAGAGGCCAGCATGACGCCGTCACGCGCAACCAGCTCGCCCCCGGCAAACACCAGGTGCGGGCGCGGCTCCTCCAATTGGTGGAAGACGATCAGATCGGCGCGGCGACCTGGGGCGATAGCCCCGCGGTCGTGCAGGCCAAACCACTCAGCGGTGTTGAGCGTAGCCATTTGAATGGCTGTCACCGGCGCTATGCCGCGGGCAATGGCAGTGCGCACCATGGCGTCAATGCCGCCCTCGTCCAGCAGGTCGGCGGGTTGGCGGTCATCGGTGCAGAAGCAGCAGCGGCGGCTGTTGGCGGGGGTTATCAGCGGCAGCAGGGTTTCCAGGTTGTGGGCGTTGGTAGCTTCACGGATAAGGATGTAAAGGCCGCGGGCCAGCTTTTCGGCGGCTTCGTCCACGGTGGTGCATTCATGATCGGAGCCGATGCCCGCGGCGACATAGGCATTGAGAGCCTGACCGCTGAGGCCGGGGGCGTGACCATCACGCGGGCGACCGGCGAAGCCTTGCAGCTTAGCTAACACCGCGGGCGCGGCGTAAACCACGCCGGGGTAGTTCATCATCTCAGCCAGGCCCAAGACTGCGGGGTCATCCAGCAGGGTCAGCAGATCTTCGGCTTCCAGCACGGCGCCGGCAGTGCCCATAGGCGTGGCGGGCACGCATGAAGGCACATTCACCCAGATGCTCAGCGGTGTGTGGCGCGCGGCGTGCAGCATGTAGCGAATCCCCGCCACGCCGTGGACATTGGCAATTTCGTGCGGATCGGTGATGACGGTGGTGGTACCGCGCGGCAGCACTGCGCGCGAGAACTGGGGCGGGGTAGCCATCGAGCTTTCGATGTGTACGTGGGCATCTATCAAGCCGGGGGCTACAAAAGCGCCCGCCAGATCTATCTGCTGCTGGCCGTGGTAGCCCGCGCCCACACCGGCAACATAGCCACCAGCCAGAGCGATATCGGTATAGGCGATTTCGCCGGAAAAAACGTTGATCAGTCGGGCATTGCGCAACACCAGATCGGCCGGTCGGCGCCCCGCCGCAATGTCAATCAGTTCAGATAACTGCATGAACAGACCTCCTCGTCAGTTCGCGGTGATAAAAATGCGGCAAAGCCGTACACCATTGTACCACGCAAAAAGCAGGATGAAGAAACGGGATGGTGGGGCGAGAGGTTGACAGAGTGACTTTGAAAAGCCCTGGTACAGGTGCTTGCTTTATATGACCGATGTCATGTACAATCGCATTGCTTGTGATATAATAATCCAACGATTGGCAGGCATGGTGCAAACAAGGCTGGCTTAGCAGCCCCTTTTCCCCGGCTGCAAAGGCTTGCCCTCATGTCGCCAAACAAATTCCCCGTCCCTGGTTTTACCAGGAAAAGCTAGGTACATCTCTCAGGAGGAGACGTATGCGACACACTTCCCGTTGGTTCGTTTTGCTTGCTTTGGTGATCATGGCATCTTTAGTAATCTCGGCCTGCGCACCGGCAGCCTCAACCCCCGCACCTGCGGCTGATACCGCAGCCGAGGCCCCAGCTGCCCCGGCCGAGTCCAGCGGTTCTCTGCAAATCCCCGATGTTCAAGAGGGCAAGTTCAATGTAGCCGCAGTGCTGATTGGACCCCATGATGATGGCGGCTGGAGCCAGGCGCACTACGATGGTCTGGTCTACGTCGGTCAGAATGTTCCCAACGCCCACGTTGCCTATGTAGAAAACGTACCCGAAGGCGCCGAGGCCGAGCAAGTGATCCGCTCGCTGGCCCGCAAAGGCTTCAACCTGATCTTGACCACGTCCTTTGGCTACATGGATGCCACCGGCGCAGTTGCGGAAGAATTCCCCAACCAGACGTTTATCCATGTCAGTGGCTACAAGACGAACGGCAAGAATTTCGGCAACCTGTTCGGCGCGATGGAAAACATGAAATACCTGGCCGGCATAATAGCAGGTTCCCGCGCCAAGATGGACGGCAACCCCAAGACTGGCTACATCGCCACCTTCCCCATCCCCGAAGAGCTGCGCCTGGGCAACGCCTTTGCCCTGGGTATGCGCAAGACCTGCCCTGATTGCACCATGGATGTGCGCTGGATCAACACTTGGCACGATCCGGTGCAGGAAAAGGCAGCGGCTGAATCGCTGTTCGATGCAGGCGCGCAGGTAGTGTTCACCGGTGCAGATACTCCTGCTCCGGCAGACGTGGCCCAAGCCAAGGGTAAGTGGGGTATTACCTATGACTGGGTTGGCTCGTGCAAGGTTGAGCGCTGCCTCACTACCATCTATTGGGACTGGGGCAAGGTCTATGCCAAGATCGCTCAGGGCGTGATAGACAAGACCTATCAGCCTGGCTTTGACTACTTTGATGCCGACAGCGGTGCGCTGGGCCTGTATGGCTTGATGGAAGGCCAGCAGCTCACCACGGGCATGGCCGAATTGCCCGCCGAAGACCTGCAAATGGTGAAAGATACACTGGCCAAGATGCTGGCCGGTGAGTTCACCCGCTTTGATGTGTTCTCCGGTGAAATCAAGGACAACAAGGGCAACGTCGTGGTTCCCGCTGGCGAAAAGATGGTGCAGGCTGACCTGGATCAATTCCCGCCCGGAGCCGAAAACCTTACTTGCCAGTACTGCATGTACTGGTGGGCCGAAGGCGTGATTGCCGAATTGCCGAAGCCGTAAAGTAAGAAGCAAGCAGACAAAAACAAGTAGACAAGGACTTATCCTTGTCTACTTGTTTACTCGCCTCTTTTTCGTGAGGTTCCCCCATGCCCGATTTTGTCAATGCTGTCGAGATGCGCAGGATTGTGAAGCGCTTTCCCGGCGTGCTGGCCAACGACCACGTTGATTTTGACCTGCGCCAGGGTGAAGTACACGCCTTGCTGGGCGAAAACGGGGCCGGTAAAAGCACGCTGATGAACGTGCTGGCCGGGCTGTATCGCCCCGAAGAAGGTGAAATTCTGGTGGAAGGCCGCCCGGTGCAACTCAACTCACCGCGCGACGCTATCGCCGCCGGATTGGGGATGGTGCATCAACATTTCATGCTGGTGCCTTCACAAACCGTCACCGAAAACATTGTGTTGGGGCTGAATACGCCGCGTTTCCGCCTGAATCTGCCAGAACTGGACAAGCAAATTCTGGCATTGCAGGACAAATACGGCCTGCGTGTAGACCCCAAAGCCAAAATCTGGCAGCTTTCCGTGGGCGAGCAGCAGCGCGTCGAAATTTTAAAGATGCTCTACCGTGGTGCGCGTATTTTGATCATGGATGAGCCAACCGCGGTGCTGACCCCACAGGAAATCGAAGAGTTGATCAACACCCTGCGTTCGATGGTAGCCACCGGTCATTCTATTGTCTTCATCAGCCACAAGCTGGATGAGGTGCTGACTATTGCCAACCGCGTGACAGTGATGCGCCAGGGCAAGGTCACTGCGGCCGGTCGCAGCACGCAGGGGGTAAGCAAGCGCGATCTGGCGCAGTTGATGGTAGGGCGGGAAGTGGTGTTTACCCTGCAAAAGCCTGCGGCGCAGCCAGGGCCGGTGGTGCTTGATGTACAGAGCGTGAATGCGCTCAGCGACCGCGGCGTGCCTGCCCTGCGCAACCTTTCGTTGCAGATACGGGCTGGCGAGATTGTCGGCATGGCGGGTGTGGCAGGTAACGGCCAAAGCGAGCTGGCCCAGGTGATCACCGGCTTGCGCCGATGCAGCAGCGGCAAAGTAATCATCAACGGCAAGGACGTAATCAACTGCACACCGGATGTAGCAATAAAACAACAAGTCTCACACGTACCGGAAGATCGTCACCGCGTGGGCAGCGCCCCCGGCCTCAGCCTGGCCGACAACCTGATCATGAAAAGCTATCGCACAGCGCCCATCAGCATCAACGGCCTGTTGAACGCCACCGTGATCCGCAGCCAGGCAGAAACTCTCAAAAAGGCCTATGATATTGCTGCGCCTTCGGTGAAGGTAGAAGCACGCCTGCTATCAGGCGGCAACCTGCAAAAAGCCATCCTCGCCCGCGAAATGTCGGCCAATCCCAACTTGATTGTAGCCGTCCAGCCCACACGTGGCCTGGACGTGGGCGCTATCGAGGCAGTACAGCGGGTTTTGCTGCAAGAGCGCGCCAAAGGCACCGCTATCCTCCTGATTTCGGAAGAGTTGGAGGAACTGCTGGCGCTTTCCGACCGCATCTGCGGCATCTACGAAGGACAAATCATGGGCACACTCAGCGCCGAGGAAGCCACTGTAACCGAAATTGGCCTGATGATGGCCGGCACACGGAGGGACGCATGACCACAGCCAGCAAAACCACGCGTCGTTTCCTGATTCCGTGGACCCTGCGCATCGAACCGCGTGTTGATGCACCGCGCTGGTTTTCCGGTGCGGTGTCACTGGGCGCTTTGATCGTCGCCTTTATCATCGGCGGCATCATCATCAAGCTGGCCGGCGGTGAGCCGATACGGGCTTACGGCCACATTCTGAAAGCCGCGTTCGGCAATATCGGTGTGATCAACGACACGCTGGTGAAAGCCACGCCGTTGATTCTGGTAGGGCTGGCCTGTGCCCTGGCATTTCGCATGAAGCTGTGGAATATCGGTGCCGAAGGACAGTTCTTTTTAGGTGCATGGGGAGCCAGCGCCATTGTACTCGCCCCCATTCTGCCCCGCGACACACCGCCGCTGATCATGCTCACGGTGATGGCGCTGGCTGGTTTTCTTTTTGGCGCGCTGTGGGGCTTTATTCCCGGCTATCTGAAGGCGCGCTTCAACGTCAACGAAATCATCACCACCCTGATGCTGAACTACATCGCCACCTCGTGGGTGCTGTTCTGGGTGTTCGGTGCATGGAGCGAGGGCGGCTTTCAGATGTCGCACGTATTCCCCAAAAGCGCCTGGTTGCCGCGGCTGACCGATTATGCCCGTCAGTTTCCGCAGTTATCAGGGCTGACCCTGCACGGTGGCTTTATCCTGAGCCTGGCCGCCGCTGTAGTGATCTGGGTAATCCTGAAACGCAGCCGCTGGGGTTACGAAATCCGTCTGATCGGCGATAACCCGCGCGCGGCAGAATATGCCGGCATCCCCATTGTGCGCAACACAGTGTTGGTGATGATGCTGTCGGGCGGGCTGGCGGGGCTGGCCGGTATGTCAGAGGTAACCGGTGTAGTGCACCGCCTGCAAGGGGCCATTTCACCGGGCTACGGCTTCACCGGCATTATCATTGCCTGGCTGGCAAACCTCAACCCCATAGCCGTGGTACCGGTTTCGGTGCTGTTCGGCGGCTTGATCCAGGCCGGGCGCGAGATACAGCCCTCCGGCGTGCCGCGCATGTTGCAGGGCATCATTCTCTTCTGCGTGATCGCCAGCAGCATTTTGCTGCGCTATCGCGTGCGCATCGTGCGCCGCTGATCAGCTTTCCACGAAACGAGGTTCCCGTGCTTGACTGGACATTAATTCTGCACGCTGGCGTTGCCACCGGAACAATCTTGCTGTTTGCAGCCATCGGCGAGATTTTTGCAGAGCGCGCCGGAGTGCTCAACCTGGGCGTAGAAGGCATGATGCTGATCGGTGCTATGATGGCCTTCAAGGTGGCCGTGGCTACGGGCAACCCGTGGTTGGGCGTAGTCACAGCCATGCTTGCTGCCGGGGTTCTCAGCCTGTTGCACGCCATTGTCACCATTCACCTGCAAGCCGATCAGGTGGTCAGCGGGCTGGCTACCAACTTCGTAGGCATTGGGCTGAGCATGGTATTAGGCGAAGGCCTGAGCAAGGCAGGTGCGGGAGCATTGCTGCCTTCGGCCAGCATTCCCGGTCTTGCGGCAATTCCCTTCCTTGGCCCCGTTCTGTTTGCCGATCACAACATATTGGTGTATCTGGGTTATCTGCTGGTGCCCGTGGCGTGGTACTACATCAACTTCACCCGGCCCGGTCTGCATCTGCGGGCTGTGGGCGAATATCCGGCGGCGGCAGATGCGTTGGGCATCAATGTGTACCGGCTGCGCTACCTGTATGTGCTGACAGGCGGGCTGCTGGCCGGACTGGGCGGAGCCACCATCAGCCTGGCGGTTTCTCCCGGCTGGTTCAGTGAGTTGACCACCGGCGGCCTGGGCTGGGTAGCGGTAGGATTGGTGATTTTTGCTCAGTGGAACCCCTGGCGCGCGGCAGCAGGCGCGTATATGTTCGGCGCATTGCGTCGCCTGATCCTTGATCTGCAAGGCCCGCAACTGTTGCTGGGCTTTGCCAATCCCTTCTTCTACATGCCCCGCCTGGGCTTTTTCCTGCAAATGCTGCCGTGGGCTGTAATCATCCTTATTTTGGTGATCGGCTCGCGCGAGGCAATGCGCCAGCGCCTGGGAGCGCCCGCTGCGCTGGGCGTACCCTACATCCGCGGCGAACGCGGCAAATAGCGCGGCAGCCGCCGCGCCTCTATTCAAACCGAATCTCCTCTGGCTTACCCCATCACCTCCAGGCAGCCGGGTTCCAGGGTAATTTCCACGCGATGCACATCGTTCCAGAGGATTTCGCCATCGGCATGCACGGGCAGGGGATCGTTTGATTCGATAACGAGGTGGCTGAAGCGGGTCATGGCTACGGCACGCTCACCTTGATGCTTGCCGTTCATGGCTTTAGGCAGCAGGCGAAAGATCTCGCTGCGGGGGATGGCATCTACCACACACATATCTAGCAAGCCATCGTCATTACGCGCCTCAGGGGTAAGCAAAAAGCCACCACCGGCGCGAAAGTTATTGCCCACCGACAGCATCAGAATGCGCTTGGCAAGGAAATCCTGACCATCCTTTTGCACCGTGACCTGGGGAAAGGGATAGCTGGCCGTAGCACGCAAGGCAGCCACCAGATACAGCAACTGACCGCGCAGCAGGGTAATGCGATGTGCCTCGATGTTGACACGCGCCTCGAAGCCGATCCCCACGTTGTTGCCGAAATAACGTCCGTTGACGCAACCAATGTCTACACGCCGTCCCTGGCGCGCAGCCAGTCGGGCCACGGCGGCCTCGGCCTGGCGCGGGATACCCAGGGCGCTGGCAAAATCGTTACCAGTGCCAATGGGGATCACGCCCAACGTGGCGATTGTACCGGCACTGCGAGCCCGCATCAGCCCGTTGATCACCTCGTTCACCGTGCCGTCACCGCCTGCGGCCACCACCAACGAAAAGCCGTTGAGTGCGGCACGCTCGGCCAGTTCAATGGCATGGCCGCGACTTTGCGAAATCACGGCTTCATAGCGAACCCCTGCATCCTGCAAGGCACTATGCACGGCCTGGGCACGCTGACTACCGCGACCACGACCGGAATTGGGGTTAAAAACAATCAGGCATTGAGACACAATGGGACTCCTATGAAGGGGGCAAAATCGCGAAAGCGTATCAAACCAGCTCCGGCCGGCCCCCTCCGGGATGGTTTCCAATCTCCAGACCGTGCCGCATGAGAGGGGGTGCTTCGGTCGGGAGCTTCGGAACCAGCCGCAGAGCGAGGGAAACCACGCTACTCTGCTTTACTGATCCTTCCCTCACTGACCTGGAGGCAATGAGCACGAGACCGAAACTCTGGGCTGAAATCTTCCCAATCGGTGGTAGTGACCAGGGCCTGCTCTACACCTTGCAATGCCTCCAGCAACAAAGAGCGCCGGCTGCCATCCAGTTCTGACATCACGTCATCCAGCAGCAACAGCGGCGGTGCGCCGAGAGCGCGCCGCATCAAGGCTACTTCGGCCAGCTTCACCGCCAGCGCAGCGGTACGCTGTTGTCCGCGGCTGCCATAGGTGCGCAGGTCGCGGCCCTGAGTGCTGAACTGCACGTCGTCACGGTGCGGCCCGGTGAGCGACATGCCCGCGGCGATCTCGCGCGCCCGCGTGCGCTGCAATGCAGCCAAAAACGTTTCGGCCATCGCCGCCTGCTCACCGGCCAGGTAAAGCGGTGATGGCTCGCGCAGAACCGCCTCATCACCAGCGAAAGGAACAATCTCGCCGTTGTCACGGCCATCCAGCGCAGGCATATAGCGCAAATGCAGGCGCTCGCGGCCATCGGTGAGTGCCTGTTGCCGCTCGTTGGCCTCAGCCTCCAGCTCCGCCAAAAAGGCGGAGCGACGCGCCATCAGCAAGCCGCCGTGCGTGGTCAATTGCTCGTCCCAAAAGCGCAGTTGGTCGTGCGGTCCGCCGCGCTCGCGCAGCGCCTTCAGCAGGGCATTGCGTTGATCCAGCACCTTGTTATAGGCACTCAGTGCGCGGCAATAGTCGGGCTGCATCTGGCAAAGAGCAATATCGAGATAGCGTCGGCGCACACCGGGGGAACCGGCAACCAACTCGATGTCCTGGGGCAAAAAGAGCACAGTAGGCATCAACCCCACCAGGTCCAGGGCACGTCGCGGCACGCCATTCACGCGCACTTCCTTGCGCAGTAACGGCGCACCCGCGGCCGTAAGACCGGTTTGCAGCAGCGTGATTTCGATCTTCTGCCTGCGTCCCTGACCTGCGGTTTCACCGGTGAGACGGGCAAAGGGCAGCGACTCTTCCCAGGCCAACCAGTGCAGCAGCTCACGCTCGGCGCCAGCCAGCAGCGAGCGCGAGGTAGATAAATAAGCCACCGCCTCGAGAAAACTGGTTTTGCCCTGCGCGTTCAAGCCCTGCAGCAAGGTGATACCCGCGGGCAGCGTCAACTCCAGGCGGCTGAAGTTACGAAAATTGGTAAAAGAAAGATGAGCAAGATGCAAAGAGGGGTCCCTGCTGGACAGTGCTGAGGAACAGCGCGCTGCCGGCCTGTTTGCGGCCACTACCTTGCAGCGGAGCTGTCTGAAACTTTACCCTGGCCTGCGTTAACCAGGACGGACGGCGGCAAACTCGCGCACCAGATCGGCGTGTTGGATCAGTATTTCCCCGGCGCGTTCGACAGAGGCTGCCTCGGCATGCAGATGGAAACAGGCACTGTCAGGATCGGGGCGGGCCAACACCCATTCGTCATCGTTCAGAAACACCTTGATGCCATCAGTCACCTGAACATCAGCACGGGCGAAATGCTGCTGCAAAAGCCGCATCACAATTGCCTTGTTCTCCCAGGAGCAATCCACAGTGGAGGAAAGCACATGGAATTCCGGCAGTGAAGCAATCAGATCAGAAAGTCGCAATTGATGCTGCGCCAGCATTTGCAGCAGGCGGGCAATCGCCATCATACCATCCACCGCGGGCATGAAGTCAGGGAAAACAAAGGCACCGGCGCCATCCACGGCCATCAGCACACCGGCATTGTAGGCAAACTGAATCAACGAAGCGATGTCAACGGGAGTGCGCAGGATGCTGCCTTGATGGCGACGGGCAATGCGTTCAAACACGGCAGGCAGCGTCACCGGCGCAGCCACCACGCCGCCCGGCGCGGAACGCAGCATCAGCTCCACCATGGCTGCACTCAGCACCATGTCGGGCACCGGCTGGCCGCGATCATCAGCCAGGAAGATTTTTTCGCCACCAACATCCAGCCGCACGCCCAAGTCACTGTTAAGTGCCTCGACAATCACTGCCATGCGGCGGCGTTCTTCCTCGAAAGTGTCGTGTTCCAACGAAATATAGGTTGGATCCACGCGCGCCCCCAACGGCGTAGTGTTTACCTGCAAGGTCTGAAACAGGTCAGGCAAAATCTGTGAGGTGGAAGCAAAGGCATAGTCCACAACAATGTTGAAGCCTGCACTGCTGATCAGGGCGGCATCTACGCTTTGCAGAAAAGCTTTGCTGTACATGGCACCGGCATCGGGGGCATAGGCAATGGTGCCAATGTCATCCATGTAGACCCGGCGAAAATCCTCGCGAAAGAAGACGCGCTCGATGTTGCGTTCTTCATGTTTGCTAAGGTTCATGCCCTCGCTGCCAAAAAAGCGAATATCCACCACACGCTGATCAAAGGGTGAGATGCGCACATGCACGCCGCCCGCAGCACCGGTGCTGCGGGTGTAGAAGCGTGCCACCGGAATAGGCACGGTTTGCAGGTCGCGCACATGCACGCCCGCAGAGGGCAGGCCGGAAATCACCGCTCGTTTTAACATACGCGAGCCGGCATGTCCATCGCGGTTGATGGTTACGGTGCAGTCGCGTGACAGCGTAGCGCCAAAAGCTGCACCCAGCCGCGCGGCAAATTCAGGCGTCAGGTCAACGTTTACCACACCGGTAACGCCGTAGCGTCCAAACAGCACACGTCGCCCTTGTGATCCCCAAATGATGCTGGTTTTAACTACAGCACCGGGGTCTACTTCTTTGCCAGGCCACAGCTTGGCCCCGGCATGAACCACTGCACCTTCACCCACCACCGAGCCTTCACCGATCACTGTGCCTTCAAACAAAGCCGCCTTGGCTTTGATGCTGCATTGCCGTGCCACAATCGCCCCGCGAATTTCAGCATCTTCACCGATGTAGCAATTGCGCCAAATGATACTGCGATCAACCTGGGCGCGGTTATCTACAATGGTATAGTCGCGCACCACCGCTGGCCCGCGGATCACCACACCGCTTTTGATCTGCACTTCCTTGCCGAGATAGATCGGGCCATACAGTTGCGCGTCCGGTGCGATATCCACATCATCGCCCACCCAGATATCGCCGCCGATATGCTTGCCAAACGTTGCTGTATCAAACACCTTGCCGCGCAGCACATCGGCAGTGGCGCGGCGATATTCGTTGAAATTGCCCACATCACACCAATAACCGTCAGCTACCATGCCGTACAACGGCATACCGGCTTCCAGCATACTCGGAAAAACCTGGGTACTCCAGTCATACGACTGGCCTGGGGGAATCAGATCCAGTACTTCTGGCTCCAGCACGTAGATGCCGGTGTTGGCAGTGTCTGACGTGACCTCGCCCCAGCTTGGCTTTTCCAGAAAGCGGGTAATGCGGCCCTGGGCATCAGTGACGATCACGCCATAATCCAGCGGCTCGGCCACCGGATATAAAGCCAGCGTTGCCAACGAGCGTTTGGCTTTGTGGAAATCTACCAATGCTTGCAGGTTGAAGTTGGTTACTGCATCGCCGCTGATGACGATAAAGGTCTCATCCAGTTGATCGCGCGCGTTGGCAACACTGCCAGCAGTGCCCAGCGGGCTTTCTTCCACCACATAATGCAGACGTTGACCATAGAAACTGCCGTCACCGAAGTAATCCTCAATGATGCTGGCCATGTATTGCAGCGTTACCACCACATCGGTAATCTTGTGGGTGCGCAGCAGATCCAGAGTATGACCAAGCACCACCTGATTCACCAGAGGCAGCATCGGCTTGGGGCGACCAATAGTCATCGGGCGCAGGCGTGATCCTGCGCCGCCAGCCATCACTACAGCTTTCATAGCGACTTGTCCTGAAGATTAATCACAATATAGTCCTCGCCGCTGTCGTAGTGACTGTCATAATCGAAGCCGCTGGCGCGAATGGTGGCATGTACCGCGTGGTTATCGGCCTGAGCGATAGCCAGAAAGCTGGTGATGCCCACGCTCAGCGCCATCTCGCCCAGTTGGCGGATCAGGGCACTGCCCAGGCCCTGGCGATGCCAATCATCGCGCACCACCACGGCAGCCTCGGCCTGGGTGTCGCCCGGGCGACGGCGAAAACGGGCAATGCTGATGGCACGTTCAACTTTGGCCTCTTTCACCACGGCCACCAGCGCCACGCTGTTTTCTCCATCCAGCTCCAGATAGGGTGGCAGCCGTCGCTGGATTTCCGCATCGGGCATATCATCGGTGCTGACGTGAAAACGTTGGTAACGACTTTCCGGCGACAGGCGCTTGACAAAATCAACCAGCAAATCGCCGTCTGCCGGGGTAAGGAAGCGTACAGCAACCTTTTTACCGTTTTTAGCCTTGATCGGGCGCGGGGTAAAAGCCATAGCCAATCAATCCTTTCGCACCGCAGGCGCGCTTGCCAGGGCTGCGCCCCCCAGCACACCGGCGTTGTCACCCAGGGTCGCTGGCACAATATGCACCTGATCGGTGTTGCGTTGCTGCAAATAGTAGCTCACTGCCGTGTCACGGATCGGCTGCAAAAAGGCATCGCCCAGCGCCTCTACCACGCCGCCGCCAAATACCACCACTTCCGGATCCAGCACGTTAACCAGATTAGCAGTCATCAGGCCCAAATAAAACTGTGCCTGGCTGATTATCTCCAGCATCAAGGCATCGTTGGCGGCCACCGCCTGAGCGATGATGCTGCTGGTGAAGCGGTCGTTTTCAGCGGCCAGCAAGTCGGCCACCAGCGGTGATTTGCCCTCGGCCAGACCAAGCCGCACAAAGCGTTCGATGGCGGTGCGGCTGGCCAACGCCTCCACACAGCCCTGTCTGCCGCAACCGCATAGCGGGCCGTGCGGCAATGCCACCATATGGCCGATTTCGCCCGCGCCATAGCGTGCGCCGCGATGCAGTTTGCCGTCAATAATTACACCGCCACCTATGCCGGTGCCCACCCAAATGCCCAGCATGTGGCGGCAGCCGCGACCTGCGCCATGCGTGAACTCGCCCAGCGCGCCCAGGTTGGCATCGTTTTCGATGCGTACCGGAACGCCCCATTCCTTCTTCAGGCACGCGCCCAGCGGCACATCATTCCAGCCGGGCAAATTGGCCGCACTATAGACGACGCCGGTTTCATAGTCCACCGGGCCGGGCGCTCCCACACCCACGCCGCTGATGTTTTTCATAGAAAGTTTAGCCGCGCCCAGGGCCTCGGACGCGGTGTCCAGAATGCGCTTGATCACACCGTCCGGGCCAACCTCAGCCTTGGTTTTTTTCTTGCCCATGCCAACAATAGCGCCGTCAGGGTCTACCACAGCCGCCAAAATCTTAGTACCGCCCATATCTACACCCAGGCGATAGTCAGCTTTTTTGCTGTTCTTCATCCTGCACACCTTTCTGGTAGATCGCTGCCGCACAGCGGTTTGATCTCATTGGGTAGCGAAAAGATCGCTTGTCAAGCAGCTTGTCTGCAAACGCAGCTCAGAGCCAGGCGTTTTCATCCAGCTCGGCCAACAGCGGCAGATGATCGGAGGCGGCAGTGGTGTCAACACTGCTGTAACGCTGACAACGGCGCAGCGCCGGGGCCAGAGATGCCGATAGCCAGATATAGTCAATACGTACCTGCGGCGCCGCTGCGGGAAAGGTCGGTTCAGGGACGCCCGCGGCTACATGGGCATCCGTATAGCCGCGTTGCAGCAACCGCTGCACCACCTGCAACCCCTCAGCCGTAAGGCGCTGCAATTCCGGCTGGATGGCGAGAGCAGCCAGAGCGGCCGGATCGGCAGCAAAATCAGCGGGAGCCAGCGCGTTAAAATCACCCAGCAGCAGATGCGGGCGGGCACGGTCACGCACGGTCCATTGCAGCAGCGCCGCAACCTGCTTCATGCGCATGGCCTCGCTGTGCTGATCAAGATGGGTAACATAAAGGGACAGCGTGCGCTTGCCGTCGGGTAGCAGCACGCGCGCCTCCAACAGGCCGCGTTGTTCGTGTCCTTCGGCGGCGGGCAGATGATGCCCGGCATGAGCCAGCAGCGGGTAGCGCGTCAACACGGCATTGCCATAGGCCGCGAGCGGCGCAAAAGCAAACCGTGGGGTAAGCGCCACCCCAAAAGCCCATTGCATCGCCACGGCATCGGCCAGGCGTTGCAATGCAGGCAACGCCTGGTCATCGGGAGCAAAGGGATGAAATACTTCATTCAACGCCACAATGTCAGCATCGGCGTCGCGAATGATGCGCGCCAGGCGCGGCACATCGCATTGCCCGTGGGCATCACGCCAGCCGTGGATGTTGTAGGTAAGAACACGCACAGTCAATCTATTGCCTTTGCAAAACCTTGTTGCCTTGCAGCACGCCCTCGGCTGCACATGCAGCGCATTGTAGCCGAGGCGCAGGGGCTTGTCAATCGTTGCCGGCAGCTTTTTTACACAGGCCGCGTGGAAAAGCTAAACCCGCTGTGAACAACACGTCGAGGCTATTTCCCGCATCTAGTGGCTGAGTCTGTGTCACCCCCAGCATAGCGTCATAAAGCCAAAAAAGAGCGAAAGGCGGCCTTTGGCAGGCTTTTGAGGTTTTGCGCGCTTATCCACGGCTTTTCCACACACCCTGCCGTAGGCTGCGCCACCCCGACACCCTGGCATTAGTGGTGCGGCAAGGCTCCTGCACCATTCATAGGGCCACCATCGGCTTTTCCTCTTTTCCACACACTCTACTGCGACTACGATTATTATTTATTCAATTAACCTTGACTATACACAATGCGTCCCAGACCTCAATACGCAACCTCAGTGATCTGCTCAAAATCCAATTCAAGGGTTGTATCAGCTTCATAGTCGCGGTAATCATCCTCTCCCGCGTGGGCGGCACTGCCCGCTTGCACGCCGCGCTGGCACAGCGAGCGATAAACACAGAAGCGGCATTGGTTTTCATCGGAGGTGAGGGGAAAATCGTCGGTGGCGGCAGCCAGCAGCGCAATGCGCTCAACCAGGCCATGCAGCCAGGCTTCATCAGCCTGAGCCTGGGCCCGGCTGTAAGCCAGCCGCTCAGGCCGATCAGGAAAGTTAGCGAACCAGTACACCATTTCGATACGCTCGGCAGGCAATGCTTCGCCGCTCAGCCATTCGCTGCCTGCCTGCATCAGCAACCAGGGATAAACTCGCGTTTGCAGCCGCTGTTGTAGCCAGCGCCGCGGAGGCCGGTGCTGTGAAGTTTTCCAGTCGAAAAGCAGTGCCCGACCGTCGTCGGTCAGCACCAGTAGATCGAACTGCGCCACCAGCCGCCAGGTGTTTTCCCGCCCCGGCAGATTGAGCGGTGCGGACAAGGCAACTTCCGGCAGATGCAGGCCGGGCAGGGCAGCCGGTTGCGCAGTCAGGTAGGCGTGCCACCACTGGGCCAGGTGGGCATCGCTCTGCGCCATCGCCTGAAGACGCTCCAGCGGCACTTGAAGCAGGTGTTGTTGCAGCAGCAGGTGAAATTGTTGCCCCAGCCGTTGCCGATGCTCGTTTTCCAGCAGCGGTTCGGCGGGAACCGCCGGCCAGGCGATTTGCAACAGATAGCGCAACTGGAAGCGCCGCGGGCAATCGGCAAAGTCTTGCAGGCTGCCCTGGCTGAAGTGAAAGTCAGTGGGTAGGGACATAGCGCCTCTGTGATCTACGAGCCGTTGCGCCCGGTTTGCTGGTGTGCTTGCAGCGCCACAAAAGGCAGTGCTTGCGTGGGCGGCACTGCTTTGGTGCTGCCGCGCCCGGTGTTCCAGGTGATGACGAGTTCACGCCGCGCTCGTGTAATGCCCACATAGAGCAGACGCAGACGTTCACGCACATAGTCCAACCGCGCCTGCGCCGACGCTGCACCTTCGACATAGCTGGCTGGCTCGCCACCGGCGGCCAGCAGCTCCAATTGGGCCAGCGTTTCGGCCTGCACATTCAGCGGCCCGTCGCTTTGTACCTGGCGACTGGCCCGGATGAACCACTTTTCTGATTTGTACTGGTCGTGTGGTTGGCCGGAGGGAAAATCGTAGCTGTTCACCGACAGCAGGTAAACGCGGTCCCACTCCAGACCTTTGGCCTTATGCACGGTAGACACCACCACCTGGCCGGGATAGCGGTCGGGATTGAACCCGGCGTCATCCTCACCAAAACCGATAAAGCGCCGCTGATTGCGCGCGATCTTCACCAGTTCTTCGGTAAGATCGGGCAAGCGCCAGTCGGGATGTTGTCTGGCCGCCTGCTCCAAGCTGGCTGCCAGCTTGTGAGTTAGCGCCAGTTCGCCCGGCTCGCGAAACAGGTCCTGGGCCAGGGTGAGCAGCGCCTGATCAATGGGGAGCTGCACGGCTCCCTGCCAACGCTGCATGCGGCTGCGAAATGCCTCCAGCTCGGCGCGTTGCTCTTCCCCTGTGTCCAGCGAGTTCAGCCAGTCGCGCCCGGTGCGCGGCCAAATGAACTCTTCGATACGCGGACAGCGACGCAACAGGCGCATGATTTCCTGGGCAGGCTCCGCACTGTCTTCATCGGGGTAGCGGGTATGCCACCACACCTCGTAGACCTTTGCCAGCTTGGGGGCTGATGTCGGCTCGGCTAATGCCTGCAACAAATCGGTGAGAGCTTGGGCGGCTTGGCGTGTGCTAAGGCTGCTGCTTAGCAGGCTATCCACCACCGGCAGACCCGCGGCGCGCAGGGCATCTACTACCTCGAAGCCGCGGGCATTGATCGGCGTCAGCACGGCGACAGTAGCGGTGGGGTTGGCGGGCAGCCAGCGCAGCAGCGATTTCTTCACTGCTTCCACCTCACCTGTCGAGCTGAACTTGGTACTCATCAGATAAACGGCTTCGGGGACGTCGGGCGGATTGGGTTGAGGGTCATCGGGTGGCGAAGGCAGGATGTGCGGCGGAGTGAGTGCATTACGCACAAATGGTTCAGGGTGGCGCTGTCGGGTCCACTCAATCAGCTCGTTAGCCAGGCTGATGATGCTGGCGGTGGAGCGACCGGAATTGGGCAGGTCTTTGGCGACCACATCCGGTTCAGCAAGAAAGGCACGCAGGTGCTGTGGGCTGGCTGTGGTGAAGGTCTCGAAGATTGCCTGGTTGGGATCGCCCACCCGCACCCAGTTGCCTTGCGACCCGGCCAGTGTAGCCAAGATACGCTGTTGCAGGCGGCTGCTGTCTTGTGCCTCATCTTCTAAAATGTAGGGCCAGCGTGTGCGCAGGCGCAGCAATAGCCCCGCATCGCTTTCCAACGCGCGCAGAGCCAGGCGGATCAGATCATCGAAGTCCACCGCGCCGCGGTAAGCCAGGGCGCGCTGATAGTCGCTGTAGATCGCCGCGCCCATTGTTGCCAGCGGCAGCGGCTGCTCTAGCGCGGCCAGGCGTGCGTGCAGCGCCTCAGGCGTCAATTGCCAATCCTTCGCCAGACGCGTATAGCTGAGGGCAATATCGCGCACCAGCTTGGGCAAGGGGTCGCGCCTTACCCAGTCCAGCTTGTTAGGTTCGATCTCAGCGGAGAGATAGTCCTCCAGCGCGTAGGGATTGTTGCGCAGCCAAGCCGCCGCGGCTTCGTCCAGCATATCGCTGGCTACGCGTTCATCTACGATTTGAAAGCGATCATCCAGCCCCGCCAACTCAGGCCGTTCGCGCACGATATCGTGGGCCAGGCCGTGCAGCGTGCGCACGCGGTAGCCCACATGCGGCAACAGCCCGCGGGCCTTCACCAGGCGGCTGACGCGCTGATAGAAATTATCCACCGCCGAGTTGACCAGCGTCACGATCAACACTTCCTGACGGCTGTCCAACACACCGCGGTTGATGATCTGCGCGGCAAGCTGCGACAGCGTTTCGGTTTTGCCGCTGCCGGGCACGGCGGCTACACCCAGCTTGCCGCCGGTGTAATTTAAAATTTCCTGTTGCTTGGGGCGAGGAATAAACATAGCATTACCAAGACATAAAAGAGAAACGAAAGCGCCAAAGCACGAATTTTGCTGCCAGGAACCTTAAATATGACCGAGGTCATATTTAAGGGGGCGTTTCCTGCACCAAAGACCAGTTGTTTGGCAGCAAACTGCGACCATTGTCGGAGTTGTAGCCAAGTCTTAGCCAGCACTTTTAACTAACCCATCGCCGGACTCGGCCGGAGACCGGCCGGAGCGGGAGGCAGTCGTGGGTAGCCTGTCATTCCGAGGCCCAGCAGGGCCGGGGAATCCCTCACGAGGGTACACTGGACTCCTCACTGCGTTCGGAGTGACAGCGGTGACAGCCTCCAGCTTGCTGAACTCGGTGCAGTCGCCTGGTTTAGGCTGTGCTGATTGGTGTCACTCGCTGGCTGTGGGTGGAATGCGCCGGAAAAGCTGATTGAGCGTCCACAGCAAAGGCCCGCGCTGCTCATAGCCTTGCTCACCCAACTCGCTCAAGCCCAGGTATACTTGTTGGCGGCAGCGGCGCAGCAGGCCAACTACCAACCGATACAGCCGCGCCTGGCTTGTCGCATAGTCATCGGCGTCTGTCCAGGTGCGCGGCTCCTGCCAATGGCGGCTGAGTACATGCGGTTGCGTCAATGGTTGGTACAGACGATCATACCAGCCCTGGCTGCCGATGTCCAACCAGAACTGATAGTCTACCGCTCGGTTGGTGAGCAGAAAGGTGTAAGCCGGTGCCAGCAGCACCGCATTTTCCGCCGGTGGCTGCCATGACTCTACATACTGCGCCGCCAGCACGCCATCTTCCACCAGGCGCAAATACGCTTGTCCCAGTTCTTCGGGTGCGTCGTCTATGCCTGCCATGCCCTGGCGGAACTTCTGCACTGACTCGACCAGCGTGGCGGCTACGCGTGCCGCGTCGAGATCGTCGTGAAAGCCATAGCCGCGCTGCGACAAAATTTCACCGAACAAACGGCTCAGAAAGTGGTCAAGCGGTTGCTGTGTTTTGGCAGTGCTTTCGCCCAGCCACAGGCGCAGGGTATCGGTGCGGCCACCCAGCACATAGCTGATCCGCTCGTGCATTTCGGCATTGATCCGCTCCCACGCTGTGAGCTGCGGCATTCCATCTTTGGGGCGATAGATGATCTGCGCCAGCAGTTGAGCGCGCACCAGGTCCATTTCAGCCACAGCGGCCACCAGGCTGTAGGCCACATCGAACAGGCTGGGCGTCATGCGCCATTGTGGATGGCCGAGTTGCACCAGGGTGAGCAGGGCGCGGGCTGACGGCTCATCACGCAGTGCCCGCGAGGGCCGATGCGAACGTGCCGGCACCCCCAGACGCGCCAGCCGTTCGCTTAGCGAATAGCGCAGCGAGTCAGAAAGAAACGGGGCCAGCACCACGATTTCCGTCGGTGGTGTCCCGGCATCCACCAGCGCGGCGATTTCTCCGGCACACCAGTCCAGCATTTGCGGATAAAAGCGGGTAGTCTCTTCGGCCAGCACCAGGCCGGTGAGTGTGGGCACGTGCTGCGGTGGCTGCGGCGGCAGGGGTTGATCCAGCACTGCGGCCAGCTCAGGCACAAGGCTTTGCAGCACCGGCGGGGTGACGAAGGATTCGCTAAAGGTGAACGTTTCGCTGCATAGCTCGCTCAATGCCAGCCCGCCTGCTGCGTCCGCGCCCAGAAATTGGCGATAGCCTGCATCGTCGTCGTAGAGCAGCAAAGCCGACTGCGTGTGCGGCAGCCAGTCGCGCAACACATCATGCGCAAACGGCGTTTCTTCCTCTACGTTGTCCACCAGCAGATGGCGATAGGTAGCGATTAAATGATCGCGGCACAACGGCAGCGGCCATAGATGCTGGCGAAAGACCTCAACCTGCAAAGAAAAGTCCAGCAAATTATGCATCAGGCAGTAGGCGCGAAAGGCTGAGGCCGCGCGCTGGGCATCCGCGTACACGCGCAATTGCACTGCATCGCCACCCCAGGCTCTGCTCAATCGCGGGCCGATTTCGCTGTACTCCAGACCGATTAACGCCGCCTTGTTCAGGTTATCCAGCACCTGGCTGTAGAGGCGATTGGGATCCATCACCACCGCATCAAAGGCCCCTTCGTCTAACAGGGGACGTACCACGCGTGCCATGTGGTATTGGGCAGTCTCCAGGGTTAGAAAGACAGGGGGGGCATCAGGCTGGGCAAAGCCTGCCGGTTTCGCCGCCAGCGGCCAAAACAGTTCCACCATGCGGCGGGCCACGCCGCCCATTGTCTGAATAACAGGCGCACCCCCAGCGCGTCGGCGCGTCTGGCGCAGCGCCTGGTGATAGGGAGCCGCCAGCGTGCGTTGCGGTGTCAGCACCAGCACCGAACCACCGGGGGCACCGCTTTGCAGCAAGGCCAGCAAATAATGCTGTGCTGCGGTGGTTTTGCCCGTGCCTGCCGGGCCGCGCACAAACACACGGTCTGTGGCGGGCAGGTCACGCAGGGCAGCCTGATGGGGAGCAAGAGGAAGCGATGTGAATTTCATGGCAGTATTTGGAACGATCTCAGCGCCGGGTTATATCGTTGGTTCAATTTGCGGTTTGGTTCCGTTTCGCGGTGGCGCGGCGGCGTTCTTGCACCCTTTTCTTAACCCGCTGCCAGGTTGATTTTGCCTGATCCAGGTCAGCGCGGCTGAAGTCGGCCACATCATAACGAGCCTGAATAAATGCCTCGGTCAGCGCCGCCGTGTCTGCTTCGGTGTCGGGCCAGCGTTGCTCCAGCGTAGCCAAAAACTCTGTGGGCGTTTGGCTGGAGCCGCGCGTTGCCCCCATCTCTGCGGCGCGGCGCACCATGCTCAGGTAGAAATAGCGGATTTGCTCGCGGGCGCTCAAGCTGCTGAGGCGCGTCAAGCGCCACGGCTGCTGCATCTCAGCGGGTGATAGGCGTCGCCGCGGCAAGCGTGTACGCACCGCTGTCTGCGCCTTGCTGCTTAGCGTTTGCCCCCAGCCGCGCAGTTGTCGCCACAAGTTTGCCAGCCAGGCCAGCAGACGACTGCGCGAAGGAGTCAAACGGTAGCGGCCAAACAGCAGCCACAGCGCGGCCAGCATAATCATCGCTACGGTAAGCCAGAAGGTCACGCCGGGCAACCAAGCCGGGCTTTGCAAGAGCGGCTCAACCACCTGCGGCGGCAGCACTTCGGCGGGTACTACTTCTTCCGGCAGCTCAGGCAGGGGCTTGTCGTAGCCAAATAACGACAATATACTGCCAAAGATAACTGAAATTGCAAAAACTATAAATATTACCACGCGCACCAGCACTAGCACCACTGTGTTAACTATTCCGCCCAGTTGCCAGGTAGAGCCGAGAGGCAGCAAGGCAGCCAATACGCCCAACCCGCCGATGATCACCAGGGCCGTGCGTTGCCAGCGCTGAGGCAGGTTCGCTTCAATCTCTACGCCTTCCTGTGACCAGCGTGCCCGCAGCATCGCCAGGCGTGCCTGTGACAGCAGCACCAGGCCGATGAGAAAATAGCTAATGGCCGCGGCAATCAATGTTGGTGGAAAGCTGCTGCCAAGCACGGTGATGCTGAAACTTCGATCCACACGCAGGCGCAACGCCGCTGCAAACAGGGCCACAAAGACCCCGCCAATCATCCATTGCAGCGTGTATTGTTCCAGCAATTCCAGGCGGTTAACCTGAGCACGCTCTGGTGGCAGCAATCTGCGCCACCAGCCGGAATGGCGCTTGTCCTCGGCATAGATCAGCTCGGCAGTGCTCAGACCTAACTGCTGGAAAATAGCGCCTACCACCCACCCGCGCTGCCAGGCCAGCGATGCCAGCAGGCTATTCACCAGAAAGGCGCCATCAAAAAAGCCCAGTGGCGCAACGAGCCAGCCGCGCAGCATGGCCCAGCTCGGCCAGCCTGCTGCCAGCCAGGTGCCGACACGTACGGCCAACAGCAACAGCAGCCATTGTGCCAGTTGCAGCAGGGTTTTATCTATCCAGCGCTGGGCGGGCCGCATGGCCCACTGGGCGCTCAGGCAGCCGATCAATGCTGCGGGCAAGGCCAGCAGCGGCAACGCACGCAGCCCCGTGGCCGCAGGCTCCAGTGCTTGCGCGGCCAGCCACGGGCCAACCACCAGACAGGCAGCTTGCAGGCCGATGAGCAAAGCGGTGCCCGCCTGTTGCCAGTTTGCATCGTGCAGCTCAGTTGAAGAGGTTTCCTGGTTCATAGGCGGTTAGGGCTTTGCATGGCCTGAAGTTCCGCTTCCGAAGCTACCTGCCAGGCAGTGATGCCCAGGCGTTTGGCCCGAGCCTGTACCATCTCGAAGCGATGATAGGGTTCTGTCACCAGCAGGTTTACATTCAGGCCGGCACGCACCAGCCTGTGCAGCCCATAGCAGGTAGCTTCGTCGCCGCTGGGGGTAATCACCAACACGGTGGTGCCCCAGGCCAGGGGAGCGGCAATCGCTTGCGCCCACAGTACGAACGGTTGCGTCTCTTCGATCAGCGCGGCGCGCGCCAGTGTTTCCAGTACTTTCATCAGTTGGGCGCGGCCTGGGCGCGGCAAAATCTGCCAATAGGCTGCCGTGCCGCCGCTGGGCTGCTCTGCCAGGGGATCTCTGCCCAGCACAGCCAGCCCCACTGCCTGACGCATCTGCCCCAGAGCGGCTGCAAGCGAGGCCGCCAACTCGATTCCCCATTCGCTGGTGCTGCTGCGACGTTGACGTTCATAGTCTGCGGTGCGCAGATTGAGCAGAATCATGCTTTGCAGCGAGATGGCCGGTGCATATTGGCGCACCAGCAGCTCATCGCTGTGTGCGCTGGCTGTCCAATGGATATGGCGCAGCGAATCGCCGGTTTGATACGCTCGCACACCGCGCGGCCGTGCTGGATCGGCAAACAGACGCTTGTGGCTGGCTACTGTGCCAAAGGGCAATCGTGCCGGCAAAGCCAGCGGTCCCAACGGCACGATCCGCGGGTACACGGTGAGACTTTGCGCGGTGGTGCTGCGTGTCTCAGCAGGGGCAAAACCGAAAAAGTCGCCGCCACTTGCCTGCAATGGCCCTACGGTGAAATAGCCGCGGCGGGTGCAATGCAAATCATAGTGCAGAGTCAACGTTTGGCGGGGGCGCAGGGTGTGGGCCTGGTTGATGTGGGTGTGCATGGCCAGATCGGCAGGTAGGGCCTCAATCAGACGCAGCCAACCCAGCGGCAGACGTGAAGTATTTTCCACCTCCAGCGTTACCGTCAACGTTTCCCCGATAAAGGCATGATCGCTGAAACGGCGGCGGATCTGCAATCTTTGCATCACCCGCGGGGTTGCCCAGCGAGCCAGCAGCCAGGCTCCCCCAACGACATAGATTATGTAAAATACAAAATCCAGTCGCAGAAAGAGTGCGATAGCCAGCAATACGGCCAGCAGATAGGGCAGTTCTTGCATGGCTTAGAGCTGGCCGATGTCGAGCGGGGTTTCTGCCAGAATTTGCCCGACGATCTCAGCGGCGTTGCGGCCGCGCAGCGAGCTTTCGGGGCGTACCAGGCAGCGATGGGCCAATGCCAGCGGTGCGAGTTGCTTGATGTCATCGGGCAGCACGAAGTTGCGCCCGCGCAAGGCAGCCAGCGCCTGCGCCGTTTTGTAAAGTGCCAGCGACCCGCGCGGGCTGGCTCCCAGCAGCAGATCGGGATGCTGGCGTGTAGCGCGTACCAGCCGCACCATGTAGTCGCGCAAGGTGTCGTCCACATGCACGGCGTGAAGCTCATCGGCCAGCGCCGTCACCTCGGCGGGGGCGCTCACTGCGTGCAGGCTTTCGATGGGGTGATGGCTGTGCAGATGCAGCAACAGCGCCTTTTCTTGTTCCAGGTCGAGGTAGCCCAGGCTGAGTTGCAGCAAAAAGCGGTCAAGCTGCGCTTCGGGCAGGGGGAAGGTGCCTTCGTATTCCACGGGATTTTGCGTAGCCAGTACCATGAAGGGGCGCGGCAGGGCGCGGGTGATGCCGTCGCTGGTCACCTGGCGCTCGCCCATCGCCTCCAGCAGGGCCGATTGGGTGCGCGGGGTAGCGCGGTTGATTTCATCGGCCAACAGGATGTGGGCGAAGGCGGGGCCGGGCATAAATTCGAATTGGCGGGTTTGTTGGTTGAACACCGACACCCCGGTAACATCGTTGGGCAGCAGGTCGGGGGTGCATTGCAGGCGCTTGAAGCCCGCGCCCAGGCTGATAGCCAGGGCGCGCGCCAGCATGGTTTTGCCCACGCCGGGTACATCTTCCAGCAGCACATGGCCTTCGCAGAGCAGCGCCGCCAGCAGCAGCTCAATCACATCTCCCTTGCCGATGATGACCTTCTCAATGTTGATGCTTACACGCTGGGCGAAAGAGGTAATAGATTGCATGGCAAGTCTCGTTTTCAGGCAAATAATGGTATGTGGACCAATAGAGGCATTCTACCCTACATCCGCACCCCGCGCAAGGTATGTTCTTTTTGCGGCTTTGTGCCCGCGGTTGGTCGAACGCACTTGCTTGCTGCGCTGCATTTTTAAATTGCCTCTCCTTCCCCTCATCCGTCTGCAAATGCTTGGCGAGAGCGCCGCATCGTGTTATAATCGCCGCATTGCAGCAAAACCACAGCGTTTACTTGACAATAACCATGTTTCACGTGAAACATGAATTCACTGAACGAGGCAAAAATCGTTATGGCGAATCGTACTTCCGCCGCAGCAACCCCACAGGTGATGGACTATGAGGGGTCAGATTATCAGCAACGCTTCTGGGAACAGGGCGGACGCGCCTATGAGGACCTGGCAGAGCGCATTGCTTTGCACAGGCTGTTGCCGCCTACAGGTCAGCGTCTGGTAGAGTTTGGCGCAGCCTTTGGCCGCCTTACCGACCTGTACAGCGGCTACAACCAGGTGATTTTGCTGGATTATTCGCGCTCGCTGCTGCGGCAGGCCCAGCAACGTCTCGGCGTTGGCGGTCGTTTCATCTACGTGGCGGCGAATCTGTACAAGTTGCCGCTGGCTCCCGGTGTGGCAGACAGCGCGGTGATGATCCGCGTGATGCACCACCTGGCCGACGTGCCTGCCGCGCTGAAACAGATCCGCCGCGCGTTGGCTCCCGGAGGCACCTTCGTGGTGGAATACGCCAACAAGCGCCATCTCAAATCGGTGGCACGGCATGCCTTGCGTCGCCAAACGTGGAGCCCTTACGAGCGCACCCCGTATGAATTTGTGCCGCTTAACTTCGATTTTCATCCTGTCTGGATGAACCAACAACTGCGCACCGCAGGTTTCAACATCGGCCGTGAGTTGGCAGTGTCGCATTTTCGTCTGCCGCTGCTGAAGCGTCTCATTCCTGCGGCGACGCTGGCCGGGATGGATGGTGCTGTGCAAGGCGTGGGTGCGTATTGGAAGCTGACCCCCAGCGTTTTTGTGCGCTGTACGGTAGCGGGGGCGCAGGTCGCTACGTTGCCCATGCAGCTCTTCCGCTGTCCGGAGTGTCAGGGCGAGCTGCTCAACCGCGGCGCCTCGCTGGATTGCACGACATGCGGCCTGCATTGGCCCTGTCAGGATGGCCTTTACGACTTCAAGGAACCGGTGACGGCTGCCGACTAGCCGCGCAGTCGGCCTTGCCGCTGTATCCCCTTGCTGTTCACATTGGCGGAGGCATAGCAATGACCGATAAATCCCCGCATTCCCGTTCCCGTAATCCTGCGGTATTGGCGCTGCTGCTCGTTATAGTCGGGCTTTTTCTTGTTGTGCTGGGACGACCGCGCCCCGCTGCACGGCTTGCCGATCCTGTATCTGACATCTCGTTGACGGCGGTTGCCCCTTCGTTGCCGACAACTACCGTTGCTCAAACTGCTTCCACTGAAACGCACCTTGCGGTCTCGCCTGTAGCCGTCGCCACCCTGCCCGCAGCCGGCTCATCTCTTGAACCGGCTGCACTGGCTACGTATTGTCTGTGGCCGGGCGATACTGCCTCGCAAATCGCGGCCAGCGCGGGCATCAGCGAAGCAGCGCTGCTGGCGGCTAACCCTGCTTGGAGCGGGCAAGCCGGTACGGCCATTCGCCTGCCCGCCGGCAGCATCCCCCCGTGGGAGTGGACTGATCCTTTACCCGCGGTATCTGGTCTCAATGATCTGCCTTTTGGCGTATCTGGCTACTATCTTGGGCGCAATAACCGTCAACGGCAGGTGGCCCTTTCCTTTGATGTAGGCTATGCAGAGGGCAACCTGGCGCGCATGGAGATGCTCAAACAACGCGGCATAGCGGCCACTTTCTTTGTGCTGGGCGGGGCCTTGGTGAAACACCCGGATATCATCGGCCAAATCCTCGACAACGGCCACGAGTTGGGCAATCACTCTTTCACCCATGATAACATGCTGGGTATGGAGCCGGGCATCGTCGCCTGGGAATTGCAGATCACCGAGCAATTGACCGGAGAAGCACGGGCAGGGGCCAGCACCAAGCCGCTGTTTCGCGCACCCTTTGGCGCAATCAACGATGAGGTGATTGCCGTGGCCGAGCGTGAGGGCTATCACCTCATCGGTTGGACGGTAGACAGCCGCGATTGGACGGAGCAAATCAGTGCCGATGCGCTGTACCAGCGGGTGGTGGATCACGTTTGTCCGGGGGCCATTATCGCTTTTCATGATGTCAACGAAGCCAACGGCCCGGCACTGCCGCGGCTGCTGGATTATCTCGACCATAACGGCTATCGCTACGTCACTGTGTCGCAGATTTTGGCTCCCTGACCGCGTTGACTGGCTTCCAGACTCAAAAAGCGCAACCGAATGTTTCGTCGGTTGCGCTTTTTTTGCAGGTCAAACCGCAGCAGCTAGGCGCTGCCGTTTGACTGGAAATATACTTCTTCGTAGGGTTGCAGCACCACCCAGCCTTCACCGCTGAACTTAAACTGAATTGCTTCGCCGCTGCCGCGTCCGATCAATGTGCGCAAGGTGATCTGGGTGATGATTTCTGGCGTGAGTGAGCCGGCCCAGGCCACGGTGGCGTTGGGATCGGTGAAAACAGGCTGGCCGGGGCGCACTTGCAGCGTCATTGGTTCGTAGTGGGCTGTAATGGCTACCAGGCCACTGCCGCTCAGCTTGACGTTGAACAGCCCTCCCGCTAACATCCCCGCCATGCGCCGCATCATGGTAATATCATAGGCAATGCTGTCCTCTAACGCCAGCAGATCGTTGCCGTTTACATAGATGGTTTCGTTGCGGAGATGGAGAATCTGGATCTTTTTGCCCCGTTCTGCCAAATAAACCCGACCTTTGCCGTCCATTTTCATCAAGGCGGTGCCTTCGCCTGAGACCGCCCGCTTGAGCATGGTTCCCAGGCCATGTTCCAAAATGCCTTCACGCGTAAAGGTGACATCGCCGGTGTAGGCAATCATGGCGCCGACCTTGCTCCACACCCGTCCGTTTAAGTTTACTTCCAGCAGATGAGGATTTTCCAGCTCGAAGGGGTCTGCTTCGGCGTCCTGTTGCGCTGTGGCGGTGATAAATTGATCTAGTGTGTACTGTGACATGGTAGTATCCTGTCCATTAGTGAGAAGTTGTAAACGGCGAGGCAATTTGGCTACCAACTCATTACGTATTAAATCAAGCTAAGTTGCAGGGTTTGTAACTGGGTAAAGCTCGCTGGGGTCGGTCTTCCGCGTGCTGGGGCCGGTCTTCCGCGCGCTGGGGCCGGTCTTCCGCGTGCTGGGGCCGGTCTTCCGTGTGCTGGGGCCGGTCTTCCGCGTGCTGGGGCCGGTCTCCAGACCGAGTCCCCTGTGCGGCACGGTCAGGAGATTGGAAACCATCCCGGAGGGACCGGCCGGAGCCAGATTTCCCGCGCGCTGAGGCCGGTCTTTCGCGTGCTGGGGCCGGTATTCCACGCGCTGAGGCCGGTCTTCCGCGCGCTGAGGCCGGTCTTCCGCGTGCTGGGGCCGGTCTTCCGCGCGCTGAGGCCGGTCTTCCGCGTGCTGGGGCCGGTCTTCCACGCGCTGAGGCCGATCTTCCGCGTGCTGGGGCCGATCTTCCGCGTGCTGGGGCCGGTCTCCAGACCGAGTCCCCTGTGCGACCGGCCTCAGCTAGTGGCACAGTCGGGGCGGCCGAGGTGTTTGGGGGGTATTGCATCTACCCTTAACGGCGCTTTCCCCCGGTTTGCCAGAACCACGCTTCGCGCAAGGTGGCCGGAAGCGGTGGGCGCACGCTGAGTTGAGTACCTGTTACCGGCAGATACAGCGGCGCACTGTTCCAATCCATGTCATTTGATGCTTGCTTCGAGCCGGCAGCCGCGCTTGCGCTGCGATTGACGGGCGTCGCTACAGGCCGCGGCAGAGCGCGCGTCACCCGCCCGCGCTGCAAATCATCAGCGCGGCGCGGCAACAGGCGGTAACCGCTTTCCGTGCGACTGACAATGCCCGTCACCGTCCATGTTTCACCGATCACCACATAGGGGCGGCGCACGCCCGTGCCTGATTTGAGAAACACACGCGCTTCACCGCTGCCATCGTCCAGGTAGAACGTATCTTCGCGCCAGAAGCCCGTTACCGTCGCGCTAAGTTGCACGAGTTGTCCCTCGCGCCCTGCAGCTACCTCACCACTGGCAACCGGCTGCGCCACCCGCGGCGCAGCTGGCTGCATGGTTTTAATATCATCAATGCGCACCAGACTGATTTCCCGCTCGCCATAAAAGGTAGTCAGCCGCCCGTTGACGCGCAGCCATTGCCCCTCACTCAGCGGCGGCCATTCTGCAGAGCGCAAATATACCAACATGCCCCCGCTGGCATCTTCGATATAGATTTGCTGGTCGTCGAAGAGATTGGGCAACACCGTCACCTGTCCTTCCAGCGTCACCAGCACACCATCGGGCAGGCCGCGGGCTGAGGCAATGGGCATCAGATTGTGGTTAAAGCGGTCATAGGGCGGGCTGTTGCTGCCACCACCGCTGCCGCTGCTTCCAGCTTCACGCTGGTTGGCGGCGCCGGGGCTTTCGGCGCATTCCAGCGTCCATGCACCGACACCGTCAGGCAAACGACACCATGCCTGATCATAGCCGGAAAAAGTGGTATAAACCAGACTGTCACGCAGTTCCCCTTGTGCAGTCAACAAGTGCAGCGTTTCGTCGTTGGCGTTGAGTGCCAGGCCGCTTTGGCTGCGGAAAAGCAGCAAATAACCGTGCCCAGAGATGATGCTGCCCGCGGGCAGACGGTAATTACCGCTGATTTGCTCCGGTGTTGCTATATCGTCAGCTAACTGCCAACCTGAGACATCCGCAGGCACATCACCCGTGTTTACCAGCTCAATCCATTCATCGAGATAGCTGGCCGTGCCGTTGCTATCCCAATCCACCTCACGCGGCGAAGCCAGCACTTCATTCAGATAGATTCCCTGCGGAGCTGGTCCCGGCGTGGGGGTAGCGGTAGCCGTTGGGGTAGCCGTGGCGGTGGGAGTGGCGGTCGGTCCCGGCAGGTTGGCAGCCCCCGGTGAGGGTGGATAGCTGCTGGTCCAGGTGTCGCCGCCGTCCGTGGTCTTGCTGTAGGCCAGGTCATTGCGGCTGCTGGCGTATTCAGCCACCTCCGCCGGTACTCGGTTGGGATAGAGCAGCCGCACTTGGTCGCCGTCGTTGTTGAGCGCAATGCCGCTGCTGCTGCGGAACACCACCAGCCAGCCATGCGCCGGGATGAGGCTGCCGGCAGGCAAGGCAAAGGCCGGGCTGCCGGCGGGAGTGCGGCTTTGCGTATCGTCCACGTCATCCAGCCACCAACCGCTCAGGTCTACGGCGCTGTCGTTGGTGTTGTACAGCTCGATGTATTCGTCTTCCAGGTCGGCCGTGCCGTTGCCGTTCCAGTCTGAAGCTGGATCGGGCAGGTATTCGTTGAGCGTGATGCCCGTGGCGTAGATTGCAGGCGTAGCGGTAGCCGTTGGGGTAGCCGTGGCGGTGGGAGTGGCGGTCGGTCCCGGCAGGTTGGCAGCCCCCGGTGAGGGTGGATAGCTGCTGGTCCAGGTGTCGCCGCCGTCCGTGGTCTTGCTGTAGGCCAGGTCATTGCGGCTGCTGGCGTATTCAGCCACCTCCGCCGGTACTCGGTTGGGATAGAGCAGCCGCACTTGGTCGCCGTCGTTGTTGAGCGCAATGCCGCTGCTGCTGCGGAACACCACCAGCCAGCCATGCGCCGGGATGAGGCTGCCGGCAGGCAAGGCAAAGGCCGGGCTGCCGGCGGGAGTGCGGCTTTGCGTATCGTCCACGTCATCCAGCCACCAACCGCTCAGGTCTACGGCGCTGTCGTTGGTGTTGTACAGCTCGATGTATTCGTCTTCCAGGTCGGCCGTGCCGTTGCCGTTCCAGTCTGAAGCTGGATCGGGCAGGTATTCGTTGAGCGTGATGCCCGTGGCGTAGATTGCAGGCGTAGCGGTAGCCGTGGGCGTGGGCGTGGGGCCGGGTTGGTTGCTTGTTCCCGGCGAGGGTGGATAGCTGTTGGTCCAGGTGTCACCCCCATCCAGCGTTTTGCTCCACGCCACGTCAGAGCCGGTAGATGGGTACGACTGTTCCTCGGCCAGATAGCGGCCCGGAGCCAGCAAACGCACAGTGTCGCCGTCATTGTTCAGGGCAACGCCTGTGACTGGACGGGAAAAAAGCAGAAAACCGTGGGCGGGGATGATGGTCTGCGGTGGAATGAGGTAGGCCGCGTTGCCCAGGGGGCTGCGACCTGCATCTTCAATATCATCCAACCACCAGCCGCCTATATCTACTGGCTGATCGTTGCGGTTATATAGCTCAATCCACTCATCTTCGGCGTTGGCCGTGCCGTTGCCGTTCCAGTCAGAAGCCGGTGAAGGCAGAAATTCGTTGAGTCGTACCGGTGTGTTGATGTCGCCCGCAGGCAAAGCACCTTGACCAAAATGTACGTCCTCTTTATGGTTACCTGCGCTTAATGCAAACGTCACTTCGTTGGGCGTGGTGGGGTCGGTGTGGATGGGCTGGGCGATGCGCACTGTGTGCGTGCCCGCGGTCAGTCCGCCAAAGCCGTACCAGCCATCGGCATGGCTCAGACGGCTGGGGCCATTGTCCAGCACTACCAGAACCTGCCCTAATCCGCTTTCGCCCAGCCAGGGCTCGAAAATGCCGTTGCGGTTCGCATCCAAAAAGACGTGGCCGGAGATGATGCCGCCGGTGGGGGTTGGCGCGGGGGTGGCGGTGGGACGTACTCCTCCCTGGTTGGAGGCATTGGGCGAAGGGGGATAGTCGGTTAGCCACAGGCCGTTGCCATCGGTGGCGCGGCTGTAGGCGATATCGTTGGCAGGTGAACCGGTGTAGCTGTGCAGGTCGCGCTCCACGCCAGCAGGATCGAGCAGGCGCACGCTGTCGCCGCCGCTGTTGTTCAGGCCGATGTGGCTATCACGGCTCCACACCAGGTAGAAGCCGTGCGCTGGAATGGTGGCATCGGCAGGCAGGGCATAGGGTGCCGAGCCGCCACCGGCCACGTCATCCACCAGCCAGCCCGCTAGCTCTACGGCAAAGTCGTTGTTGTTGTACAATTCGATGTATTCGTCATCGGCGTCGCTGGCTGTGCCGTTGCCGTTCCAGTCTTGCGCCGGATTGGGCATGAACTCATTCAAAACGACGCCTTGCGGATAGGGGCGCGGGGTGAATGTGGCCGTGGGCGCAGGGACGGCGGTGGGTGTGGGTGTGAGGGTGGGCGTGGCGGTGGCGGTGGGACGTACTCCCCCCTGGTTGGAGGCATTGGGCGAAGGGGGATAGTCGGTTAGCCACAGGCCGTTGCCATCGGTGGCGCGGCTGTAGGCGATATCGTTGGCAGGTGAACCGGTGTAGCTGTGCAGGTCGCGCTCCACGCCAGCAGGATCGAGCAGGCGCACGCTGTCGCCGCCGCTGTTGTTCAGGCCGATGTGGCTATCACGGCTCCACACCAGGTAGAAGCCGTGCGCTGGAATGGTGGCATCGGCAGGCAGGGCATAGGGTGCCGAGCCGCCACCGGCCACGTCATCCACCAGCCAGCCCGCTAGCTCTACGGCAAAGTCGTTGTTGTTGTACAATTCGATGTATTCGTCATCGGCGTCGCTGGCTGTGCCGTTGCCGTTCCAGTCTTGCGCCGGATTGGGCATGAACTCATTCAAAACGACGCCTTGCGGATAGGGGCGCGGGGTGAATGTGGCCGTGGGCGCAGGGACGGCGGTGGGTGTGGGTGTGAGGGTGGGCGTGGCGGTGGCGGTGGGACGTACTCCCCCCTGGTTGGAGGCATTGGGCGAAGGGGGATAGTCGGTTAGCCACAGGCCGTTGCCATCGGTGGCGCGGCTGTAGGCGATATCGTTGGCAGGTGAACCGGTGTAGCTGTGCAGGTCGCGCTCCACGCCAGCAGGATCGAGCAGGCGCACGCTGTCGCCGCCGCTGTTGTTCAGGCCGATGTGGCTATCACGGCTCCACACCAGGTAGAAGCCGTGCGCTGGAATGGTGGCATCGGCAGGCAGGGCATAGGGTGCCGAGCCGCCACCGGCCACGTCATCCACCAGCCAGCCCGCTAGCTCTACGGCAAAGTCGTTGTTGTTGTACAATTCGATGTATTCGTCATCGGCATCGCTGGCTGTGCCGTTGCCGTTCCAGTCTTGCGCCGGATTGGGCATGAATTCGTTGAGGACGATGCCTTCGGCGTAGGGCGGTCCCTGTACATGGTTGCCGGCCACGCTGCGCGCGGCCGCGCGCGGGACAATCAACCCAAAAACGGCAGCGCACAGCAACAGCAAGCCGACAGCCTGCCCGCGTCTGACCACTCGATGGCGTGTCATCTTTCCACCTCCTGCACCCGGCCCCTTGGCCTCGACCCTACTAAAACACGATATGGACCTATCTAACTAAGTATGTTGTAAACCAAGCCATTGCGCGCAGTTCGGCGAGCTAAACGCGCTCACCGCTGTCACTCCGCACGCAGCGAGGAGTGACCCATGCGTGCGTAAGGACTTCCTCGACCCTGTAGCGCCTCGGAATGACAGCCAGTGAGGCAACTGGCATAAGCAAGCGCTTGATTTACAAAGTGTTAAGCTGAATGAGCCACGAAGCGCCCAGTAAATACCCGCTAAATTCGTTCAAATCATCTGTTCGTGGCAGCTATTGCTGGTTTGAAGCTTGATGCGCTGCCGTGCGCCACTCTTGAAAGCAAGGTGATTGCGTGCTGCCCGGCAACAGGGAGGCATCTCCCCGCTTTCGGGCAGCACGAAGCCAGACACGTTACTGTGAAGTGAATTGGTGCTTTAGGAATTGCGCTCTTTGGGCAGATCGCCCAGTGAGTTTTCCAGCGCGCCAAGCCAGCGCTGGGCTTCTTGCAAGCGATGTGCGGCGTAGGTTTCCTGCAAACGCCACAGTTGGCGGATCAAACCGCGCAGCGCTTCGATATCTTTGCGCAGTGGCGGGAAGCCTACTGCCAGATCGCGATTGATCTTTTCCTGCTCTGTCCAGCGGTGATCCCATTCCAGCGTTTGCTTGCGCCAGCGTTTTTCATCTTCTGCCATGAACTCATCCAGCTCTTTGCGCTGACGTTCTTCGGCCAGGCGCTGCAACTCGGCAATCTGGTGCTGGTCGCGGCGAATGTTTTCCTCGAAGCCTTGTAGTCCCTGCAAAATGCGTTTGCTGTCGCCAATATGGCTGTCGAAGCCTTGAATCTGCTTCTGCTGTTCGTTGATCACCACGCGCTGCTGTTCAAATTCTTCCTGCCACACCACTAACTGACGTTCGCGTTCCACGTCTTTCAGTTTTTGGCCTTCTACAAAACCGGCAACCTCGTTGCGCAACATATCGGGCACAGGCTGCACTGCGGCTACACCGCGTTCGACGCGCTGAATGCCGGCTTCCAGCAAGGGCAGCTTGTTGGCTACGGCTTCGGTGCGTTTGAACAGCTCTACGGTTTCCTGTTGCAGTTGAGCGATGCGTTTGCTGTCCTGAACGCGGCCCTCCATGAGGAAGGGCATGCTGCGGGTGCGTTCGTCAATATCCTTGTTGATGCTGTTGACCTGCTGGCGCACTGCCAGCACGATCTCGCTCAGACGCTGATCTTCTGCCTTGCGCTGTTGCAGTTCTTCTTCGATGCGGCTGAAGCGCGGCAATTCTTTGCGCACCTCGGAAAGCCCGCGGGACGCGGCTTCGCGCTCCGCGGCGCGCAAGCGTTCGGTCTCGCGCTGATCCTTCAAGCGCTGCTCTTCCTGGCGCTGAAGCATCAAAACCATTTCGTTTTTGAGCTGCTGCAAAGCCTGATCTACCTGGCTGAACCGAACCAACTGCGCCTGTGTGCTGGCCAGCAAGCCTTCCAACTCCTGAATCCGACGCGCCTGCTCGACGATTTCAGTGGCCTGGCTTTCGATGCGTTGCTGTAGTTTGGCTGTTTCGCCGCGGCTGCGCCGATGTTCTTCATCCAGCCAGGTTACCATCTGGCTCAGTTGTTCTGTATCCATGTAGCTCCTCGTAGCAAAAATCTGGCGGCATTATAGCAGATTATCACGCTGCAAGCAATCGCAGTGAATTGTGAATTGGGTAGTGTGCGACTTTCGGTTGAATGACAAGAGCCGGACAATAAATGGTTGCGGTTCAGAGAACGAAGCGCTCTCAGGCGCTCTCCGAAAGCCCCGGCAGGGGCTTCGTGGCTTGAGACACCGAATTCAATTCGGTGGCAACACATTTCAACCGAAATCCATACACAACCGTGAATTGTTCTGGGTGTGGTGGCAACAAGGGCTGGGGAAATGGGTGCGCTTATCGCTCGCGCCGTTCGATGTGTGCGCCCAGCCCGCGCAGCTTGCTTTCCAGTTGTTCGTAGCCGCGGTCAATCTGATCAATGTTGCCGATCTCGCTTGTTCCCTCGGCGCAGAGCGCGGCAATCACCAGCGCCATACCGGCGCGAATGTCCGGGCTGACCACGGTGCTGCCGCGCAGCGGCGCTGGTCCCACCACCACAGCACGATGCGGATCGCACAAAATAATCTGCGCACCCATGGCAATCAGCTTGTCGGTGAAATAAAGGCGGCTTTCAAACATCTTGTCGTGGATCAGCACCGTGCCATGCGCTTGTGTGGCGGTCACCAGGGCAATGCTCAACACATCCGCCGGGAAGGCCGGCCAGGGCGCATTGTCAATTTTCGGCACTGCACCGCCTACATCGGGGATCACCTCCAGGTGCTGCTCGTCCTCAACCACCAGCGTGTTGCCCTCGTAGTGCATCCGCACGCCCAGCCGTTGGCTGAACACCATGTCAATCATGCGCAGATGTTCCCGATCTACGCCGCAGATGCGCACCTCGCCGCGCGTCACCGCGCCCAGACCGATGTAGCTGCCGATTTCGATGTGATCCGGGCAAACGGTCCATTCGCCGCCGTGCAGTCGCGGTACACCTTCGATGACGAGAATGTTGCTGCCGATGCCGCTGATGCGCCCGCCCATGCGGTTGATGCACAGACACAGGTCTTGCACATGCGGTTCCGAAGCCGCATTGCGGATGATGGTGGTTCCGTGTGCCAGCGCCGCGGCCATGATGGTGTTTTCCGTGGCGGTCACGCTGGCTTCATCCAGCAAAATGTCGGCAGCGCTGAGCCGGGCAGCAGCCAGCGAAAAATCGCCGTTGTGGCTAATGGCCGCCCCCATTGCTTCCAGGGCCAGCAGATGCGTGTCTACACGGCGGCGGCCAATTTTGTCACCGCCGGGCATGGGCAGGTGAATTGACCCGGCGCGCGCCAGCAGTGGGCCAATCAGCGTGATGGAACCGCGCGTGCGGCGGAATAGCTCGGCATCGGGTGTGGCGCTGTGAAGCTGATGCGCCCTTAGGGTGATGCTGTGGGTATCGTGCCAGGTGGCTTCAACGCCCAGCCCGCGCAGGATTTGCACTTGCGTTTCAATATCACCGATGCGCGGTACATTGTGCAGGGTCAGCGCTTCGTCGGTGAGCAGGCAAGCTGCCAGCAGTGGCAAGGCGGCATTTTTGTTGCCGCTGGGTGTCACCTCGCCGTTGAGAGGATGGCCCCCTTCAATGATAAACTGTTGCATGGGAAATCTCCGAAAGAGAATGAGAGCGGGGTTGAGTGATTGTCCCATTTCATGCGGGACGCAGGTGTTTGGTTCATCAGGGATGAGCCTTCACCGTCACCGCTGCGCCCACACCGGCAGCCAGCCGGTGGGCGGCATCGCCCTCGCGAACGGCCACCTCCAACGTGCCGTCGCTGCTGATCAATGCCAGCAAGGCGCCGGGCGCTGCCTCCGCGTAGGTCAGACTAAGGCCGTCTATTATTTGCTGGCCGATATGGATCAGCCAGTGGCCGCCGATCAGCCAATCGCCGGGGATATTGCTGATGAGATTGCCGAAGCGGTCTACATGAACGATGCTGCCGTGCAGCAAGCCATGCGCACGGTGCGGCGCTGCCACCTCCAGCCGCAGCGGGTCCAGCACGCGTGTGCCCAATTGTGCCAGAGTCACCCCATTAGCCAGATGCGCCGCTGCCGGAGCAAAGATATCGCGCCCGTGAAAGGTGCGGCTAACCGGCAGGCGTTGCCAGATCGGCTGATCCAGCACCACGCACAGCGCCGCAGGATCGGCTTGCAGGGCGTAGGTGAACACGCCGTTATCCGGGCCAACCAGCAGGGCGCTGTTGGTTTGCACTGCCAGCGGACGACGTTCGCTGCCCACGCCCGGATCTACCACCACCACATGGATGGCATCGGGTGGAAAACAGGGAAGCACGCTTTGCAGCACATAGGCTGCCTGCGTCACCTGTTGCGGCGCTATCTGATGCGTAATATCAACCAGCGTGACTTGCGGGGCAATGCCCAGGATCACTCCTTTCATGGCTGCCACATAGCCATCAGTCACGCCGAAATCGGTAGTCAAGGTAATAAGCGTCACAATCACATCACCACATCGTTCAAGTACTTTTCATCACAGTCCGATTGTACCGTGTCCCCGCGGGGGCGTCAAAACCAGAGTACGGTTGCTTAAAAGCTATTCATGCGTCGTTCACCCTCGCTCCAAGATCGCAGGCAGGAAGCAACACGCCGTCAGGCCCTTTTCAGAAGACCTGGTTTGCCTGTCAGATTTCTGGTGCAAAGCGCTTGCCTATGGTATAATCGCTTAGATTATAAGTTCTATTTGCGCCCGCAATTTCAGGCGGCACCTCGATCCGGCTGTTGCCACAACGCCGTGGTGCCGCCTGTTTGTTGCCCGTGGCTTGTCAATGGAGGCCCTTTCTTGGGACTGATAGATACGCTTTCCAGCGGCTTCAAGGTGGCGCAACGTCGTCCCTGGCTGCTGTTGCTGCCAGTGCTGCTAGACCTGTGGTTTTGGCTGGGGCCGCGCTGGTCGGTGCAGCCTTTGATAGACAGCTTGTTGCGCCTGTGGACGCCGCAAACTTTACCCCCGTCGCTGCTGGAACTGGCGGACAGCTACCGCGCCGGCCTGGAAACTGCCGGCGCACACTACAATTTGTGGTGGCTGTTGGATAATAATCCCGGTTGGCTGCGTACTGTTTTGCCCGCGCTGATGGATCCTGCTCACCCTGCCACCGCGCCGCGGTTGATCGCCCTGGATACGCCGTGGCTGTTGCTGGGCGCATTGGCGCTGCTGTTGCTGGCGGTGGTGTTGGGCAGCTTGTTTCTGGTAGCGGCGGCGCGCGCGGTGTATAGCGTCACCACCCTGCCCGATGATGGGCCTGTGGCATCTTATCCGCGCGGCTTTTGGCTGCGGCGCTGGCTGCACACCTCGCTGCGGGCACTGGCCCTGTTGTTGCTGCTGCTGGTGATGGGTGCAGCAGGCAGCATGGCGCTGTCCTTGCTGCTGACACCGGTGCTGCTGATCTCGCCACAAGGTGGCGCAGGCCTGCTTAGCCTGTTAGCCTTGCTGTTTGGCTGGCTGCTGCTGGTGGCTTATATTTTATTCTACTTCACGCTACCGGCGCTGGTGACCGATGGCATAGGTCTCAGGCAAGCCCTTTGGCGCAGTTTTAATGTGGTGTCGCGTAACTTTTGGTCAACCGTTGGCCTGCTGGCGCTCACTACATTGATTTTATGGGGCTTTGATCTGATTTGGCAGCGCCTGGCCGGTTTCGGCGCGGCGGGCGTGGCAGCGGCTATTGCCGGTAATGCGCTGCTGGTGGCCGGTTTCGCGGTGGCTCGTTTGATCTTTTATCAGCAGCGTAGCGCACAATGGCTGCAAAGTTTACCTACAGAAGCCGGCAATGCGGGCTGATGCCTGGCTTTTTCGAACGATAAGGAGTTGTGTTTGTGGCTCAGAATAACCAGAATGGTCAACCGGCACAGTATGATGCCAGCAATATCACCGTGTTGGAGGGGCTGGAGGCGGTACGCCGTCGCCCGGGCATGTATATCGGCGGCACCGATGGCAAGGCGTTGCACCACATGGTGTACGAAGTGGTGGACAACGCCATTGACGAAGCTATGGCCGGTGCAGCCAACACGATCCAGATTGTTATTAACGCCGATGAAAGCATTAGCGTCACAGACAATGGCCGCGGTATTCCCGTAGACATTCACGCGCAAACCGGTATGTCGGCGCTGACCGTGGTGATGACCAAGCTGCACGCGGGCGGTAAGTTCGGCGGCGGTGGCTATAAAGTCTCCGGCGGTCTGCACGGCGTGGGCGTTTCCGCAGTCAATGCGCTGTCGCAGTGGCTGGAAGTGGAGGTGCGTCGCGAGGGCAAGGTGTGGCGGCAGCGCTTTGAACGCGGCGTGCCGGTCACCAGCGTGGAAGCTATCGGCAAAATGGCCGCGGGTGACTCCACCGGCACTAAGGTGACCTTCCTGCGCGACACCGAAATCTTTGAGGTGCTGGACTATCGCTACGACACGCTGTTGCAGCGCTTCCGCGAAATGGCTTTTCTGACGCGCGGCATCACCCTCAGCTTCAGCGACCTGCGCAACCTGGAAGAGCGCCACAACACCTTTTACTTTGAAGGTGGTGTGCAGAGTTTTGTGCGCTACCTGAACAAGAATCGTGACGTGCTGCACGATCCGATCTATGTCGAGCGCGAGATCGAAGGCGTGCTGATCGAGGCAGCGCTACAATACACCGACGGCTACAACGAGTCGACTTATACCTTTGCCAACACCATTAACACCCCGGATGGCGGCAGTCACCTTACCGGTCTGCGTGCCGCGCTGACGCGTACCGTCAATGACTACGCGCGCAAGCAGAACATGCTGAAAGAGAACGAAGCCGGCTTCACCGCCGACGACACGCGTGAGGGCCTAACCGCCATTGTCAGCGTGAAGCTGCCCGATCCGCAGTTTGAAAGCCAGACCAAGGTGAAGCTGCTCAACGCCGAGGTGAAAACCTACGTGCAGCAGATCGTGGGTGAAGCGCTCACCGAATGGATGGAGGGCAACCCGCGCGACGCCAGGAAGATCATTGAAAAGTGCCAGACCAGCAGCCGCGCCCGCGATGCCATGCGCAAAGCGCGCGATCTGGTGATCCGCAAGAGCGCGCTGGAAAGTGCTACCCTGCCCGGCAAGCTGGCCGATTGCTCCGAACGTGACCCCGCTAAATCAGAGCTTTACATTGTAGAAGGAGACTCCGCTGGTGGCTGCTTTGCGCCGGAAACGCGTATCCGTTTGGCTTCCGGCCAGGAGAAGACCATCAGGGCGTTGGCGGAAGATTGGGAGCAGGGCATTAGTCATTTCGGCTATGCTACCGACGAGGCCGGTGATGTCAGGGTGGTTCCGCTGGGACATCCGCGACGCACCCACCAAAACGCCGAATTAGTGGCTGTTGAGCTTGACAACGGTGAGATAATTCGCTGTACACCGGATCATCTTTTCCGACTGCGCGATGGCGCCTACTGCCGTGCAGATGTTTTGCAAACCGGCGATAGCCTGATGCCCTTGAAGACCCATTTCACCCAGGAGCAGGAACAACCCGGCCCAGGCTATGAAATGGTCTGGATGAACGGAGAAGCGGCCTGGCGGCACACCCATCAGCCTTTGCACGCCGTAACCACTGGGCAAGGGTGGATAATCAAAACAAGACAGCGACTTAAGGCTTTACAAGTTCTGCGTCAAGCCATGACCGCGCCGGATGTTAAAGATACCTATCAGAGCCTGCAAACCTCAACGGCTCCGACTGTCTTGCGCTACGAGCGACTTTTGGCTGAACATTTTGCCGGAGATGAAGCGCGTATGTGGGAAGCTGCACGCAACTTGAATTGCAGCGTCGTCTCTGTGCGTCATCTGGAAGAACGCAGTGATGTCTATGATCTTACTGTGGATCATTACCATAACTTTGCCTTGGCCGCAGGAGTTTTCGTCCATAACAGCGCAAAACAAGGACGCGACCGCCGCTTTCAGGCGATTTTGCCGTTGCGTGGCAAGATTCTGAACGTAGAAAAGGCGCGCCTCGACAAGGCATTGGCTAACAAGGAGATTCAAGCTCTGATCACCGCGCTCGGCACCGGCATCGGCGATCAGCTCAACGTTGAGAATCTGCGCTATGGCAAGGTGCTGGTGATGAGCGTGGATAGCGAAGAAATGACCCTGGTCAAAGATCCCGAAGGGCAGGTCTGCGCGGTGCGCGTCGGGCCTTTCATTGATCGGCTCTGGGACACCCACACCGACCCATCGCTTTACCAGGTGTTGAGCTTTAGCCAGGAAACCGGCGAAGTGCGCTTCAAACCGATTAAAAACGTCATTCGCCACGATCACGATGGCCCAATGTATGAAATCGAAACCGAGTATGGTCGCCGCGTGCGCGTTACCGGTTCGCACAGTGTTTTCGTTGCCGATGAGGCTGGCCAGCCGGTGCTGAAGCGCGGGGATGAAGTGCGCCCCGGCGATGTGATGGCGGCGCCCGCCACACTTCCCCTGCCCGAGCAAGCCCCTCAGCGCCTTGATCTGTTGCGTTCGCTGGTAGAGGCCGACGCCGGTAAGGATACGGACATCGTGGTGCGCGGGCCAGGCGTGGCCCGCTGGTACGAAGCGCAGGTAAGCCGCCGCGCTACCGGCAACCTGCACATACTGGAGCCGCGCACTGCTATCCCCTCACAAGCGGGCGAGCTGCTACGCAACCCGCGGGTGGAACTAACTATCAGCTCCACCCACCACCTCGATCTGCTGGAGATGGCGCGCGTGCCGGTGTTGGCCCAAGTGCTGATAGGTGACAATCGTCTCGATCCTGTCTGGAACACCCGATACCGCGCCGAGCCTCGCGACCAGAATCGCGACTACGTGTTCCTGCGCAACCTTACCGTGGATGATCTGGAGGATCTGGGCGAGGACGTGGTGTTGACCCCGAAGCATTATGCCGATGAGGCTGTGCCGCGCTTTTTGCCGGTTAACGAAGATTTGCTGCTGCTGCTGGGCTTTTTCGTAGCCAAGGGGACACTCAGCAAGCGCAACGGCGTGCGTTTGGCGATTGGCAAGCGCAACGAAGGCCGCACCGCCGAATTGACGACGGCTTTACGGCGTGTGTTTGGCATCGAACCGTGTTTGTACTCTGCTGGCAAGGGGCGCGCCGCTGAACTGCGCGTGCTGAACCGCGTGATTACCACTGTTTTTCGTCTGCTGTTCAACTTTGATGGGACCTATGCAGTGCGCAAGCACATCCCGGACCTGGTTTTCAACGTGCCGGCCGCGCTGCAAATGGCTTTTCTGCGTGGCTACTTCTATGTCGATGGCACAGTCGGCCACCGCAGCATTCGCTTCACCACTTCGTCTGAGACGCTGGCAAACCAGTTGATGTATTTGCTGCTGGGCCACGGCATCGCCCTGTCGCTGAACGAGCGAGCGCCCAGCCACGAGGCCGACGGGCAACCGGGCATCACCCGCCACGCCGCGTATACGCTTGCCGCCACGACGCATCAGGCAGTGACCGCGCTGGAACCGGTGTGGCAACAGCATCCGCGTGCCGAGGCTCTGCGCACCTGGGTGACAACCGCGCAGCCCGCCCGCGGCCAGCGCACTGCACAGCCGATGATCGGTCATCTGACAGGATTGCCCGTTCGTGCAGTTCGCGAGATAAAAGCCACTAGCACTAAGGTGTACGATTTTTCAGTGGCTGGGGATGAAACCTTCATTTGCGGGCGCGGTGGCATTAGCTGCCACAACACCGACGCCGACGTAGATGGCAGCCACATCCGCACATTGCTGCTGACTTTCTTCTTCCGCTACATGGAGCCGCTGATTGCCGGCGGCCATCTGTACATTGCCCAGCCGCCGCTCTATCTGCTTAAAACTGGCAAGGAAGAGTACTACGTCTACACCGACGAGGAAAAAGACCGCACCATGAAGCGCTTGGCCGGCAAAAAGGTAGTGATTCAGCGCTACAAGGGTCTGGGCGAAATGAACGCCGAGCAGCTTTGGGATACCACCATGAACCCCGAAAACCGCACCTTGCTGCAAGTCACCATTGACGACGCGGCCGCGGCTGATCGCACCTTCGATATGTTGATGGGGTCTGCCGTGCCCCCGCGCAAACGCTTTATTCAGACTCACGCCAAGCAAGTGCGGAATTTGGATGTGTAGATAAGTTCAGGAGCGCCGATTAAGCTATCGGCGTTCCTGTGCTATGCGTATCACAAGAGGCTAGCCATGATCACTGAGTTACAGATTAAAGGCTTCAAGTCCTGGCAAGATACAGGCAGACTGCGCATTGCGCCGATTACAGGCCTCTTTGGCGTCAACAGCTCAGGAAAAACGGCCATCTTGCAGATGTTGCTGCTGTTGAAGCAAACAATTGAGACTACAGATCGGTCGCGCGTGTTGTTTTTAGGTGATGAGCGATCGTATGTTGATCTAGGCACGTTTTACGACATCCTGTACGGGCACACAGTGCCCGAGGCGATCGAATTTGATTTGAGATGGACATTGCCTAAACCGTTGGATATTAGCGATCCCGAAGGAAAACCGGGAAACAAGTTGTTTTCAGCCGGGCAATTACGTCTTGCTTCGCAGATAGAAATCACCGAAAACGATGCGCGTGTCAATCAGTTTTACTATGAAACAACCAGTGCAGACGTTCTGTATCGTTTTGGTATGGCGCGTCAGAATGGCAAAAACGGTGATCGCAGTAAGCAGAATTATGAATTGATTGCGGAGGGACTAACGCCTAAGCGTCCACAAGGGCGGGCGTGGCCTCTGCCTGCCCCTGTGAAAAGCTATCATTTTCCCGATCAGGTTAACGCATACTACCTTAATATGGGTTTCCTGGGCAGCTTGGTTTTAGAATTTGAAAAGCTATTCAAGCATTTGTATTATCTCGGCCCCTTACGCGAATACCCTCATCGCAGCTACGTTTGGGCTGGCGACGCGCCGGAGGGGGTGGGAAACCGCGGTGAATTGGCTATTCCCGCGCTTTTGGCCGCACGCGAGCGGGGCGCTGATATCAAAATCAACAAGCGCAGGAAGCGGGTAAGTGTAGACGAGCGCATCGCGCAATGGCTGCGCGACTTGGGATTGATAGAAGATTTTCGCTTGGCTCCTGTTGCACCCAACCGCAAGGAATATGAAGTCCTGGTGCGCCGTTCTGCCGGATCCCCTGAGGTGTTGATCACAGGCGTAGGCTTCGGCGTCTCGCAAATTTTGCCTGTACTAACCCTTTGCTATTATGCGCCTGAAGGCTCCACATTAGTTCTTGAACAGCCGGAAATCCATCTTCATCCCTCGGTTCAGGCCGGTTTGGCCGATGTATTTATTGATGTTGTCAAAACCCGCGGCGTTCAGATTATCCTGGAAAGCCATAGCGAACATCTCTTGCGACGCCTTCAACGACGCATGGCTGAAGAAGCAATCAGCCCGGACGATACGGCGCTTTATTTTGTTGATGCTCAGTCCGGTACATCACATATGACTCCTTTGCAAATTGATTTGTACGGCAACATCGCCAACTGGCCCGATCAGTTCTTCGGAGATGAGATGGCAGAACTATTCGCCATGACCGATGCAGCCATGCAAAGGAAAGCAGGGTAACAGGGTGGAATTTCGCTATGAAATGGGTCCTGGATACCAACGTGCCAAAAACGGCTAATGCTACCAACACCCCTCAGGCTTCGTCGGAGTGTGTGCGTCGCTGCGCACAACGTCTGCGTGAGCTTATGGCTCATCACATTGTTGTGCTTGACGATGGGTATCACATTCTGAACGAATACCGTCGTCAGTTAGATTCAAGAGGTCAGCCCGGTGTAGGCGATATGTTTTTTAAGTGGTTGTTGACCCATCAACGCAACCCGCGCCACTGCCGCCAAGTATCTGTGCATCCGTTGCTGCCTGGTGAGCGCAGGCGCTACGCAGAATTTCCTGACGATGAGCGTTTATATGGTTTTGATCCGGCAGATCAGATTTTTGTGGCGACGGCGCTGGCTGATGGTGATCATCCCAGCATTGTAAACGCTGTAGACAGCGACTGGATGCTTTTCGCAGATGTTTTGTTGATGCATGACATAGCCATTGACATGGTATGCCCCGAGGCGATCAAAGGATTATGACAACATCTTCTCTGGTTAATGACCTGCTCGCGGGTAACCGTCGCGCCCTGGCGCGCACCATCACCCTGATCGAAACCGGCGGAGATCAGGCGCGCGCTACCTTGATGGCGCTGTATGGCCGCACCGGTCAGGCGCACATCGTGGGCGTCACCGGCTCGCCCGGCTCCGGCAAATCTACCCTGGTGAACGCGCTGGCCAAAGCCTTCCGCGCTCGCGGTGACACGGTAGGCATTATCGCGGTAGACCCCACCAGCCCCTTCACCGGCGGCGCGTTGCTGGGCGACCGCGTGCGCATGCGCGACCTGAGCGGCGACCCCGGTATCTTCATCCGATCAATGGCTACGCGCGGCAGCTTGGGCGGGCTGGCGCAGGCCACCGCCGCCACCATCATGGCGCTGGATGCTGCCGGTTTCAGCCGCATCCTGGTGGAAACCGTGGGCGTGGGTCAGGCCGAGGTGGATATTGCCAGCACCGCGCACACCACCATCGTGGTTGAGGCCCCCGGCCTGGGCGATGAAGTGCAGGCTATTAAAGCCGGAGTACTGGAAATTGCTGATATCCTGGCCGTGAACAAAGCCGACCGCGATGGCGCTGACAAAACCGTCACCGCGTTGCACATGGTGTTGGGCAGCGGCCCGGCAGCGCCGCGTGCAGTGCTGCATCACGGCCAATGGCTGGAAAGCAGCGAACCTGCTGCTGCCCAGCACAGCGAAGGCTGGACTCCGCCCATTCTCAAAACCGTGGCCTTGCGTGATACAGGCGTCGCCGAGTTGACAGACGCCATCACCCAGCACCGTGCCTACTTAAAGGAAAGCGGCGAATGGCAGCGCCGTGAAGAAGAGCGGGCACGCGCCGCGCTGATCCACATTTTGCAGGCAGTGGTGTTGCAGCGCGTGCAGGCGCGCGTGCCTGTGGCGCAGTTGCATCAGCTCGTCAGCGCCATTGCTGCACGGCAAATAGACCCCTATAGCGCAGCCGACCACCTGCTGCCCGCAGTGCTGGACGCATAGCCTGTCCCGCGCACGACAAAGATACCCAGGAGATTATTGAACGAATGAGCATCCTTCGAACCTCTCAGCATCCAGCCGTGCGCGGCTGGCTACTCATCTTCTTGATGATCGGCCTGCTGGCAGGCTGTGGCGGGCAGCAGGCAGCGCCGCCGGTGGCCGATGTGGCCACGGTGGCAGCGGACACCGCCACCCCACTGCCTGAGCCGACAGCCTCTCCCATCCCCACAGAAGCGCCTACTGCTACACCGGTGCCCACTGCTACGCCTACGCCAGAGCCAACCGCCACGCCCACGCCGTTGCCCGCTACCGGTCGCCCCCCCGCCAGCCCGGAAATCGTCTATGTGGGTGAAGGCTACGCTGCAGATGGCAGCCCCCAGGTGAACCTTAGCTTTGATGTGGAAGGTAAACCAGAGCTGCTCTATCAAATGCTGGATACTTTGGACGAGTACGGTGTGCGCACCACCTTTTTCATGCAGGGTGAATGGGTGCAGCAGTACCCCGAAGCCACGCAGGAGATAGCCCGGCGCGGGCATGAACTGGGCAATCATTCCTGGTCGCACGGCGATTTTAAGCCCATGAGTGCAGAGCAGGTCACGAAGGAACTGGAAGATACCGAAGCGCTGGTGTTGGAACTGACCGGTCAAAGCACCAGACCTTATTTCCGTCCGCCCTTCGGCTCGCGCAGCGAAATCAGCGTGCCCACAGCCTACGAGTTAGGTTGGACCACCATCATTTGGACCTATGGTTCAGAGGATTGGCGCGACGGGGCCACTGTGCAAACCATCTATGACGCGGTAATTGGCAATGCTGCGCCCGGCGCGCTCTACTATATGCACACCAGCCGTCAGATTGACGTGGACGCGCTGCCGCGCTTGATTGAAGCCTTTCAGGAAAAGGGCTACAAGCTGGTCACCGCGGGCGAGATACTGACAGCAAGCGGGGAGTAGTGAGAAGTAAACAGTTTGCTGTGCATTGTTTGTTGTATGCACTAAAACTGGATACTAAACACCAATCCTCTCCCATCTATCTACCAAACCATGACACATCTTCCTCTTGATACCACTGAGCGCGCTGGGCGGCACAGTGGGCGCGTGAGTGTGATGGACGCGGCGCGGCTGGCTACTGGTCTGCACAGCAGCCTTGCGCATCACGAGCGCGTGCAGGGTAAGCAGCTTTCGCCGCTGATTGCTACCCTCAGTGTCTGGCAGTCGCACCGGCTGGCGCGCACCTACGCTGACCTGCTGGCGGATCCGGCTTTTAGCCAGGGGTGTCACTTTTTTTTGGAAGACCTCTATGCGGCCAAGGACTTTAGCCAGCGCGACCACGACGGTCAGCGCATCTATCAGTTTATGAACCGCTTTTTGCCAGAGGCCGCGCTGACGCCACTGGCGCTGGCGCTGGAGCTGAGTTTACTGACACAAGAATTAGATATGGCGTTGGCCGAGGCCATGAGCGAACACCTGGGCGTTAGCGATCACTTCACTCAGGCGCAGTACGAGGAGGGCTATCGTCTGTGTCATAACTACGATGAGCGCGTGCGGCAGATTGAATTGATCACCGAGGAAGGGCGGCATCTTGAACGGGTGCGGCGTTTGCCTTTCATCAGCACCACGCTGCGCGCGGCGCGCGGCCCAGCGCAGCGCCTGGGCTGGCACGACATGCAAGCTTTTTTGGAACGCGGTTATCAGGCATGGAAATCCATGAAAGATCCGGGCGCGTTTCTGGCAACGATCAGCAGCCGCGAGCTGGCTATCCTCGACCGCATCTACGGCAAGGCCGGGGCAGCACCGGAAGCCAACCCTTTTTTGGTGACCGATGGCGGCCCCGCGCTAATTGAGTTGTAGATAGATTTGACAAGTCTTGTTCCTCTGAGTATACTGCCTCCTTGCTGCAAGCGACCGGCTTGCAGTATTAAATTTGTCTTAACACCGATGGTGTGTTAGAATTTTGGTGTTGGCCGACGTAGCTCAATACGGCAGAGCATCCGCCTTGTAAGCGGATGGTTGCCGGTTCAAGTCCGGCCGTCGGCTCTGGCTGGCGTCGTGACTGAAGAAATGTGCCGACGTCACTGTTAATAATTTGATATGGGCAGGTACCCAAGCGGCCAAAGGGGGCTGACTGTAAATCAGCTGTCAACGACTTCGGTGGTTCGAATCCGCCCCTGCCCACTTTGTAAGTAGGTAAGCAGACAAGTTCTGAAACTTGACACCTAACACACTTACTTTCTTCATCCCGCCCGCGTAGCTCAGTCGGTAGAGCACGTTCTTGGTAAGAACGGGGTCATCGGTTCAAGTCCGATCGTGGGCT
>CALESQ010000080.1 GCA_937907455.1 uncultured Caldilineales bacterium
CATCTTCGCTCTTGGAAAGACACGCCGTTCCAACTTTTGTCAGTCAATCAGGGTGAAGGGTTGTGCTCTGGCCGGTCTCCAGACCGTGCCAGCATGTGCGGGCGGACTCGGTCAGGAGATTGGGAACCATCCCGTAGGGACCGGCCGCAGCGGAACGCGTGTGCTCTGGCCGGTCTCCAGACCGTGCCAGCATGTGCGTGCGGACTCGGTCAGGAGATTGGGAACCATCCCGTAGGGACCGGCCGCAGCGGAAGACCGTGCCAGCGCGTGCGGGCGGACTCGGTCTGGAGACCGGCCGCAGCGGAAGACCGTGCCAGCATGTGCGTGCGGACTCGGTCTGGAGACCGGCCGCAGCGGAAGACCGTGCCAGCATGTGCAGGCGGACGCGCTGGCCGGTCTCCAGACCGTGCCAGCATGTGCGGGCGGACTCGATCAGGAGATTGGGAACCATCCCGTAGGGACCGGCCGCAGCGAAAGACCGTGCCAGCATGTGCGGGCGGACTCGATCAGGAGATTGGGAACCATCCCGTAGGGACCGGCCGCAGCGAAAGACCGTGCCAGCATGTGCGGGCGGACGCGCTGGCCGGTCTCCAGACCGTGCCAGCATGTGCGGGCGGACGCGGTCAGGAAATTGGGAACCATCCCGTAGGGACCGGCCGCAGCAGAGGCGGTGCTGGCGAATTTGCCTTCCCTTCCTGCCTGTGCTATAGTGTTACCAATGCGCCCGGCCAGGCTTGGTCGGGTATTTTGTTGCAGCAAAAGGCTCCCCGTGGAATCGAGTCGTTGCTGCCGGGCAAAATCGCCGCAGCCCGCAAGGGCTGTAGCCACGCAGCCGACCTATTTTCACAAGGAGCTTTTTTATTATGACAACTGAATGGACTCCGCTCGGCCTGCATTCGGAATTGGAGCAGGCAATCAGCGAGCGGGGCTACACCACGCCCACCCCCATCCAGGCCGCGGTGATCCCGCTGATGCTGGCCGGGCACGATGTGATCGCCCAGGCACAGACGGGAACCGGCAAAACCGCAGCCTTTGCCCTGCCAATCCTGCAAAAATTTAGCGGCCACACACCCACGCCGCATGCCTTGATCCTGGCTCCGACGCGCGAGTTAGCCATGCAGGTAGCCGGTGCCATCTACGACTACGGCAAACATCGCAAGGTACATGTGCTGGCCGTATATGGTGGCCAACCCTACGAACGCCAAATCCGCCGCTTGCAACGGGGCGTAGATATTGTAGTAGGCACACCCGGCCGGCTGCTGGATCTGATCCGCCAGCACGCGCTGGATCTGAGCGAGGTGAACACGGTGATTCTGGATGAGGCCGACGAAATGCTCAGCATGGGCTTCATCGAGGACATCCAGACGATCCTGGCCTACACGCCTCACACGCGCCAGACGGCGCTGTTTTCAGCTACGCTGCCGCCGGAAATCCGCAAGCTGGCCGATGACTATCTGCGCGAACCGCAGTCGGTGCGCATTGTACCCACGCAACTCACCGTGGCTGGGCTGACGCAACGCTATTATCTGGTCAACGAAGAAGACAAAATCGCTGTGCTCACCCGCCTGTTCGAGGTGGAAGCCATCAGCAGCGCGCTGATCTTCATGCGCACGCGCGTGGCTACCGGTGAGCTGGCTAGTGAGCTAACCGCGCGCGGCTTTCCAGCTGAGGCCCTCAGCGGTGATTTGAGCCAGGACGCGCGCGAGCAGGTATTGCAGCGTTTTCGCCGCGGCCAAAGCACCGTGTTGGTGGCTACTGATGTGGCTGCCCGTGGCCTGGACATCGAGGACATTTCTCATGTCATCAACGTGGACCTGCCGCTGGATGCCGAAGTCTACGTACACCGTGTGGGACGCACTGGACGCGCCGGCAAAACCGGCATTGCCTTGTCACTGGTGACGCCGCGCGAGCAGTGGCGACTGCGCACCATCGAAAACTATACGCGCCAGCCCATTACCCGTACCGCCTTGCCCACGATAGAGGAAATTCAACAGCAGCGCGAGACCCGTTTATTGGAGCAGCTCAACATGTGGCTAAAGCGCGGGCGCAGCCGTCGCGAACGCGAAATTGTACTGCAAATGCAGGAAGAAGGTCACGATGTGCTGGACATTGCAGCAGCCGCGCTAAAGGTGGCCCGCGCTGAGGAGAAACAGCGCCCCATTGCCCCCATTGGTGAGGTGGAAGAGTTCCGTCCCCGCTTCGAGCGCCGCCAACCGCGCCGCGGTGAACGTTTTGAACGTAACGAGCGCTTCGAAAAGAGTGAACGTAGCGAAAGCCGCGGCGCAGCGCGACGCCCGGGCCAGTCACATGAACCGGGCATGGTGCGGTTGTCGCTCAACGCAGGGCGAGTGCATGGCATCCGTCCGAACGATGTGGTGGGAGCCATTGCAGCCACCGCCAACATCCCCGGCAACATCATCGGCGCCATCCGCATTCAAGAGCAGCACACGCTGGTGGATGTACCCCAGGAATATGTGTCGCAAGTGCTGGCCAAAGCGGACAAATACCGTATCCGCAAGCACGTCGTGCGCGTAGAGCGAGAGCAGTAAAGAGTGAGCAGTAAACAGTAAACTGCGCAGTTTACTGTTTACTGTACACCGCAGGGTGTTCAGCAAACTCAGCCAAACACTGCACTGACTGCCTGAGTGATCCAGTGCGTCCAGGGGGAGGGCCAAAGCCCAACAAGCGCTGTGCCTAATGCGGCCAACAGCACCACCACGGCCACAGGCAACGGCACAGACTCGGTTATGTCGGCAACCGATGCTGCTGCGGCCTCAACCGCAACTTTGCTCTTCTTCGCCTTGCCATCAAGCACCGGGGATGTGTGGGACTCGTTAGCCTTGCGGAAGTACATCTGCACGATCACAGTCAGATAGTAGAAGGCGGAAAGCACGCTGTTGAGCACACCTATTACCACCAGCCAGCCCCAACCGGCCTGTATGGCTGCGCTGAACACAAAGAACTTACCCAGAAAACCGGCAAAAGGCGGGATACCGGCCAGCGAAAACATAAAAATCGCCATGGCGGCCGCCATGGCCGGTTGCCGTTCGGCCAAACCAACAAAACGGCTGCTGGGCACATCGTTTTCACCGGGCCGCTCCAGAGCGACCACCACAGCAAACGCGCCCAAGTTCATAAACAGGTAGCCAAGCAGATAGAAAAGCACACCGCTCACTCCCTGTGAGCTGGCAGGCACCAGACCCACCAGCGCATAACCGGCATGGGCAATGCTGGAATAAGCCAACATACGCTTCATGCTGTTTTGGCGCAATGCGGCCAGATTGCCTAACGTCATGGTAAATGCCGCCAGCACCGCCAGCGCCATTCCCCATTGCGGTTGAGCTGCAGGCAAGGCCAGGGCAAACACGCGCAGGAACGCAGCAAACGCCGCGGCTTTGGTCGCCACTGACATAAAGGCCGTCACCGGTGTCGGTGCGCCCTGATAGGCATCCGGCGTCCACATGTGGAAGGGAACCAGCGCCACCTTGAAGCCAAAGCCAACAATCAGCAATGCCAGCGCTGCAGTGAGATAGAGCGAGCTACCCGCTGGGCTGAGCGCCAGCGCCGCGGCAATGGTCGGCAAATGAGTGCTGCCGGTGACTGCATAGAGCAAAGCCACGCCGAACAAGAAAAAGCCGGAGGAAAACGCGCCCAGCAGGAAGTATTTCAGCGCGGCTTCAGCGCTGCGCCGCTCCTCACGGTTAAAGCCGACGAGAATGTACAAAGCCAGCGACATGATCTCAAGTGCCAGGAAGACCACCAGCAGATCCAGCGCCGCTCCCATGAACATCATGCCGGCTACGCCGAGCAGCAGCAGCGCATAGTAAGCACCAGCCTGCGGGCTGATGGCAGGAATAACCGACTGTGCCAACAACACGCCTAACAGCCCCGCGGCCAGGATCAGCAGCATAAAAGCCAGCGAATAGCCATCGGCCACCGCCATCTGCTGAAACAGTTGCGGTTGGCCCAAGCGCAGCAGCCAGATTGCCGCCGCAGCTGCAGCAACCAGCCCCAGCAGACTAATCCAGGGCAGAATCTGGTGATCACGCTGCGCCGAGCGCGTAACGGCATCTACCAGCAGCACCAACAGCGCCGTAGCAATCACAATAGTTTGCGGCAAAACCGCCAAAAAGTTAATCGAAGGAAGAGTCATGAGTCACTCGTGTAGCAGAGAGGAGTGAGGAGTAAACAGTAAAAAGTAAGCAGTGTACAGTTTGCTGTCTACCCGCCTAAGGCATATCAGTCTACTTCTCCACCTGCATGGTCAGGGCGGCGGGACGGTTAGCCAGGTCAAGCACGGCCTGGGTAGAGGGATCAATCTTTTGCAGAAACAGGCTGGGGAACAGACCGATCAGGAAAAAGAGCAGCACCAGCGGCACCATGATCAATACCTCACGACGGTTGAGATCATGCAGGCCGGCGTTGGCCGGATTGGTTACCGGTCCCTGGAATATCTTGCTGAACGCCCACAGCAGATACCAGGCCGCCAGGATAATACCCAACGTGCCCAGCACCGCGTAGGCTGTGCTGGTTTTCATCGCGCCCAGCAAAATGGTGAACTCACCCACAAAGCCATTCAGACCCGGCAAGCCCGCGCTGGACATGAAGGTGACCACGGCAAAGGCTGCGTACACCGGCATCAGCTTCCACAGGCCGCCAAAATCATCCAACTGGCGAGTATGGCGACGTTCATAGAGAAACCCTACCAGCAGGAACAATGCACCCGTACTCAGACCGTGGTTGACCATCTGCAGCACCGAACCGGACAGGCTTTCATGTTGCAGGGCAAAAATGCCCAGCGTGACAAAGCCCAGGTGAGCCACCGAAGAATAGGCAACCAGCTTTTTGACATCCTTTTGTGCCAATGCCACTAATGCGCCGTACAAAATGCCGATAAGTGCCAGCGCTACCAGCAACGGCGCAAAACGGCGGGTGGGTTCTGGGAACAAGGGCAGACAGAAGCGTAAAAAGCCATAAGTTCCCATCTTCAGCAGCACTCCTGCCAGGATTACCGAACCGCCGGTAGGAGCCTCGACATGGGCATCGGGCAGCCAGGTGTGGAAGGGAAACAACGGTACTTTGATGGCAAAAGCCAGCGCAAAGCCGAAGAAAACCAGCGTTTGCACGTTGGCAGGCAAACCCAGGGTGTACATATCCAACACATTGAACGACCAGTCACCAGTCTGCTGCTGATGGAAATAACCCAGCGCCAGAATGCCCGCCAGCAGAAAGGCGCTGCCAAACGCCGTGTAGATGAAGAACTTCAGCGCAGCGTAGATGCGCCGCGGGCCGCCCCAACGCCCGATCAGGAAATACATCGGGATCAGGCTGGCCTCGAAGAACACGAAGAACAACACCATGTCCAGCGCGGCAAACACACCAATCATAGCAGTTTCCAGCAGCAGCATCAGCAACAGGTAGGTTTTGGTGTTGTCGCGGATCGTATCCCAGGAAAACAGCAGCACCAGCGGCATGAGGAACGTGGTCAACAGCACCAGCGGCATGCTGATGCCATCCACCCCCAAGCGATAGCCAATGCCAAGCTCTGGCAGCCAGGGCAAAGTTTCGGTGAACTGCATACCAGCTTCACCGGCACGCCAGCCAAACCAAAGCGCCAGCGACACCACAAAAGTGACCAGCGCCGTTGCCAACGCCGTGGCTTTTAAGGCTTTGTCGCCACGTAGCAACAACAGCAACAGGCTGCCCGCCAGCGGCAAAAAGGTAATGATCGAAAGCAGAGGAAGGGAGGTCAGGTTAGCCATGTTAGTTGACGAAACGGATGAGCAGGAAATAGCCGAACAGCAGCACCATGCCAACAAATAGCGTCAGCGCATATACGCTGACCAGGCCGGTTTGCAAGCGACGCGTGCGCTCGCCCAGCCAACCGCTGGCGCGCGCCACGCCGTTCACCACACCATCAATGCCGGCCTGATCCACCAGCACTGCCAACAACTGCGCAGTTTCCCACAGCCCGCGGCGCAGCATATCGTAGGCAGCATCGAAGTAATAGCCGTTGGCAGCCAGCTTGTGCAGCGGAGCCACACTCCGGCGGATGCGGTCGGCCGCGCCTGTTTGACGCACGTAAAGCTGATAGGCCAGATACAGGCCGCCCAGCGACACCAACGCCGACACCGCCATCAAGATCAGCTCCATCGTCATGTCTGGATGGGCGGCCTCTTCAGCGGGGCCAAGCGCCACAATCGGCTCCAGCCAGTGCTGTAAGGTACCGACGAAAGGCAGGTTGATCAACCCACCTATCACGGCCAGCAGGGCCAAAATCCACAGGGGGCCGGTCATCAACGCGGGCTGTTCGTGAGCATGCTCGTACAGCTTGCGGTCGCGCGGGCGGCCACCAAACACCACAAACACCATCTTGAACGCGTAGGTAGCGGTGAGCAGGGCAGTCACCATCCCCACAGCATAAAGCAGGTATTGATGTTCCTCGAAAACAGCTACCAGAATGGCATCTTTGCTGAAGAAGCCGGAAAGCAGCGGGAAACCGGCCAGCGCGGCCGCGGCCAACAAAAAGGTGCGATAAGTGTTGGGCAGCTTGTCGCGCAGTCCACCCATCTTGTTGATGTCCAACTCACCGTGCAGAGCATGCATCACACTGCCAGCGCCCAGAAACAAACAAGCCTTGAAGAAGGCATGCGTGGTGAGATGGAACATACCGGCCACATAACCGCCCACGCCCACCGCCAGGAACATATAGCCCAACTGCGACACCGTGGAATAGGCCAGAATACGCTTAAGATCGGTCTTGGTAAGCGCAATCGTAGCACCCATCAGCGCGGTGAGCGCGCCCACCCACGCCACCACATGCAGCACGTTGGTGCCGGCTACCGTAGCCAGCTCGAACAGCGGACTCATGCGCACAGTCATGTACACACCTGCGGTCACCATCGTCGCCGCGTGGATCAACGCGCTCACCGGTGTGGGGCCTTCCATAGCATCAGGCAACCACACCCACAGCGGGATCTGAGCCGATTTACCGCTGGCCGCCAGCAGCAGCAGCAGGGTGATGGTGACTGCGCCAGCCAGCAGAGCCGCGGGATTATCTGCAATGACAGCAAACAGGTCGGTGAAGGCCAGGGTGCCGGCACGTGTGGCCTCACCTGCATTTACCACGCTGCGAAAGATCAGCATAATAGCCAGGGCCATGCCAAAATCGCCTACGCGGTTGACCAAAAAGGCTTTCTTGCCGGCATCACGCGCCGATGGTTTGTGGAACCAAAAGCTGATCAGCAAAAAGCTAGCCAAGCCCACGCCCTCCCAGCCCATGTAGAGCATCACCAGATTGTTGCCCAACACCAGAACGAGCATGGCAACAATAAACAGGTTGACGTAGACGAAATAGCGCGCATAGCGTCGCGCGTCCAGCTCGTGATGTTCATCGTCCAGCTTCATGTAGGCGATAGAATAGACATGGATCAAAAAGCCCACGCCAGTCACCACCAGCGCCATCAACGCGGAGAGCGGATCAATCAACAGGGCAAAGTCAGGGCGCAGTTGGCCGGTGTGAAGCCACGACCACAACACAAGCTGGAAGGAACGCTCTTCGACAGGAAGTTGGCGCAATCCCACAAACAAGCCCAGAGCCACCAAAAAAGACAAGCCCACTGCGGCCGCGCCCAAATAACCGGGCAGCGGTCTGGTGAGACGGCGGCCAAAGAACAGGTTAAACAGCAGCGCTGCCAGCGGCGGGATGAAGATCAACCAGGCGTAGTTCAGCATGAAAACTCCGAAAGCGTAGGGAGTGACGAATAAGAAGTAAAACGTAAAGAGTAAAGAGTAAAGAGTAAAGAGTAAGGAGTAAAGAGTAAGGAGTAAAGAGTAAGGCGTAGGGAGTGACGAGTAATGATGATGTGTACGAAGCTACCGAGGGTATAACTTCTTACTTCTCACTTCTTACTCCTTGCGGCTCCCTCTCGCCGCATCTAGCCGTTAAGCAGATTAATCTCGTCCACATTGATGCTGTCGCTGTGACGCACGTGGGCCATCACAATAGCCAGACCTACTGCCACCTCAGCTGCGGCCACGGCCATCACAAAAAACACCACGATTTGGCCGGTGAGATTACCGAACTGCAACGACAGTGCAATCAAGGACAGGTTGACGGCGTTCAGCATCATCTCGACACACATAAAGATAATCAACGCATTGCGCCGCGCCAAGACACCTGCCGCGCCGATGACGAAAATAACGGCAGAAAGAAGAAGATAGTATTCGGTAGGTACTTGAGACATGAGGTAATAGGTAGATAGATTTAGTATGCCGAAGGTGGATAGATTGCCAGAATTAACCTAAAAATCGCTCGGGCCGGTCCCTTCGGGTGGTTTCCAATCTCCGACCGAGGCCGTCCGTTTTCATTTATGGATGACTGTTTACCGTTGACCGCTTATTGCTGTGGCTTGCGTGCCAGCACCACGGCACCGATCATCGCTACCAGCAAAAGCACTGAAGCCAGCTCAAAAGGCAGCAGATAATCGGTAAACAAGGCAGCACCGATAGCCTGCACACTGCCGTTGCCGGGCAATGCGCCACTTTGAGCAGCAAAAGCGCCGCCAATAATGCTGTAGGTCATGCCTGCCAACAACAACACGGCAGCCACAGCGGCTACTGCCAGCAGAGTCAAACGCGTGCGCCCGCGAATCACGACACCCGGCAAGCTGTCACCAATAAGCATGATAACAAAAAGGAAAAGCACCACGATAGCACCGGCATAAACAATCACCTGCACTGCGGCCAGGAACTGCGCGTGCAGGGTGATGAACAACACCGCCAGCACGGCAAAATTCAACAGCAACGCCAGCGCGCTATACACCGGCTTTTTGTTGAGCACCACCCCCAGCGCGCCGGCAATGGCTAACGCAGCCAGGGCAAAAAAGAGAAGGGTTGACATAGTGGGTTTATTTGCTAAAGGAAACGCTGCCGGAAAAATATCACAGATGAAAGAAACCAACGACCAGAAGCGTTGGCCGTTTGTCTGCTACACCTCAGGCCGGATCACCAAATTAGCCTCCGGCGGCTGCAACAACTGCTCTTTTTGCTTGATAAAAGTGTAACGATCCTGCTGCGGCATGGGAAACGCCTGAGTCAACACGATAGCCTCCACCGGGCAAGCTTCCTCGCAATCACCGCAGAACACGCAGCGCAGCAGGTTTACCTCGTAGGTCTTGGCATAGCGCTCGCCGGGAGAATGGCGATCTTCAGGATCGTTCTCAGCGGCATCCACGAAGATGGCCCCAGTGGGGCAAGCGGCTTCACACAAGCAGCAGCCGATGCAACGCTCAAGCCCGTTGTCATAGCGGCGCAGCATGTGATGCCCGCGGTAACGAGGAAATACAGCCACCGGCTCATCGGGGTATTGCACCGTAACCGGCTTTTTAGTGAGATGCTTGAGCGTGACGCCCATTGCACCGGCGATCTGCACTGCGCCGCTGACTACATCACCTATTCCAGACATAGCTTCTCCTACACTAAAACTACCAACACCGCCGTAATCGCCAGATATACCAGCGACAGCGGCAGTAATACTTTCCAGTTAAACGCCATCAATTGATCATAGCGAGCGCGTGGCACGCTGGCCCGTACCCACAGGAACAGGAACAGCACTAAAATGACCTTCAGTACAAAATAGAGAATACCCAGCGCCGGAAACTGATCCACCAACGGGCCGCGATAGCCACCGAAAAACACGGTGGTCATAATGCCGCTAGCCACGATCATGTTGATGTATTCAGCCATGAAGAACAAGGCAAATTTGATGCCACCGTACTCGGTCTGAAAGCCCGCCACCAGCTCATTCTCGGTTTCAGGAAAGTCAAACGGACTACGATTGGTCTCGGCCAACATGCAGATGAAGTAGATCGGGAAGCCGATCCACAACCAAATCCACACCCACCAGGGCCGCGGAGTCTGCACCAGCTCCACCAGACTGAGTGAGCCGACACCGGTCGCCAGGGTAGTGGTGAGGACGATGCTCACCAGCATGATTCCCATGGGCAGCTCATAGCTCACCATCTGCGCAGAGGTGCGCAGCGCACCGAGAATAGCGTACTTGTTGTTGCTGCTCCAGCCGGCCAGAATCACCCCATATGTGCCTACACTGGCTACGGCCAGAATGTACAAAAAGCCGATGTTGACATCTGCCATGTACAGATTAACCTGCTTGCCGAACAAGGTCAGCGGAGGCCCGATGGGGATCACTGCATAGGCGATCAGCGCGGGAATCAGCGCCAGCACCGGTGCCGCCAGATAGATCCATTTGTCAACATGGCGCGGGATAAACTCTTCCTTGAAAATCGCTTTGAGTGCATCCGCTATGGGCTGAAGCAGGCCCAACGGCCCGGCGCGGTTTGGCCCCAGGCGCACATGGAAGCGCGCCAGTACCTTGCGTTCGTAATAGGTTAAATAGGCAAAGCCGGTGAGCAACAGGATGATCAGCACCAGGCTTTTAATGGCAGGGACCAGCAGCAGATTAATCCAGTCCATCTCAGCTACCCTTCTGCGCGCTCAGGCTGACGCGGGTGCCCGCGCCGTCGCTGAAGCTATTGGTCAAGGTTTCCACCGGCGCGCCGGCCAGCGAACGGGCAACAGCCAGTGTGCCCGGTTGCACCGCGGCATCTATGCGCAGCGGCAAAATCAACGAGCCGTTTACAGAAGCCACCATCACGGTGACGCCGTCGGTCAGGTGTTCGCGTGCTGCATCGTCCGGGCTGATGCCCACCGCGGGCGAAGCGCTAACCTGCGCCGCCACTGCATTGCGCTGCAACAGCGTGCCCTCGTCGAACAACTGCGAGCTTGTCACCAGGACATAGGGCCAGGCCGCGCGGTCGGCGGCAGCCGGTGGCGCAGCAACCGCGCTCAAACGCCGTGCAGGCTGCACGGCTGCGCTGCGCGCGGCCTCCCATTGCCGGCCCTCGTCACCCAGCGCGTCCCAGGTGAGCTTGTCGTAGGCCGGCACGGCCCGCGCGATCTCGTCCAGCACAGCCTGAGCGTTGGTGTATTGCCAGCTCTTGGCCTCGCCGCTCTTGCGCTTGCTCTTTTTGCTTTCGGTGGCATCCTCGGCAGTAAAAGCTGCCCACACCTTGCCCAGCTCGCTCAAAATCAGCCAATCGGGTGCGGCCTGGCTGCGCGGGTTGTTGAGCGCCTGCGGAGCGCGCTGCACGCGCCGTTCCACGTTGGTGTAGGTGGCATCGGCCTCGGCCCAGCTCACTGCGGGCAGCACCACATCAGCCAGTTGCGCGGAGGCGGTGAGGAACAGGTCCTGCACCACCACAAAATCGGCTGCGCGCAGTGCGGCCTCGCCTTGCGGGCCAAGCGCCGCTGGGTCGCTGCCCACCAGATACAGCGCGCGCAGCTCACCGGCGACGGCGGCCTTCAGCATGGCGTCCATGTCCAGGCCTGCTTTGGCAGGCATTTTAGCGCCCCAAAGCTTTTCCAGGCGCTCGCGGGCAGCGATGTCGCTTATCGGTGCGTGATTCGGCAGCGCGGCGGGCAGCAGCCCCATGTCGCGCACACCCACGCTGTTGACTTCGGGCGCCAGATACCAGATGCGGTCTGCGCAACCGGCCAGCAGAGCAACGTTGAGCAGAGCAGCGCGGTTAGCCTCGGCGTTGCGGCCACTGACTACAGCCGGGCCATAAAGGATGAGCGGCCTGGCGGCTCCGGCCAGCAAAGCCGCGGCTGCGTTGATGTCGGGGGAAACAGCATCAGTGTTGCGCAAGGCTGCCTCTAGCTCGGCAAAACCACTCAATTTGGCGGAACGGTCGCGCACCGCCTCCTTGCGCAGCATCTCATGGCTGAGTTGGTTGAACGTTGGCACTTCCTCGCCGGGCTTGCAAGCCACGTAAACCCCAGGGTAGCGGGCATCCTCAATGCGCCGCGGATGGATGATCAGCAGCTTGGCTTTGTTGCGGCGCACCGCGCGGCGAATGAAGAGATCCAGCACCGGTTGTTCTTCGCTGGGGTCTGCACCGGCCAACACGATAACATCGGCCTGTTCTACTTCGCGGATGGCGTTCAGGCCGCGCGGATCAGCCAGTACCGCTGCACCACCGCGATGGTCTATGTTGTTGCTGCCCACCAACGTGCGCATCAGTTTTTGCAGCAGATAGGCAGCCTCGTTGCTCAATCGGGCCGAGCCAAGTGCACCCACCGATTGCGAGCCATGAATATCAGCACTAAAGGCTAGGCGTTGCGCCACCAGACCCAGGGCCTCGTTCCAGCTTGCCGGGCGCAGCTCACCACCCTTGTGATCGCGGATCAACGGCGTGGTGAGGCGGTCGGGTGCATCAGCAAAGGCGTGCATGAAGCGGCCCTTGTCGCAGATCCAATCGTCGTTTACAGCCTGATTGGGGCGGGCTACAATGCGGCGCAACTCGTGAATGCGCGTATCCATGCGGATATTGCAGCCCTGCGAGCAATGCGTGCAGATCGAAGCAGTGCGTTCGATCTCCCACGGACGATAGCGGAAGCGGCTGACGCGGTTGGTCAACGCTCCTACCGGACAAATATCAATGATATTGCCACTGGTTTTGGCATCCACTGGTTGGCCGGGGAAATGATCTACCACCGTGTCGTTGCCGCGCTGGTAGAGGCCAAGTTGCGGCTTGTCTTCCCATTCTTCGAGGTAGCGGATACAGCGCCAGCAAATGATGCAACGTTCCTGGTCAAGCAGGATCAGGTCGCTGATGGGATGACGCTTTTCCTTATGGGTTTTCAGCTCGCGGAACTCGGAATGACCCGGGCCGTGCTTCAATGTTTGGTCCTGCAGCGGGCATTCGCCACCCTTGTCACAAATAGGGCAGTCCAACGGGTGATTGGTGAGGATGAACTCTAGCGTTTCCTCACGCGCCTGCACGGCCAGCGGGCTGGCATAGCGGAACTTCATGCCCTCGGCCACGCGCACGGTGCAGGCGGTGACAATGCCCCAGCGCCCGCGCATATCCTGCTCTACCAGACACATGCGACATGCGCCCAGCGGATCAAGCTTAGGATGGGAGCAGAACACGGGAATATCAATGCCCGCGGCCTGTCTGGCAGCATCGGTCAGCAACGCGCCATTGGGGACTTTGTATTCGACATCGTCAATAGTGATGGTTACAAGATCGGGCATAATGTTAGACTGTTCTCAGGCTAAACTGGTGTTCTCTGGTTGATGTAGCTGATCAGGCTAAATCTATCGGTTTCAAGCTGGTTAAGCCAGCGTTAAACTCAATGCTTATAGTGCATAGAACTACACCAACTGTGTAATTCCTATTTCATATTACACCCGCAGGTTGGGCGCAGGCTCTCCGGTGTCGGGGCGATAGATGGGACGCACTGGCAACACGGGGCCTTCGCCCGCCGGATTGGTCTGGGCAATGTAGGCTTCAAAGTCGCCGCGGAAGAGCTTGAGCAGGCTGCGCACGCCCCACACCGAGGCTGCGCCAAACGGACAAAAGCTTTGCCGTTCAATCGGCCAGGTGAGACGTTCGATCAAGTCCAAATCCTGCACCTGACCTTCACCAGCCTCGATGCGCTCCAGGATCTTCTCGATCCAGGTGCCACCCTCGCGACACGGAGTACACTTGCCGCAGCTTTCCTCGCGGTAGAAGCCCATGGTGCGGCGCGCCAACTGCACAATATTCACCCCTTCGCACACCACCATGATGCCGCAGGAGCCGAGGGATGAACCGGCAGCCGCAATGCTCTCAAAGTCCATCGGCGTATCCAGCTTGTCTACACCGAGGTGTGGCATGGACAACCCGCCAGGGATGATGGATTTGATGGGCATGTCGTCTATCGTGCCGCCGCCATATTCGTAGATGAGCTGGCGCAAGGTGGTGTTGTAGGGTAGCTGGTAGACGCCGGGGCGCTTCACCTGGCCGCTGAGTGCGTAGAGGGCGAAGCCGGGGCTTTTCTCGCTGCCCCATTGACGATACCAGGCCGCACCGTTGCGCACAATGGCTACCACCTGCGAGATGGTCTCGACATTGTTGACGATGGTGGGCTTGCGGTATAGGCCCTCGACTGCGGGGAAGGGCGGCTTCAGGCGTGGGTGACCGCGATAGCCCTCGAGCGAGCTGAGCAGCGCGGTTTCCTCGCCGCAGATATAAGCACCAGCGCCGCGGTGCACGGTGATTTCCAGGGTTTTGCCGGTGCCAAAAATGCCCTTGCCCAGATATCCTTTGGCGCGTGCTTCATCAATAGCCTGCTGCAAGCGCTGCGCGGCAAAGAAATATTCGCCGCGAATATAAATGAAGGCATGTTCTGACTCGATAGCATGACAGGCCAGAATAATACCCTCGATCAGCAGATGCGGATCATATTCAACGATCAGGCGATCCTTGAAAGTACCCGGCTCGCTTTCGTCGCAATTCACCACCAGGTAGCGAGGATAAGAACCGGCAGGCAAAAAGCTCCATTTCATACCGGCTGGAAAACCAGCACCACCGCGGCCACGCAAGCCCGCAGCTTTCACCGTGTCCAGCACCGCCGCAGGAGCCTGATCAGCCAGCGCGGCACGTGCCACGGCATAGCCGCCGTTGGCCTCGTACACCGCCAGGGTATGGCTATCGGGCAGATCAATGCGCGCCAACAACGTGTCGGTGTCGGCGTGGTGGCCGTGATGATACGGCCCTCCGCTGGGTTGCTCGCCCGGAACGCAGCGCTCAGGCACGGGTAGCTGCTCCGGCGGCAAATCAGCCAGGCTGCGCAGCTCATCCAGCATAGCCCCGATGCGCTGAGGGCTATCCAGTTGCTCGTAGTAGCGCATCCAGTTGGCTTGCCGCTTGGTGACCGCCACCATTGGCGCGGTACCACAAGAGCCGAGACATTCCATCTCGTCCAACGTAAACAGGCCGTCCGCTGTGGTCTGGTGATAGTCTACCCCCAGCGTCTGTTTGAGCTGTTCGGCACACAGGCCGGCACCGCGCAACATGCAAGGCACATTGGTACATACTTCTACGTGATAGGTGCCGGGCGCATGCTCGTGCAGCATGTGATAGAAGCCAACAAAGGCGCGCACCTCGGCGGCGTCCAGCCCGAAGAGCATAGCGACTTCGTCCATAGCTTGTTCGGGGATATAGCCAAGCTGCTGCTGGGCAGCTTCCAGGGCAGGGCCAAGCGCAGAACGGGGCTGCGGGTAGCGCGCCATCAGGTCACGGATTTGAGTGCGGGTCGCGTCGGTTAATAGAGTCATCAGGAGGTTAGTTAGTACATCGGAAGCAGAGTAGGCGGGCAGGCAACGGGTGAGAGATCAGACCGTGCTTACTGTTCGCCGATCACCGATCCACCTCACCCAGCACGATATCTATCGAGCCGATGATGGCGATCAGGTCAGCAAGATAGGCGCCGCGGGCCATGGTGTTGGTGGCAAAGATGTTAACGAAGCTAGGCCCGCGCACACGCAGGCGGTAAGGATTAGCGCTGCCGTCGGAAACGATGTAGTAGCCCAGCTCACCCTTGGGGTTTTCGTGGCCGAAATAGACCTCACCCGGTGCGGGCTTCATGCCCTCGGTAACCAGCTTGAAGTGATGGATCAGGGCTTCCATGCTGGTTTCCAGCTCGGCGCGCGGGGGCAGGGCCACTTTGCGATCTGCGGTTTTCCAGGGTTGGCCCTCGGTGGCGCGCACATCTTCCATCGCCTGAGTGATAATGCGCAGGCTTTGGCGCATTTCCTCGATGCGAATCAGGTAACGACCATAGGAATCGCCGCGGCTGGATACAGGCACATCAAAATCGTAGCGATCATAGCCGCTGTAGGGAGCCAGCTTACGCAGATCGTAATAAACACCGCTACCGCGCAGCAATGGCCCGGTAGCACCCAAACTTAGTGCATCCTCACGGCTGAGCACACCCACCCCTTCGAGACGTTTACGCAACACCAGGCTTTTGGTAAGCATCCGCTCGTATTCATCCAGACGGCCGGCAAACAGCGCCACAAACTCCATCACCTTATCGCCAAAAGCGGGCGGCGTGTCGCGCCATACCCCGCCGATGCGCACGTAAGAGGTGGTGAGGCGCGCGCCGCAAACCATCTCGAAGATGTCGAGAATCATCTCGCGCTCGCGCAGCGCGTACATCAGCAAGCTCATGCCGGTGCCGCTGGTGTCCAGGATGTGCGTAGCCAGCCATACCAGATGCGCGGCCAGACGCTGCAACTCAGCCACCACTACACGAATGGCCTGAGCGCGCCGCGGGATCTCTATGCCCAACAGCTTCTCCACCGCCAGCGCATAGCCCAGGTTGCTGGCCATGGCCGAGGTATAATCCATGCGGTCAGTGTAGGGAGTGAAGTCCTTGTAGCGGACATATTCGCCCTGCTTTTCAAAACCGCTATGCAGATAGCCAGTGTCGGGATGCGCGCTGACCACAGTTTCGCCATCCAGTTCCAGCGCCACGCGCAGCACGCCGTGGGTAGCCGGATGATGCGGCCCCAGGTTGAGCATCATGTGGCTTTTGGTATCCACGCCCAACGGCAGGGGAGCCTGCACCGGTGGTGGATCCATGATCTGTTTGCCCAGCGTGGCGAAATCAGGATCGTTCCAGGTCATGCTAAAGGGCACGGCCTCGCCGCCAAGCGGCTGATCTTTGCGCAGCGGATGCCCCTGCCAATCCCACGGCAGCAGAATACGCCGCAGGTCGGGGTGGCCGCTGTAGTGAATGCCCATCAGGTCGTAGGTTTCGCGTTCCATGCAGAAACACGCCTGCCAGAGCGGGTATAAGCTGGGTAAGGTGGGTTTGTCGTCGTTGCCTTCGGCCGGCACGGTCAGACGAATGCGCCGTGCGTGGGCTACGGAAAAGAAATGATAGATACCGGCGAAGCGGGCAGCCGCGCCCGGTTGACGGCGCTGCTCTGCGGGCAATGCGCTACGATCCAGCCCGGTCACATCGGCCAGGTGGATAAACTCCAGGCCTGGTTCATCACGCAAGAAACGAGCCACCTGCAGAAAATCGGCTGCCTTAACGGTGAAGTCAACTTCCCCGCGGTCGCGTTCGACATGCAAAAGAGATGACGAAAAACGCGCCTGAAGCTGCGCTTCCACGTCACGAAAATCAGTGGTATCGAGGGGGGTTGTCACCGTCGCCGGTGCGCCATTGGTCATAGAGAATTCCTCGTCACAGGTCAATCTCGCCGATTCCTGCGATTTTCATCAGGTGCAATTGTCAAGCAATCTGCTGACCAGTCCGCAGGCAAGTGGCTCGGTCTGGAAATTGGGAACCATCCCGCAGGGACCGGCCAGAGCAGACAAGACCAAGTCCGCAGGCAGGCTTAGTGCATAGATCGGCTTTGCGCGGCCTTCATGAAATCAATATCATACTGACTGAACTTCTCGCCTTTAATCTTCTTCTGCAACAGCACCAGGCCCTGCAACAACGCTTCAGGGCGGGGCGGACAGCCAGGGATGTACACATCAACAGGGATAATCTTGTCTACGCCCTGCACAATAGCGTAGTTGTTGAAAGGGCCGCCAGCGCTGGCACAAATGCCCATGGCAATTACCCACTTGGGTTCGGCCATTTGTTCGTAGAGGCGTTTGATCACCGGGGCCATCTTGTTGCTGACGCGTCCGGAAACGATCATCAAATCGGCCTGGCGCGGCGAAGCGCGAAACAGCTCCGAGCCGAAGCGAGCAATATCGTGGCGACCGGAACCGGTGGCGATCATCTCAATGGCACAACAGGCCAAACCAAACAGCAGCGGCCACACCGAATTGGCACGGCTCCAGTTCACCATGCTTTCCAATGTCGTGACTACAACACCATCTTCGCCGAGTTTGTTTTCCAGACCCATAAAACCTCGTAAGGATACAAGTTTAGAAGTTTAGGAGTATACAAGTACATAAGTACACAAGTACACAGGGGGCTTGTCTGCCAATCTGCCAATCTACCAATCTACCAATCTACCAATCTACTTGTCTACCTGTCTACTTGTCTACTTGTCTACCTGTCTACTTGCCTACTTGCCTACTTGCCTACTTGTCTACTTGTCTACTTGTCTACTTGCCTACTTGCCTACTTGTCTACTTGCCTACCAGTCCAACGCGCCTTTGCGCCATACATAGACAAAGCCAACCAGCAAGATAGCAAAGAAAATAGCCATCTCGATCAAGCCAAACACTTTGAGCTGGCCCAGCATCACTGCCCACGGATAGAGGAAGATCACCTCGATATCGAACAGAATGAACAGCACAGCCACCACGTAGTACTGCACAGGAAACCGCCGCCGCGCGTCACCATAGGGTAACATCCCCGATTCATACGGTTCCAGCCGGGTTGGAGTAGTACGCTTGGGGCCAAACAGAGCGGGAACCGCCAAAGCAATGACCGCAAACACAGCCGCTATCACGATCAAAATCAACAGGGGCAGATATTCGTTTGGCACAATTGCTCCGAAAGGGGGGAAAAGAAATACAGACCAGGGGCACCGACCTGCTATGCCATGATGCAACGGTTGCGAATTCTATCACAGGCAAGGACAAATGTCAAGACAAACGCTTCCAAAGGCTTTTTGCAGTCAGGGTGAAAACGACCTTTTGCCCGCCATCAGTGCTATAGCTCTTGCAGCCAGATTATCAGCCACATAATAAAGCAAGGGCATTTTCTATCCTGAAAACAGCGTATTTTCACACAAAGCGCGCCTGTACACCGAACGCCTGACTGACTTGCCAAGTGTTCTGTTCTTCGCTAGAATGTCATCGGGTAAGTCTTATCGTCTCCTTAATACCCACACAGGGTCTCGGTTCGGAGGATAGTATGGCACGTCTAGGCATGTTGATATTGATTTTTATCCTGGGAGCTGGGGGATTGCCTGCGGCAGCAACGCACCGCGTCCTTGCGGCACCGGCTGCAGCCGCGCCGCAACCGCTCACCGGCCTGCTGCCGCTGGAGCAATCAGCCTGTCCGGCGTGGCAAGCACCCCCCGCGGCCAGCTATCAAGGCTTTCCCGCAGCCGGTCTGTATACCTTTTTCGACTGGCGCCATCTTGATCCCGAGGTATATCCCTGGCTGAAAGGGGGGCATCTGGTGTTTCCCTGGCGTATGATCGAGCGCGACGGCCCCGGCCAGTACCGCTGGGACGCGGTGGATCAATGGATTGCCACGGAAGCCAGCCTGGGCAAGCCGGTGGGATTGGCGTTTAACACCTACGAAGGCGAATGTTGCGGCGGCAACCAGGTTCCTGAATGGTTCAACACGGCACACGGAGCCTGGCCCGATGGCGATGCCTATGTTAGCTGCTCCTGGACCGACATCTACGGCGAGGCGCAGCAGCAAAATATCCCCATGTATTGGTCCTCGGCCTATCTGGCTGCCTTTGAAAGCTTTGTAGCGGCCACCGCCGAACGTTATCGCGACGACCCACGCGTGGCCTTTGTGGAGGTGAGCAGCGGCATCTACGGCGAAACCATGCCGGGCGAATCGGATAGCGAGGTGGATGACTGCCTGCTAGCCGCGGGCCTCAGCGAAGATCTGTGGATCGAAACCGTAAACGCCATCAGCGACATCTATCAGCGCTACTGGCACGACATGCCGCTGCTGGTGCAATATGCGCCGTGGTATCTGTCGCGGCGGGAACGACGTGAGTTCAGCGACTACGCGGCCAGCATCGGCCTGGGGCTGAAGCACAACCGCCTGATCATGGATCACGAAGACCAGGTGGTGCGCTCGGATACAGCCACCATCCACCCCGATTCGTGCCGCACCGGCCAGTACGACCCCATGCTGCAATTTGCCGGGCAGGTTCCCATCGCCTGGGAGGGCACCGCAGGCAACTTCCCCACCACAGCAGATTTACTCTGGTCAATGCTCAACGGCATGAACAAGCATCCAGCCTATTTGCTGTTGGGCTGGCAGCCGCTCACCACCACAGACCCCATCGGTCAATGGGCACTGGATTTTGCAGCACGCTATGCAGGCGTCACCGTGGGCAACACGCCGGGGGTATGGGTAGCGCTGCGCGAGTCGCAGTCGGTGTGGTATCCACAGCGCGGCAACTTCGACTTCTGGCTGCGCCAGGATGATGCCGCAGCGAGTGGGCGCACGGTGGCAGTGTGGGGTGACAGCAGCAAGCCCTGGGGCCGCTATGCACGACGCACCGATGCAGCCACCGGCAACCCCGACATGTTCTTTGCCGTAGAAGATGCCTATCTCTTCAACAACAGCACCCTGCCGGTAACTATCCGCGTGATGTACCTGGACACGGGCACTGATGCCTGGGAACTGCAATACGACTCAACCGGCGACAATGCCAAATCGGCGGGCATCGTTGCCAAAAGCAACAGCAACCAGTGGCGTGAGGCGCTGTTCACCCTGCCGGATGCCCAGTTCAGCAACCAGCACAGCGGCTACGATTTCCGCATCCGCAGTCGCGGCGACGGCAACGAAACCATCAGCTTTGTTGAGGTGGTGAAGGGCGCACCAACCCGCGTTTCCAGTTCGCCACCAGACCAGGCGTCATCTGCCCTGCTTGCGACACGCAACAACCCCGCCGCGCCGCCGCCCAACGACGATTTCAACGCAGCCGTGCCACTCAGCCTGCCTGCCGAGCTGATGCTCACCATGAGCAATGCTACCACGGCCGCCAACGATCCGCTTATGGGCTGCGGCGAAGGCACAAACCAACGCACAGTTTGGTATCGCTTCACCGCGCCGGCCACAGGCTACGTTACATTGAATACAGCAGGTAGTGATTTCGATACCGTGCTGGCAGTTTGGCAGGGCACAGCAGGCAATCTGGTGCGCCGCGGCTGCAACGACGACGGCGGCTGGTGGGCAGGCAGCTCAACCCTGAATGTGGGGGTCAGCGCGGGCGAAACCTATTTTATCGAGATAGCCAGCCGCAGCGCCGCAGGCAGTGCCACCCTCACCCTGCGCGCCGAGTTCAATACCTGCACCTATGACGCCAGCGACCTGCCCGCAGTGCAAGCCATTCTGGCTACCTACGCCATGCCGTTCTACGATTCGTTCCTGGATGTAGTGAAAACACCTGCCAACGCGCGCTGTGCCGTGATCGGGCTGAACCTATCCGGCTGGCCGCTGGCGCAGCCCTTGCCTGCCACTATTGGCAACCTGCGCAACCTGCAAACGCTGGACCTGAGCGCCACCGGGTTGCCCAGTCCGCTGCCCAGCACTCTGGGTACACTGGACGACCTGCAACGCCTGAACCTGGCTGAAAACAAGCTGACAGGGCCACTGCCCGCAGTGCTGGCGACTCTTACCAACTTGCAGGTGCTGGAACTGCCAGAAAACGAAATGAACGGCGCTTTGCCAACCTGGTTGAGTACCCTGCAGCGGCTGCAACGGCTGCATCTCTCGAACAATCATTTCAGCGGCGCGCTGCCGGCCTCGCTGAGCAATTTGAGCGAGCTGGAGCAGCTTTGGCTGGGTTACAACGATTTCAGCGGCAGCCTGCCTGCGGGCTGGGGCAGTCTCGCCAGGCTGCGCGAGCTATCGGTGGCAGGCAACAACCTGAGCGGCGGCCTGCCCGCAGATTGGGCTGATCTGACCGCCCTGCGCGTGCTGTATGCCCACGACAATGCGCTGGGTGGCACTCTGCCGGGCTGGCTGGGCAGCTTGCCCGCGCTGGAAGTGCTTTCGCTGGAGCACAACACCTTCAGCGGTTCCCTGCCCGCGGCACTCGGTACAGCGCCTCACCTGCAGATCCTGCGCTTGAACCACAACCAGCTTAGTGGCGCGTTGCCAGACAGCCTGGGCAGCATCAACACACTGCATAGCCTGTCGCTGGAGCAAAACCAATTCAGCGGCGCTCTGCCGGCCACACTGGGCAATTTACACCAGCTTCGCGGACTTTATGTCAATAACAATCAGTTCAGCGGCGCTTTGCCAGCCAGTCTGGGCAACTTGAGCGAACTGCGCCGTCTGCATCTGGCCGCTAATGCGCTGGACGGTGCGTTACCAGCCAGCCTGACCAGCCTCAGCCAGATGTGGAGCATGGACTTTGCTCACACCACGTTGTGCGAGCCCGGGGATGCAGCCTTTCAAACCTGGCGCGCCGGTGTAGCGTACTGGCGCAGTTCCGGCTATATATGCAATACAGCCATCACGCCTACGTGGACGCCTACCTGGACCCCGACGGCCACGCCGACGCGCACAGCAACGCCAACACGCACACCCACACCCATAGCCACAGCAACGCCCACACCCACGCGCACGGCCACCGCCACAGCCACCGCCACACTTACCGCTACGCCAAGTCACACACCTTCCGCTACATCCACCCCTACTGCAACTACAACACCCACCACCACCCCACTGGTGCATTATCGCTTCCTCCCGCTGATCATGCGGCATTAGAAAGTTGTTAGCTTGTATGTAAATTTTGTCATTTTACAAGGAACCGTTTTCATGTATTTGTAAGATTTATGTGGTATACTAAACGCAGTATGGGAAAGGTGCAATCGGGAAGTTATCAGCACCTAAGGATGGGATTTTATTTCGTGCATGGATGGAGTCAACCTCAGCGATATAGCAGAGATAAAGTTCAAACTACCAACGCAGAAAAAGTGTCCGTGGCATTAGCCACATAATCCACAAAACCTCTGAAGGAGGGGCCTGCAAAATGTCTGTTTCTCGTCGTTCATTGTTCATCGTGGTGATGCTAGCCGCGCTGCTGTTGGCAGGCTGCCGCGCCACCCCCGCACCTGCCACGGTCACTGTGGCGGAGCCGGCCACTGTTGTCGCCACGCAGCTACCTGCGGACACAGCCGCTCCTCCCACCGCTACGCCTGAGCCGCCCACCGCAACGCCGGTTCCGCCCACGGCCACACCCAAACCTGCTACGCCTACGCCCAAACCGGCGACTGCCACCCCCACCGGTGCGCCACCTACCGCCACAGCGCAGCCGGCTACCCCGACCACCGTTGCTGCTAACGGCCCCCAGGCTGTGCCCAACCGCACCATGAACGTGCGCGGCGGCCCCGGCACCAACTTCCCGGTGATCGGCTCTGCCGCAACGGGCAGCAGCTACGCCATCACCGGCAAGAACGAAGATGGCTCGTGGTACCAGGTCTGCTGTTTTGCTGATGACAAAAAAGGATGGGTTTCAGCCAGTCTGGTGACCGTGCAGGGCGATGCCGCGGCCGTTACCCTGGCAGAAGATATCCCCACCCCAGAGCCGACTGCAACCCCAGTGCCAACAGCTACACCTGATCCCAACGCCACGGCCACGCCTACCGCAGCCCCGGCAGCCAGCGGCGGTGGCGGCGCAGCCACCGGCGGCCCCACCCGCGGCGTGCTGCTCTACTCGGTAGCCAACATGGCCGACCAGCGTTGGGAGCTGTGGGAATACAACTTCGCCTCGAAAGCCAGCCGCAAACTGTTCGACTGGCGCACCGAGGTTCAGTTCTCGCCGAGCTACGGCCAAATCGCCTACTTCGCCTGGCCTGCCGCCGTAGGTGATCAGGCAGGTATCTGGATTATGAACACCGATTATTCCAACGAGCGTTTAGTAATCCCTGGCGGCGCGGCCTATCCCTCGTTCTCGCCCGATGGCTCGCGCCTGGCCGTAACTGCCGGTGGCATCTATGTGGTTAAAACCGACCTCAGCGATGTCAAGCGCATCAGCGACGGCGAATATCCGGCGTGGTCACCCACCAGCAATTGGATCGCTCACCGCGAATGTGTGGGCGGAGCCTGCGGCATCTACCTGACCGATCCAGACAACGGCGCTCAGCAGCGCCTAACCAGCGGCGGCAGCGATGGGCAGCCGGCGTGGAGCCCCAACGGCCGACAACTGGCCTACATCTCACAGGACGATGGCAACTTTGAGATCTATCGCATCAACGCGGACGGCAGCAACAAGGTACGTCTCACCAACAGCCCCACCAGCGATGGCCTGCCTGTGTGGTCACCTGACGGTAACTGGATCGCCTTCCGTTCCGACCGTGATGGCGGTTGGGCAATCTACGTGATGCGCGCCGATGGCTCCAATGTGATCAAGATTGCCAGCGCCGCGGTGTTGTCGGCGTGGTTCTTCGAGAAGATGGGCTGGCGACCATAGCCTGATTGCAATGCAGCTTACTTGACGTCGCCCGTCTGAAAGCATAGAATAGAGCTACCCCACCCCCCCTGGGGAGGGGTAGCTTGTTTTTTGACAGGAAACCCGACATGGACAGCGATACCAAGCGCCATCTGCTCAACCGTCTCAAGAGCATTGAAGGTCACGTGCGCGGCGTGCAGCGCATGGTGGATGAAGACATCTACTGCATTGACGTGATCCGCCAGATCAACGCGGTGCAAAAGGCGCTGGAAGGCGTAAGCAGCCTGGTGCTGGAAAACCACCTCAACACCTGCGTCACCACCGCCATTCGCGGCGACGACGTAGATGAGCGCCAGCGCATGATCGGCGAAATCGTCAACGTCTTTCAAGAAACATCAAAACTATAGACCTCTCTACTTGTCTACCCGCCCTCGGCATACTTATCTGCCTTCCCAAGGAGATTCCCATGACCCTCAAAACCTACTCTGTTCCGGCCATCAGTTGCGGCCACTGTGTGATGACCATCGAGCGCGAGCTGAAAGAAGTGTCCGGCTTGCAGTCTGTGCGCGCCAACAAAGACACCAAAGCCGTGCTGGTTGAAGTGGATAGCGAAGCCGTGCTGCCAGCCGTCGAAGCGATGCTGGTTGAAATCGGCTACCCCGCGGCGCACAGATAACAGAATGACACGGTAACTGGTCACCGGCCCAAAAGATTGGGCCACGAAGCGTCGTTTATTCCTGACAAATGACTACCAAAACCCTCTCCGTGCCAGTCACGGGCATGACCTGCACCAACTGCGCCAACACCATCACGCGCACGCTCAAGCGCCAGGACGGTGTACTGGAAGCAAACGTCAACTACGCCAACGAGCGCGCCGAGATCGTCTACGATCCCGCGCTGCTGTCGCTGGCCGATTTGACGCGGCGCATTGAGGCAGTCGGCTACGGTGTGGCCGAAGCCACCATTACCCTGCCCGTTGCCGGCATGACCTGCGCTAACTGCGCGGCCACCATCGAGCGCACCCTCAAACGCATGGACGGCGTACTCGATGCCTCGGTGAGCTACGCGGGCGAAAGCGCCAACGTGCGTTACCTGCCCACCGCAGTGACGCGCTCAGCCATGAAGCAACGCATCAGCGACGTGGGCTACCGTGTGATCGAAGCCGATACAGACTCAGGCGAGACTGCCCAGGACGCCGAGTTGCGTGCCCGCACCGCCGAGCTGAACGACCGGCGACGGCGGCTTGTGGTTGGCATTGGGCTATCCAGCCTGATCATGCTGCTCAGCATGGGCCATGACTTCAACTTGCTGCCCCACATCCCCTACTTCGGCTGGCTGCTCTTGATCCTGACCATTCCCGTGCAGTTCTGGGTAGGCTGGCCCTTCCTCAGCAGCGCCTGGAAAGCCGCCACCAAAGCCCGCACCGCCAACATGGATACCCTGGTGGCACTGGGTTCGCTGTCAGCTTTTGGCTATAGCCTGATTGTGCTGCTGCTGGGACTGAATCAGCACCTCTACTTCGAGTCTGCCGCGGTCATCATCACCTTGATCATGCTGGGCAAATACCTGGAAGCGCGCGCCAAAACCCAAACCGGCGATGCCATCCGCAAGCTGCTGGGGCTGCAAGCCAAGACCGCGCGCGTGGTACGGCGGGACGAGGAAGTAGAACTGCCCGTGGATCAGGTAGAAGTCAATGATGTGGTGGTGGTGCGCCCCGGCGAAAAAATCCCCGTGGATGGCGTTGTCCTCAGCGGCCAATCGGCGGTGGATGAAAGCATGCTCACCGGAGAAAGCCTGCCGGTGGAAAAAGGCATTGGCGACAAGGTAATCGGCGCTACCCTCAACAAATCAGGTAGTTTCCGCTTTCGTGCCACCGAGGTGGGCAGCGCCACCGCGCTGGCGCAAATCGTACGTCTGGTACAACAAGCGCAAGGCTCACGTGCGCCCATTCAACGTCTGGCCGACCGCGTGGCCGCGGTGTTCGTGCCCGCGGTGATCACGCTGGCGGTGCTGGTATTCCTGGCCTGGTACTTTATCGGCGGTGTTGGCTTTACCTCGGCCATGCTGTTCGGCGTGGCTGTGCTGCTGATCTCATGCCCCTGTGCGCTGGGACTGGCTACACCCACTGCTGTGATGGCAGGCACAGGGGTCGGTGCAGAACACGGCATCCTGGTGAAAAACGCCGAAGCACTGGAGATTGCCGCCCGGCTGCGCACGGTGGTGCTGGATAAAACAGGCACCATCACCGAAGGCAAGCCGCGCGTCACCGACGTATTCAGTCAACAGGATTCAGCAAGCAATAAACCGTCAGATACTAATGAGCAATCTGGCGATTCCCTTCTGGCAATAGCAGCTTCTGCTGAAAGCGTGTCCGAGCATCCCCTGGGCCAGGCGATTGTGGATGCGGCCAAAGCTGCCGGCCTGCCGCTGACGCAACCGCAAGACTTCGAGGCCATTGCCGGCGGCGGCATCAGCGCCATCGTGGAAGGCAAACAGGTGATCATCGGCACGCCGCGCCTGTTGGCCGAGCGGGGAATCGCCCCAGATGCGTTGCTGGGTAACGTGCAGCACCTGCAAGGCGAGGCCAAAACAGCCATGGTTGTTGCCGTGAACGGCGTGCCTGTGGGTGTGATTGCCGTGGCCGACACGGTTAAACCCACCTCGCTGGTCGCCATCAGCCAATTGCAAAGCATGGGCATTGAAGTGGTCATGCTCACCGGCGACAACACCCGCACCGCTGAAGCCATTGCGCAAGCGGTAGGCGTTGACCGCGTGCTGGCCGAGGTGTTGCCCGGCGAAAAAGCGGCCGAGATCACCCGACTGCAACAAGCCGCGGTTCCCCAACGCGCCAATTCTCACTCCGCCCGTCCACTCGTGGCGATGGTCGGCGACGGCATCAACGATGCGCCGGCGCTGGCCCAGGCTGACATCGGCATGGCTATCGGTGCGGGTGCTGACGTTGCCATTGAGGCCGCAGATGTAGTGCTGATGCGCAGCGACCTGCGCAGCGTAGCTCAAGCGATTGACCTGAGCAAGGCCACCATGCGCGGCATTCGCCAAAACCTCTTCTGGGCCTTCTTCTACAACGTGTTGGCTATCCCCGTAGCCGCTGGGGTATTGGTTCCCTTTCTCGGCCCGCGCTACCAGCTCAACCCCATGTTGGCTGCGGCAGCAATGGCCTTCAGCTCGATCTTTGTCGTGTCCAACTCACTGCGCCTGCGGCGCATGAAACTATAAGCTGGGGCCGAAAACACCCCCCGCAATCGCTGCTAAAATCCCTTTTCAAGTGCATCTGCGGCTTCTGCCAGACGGCGACGCCCCTCACGCGCCAGCGTGCGATGCCGCCAGCGCAGCAACACCGTGCGCCAGGTGGCTTCCAGCTTCACCCCCATGGTCATTTTGGACTGCCCAATGCGGCGATCCTCAAAAAAGATGGGGATTTCGGCAATGCGATAGCCCAGCCGCTCGGCCATGTAAGTCATTTCCACCTGAAACACATAGCCGTTGGCGCGTACCCGCTCCAGACCAATGCCTTCCAGCGTGGCACGCCGCCAGCAACGAAAACCGGCGGTAGCATCCTGTACCCGCGTGCGCAAAAACAGCCGCGCCCACACGGTATTAGCCCACCAGCTCAGAAAACGCCGCCACCAGCTCCATTGTTGATCCAAACCACCCCCTGAGACGTAGCGCGAACCGATCACCACATCAGCCGCCGCGCAGGCATCCAGCAGCCGCGGCACATCGGCGGGGTTATGCGAAAAGTCCGCATCCATCTGCACCACATACTGCGCGCCAAGCTGCAACGCCGCGCGAAACCCCGCCACATAGGCTCTCCCCAAGCCGCGCTCCTCGCTGCGGTGCATCACCGCCACGCGATCCGGGTGGTGATGCGCCAGACGATCAGCTACCGCGCCGGTTCCGTCAGGCGAGTCGTCGTCTACCACCAGCACATGCAAAGCCGGTACAGGCAAAGCCAGCAGCGCAGCCGTCACCGGAGCCAGGTTATCAGCCTCATTATAGGTGGGAATGACCACATAAACCGGTGCGCCGTCACGCCAGCCGCGCGCTGCATCACCGAAAATTATTTCACCGGAGAGAGTCATAGCGCGGGATTATACACCGCCGCGGGCATCCGGTCAATGCAGCCAGGCCAGCGCGTGAGTTTGACAGTGCTACGCATACGGGCTATAATCGGCAACGGTCTGCGGGTGTAGCTCAGCGGTAGAGCTACGGCTTCCCAAGCCGTGAGTCGTGGGTTCGAATCCCATCACCCGCTCCTGATCGTGTTCCATCAAGCCGTCCTGTTGCCTACAGGGCGGCTTTCTGTTTGCATAAGCCCGCACTTGGTGATACCATCGGCCCATGCGAGCCTCTGCCTTTCCCCGTCATCGCGTGTCGGTGGCCCTGTTCACCCTGCTGGCGCTGGTGCTGCGTCTGCTGCACCTGGGCCGCGACAGCCTTTGGTACGATGAGACCGTGTCCGTGTATCTGGCAGGCCAGCCCACTCCAGAGCTGCTGGCCCACACGGCGCGCGACATCCACCCACCGCTGTATTACCTGCTGCTGCGCGGCTGGCTGCGGCTGAGCGGCTATCCCACCGGCCATGCCGATGCTGCGGGTTTCCGGCTGGAGTTCATGGCGGCCTGGCTATCTTTGCTGTGCGGTGTGCTGCTGGTTCCGCTGGTGTGGCAATGGGCGCGACGATTGGGGCTGGGCGAGCGCGTGGCGGCGCTGGCCGCGCTGCTGCTGGCTACATCACCGCTGGGGATTTGGTACAGCCAGGAAGTGCGCATGTACACGCTGGGGGCCGTGCTGGGTGTTGGCTTGATGCTGGCCGCCCAGCCTTTTTGGCAAGGCAACGCCTCCCCGCGCCGTCTCCGCCGCGCCGCCTTGAGTGTGGCTATCCTCGCTGCTGCGGGCATGTATACGCTCTACTACTTCATCTTTCTGCTGCTCAGCCTGAACCTGCTGGTGCTGAGGTGCATGGCGGCCAACAAAACATCTGCCGCCCCACAGACAGCCCCTCACCCTGCGCGCCCTGCATCCCTTTGGTTGCTGGCACACCTGGGCGCGCTGCTGCTCTACCTGCCCTGGCTGACAACAGCCTGGCGTCAGGCCACCGATCCGCCGGTGCCGCCGTGGCGAGCAGCGCCGCAGCTTGGCGCGGCCCTGGTGGAGAGCTGGGCCGCGCTGATCTTCGGCCAATCTGCTCAGCCGCGGCAAATGTGGCCACTGCTGCTGCTGGCCCTGGTGCTGCTGCTGTGGGGTCTGCGCCGCCACAGCAACCGCCGCGCCGGGCTGACGCTGCTGGCCGCGGGGCTGGGGCCGCTGCTGCTGATCCTGCTGGCCTCGCTGTGGACACCCCTCTACCATGTGCGCTATCTGGCTGCTTTTGCGCCCGCGTGGAGCATCCTGCTGGCGTTGGGGGTGCTGGCGCTGCCACACGGCCGCGGCAGGCGGCGCTGGGCACAGCCTGCCGCGCTGCTGCTCCTGCTGTTGGGCAGCGCCCTTTCGCTGCACGCCTTCTGGCACAACCCAGCCTATCGCGCCGATGACCTGCGCGGGGCCACGCGTGAGTTGGCACAGCGTTGGCGCCCCGGAGATTTAATCTTTGTCAACGCAGGCTATACCTATCCGGCCCTGCTTGTCTACTGGCCGGAAGGTGTCAGTTGGCATGGCCGCCTTAATGACTACGCGCAAGCAGTTGCCGTTCTTAATGATGGTGCTACCGGCGCGGTGATCGTGCAAAGCGGCCACCTTGATGGCGCTGCCGATCTGGGCTGGGGCGACCCACGCTCCGATTTCTATGCCCTGCCCGCAGCCACAGCACACGCCGCCCTGCGCGACCTCAGTGAAGCCGCTAATCGCCTGTGGCATTTCCGCCTGTACGATACCGTGAGCGATCCGCGCGGCATACTGCGCCAGGATTTAAGCACGCTGTGGACCTTGTTTGATGATCGTGTTTACAGCGGCGAAGCCAACCTGCGCGTGCAGGGCTGGCTGGGCATGAAATCGCTGATCGCCTCTTACCTGCCGCCCACCATAGCTACCTGGGCAGACTGGCTGACGCTGGCCGTGCCGCCCGCGGCGCTCCCTGCGCAGGTGCAGGCGGGCACAGCGCTGACGATACCCGACACACTTTGGCGGCGCATCACCCCCAAGCCCGGCAGCGCGGTGATGCTCTCGCTGCGTTTGGCTGATCCCGCGGGCGAGGTATGGGCCGCCTGGGATGAGCCGCTGGGCGGCAACCAGCTTGACCTAGCCAGCGCCAGCCAGTTGGTGCAGCCGCTGGGGCTGACGGTTCCCGCCGCTACAGCCCCAGGTGAGTATGATGTGCTGCTGGTGGTATACGATCCCGCCACCGGGCAACCCCTGCCGGCACGTCTGCCTGATGGCACAGCCACGCAGCCGGTGCCGCTGGGCCGCGTCGCCGTGCTGCCAGCCAATCCGCCTGAACTGCAACCCGCCGTGGCCAATTTTGGCGCGCTGCGCCTGCTGGGCGCCTCAACCCCGGCCACGATGTTAAGTGCCGGCGACAGCGTGCCGGTGGCGTTCACCTGGCAGGCCGCGGCCACCTACACGCCGGAAGCGCTGGTGGTGGTGGTGCAGGCACTGGATGCCGCGGGGACTGTAGTGGCCTCGCTGGAAGAAGAGCCGCTGCACGGGCGCTATCCCAGCAACCATTGGCAGCCGCGTGACGTGATCAGCGACCGCCATACGCTTTCATTGCCTGCCAATTTGCCAGCAGGTGATTATCGTATTGTGGTGGGGCTGTACCGCGCCACTGACGGGCAGCGCCTGCCCTTGCGCCGGGGGCTGCTGCGGTGGGGTCGTGATCTTGCCTTTGAGGTAAGTACAATCACCTTGCGCGCGGGACCATAGGCGTTTTTCCAGCGTGCGCCTGCAAAAAGGCATAGCTCTGCTGCACCGCAGTAAGCATGTCGGTGGCACAACGATCCAGCTCCACAATCCACCAACTGCCGGGGGATGCAGCAGCCAGCAGTGCAGGGATATCCATTACGCCCTCGCCCAGCGCGGTCATGGGAGCCTCAGGCGTGGCCGGGCCATCTTTCAGGTGCAGCAGCGGCGCACGGTCAGCCAGTCGGCGCAACCACGCCGCGGGATCGTGTCCGGCCACCTGCACCCAATACACATCCACCTCGAAGCACACCGCGGGATCCAGCCAAGCCAGCATCATCTCAAAGGGCAACCGGCCCTGCACCGGCGCGAACTCCCACCAATGGTTATGATACGCCAGGCGCAGGCCGTGTTGGCCCGCCACGCGCGCGGCAGCATTTAGCTGATCGCAGGTGCGTTGCACGGCTTCTGCTGTGGCAAAATCTGCTGCGGGCAAGGCTGCCACCAGATAGGCAACCCCCAGGCGCGCGGCTTGCTGCAACACCGGCTGCTGGTATCGGCCCAGCGGCAAAGGGGCGTGCAGGGCCGGAATGTGCAAGCCCTGGTAAGTTGCTTTGCCGGGCGGCGCAGGCCGTTCAGCCAGGGGGAGACGCTCGCTCAGGTCGTTGAGGCGAGCAGCCAGACGGCGCGCACCGCGCCTGTTGACCAGCCCCACACCCAGCCGCGCCAGCCAACGACGCAACGGCCCTGCTTCAGCCATCTGCTGCACGCGCAGCAGCGGCCAGGTCAGCTCCAGCGCGGGATAGCCCATGGCAGCCACCCGGCGCAGCGTTCCCTGCCAATCAGCTGCCAGCTCTGCTCGAATGCTATGGGCCTGCAACGCTAGCGGTGACATGCTACACCGCCTCCACAACGCGGCTGAACCAACGCCGACCTTGAAGAGCAACGGACTTTCCGATATAATAGCGCTATGGTCACCATTGAATGGCTGTTGCTTATAGCCGGTATTCTTCTCATCATCAGTGCCTTCGCCAGCAAAATCTCTGATTTACTGGGCTTTCCGGTGCTGGTTCTGTTCCTTGCCATTGGCATGTTGGCGGGGTCAGATGGGCCGGGTGGTATTTATTTCGATAACGCAGCCTGGGCGCAGGCCATCGGCGTAATCGCCCTGGCCTATATTTTGTTTTCCGGCGGGCTGGATACCCCACTTGCCCGGGTGAAACCAGTGATCGGAAGCGGTTTGTCGCTGGCTAGCATAGGCGTCCTTGTAACAGCGTTGGTGGCCGGGCTGTTTGCTGCGTGGATTCTAAGCCTGAGCCTGCTGGAAGGCATGTTGCTGGGGGCAGTGATTGCCTCTACCGATGCGGCGGCTGTGTTCAGCATCCTGCGATCCAACAGCCTGCGTCTGCGCGGTGACATCGAACCACTGCTGGAGCTTGAATCAGGCAGCAATGATCCGATGGCTGTTATCCTCACCGTCAGCCTGCTGGCCTTGCTCGCCAATCCAGCGACCTCGGTGGTGGTGTTGCTGGGCAATTTAATCCGGCAAATCGCCATCGGTGTGCTGGTGGGGTATCTGGCAGGGCGCCTGGGAGTGGCGTTGATAAACAGCATCCGCATCAAGCAGGAGGGGCTGTATTCAACGATCACGCTGGCATTGGTGGCCCTGACCTACGCAGGGGCTACCCTGGTTGGCGGCAGCGGGATTTTGGCGGTGTATCTGGCTGGTATTGTGATGGGAAACAGCGAATTCCTCCACAAAAACAGCCTGGTGCGCTTTCATGATGGTCTGGCGTGGCTGATGCAAATTGCCATGTTCATCACGCTGGGATTGCTGGTATTCCCGTCGCGCTTGCCCGCGGTAGCGGTGGCATCGCTGGCAATCACGGCGGTGCTGATCTTCATTGCCCGCCCGGTGGCGGTTTGGGTCAGCCTGGCTTTGTCGCGCTATACGGTGCGCGAAAAGCTGTTTGTTTCGTGGGTGGGGCTGCGCGGAGCCACGCCTATTATCCTGGCTACCTTTCCATTGCTGGCACAAGTGCCCGCAGCCCAAACTCAGTAGTTCACGATTTTGGCAGTTGAGCAGGTAAGGGCAGGGCCATGACGACG
>CALESQ010000081.1 GCA_937907455.1 uncultured Caldilineales bacterium
TCTCGCTTAGTTTGCCTTACCTCAGTCCAGAACTGAGCACTCTAAACTTAAGTAACTCCTGTTCTAAAAGAACAGACCTCCGAAGCCTGGACAGACTTCGGAGGTTTTTGAAGATCAGCAAAAGTAGCCCGCGGCGGTTGGTCAGGGTCACCGCGGGCGTGGGCAGCGGTTAGTTAACGGTGCGCAGCAGCAAAGGCAGATAGATCTCGCGCGCAACCGGCGTGCTGGTGGGTGTAGCGGTTGGTGTTGCCGTCGGCGTAGCCGTCGGTGTGCGGGTGGGTGTATGCGTAGGCGTAGCCGTGGGGGTTGAGGTCGGTGTGGCCGTGCGCGTGGGCGTGGGTGTAGCGGTCGGCTCAGCCGGATCGTACTGGCGCACGTCCACGAAGTGGATCCACTCGTTGCCGTCAGCAGCACCGGCGCTGCTGCGCGAGTCGATGGCGAAGTCGCTCAGGCCGGAAAGACCGTCGGCAAAGCGCGCATCTTCCATGTAGAAGGTCACGGTGCGGAACTGGTTGGTGTTCTGCTTGGTGACGGTGGTGTTGGTGGTTCCCTTCACCGCGGCATACTTCACACCGGTGGTTGATTCGTACTGCAGGCGGAACTGATCGGTGCCGCGATCCCAGTACTTCACCGTGATATCGGTGGTGTAGTTGCCGTCGTACATGTAGCCAGCGTCTACGTCGAAGTACATGAAGGCGTTGTTGCTGGCCTGGTCGGTGCGGCGGATCACATACGACTCGCGCGCGGTAGGCAGCTCGGTGTTATAGGCGTTGGTGTAGCAGGGATAGTCAGTCGGGCCGTTGGAGGTCGAGGGGCAAAGGCCCAACGAAGGCCGCTGCAAGCCCTGTGCCGAGGTCGCAACCCATTCCAGATGTGTTTCCGGCACGGTTTTGCCGCCGGGTGCATTGTCCTTTTGGTACAGCCAGAATTCATAGTTGCCCAACGGCGGCCAGTAGCTGCTGAACTCGCAAACGCTCTGGCTCCAATAGCAGGTTGGCACAATGTGTTCGCGCAGTGCTGTCCATACAGATGGGGTATAGCGCGAGCTGTTCGAATCCAGGTTGGCCCCGAAGTAGGGCTTGGCCCACAGCATGATGTTGGTATAATCGGTGACGGGTGTATTGTTGGCGTTCAGATACCAGCCGCTGTAGCTGGACAGGCGCACATAGTCTACATGTTTGTCCAGCGCGTTCATCACCGCCCAGTAAAAGGCATCGGCCTTGTTGTTGCCTACCGTCAAACCAACCGAGTCGCCGATCATGTAGCTATAGGTTTCAAAGCCGGTGGGCACGCGGGTGTTGTACAGCAGGGTGGGGTCATAGGCTCCCAGACCGTAATAGCTGCCCGCATTGGGATAGATCACCGACTCGGCGCCGTTCCAGTCATAGTAGAGACCGTTGAATGAAAGGCCAATATCGCGGTTAGCTGCATATTCGGAAAAGGACTTGCGTTCGGCCACGTTGTATTGGAACGGAGCATTTTGCAGCAGCAGTACCTTGCGCGGTGTGCCGCTGATGCTGAAGGCCGAGCGGTACATCTCGGTGATCTGGTTGACCGTGGTGACCCAGGCCGTCCAGTCCGCCAGACCGCCGGCGATGGTGGCCGGGCGATCTTCCACGCCCGTAGCGCGCGTTTCACCGAACTGGCCTGTGCCAATGCCCACGAATTCCAGGCGGTCATCGTTGCGGTAGCGTGCGCCCATGGCGGCCACAAACTGGTTGTACAGCGTTTGGTAGGCTGTGTCCCAGTATTTGGGCAAAACCGGCTGGATCGAGGCAACCACGTCATCAATGAAGACATTGGTGGTGGTGCCATCGCCGTCGTTGACCAGGCTGAAGCGCAAAGTGGCATAGTGACCATCGTAGGGCAGCAGGTTGAAGGACACCTGTTGCCAGCCGCGTGTGCCAATGCTGCCGGTGTTAAGCACCTGAGCCACCACCGTGCTGCCGTCGAGGATTTCCACCTTCAGCACGTCTTCGGGATCGGCGGTGTTGTTGGTGGCATCCGCGCGCCACCAGAAGGAAAAAGTCCCCTGTGCCAGCACATAGGGAATGCGCACGCTGTACTGTTCCAACAGGTCGGTTCCGGCATAGGGAACGTTGGTCAGGCCCAAGCGCGCTGCCTGTGGTGCCGAATGCGGGTTGGTGCTGTTCAAACTTACCTGGCCGCTGTAGTCCCAGTAATCAAAACCGCTGGCAAATGCGCCGTCGCGCACTTCATCGCGCAACACACCGGGAATGGTGGTGTTGGCCGTGGCACGTACCCAGGCGGGCATCAGCGTAGCGCCGCCGCCAGAGCGGCCATCATAGGTGGTGATGGAAAAGGCAGCTTTTTTGCCAGGCTGGCCGGGGCCGGGAGCCAGATAGTGCTGGGCCAGGTAGTTGTCTACTTGATTCCAGTTGAAACTGTTGGGGCCGGTGTGCAGTTCTGACCAACCGAAGAACTGCATTTCACCCGAATGGTTAAACTCGGCCGGTTCCAGGCTTTTACTACCAACCAGATAAAAGCCGGGCGCGCTGGCGGTGGGGGCCACGTTGGGCTGCGCCGCGTCCGGTGCGTTTGGCCCCGCGCTCACCAGCGAGCTGGCCAGAACGGTCACTAACAACAGTGCCGTAAAAACAATCAATAGGCTTTTGCGTCTCATGGTAACACTCCTTTGCCGCAAATAGAATACCCATAAGCTGCCCGTTGCCACAAAAAGGCGCAGACAGCTAAAAGGCGCGATGCAACTATACGAATAATAGATTAAGATTGGATGAAATCAGTTCCCGTGGCAGATGTAAATTTTGTCACTTTTGCGGCAGTGCCCTAAAAAGTTTTACGCGCGGCCAGCAAAATGGGTGACGAAACCGCCGCAGGCAGCAGGCGGCGCATCCGGTTCATCGTGCCGGAGCGTTCGGCGGCTCCCGGAATACCGCGCACTGTCAGCACATGCATCCCCAGGTTACGTAAATGGTGGACAATATCCCCCGGATTACACAGCCACACAGCATCGTAGTCAGCTCCATAGCCCAGCAGACGAAAATGTTCGGCGTTTTCAAAGTCGGGCTGCCGCGTGTGGAAGCGCGGCGCGCTGTTGAGTCGACTGTCAGCCAGAAAAGCCAGGTTGCGCAGAATCAGCGCCAGCGAGTGAACGCTGCTGTTGCCGCTCTCTGGGCCATAGCGTGCCCGCTTGCGGCGCGAGACAAAGCGCTTCAGCGGGCGCAGCGGTGACAGCAGGTTAGGAAAGGTCATCACCAGCAGACCACCCGGCAGCAAAATGCGGTGCAGCTCGGCCAGGGTTTGCGCCGGTGTCGCTACATGCTCAATGGTGTTGACCGCGGTTACCGCCCAAAACTGCTCTGCCGCGAACGGCGTACGCGGTCCCGCGTCCAGCGCCACAAAAGGCAGATGCCCATAGCGCGCCTGCGCGGCCTGCACAAAAGGTAGCGAAATATCCGCGCCCATCGCCGCATAGCCTGTGCGCGCCAGAATCGCCGTCAGGTCGCCCACGCCACAGCCATAATCCAGCGCACTGCCGCGGGCAAGCTGATAGCGCTTCAGCATACCCAGCACCGCGCCGTATTCCGGTCGCCATCCGGCATTCTCCAATCGGCGCTGATAACCCGCCGATTGATTGTAGAAGCGATAGGTTTGGTCGCCGAGGCTCATAGCGGGAATTCCTGGTCGCTACTGCCGACAATCACATCGAAAATGCTGCTCAATTCCTCTTCGGAATAGAAATGGATCACCACGCGGCCACCGCGGCGACTGCGATACAGGGTGACTTTGGTGCCCAAGACCTCGCGCAGGCGGTTTTCCAGGGCGCGCGTTTCCGGCCCGGCATCCTCTTCGCCCTCAGGCTCTTCCACCCTAGGCTCGGCGTTCAACTGCGCCAGACGCCGCACCAATTCTTCGGTTTGGCGTACACTCAATTCATTCTCAATCACCAGCAGCAGGGCGCGCTCGATGGTGGCATCATCGGGCAGGCCCAACAGCGCGCGCGCATGCCCTTCCTTGATCTGCCCGCGCATAATGGCTTCTTTGGCGCGGTGGGGCAAGCGCAACAGGCGCAGCGCATTGGTCACGGCTACGCGGCTTTTGCCTACACGTCCGGCCACCACATCCTGAGTCAGGCCGAACTCTTCTACCAGGGCCTGATAGGCCGCGGCCTCTTCCAGCGCGTTGAGGTCGGCGCGCTGCACGTTTTCCACCAGGGCCAGCTCTAACATGCCCTGCGGTGAAGCCTCTTTGATGATAGCAGGCACGGCGCGCAGTCCGGCAAGCTGTGAAGCACGCCAGCGCCGTTCACCGGCAATTAAGTAGTAGGGTACGGCAGCACCGGCTGGAGCTTGCGTCAGTACCAGCGGTTGAATCAGGCCGTGGGTGCGGATCGATTCGGCCAGCTCGGCCAGCGCCTCCGCTTCCATGTGGTCGCGTGGCTGGCGCGGGTTGGGGGCAATCTGCTCTACCGGGATTTCGGCAACTCCGGCAGCAGGCAAAGCCGTGGGTGCGGCTATGTTGGCCTGCGGAATCAGCGCGCCCAGGCCCTTGCCCAGACCGCTGCGGCGCGGGGATGTGTTCATGGTTGCCTCCCGACAGGGGCTTGTTGTGCCTCGCGCGCCAACACCTCGGCGGCCAGTTGCTGATACGCCACCGCCCCTGATGAGGTCGGGGCATAGCTGAGGATCGGCTGGCCATAGCTGGGTGCTTCGCTCAGGCGCACGCTGCGCGGAATCACTGTTTTGAAGATTTCAGCGGGAAAATGCTGCTGCACTTCGGCAATCACATCGTTGCCCAGGTTGGTGCGGGCGTCGTGCATGGTCATCACAATGCCAAAAATGCGCAGGTATGGGTTCAAATGTTCTTGCACCAGTCCGATGGTGTGAATCAGCCGCCCCAGTCCCTCCAGTGGCAGATACTCGCACTGAATGGGGATAATCACGCCGTGCAGCGCGCAGGTGAGCGCATTCACCGTGAGCAGGCTCAGGCTGGGCGGGCAATCCAGCAGCACATGGTCATAGCGCGGCAGCACCGGGGCCAGCGCCCGCTGCAAAAGCCGTTCGCGCGCGATCATGCTCACCATTTCCACATCGGCACCGGCCAGCCTGGGCGACGAAGCGGCTAAATCCAGGCGCAACTGCGCGGTGAGGGTAATCACTTGATCCAGCGGCACGCGGTTGATCAGTGCATCGTAGAGCGAATACTCCAGGTCGTCACCGTTGATACCCAGGCTGCTGGAGGCATTGGCCTGCGGGTCGCAGTCCAGCAGCAGCACGCGGTTGCCTGCTGCCGCCAGATAAGCCGCCAGGTTCACGGCGCTGGTGGTTTTGCCCACACCGCCTTTTTGGTTAGCCACTGCATACACGCGTGTCATATCACCATCCATGCTCTGCCAGATAGGCGGTTATCTGTCGGCGGGTGGGGATGCTGCTGTAGCTTGGCCCCTCAACCCCGAACGACGCGGCCACGTTGGCAAAGCGTGCCGCCTTGATTGGATCACCGCTTTCGTGCAAACAAATCAGGAACGCAGCGGCAAAGATGTCACCCGCGCCGGTGGGGTCCACCTGGCGCGCCGGGCGCGGCGCCACGCGTGTCACCTGGCCGGCGTGATACACATCGGCCCCGTCGTGGCTGCGCGTCAGCACTACAGTGGCAACGCTTTCGGCATAACAACGGGCCAGGCTTTCATCGTGGTTGATGTCTTCGGTGCTGACCACCAGCACGCTTACATGGCGCAACAGCTCGGCGCTACAGGCTAGCGGCTCGTGGGAAACGCGGCCCTGGGCATCCCAGCGACGCATCCAGCCTTGCGGCACGGCGCCCAGCAGCGCCCCGGGGAAATGCTGCGCTACCTGCGGATCCAGTTCACCGGCCAACGGCCCCAACAGCACAATCGCTGGTGGCTTGTTGGTAAGTCGCCGCGGCACATCATGCAGGGTGATCGGCCCACTCAGCGCGTGGATAGTTTGCACGCGACCGGTGGCGGTGTAGATGTTTTCAAAAGTCAGCGTGTGCGGCCACGGCAATGGATACAGCTCGATATCACCGTATACATCGGGCAACAAGATGTCATTGCCCAGGCGAGTCAACACAGCCGGTTTGTAGCCCAGCCGCAAAGCAGTCACCGAGGCGTAAGTCACCGTTCCACCCACTGTATAGCCGGTTGCCGTCAGATCTTTGGTGACGTTGCCGATGGTCAGAAAATTCATGGCGGCTATTGTAACATACACGGGGATGATCTTCAATTCTGCTTGCATAAACAACGAATATGGCGACAATGGGCCGCACCAAATGCTGTGTGCAACTATCCTGATCGGCCCTACCAGGAGGCGTGTGGTGTGAGCAAAATACAAAAGATCCTCGTTACCGGCGCAACCGGCTATGTCGGTGGACGTTTAACCGGTCGCCTGCTGGAAAAAGGCCACACGGTGCGCGTGCTGGCGCGCGACCCCAGCCGTCTGCAAGGCCGCCCCTGGTCACATCAGGTAGAGATAGTTCAGGGGGATGTGCTTAAACCAGAAACGCTGGCGGCAGCCATGCAGCATATAGACGCAGCCTACTATTTGATTCACAGCCTGCGTGCCGCCGGGCGCGCAGGTGGCGACTTCCGTCAGCGTGATCTGATGGCCGCGCGCGCCTTTGGGCAGGCTGCGGCCGCGGCCGGTGTCAAACGTCTGATCTATCTGGGCGGGCTGGGCGATCACCAGGCAGAGCTGTCGCGCCATCTGCGCTCGCGCCAGGAAACAGGCGAGGCCCTGCGTGAGTCCGGCGTGCCGGTGACCGAGCTACGCGCCGCGGTGATCGTTGGCTCAGGCAGCGCCTCGTTTGAGCTGGTCCGTCACCTCACCGAGCGGATGCCGGTGATCCTCTGCCCGCCGGTGGTGCATACTCGCATTCAACCTATTGGCATGCGTAACGTGCTGGAATATCTGGAAGCTGCCCTGGAGGAACCGGCAGCCGCGGGCCGTGTCATCGAAATAGGTGGCGCCGATGTGCTGACCTATGGCGATATGATGCTGGGCTATGCCCGTGAACGCGGCCTGAAGCGTCACTTGCTGCCCATTTTGCCGCACCGGCTGGCCTCGTACTGGATCACCTGGGTGACTCCCATCCCACCAGAAATTGCCCGCCCATTGGTAGAGGGCTTGCGCAACGAGGTGGTAGTGCGCGATAATGCCGCGCGCCATCTGTTTCCTCAGGTGCAGCCGGTTGGCTATCAAACTGCGGTGCAACGCGCTTTGGAACGTTTGGATGCGGGCTTTGTGGAAACCGCCTGGAGCGATGCATTGGTGACCACGCAGGGCGATGTGGCTCCGGTGAAGTTCAGCGGACGCGAGGGCATGATGTTCGAGCGGCGACAACGCATTGTAGCTGCATCACCGGCCGCGGTGTTTCGTGCGTTCACGGCGATTGGCGGTGAGCAGGGCTGGCCCAGCTTCAATTGGGCCTGGCAGGCGCGCGGGGTGCTGGATTGGCTGGTGGGTGGGGTGGGTTTTCGCCGCGGGCGTCGCTCGCCCGATGATCTGCGCGTGGGTGATGCGCTGGACTTCTGGCGCGTCGAGGCGGTGGAGCCGGATCGTTTGCTGCGCCTGCGCGCCGAGATGAAAGTGCCGGGTCGCGCCTGGCTGCAATTCGAGGCACGGCCGCGCGGCTCCGGGCGCACGCTGTTGATTCAAACCGCGTTTTTTGCACCAAAGGGGGTTCCTGGGTTACTCTACTGGTACAGCCTGTACCCAATTCACGGGCCGATTTTCAACAGCACCATCGAGCGGCTCAGCAAGGCCGCCGAGGCGCATCATCATCAGGCACAGTCACCATGACCCCTTCTTCCCCCTCTATAACCCGCGGCCAGGCCTGGTGGCTGGCTATTCGTCCGCGCACCTTGCCGGCAGCCATTAGCCCGGTGCTGGTAGGTGCAGGGCTGGCCGTTGGCGATGATCGCTTTCGTCTGCTGCCGGTGTTGGCCGCGCTGGCGGGTGCGCTGTTGCTGCAAATTGCCAGCAATCTGGCTAACGACTACTACGATTTCATCAAGGGCTATGACCGGCCCGAACGCAAGGGGCCGACGCGTGTTGCTCTCAGCGGGCTGATTTCGCTGCGTGACTTGCGCCTGGGTTTGTTGCTGGTGATGGCCGCGGCCGCGTTGATCGGTTTGTACCTGGTGCTGCGCGGCGGCTGGCCGATTTTGCTGCTGGGCGTGGCCGCGCTGGTTTGCGCGGTACTCTACAGCGGCGGGCCTTTTCCTCTGGCTGCCAATGGGCTGGGCGATCTCTTTGTGTTTATCTTTTTTGGTTTGGCCGCGGTGGTGGGCACTTACTACGTACAGGCGTTGGTGGTTGCCCCGCATGTCTGGCTGGCGGCGCTGCCCCCCGGCTTCTTGATCACGGCTATTCTGGTGGTGAACAACCTGCGCGACATTGAAACCGATGCCGCGGTGGGCAAGCGCACCCTGGCTGTGCGCCTGGGCGCAAGGGCCACCCGATGGCAGTACAGCTTGTTGCTGGTGGGTGCTTATCTGGTGCCGTTGGCGCTGCTGGTGAGTGGCGCGGCGCAGGCGGAACGCATTTGGCCCAGCCTGCTGCTGCTGTTGCCCTGGCTGACGTTGCCGCGGGCGTGGGCGTTGCGGCGGGTAATCTACGCGGGTGGCGATGGCATGATCATGAACCGCGCTTTGGCTGGCACGGCGCAGCTTGGCCTGTTGTTCAGCCTGCTTTTCGCTGTGGCGCTGGCTTTTCAGTAAAGCCAGGGGATCAACTTGCGCACGCGGCGTTGATAGCTGTCATAGCCTGGGTAGCGCTCGCGTAGCCATTGTTCTTCGCGGCGCGATTTCAGGTCAAAAAAGAGCAGCAGCAGCATAGCCAGCGCCAGCCCTACCGCGCTGGCGCGCGCCAGCGTCAGCCCCAGCGTAGCCAAAATCAACCCGGTGTAGATGGGGTGACGCACCAGGCGATAGGGGCCGATAGTGACCAGGTGGCCGTTTTCAATCGGTTTGGGGTACGGGGTGAGGTTGCTGCCCAGCGTGATCATGGCCCAAGTGCCGAAAAGCCCGCCCGCGCCGATCAGCATCACGCCCAACAGACGCAACCAGGCCGGGAACACGGCATTAACCCCGCGCGGGGCCAGTGCAATCACTGCAAACAAAACCATCTGCAACACAAACCAGCCTTCACCGCGTTTGCCCATCAACGGTTACCTCCATTGTTTGCCCGCGCAGGTCGGCGCGGTATTTCACCAGCAGCAGCAGGGTGTTGGCCGCCCATACCGCCAACAAAACCGGGGAGCGGTTAAATGCCAGTCCATAGATCAGCAGCACCACCATGCCTGTCAACACGGCGCGGCCATCGTTGCGCAGCAGCTTCAGCGCCAATGCCAGCGTTATGCCCAGCACCACCGGCGCTTGCCACGCCGCCAGCCCCGTCCACACGCCAAAGGTGATAGCCAATGCTTTGCCGCCGCGCAGGCCGAGCAACGGCGAATAGGCATGGCCCAGCAGCGCAGCCACCGCCACCGCAGCCAGCGGCCAGCCGCTTAATGCACCAACGTGTTGGGCCAGCAGCACGGGGATCAGCCCTTTGATGGCATCGGCCAGAATGGCTATCATACCCCACACCTTGCCCCCGGCGCGCCAGGCATTGCTGCCGCCGGGATTACCGTCGCCGTAGCGGCGGATATCCACATGCAGAAAGACTTTGCCGATCCAATAGCTGAATGGCAGTGAACCACAGGCGAAGGCGAACAGGACCCAGAGCAGTGAGGTCATGGCAGATGCAGAGAGCGGACGCTACTTGCTGGCGCGCAGCCGTTGACGTAGCTCGGCAAAGCGGGTATGGCTTTCGCGTGCCAGCACCAGCACCATGCCAAAAGCCAGCAAGGTGTTGGTGATCAGGAAGAAGATGATTTCTTCGACGGGCAGCACCCCACCCACCAGCCAATGCAACGACTTGGCCGGATTGATCTCCCAGGTGCCGGAGCCGATAGCCAGATAATCGGCCAGGCTGAGGTAAAGCGTGGGCACACCGACAGCCAACACGGTCAGCAGGGCATAGCGGCGCAGGATGTCGCCGCCGAAGCCGATTTGCAGCATGATCGGCGGCAAGGCCCACACCAGCAGCAGGCCGAGATAGGTTCCCGGCTGCCAGCCCGACAGCAGCACGGCCAGGCTGATCACCCACAACACGCCCAGCGCCAGCATCGGCGCAATCCGCCAGATGTGCCCCAGCCGCCGCGGCGGGCCATCCAGCGGCAAGTAGCGCAGCAACAAGGCGATCCAAAGACCGGTCATAATGCTTTGTACCACGAAGAAGGTGTATTCTTCGATGGGAACCCAGCCCAGCACAATGCCGGTGACCAGCGCGGGATCGTAATACCAAACGCCGGTGGCTACCAAATAGTTGTCCCAAGGGGTGGTGTAGACAACGGCCAGCGCCACATGCAGCAACACCGCGGCCCAAAAAGGCCAGCTACGGAAATTCGACGGAAAATGCCGTCCGCGGCGTTGGTGTTGCCAGGCGAGCAGGCCCAGCAGCAGAATGGGAATGCCAAGAAAGCGCAATAGAAAGCCAAAATAGGTCATGGGAATATGCCAGAAATGAACAGCTTTGGTTGGTTGGTGTGGCTAGACGCGGCGGCCCTTCCAGATGATACCGCGGCGCAGCAGGCGGTTGAGCAGCCCGTACACCGCAGCCAATTCTACAAACAGCGCGCCTGCCGGAGCCAGCAATGCGGCGCGGGCAGCGCCAAAGCGGGCCGCCCACGGCCACATCGCCACGGCCGCGGCGCCCCAGGCGGTCACAGCCCAGGCAGGTTTGCGCTGGCGCAGCCCCGTGCCAAAGAGGGCAATCCACGGCGACATCAACGCAGTAATAAAAACGGCTGTCCAGGCTGTATGCGTTCCCGCAGAACGCAGCGCCTCGGCGCTCAGGCGGTTCATGGCCTGCCAAAGCTGACGATGACTGCTGAACATGCGTACCGAGGCTGCATCTTCGCCTAACAGAACCGGTACATGATAGCCCTCGCGGCGCAGGTGCTTGCCAAAGGCCACATCTTCCAGTGCCTCGGCGCGTACGGCAGCAAAGCCGCCCGCGGCCTGGTATACCGCACGTCGTATCAGCACGTATTGCCCGTTGAACAGGTCGCGTTGCGGCGCTGTGCCGGCAAACAGCGCGGCATAGGCAGCGGCTAGCGCCAGTTGATCGGGCAAGCCGCGGCTTTGCTGGCGCAGAAACAGGCTTAGGCCATCGGCCTTTTCGCTCAGGGCATAGGCCACGGCACGCGCCGCACTGTCTGGCTGATGCACTGTGTCGGCATCGGTGAACAGCAGCCATTCGCCGCGGGCCTGCTGCGCGCCGCGGTGACAGGCGTGCGGCTTGCCAGCCCAACCCTCCGGCAGGGTTTCCAGCCTCAGCACGCTGGCCCCGTGGTCTGCGGCAATCTGGGCGCTGCCATCGTTGGAGCCGTCGTCTACCACGATAATCTCCAGCGGGCCGGGGTAGCGCAGGGCTTGCAGGCTGGGCAAAAGCTGTGGCAGGGTATGTGCTTCATTGCGCGCCGGCACAATCACCGACAGTGCGGGCAGCGCCTGGGCGGGCAATCTGTGCGGCAGGCGGGGCAGAGCGCGGTAGGTGCGGTTGGCCCACCAACTGAGCGGCAGCGCCACGAAAGACACGGCAGCCTGATAGCGCCAATCGTAGGAGCGACGTGCAGAAGTCATGATGCGAAAGAGGCGATGTTTCAGACAGAAGCGGGCAGGCGGGGTTGCACCTGCATGCGTACACCGGGGTGTGGTTCTAGCGTAGCCCCCATGTGTGGCTTGATCTTGTCGCCGTTCAGCAGGCGCAGATCAAAGCGTTGCAGCAGCCGCGCCAGCACTACTTTGGCCTCTACCTGAGCAAAGGCCGCACCGATGCAGTTGCGCGGGCCGCCGCCGAAGGGCACATAGGTGAAGGGTGGCTGTTTGGCCGGGTTTTGGCGGTCAAAACGGGCCGGGCAGAAGCTTTCTGCATCGTCCCAATGCTCAGGATCGCGGTGCGCCAGATAGATGGAATACATCACGCGTGTGTCTTGCGGCACATGATAGCCTTCGATGGTCATGTCTTCGGCGGCACGGCGGTTGCCTACATGGATGGGGGGATACAGACGCAAGGTTTCTTTGATCACCTGATCGGTGTAGACCAGTTGTTGAATCTGCTCGGCGCTGGGAGGTTCCTGGCTGTTGCCGATGACTGCATCTACCTCGGCCTGCATCTGCGCCAGTGCCGCGGGATGCTGCCCCAGCACGGCGAGTACCCAGGCCAGCAGTGCGGTGCTGGTGTCATGTCCGGCAATCAGCATGGTCAGCAATTGGTCACGGATCAGATCATCGCTCATGCCGGAATGGGCTACCAGTTGGCCCAGTAGATCGCCGGGTGCAGGTTGACGGCCGCTCTGTTGCAGGTCGGCGCGGCGCGCGGCGATCAGGCCGTAGAGGTATTCGTTCATCAACCGCTTGGCGCGGCGGTATTTGGGTCGTGGCATACCGGCCCAAAAGATCCACGGCCCGGGCGAAATGTATTCCAGCAACTCCTTGATCGGCTCCCACAGTCGCGCCATATCGGGGGCAAAATTCACCTCGAACAGCGTTTCGAAGATGATCAGCAGCGCCACCTTGCGCATTTCCACCAGCATATCTACGGTTTGGCCGTGACGCCAGGTACCGGCTACGGCATCAGTGAGACGCCAAAAGGTGGGAATGTGAGGCAAGACGTGGCGACGCTGCAAGGGTTCATCCATCCAATCGCGCACTTCGTCGTGGAAATCGCCGTCTATCACCAGCACACCCTGGCGCAGTAGCTTGCACACCGGGTCGGTATCGGGGCGCCAATGCAGTTGTTGGCGCTGGCTCACCAGGATTTGGCGGTTGGAGTCGGGGCCGATGAACACTGCCGGTTGGAAGCGCGGCAGGGTGATCTTGAAAGCCCGCCCAACATAGCGGTTCATCAGCGTCAACGCGGTCAGCAGGGAACGGTCGGCCAGCAGGCCCTTGAGAATGCTTAGACCCGATTCTGGCCCGGCTTCGGGCAGGGGGCGCGCGGAAGGGGTGTCGGAAGGCATGAAGAAGACTTTCCGCACAGGGCAGAGGCGATTTGCCGGTGGCCCTATGCTTTACTTTCGGCGGCGCGTACCAGCAGCACCGGAACCGGTGCGCTGCGCAACACCTTGTCGGCCACGCTGCCAAACACCCAGCGGCCAATGCCAGAACGTCCGTGGGTAGACATGGCGATCAGGTCGCAGGCGTTTTGCGTGGCATAGCTGATGATTTGCTCGGCGGGTTGGCCCATGCGCAGGGCCGGTAGCGCGTTGAAGCCGTCGGCTTTCAGCCGCGCGCTGACATTGGCCAGATAACCGCTCATCTCGCGGGTGATGCGATCCATCTCTTCTTTGTGGTCTACCAGCGAATCGCTGTAGACGTAGACCGGATAGAGATCAACCACCGCCAGGCTGTTATCCTCCAGCATCGGCGCTACCGAAAGCAAATGAATTTCGCCTTGGCCTGCTGTTGCCACCTGGCGCACGTGCGCCAGCGCTTGCTCGGCAAAGGCTGAGCCATCAAGCGGCACAAGAATCCGTTGGTACATGGCTTTATCCTCGCACAGTGTGTGGCTAAAAAAAAGCTGCGAACGAGAAAGTTCCCCAATCGCAGCGTTGCGGCAAGTTTGGTAACAGGTTAATTCGACACCAGCAGGTAGAAGTCACGTCCAATAATCAGACGGATGTCTATCGGGTTGGCAGCGGATGGCCGGTCTTGGCGGATATTGGCCGGTGCAATGGCAAACATGCTGGTTAAGCCGTTGACAGCCACCGGTTTATCGCCGTAGGCAATCAACATCGTCCGGCTGTAATCGGAGCGATCTGCGGCGGTGGCCTGGGTAACTACATATCCCTGGCGTTGCAGCCAGTCAGCGGCGCGTGCGGTGAGCGCAGCGTCGCCGGTGCCGTTTTCCAGGCTGATGCGCGCTCCCTCAGCTCCCAACTGGGCACGCAGCAGCTCGGCCTGGCTCTGATAATCGCTGTAGGCTTGTTGCCGTGCCTGGGCTGCCTGTTGCCGCGCCTGTTGCTCGGCCAGACGTTGCAGCTCGGCGGGGTCAGGCGTGCTTTGGCCGGTGAAGATCTGGTCTACCGCCGGGCGGATCTTGGCGCGGTTGGGGATCATAATCCAGCCGAACTTGCTGCGTGCATCAATCTGGGCATAGCGATCATCAATCACCAATTGCTCGATGGCATCGGTATCGGCCTGGCTGGCTAATGCCAGCAGACCGGGCAACTGGGTGGTAGGAATATCGTCCTTCACCGAGTTCGACACCACGCGCAATAGCTCAAGCAATCTGACCGGAGTCAGTAGCTTGTTTTCGATCAGCTTGTCTTTAGCTGCCATAATCACTTGGATCTGGCGCCTGGAGCGCTGGAAATCGTCGCTTGACTGGCGGGTGCGCGCGTATTTCAGTGCGGTTTCGCCATCCAGATGTTGCGGGCCAGCCTCGATGTGAAAGGTTTGCAGGCCGTAGTCAATGGTGGGGTACTTCACATCGTGGATGGTAGCGGGCACTACTACATCAATTCCGCCGATGGCATCAATAGCCTGCACAAAGCCATCGAAGTTGATCATGACGTAGTAATCAATAGGGTAGCCGAGGAATTCGCTAACCGTGCGTTTGGAAAGCGCGCCACCGCCGCCGGGATACTTGTTTTCCTGCCCCACCATAAAGGCTGTGTTGATTTTGCCGCTGCGTCCGTATTCGGCAATGGGCACAAACAAGTCGCGCGGCAGCGAGATCATACCAATATGCCCGGTGACGGTGTTGATAGTCACCACGATCATGGTATCGGTCAGCAGCGGCACCGGGTCATCGGGGCGCTGGTCTACCCCCAGCAGCAAAATAGTGACCCGCTGACCAGGAGCCGGGGTCGGTTCCGGTTGAGTTTGGTTGGTTTTATTGGCAGCGCCGGCAGGCGCGGCAGATGCAGTGGGTGTAGAGCCGGGCAAAACCGCAGGTTCAGTTGAGGGAGCCGGCAGGTCAGGCGCGGTGATGGCTTGCAGACTGGGCAGCGCTGCCGCGGTGGTGCGCGCCCAACGGTACACCGCCAGCGACGCGGAGCCAAAAGCCAGCAACAAGGCAAGAACTAAAATAGCTGCCAGCCCTGTGGAGAGCGAGAGAGTAGAACGACGCGTGATGCTGCCGTCAGGCGCGGGAGCCTGGCGGTGTGAATGGCTTGTCATGCCCCCGATTCTAGCACAGGCAGGAACGGCTGACAAAAACGCCGCGCCGCAGATGTGCAGCAGGCAAGCGGCGCTGTGCATCTGCGGTGCGGCTGAGAAAACAGGCGTTATTGGGGGATGTCGCTGCGGTACAGGCCGTTGGCTGTCAGCATGTAGAAAATGCCGTTCAGCTCGTCTACCTGCAAATCACGCAGGCTGCGCAAAGTGTCCTGGTCCGCTTTGTCGGCCGGACGGAACTGGCGCAGATAGCTGCCATCTTTGTCGTATTCCACGACGCGTCCATTGCCGCTGTCTACGATATAGATAGATTGCGCTGTACCCGCGGCTGACCCGGTGAAGATGGCCTGCGGGTTGTTAAGCGGCATATCAGGCGGTGATTGCAATACAAAGGGCTGTTGGCTGCCCTGATAAAAGGTTTGCACCGTGCCGTCGTTGTACAACACCCAGACATTGCCGTCAATGGTCATATCTACGGCGCGTGTCAGATCAAGCGTGGCATCGCCGGTGAGATAGTTCTCCGGCGGGGTGCTGTAGCCATCGGCGGTGGGCAGGTAACGCAAGATTTTGCCCAGGCCGCTGTCCAGAAGGTACAAGTTGCCGTTGTAGCTTTCGATCAGGCGCGGTGTGTTCCACTGGTCACGCTCCGCCACCGTCAACGGCGTCAGCCCGGCCGCGTTATCCACCTCGATGATGTTACGGTTGCTGTCGAGAATGAGCAGGTTGCTGCTGGTGCGCTGGCCGCCTGCGGCCGCCCACGTCATATCCAGCACCTCGCCCACCAGTTGGTTATCGGGCAGTACCTGGCCGCGTTCGGCCACCACGCCGGCTGATGTTTCTGGAATCAGGCCGCTGACCTCGTCCAGGCCAAAACGCAGCACGCGTTGCGCACCGCTGTCACCTACATACACGCGGCTACCCTGCACGATCAACTGTTTGGGATCGCTGCCCTCACCGCCCAGCGGTTGCAGGGTCAGCAGCTTGTACAGGGGTACAATCAGGTTTACTTGGTCGAGTTTGGCTTGAATTTGGGTGTTCAAGGCCAGCGCGTTGGTGTCGTTGGGGAACAGCACCAGCGCCTCGGCCACCTTGCTTTTGGCTTCGCCCAACTGCGTGCGTGCTACCTCGGCGGGTACAGCGGCGTCGCCGGCGCTTTGCAGCAGAGCCTGCCCTTGCTGCACCAGCGCGCTGAAATCGTTTTCCATCTGGCGTTGTTGCCACCACAGACCCAGGGCTATGGCAACCAGCAAAACCAGCGGGATCAGCAGCAGCGTGGGCCACCAGCGACGGCTCGCCCGCGTGGGGGGTGCGGTTTCCGCCTGCTCAGCTTCATCCGTTGGAATATCTTCGGCAAGTTCGTCTTCGTCTTCGGCATGAGGTGGCCGGTCCAGATCAATTACTCCGGGCGTATAGGCCCAGTCAGAGTCGTCGTCTGCGAATTGTGCAGGTGTGGCTTCCTCGTCGTCAGTGGTCAGTGGGGTGGCTCCGGCGGCGGGCAGGGGCGTTTCCGGCTCGACACTGGCGAGGGCCTTATCCACGCGGGTGAGCAAGGCACTGAGCGCCACGCGCGGCGGCGCAATCGATTCGAGGTATTCAGCGGCGGTAGCTACATCGGTGAGCGCCGCCGTGGTAGCCAGCTCGTCCATGGGCACGCGCGCTACCCATTCGCTGACCAGTTGAATGATGCGGGTGCCGGGGGCAATGCTGGTGCGGAACAGCTCCAGCGAGGGCGCGGTGTTGCCGCCCAGCGGAGCAATGCTTTCGTCCAGTGCCGCGGGCAACTGGTCAATGCGATCCGGCGCGCCAATCAGCACCATGGCCGGGCCGCCTACGCCCAGATAGAGTTCCTCGCCGCGCAGCACCGCGCAGCTCACACCGCCTAATTGGGCCTCATCTGGATGCACAGCGTTATGTTCCACCAGCGCCTGGTGCGCGGCCAAAATTGCTTCGTTGATGCCGCCTGTGATGCCGCCGGGCGCGTCATAATACACGCCCTGAATGGCGTTTAGCACCAGACGATAGACCGCCGGTTGCGCTGCACTGCGGCCACCCAGCTCCAGCAGCACATAGAGGCTGCCTTTAGCAATGGCCTGCGGTGACGAGGGCACCGGCTCAACCACGCGCACATTCAGCGAGCGGGGCAGGCGATGCCCATCGGCGATGGAGATACTTTCAACGGTGGTTTGCAAGCGAGCCATATTCAAAGCCCCTTTATGAGCCAAAACAAACGTCAAATACTTTACCAGCCTTGCGATTGTACGCCAGCAGGCGCGTTTTGTCAATATGTTTTCACAAGCGACTGGTGAAAGCGTTGTTTGCCACGCGCCCAGCCCATGCGGTATAATGCAGCACTCGAATGTTTGTTCGGATATGAGCCGCATGGCTTGGGCGGGGCTTCTGCCCGGGCAGGCCGATGTTCATTCCACACCTGATCTTATGCTTGAACTCAACCAACTCAGCGAGCCGGTGGCGCAACTGGCCGGTGCCCTGGCGGGTCAGCAGCACCGTCTGCGTGATCTGATTCAGCAAGCGCAGGCGCGTTTTGCCGCGCATGCGCGGGTCTCGGAAGATTTGAAAGAGAAGCGGGCGCGCGCGGCTGATGCAGACAAAAGCTGGCGCGGTGCCGAGCCACTCGGCCCGCGGCTGGATGCCGTGCGTTCCCTGCCGGCCGCGCCCGCCGCCGCCACGCTGATCGCCAGCGACGGTTCGCAGATCTACCCCGACCCGCACGCAGTGGCGCTGTACTATCTGTTGAATGTAGGTTCGATTGTGCTGCGCCAGGGCAGTGGTGAGGCTCCCAGCACCGGCACAAGCAGCCGGCTTTTTTTCAACGACCGCGATCTGTACGATGAGCGTGAGCGGCTGATTGACACCGATAAGGTGAATGCTGAACGCGACCTGTGGGAACTGGAGCGACTGGCCGAGCTGGCCGCGGCAGAACGCGCCGCGCTGGGTGGCGACCTGAGTCGCCCCCTGGTGGCCCTGGATGACGGCCCGCTGTTGTTGTGGATGCCTCAGCGCCTGAGCGATGTGCAGCAGGTGCGCCGCGTGGAGCAATTCGCCCGTCCGTTGGATGAGCTGCGCCGTATGCAGGCCATTCCCCTGGGCTACATTGATCGCCCCCGCAGTGCCAACGTGCTGCGCCTGCTGCAAGTGGCCGATCTGCCGTTGGAGCAGATCAGCCAACAGAGCGTGCGCCGCAACCAATACCGCGGTCTTTCGGATCGTCTGTTGTTTGATGCGCTGCTTCAGCCGGGGCAGCGCAGTACCTTGTTCGCGGTCACATCGGACATCAACGATAGCTACGAACAGCAAGGCCATCGCATCGCTTTTTGCTATCTCAACGTGGCACGGCCTGAGGCTGTTGGCGCGCGCGCGGCGCGCGTGGTGCGTGTCGAGTTGCCGCTGTGGGCCGCGGCGGATGAAGACCGGCTGGATGCGGCATTGGCTGCGGTGTGGCACGATGCCTGGCTGCGCGGCTATCCTTATGTGTTGACGCGCGCCCATGAACTGGCCGTGGTGAGCCATCACGAGCGGGCTACGCTGGAGCAAATGCTGCAAATCGAGCTGATGCGCGCAGGCCTGACGGGCGAGATTTCCGCCAAGCAACAGAACAAGAACGATGTCAGTGGACGCCGGTGAGGTGAACGATGCAGGCAAGTGTGGAACGAACTCAACTGGGGCGGGTGCTGCGTGCTGGCACGGCCGCGTTTACGGTGGGCTGCCGCACCGCCGAGGCGGCTTTGCCGCGCTTCGGCGCGCTGGTGCGGGCCGAAGCCGCGGCCGGTCAGGCGGTATACGGCCTGATCTACGATGTCTGTGTGGATGACGACCCCTTTGTGCGCCAGTTGTTGGCCGCTGGCGACCTCACCGCGGAGTACGTGGCGGATCAGCGCGAGCGTCGCCAAGTTCCGGTGGAGGTGCGGGTGCTGGTAGTGGGCGGCCAGGATGCTGCGGGCCGCATGTTTCGCTATCTGCCGCCGCAGCCTCCGGCTACACTGAGCTGGGTGACGCTGGCCGCGCCGGACGAGGTGCGGGCCTTTGGCGCGCGCTTGGACTTTCTCACCACTCTGTTGAACGCGCTGGAGGCTCCTGGCGATGAGTTGGCCGCGGCTACGCTGCGCCAGATTGCCGCGGCCGAGGACAACCAGGAGGCAGAGCGCCGCTATCTGGTTGCCGCAGGTCGTGAGCTGGCGCGGCTGCTCAGCCGTGACCCGGTACGCCTGAACGCTATTCTGCAACGCTTGCGTTAGCGGAGTGTCAGGGTGAAGAGTTGAGAATTGAGAATGAATTGGTGAATGGTTAATGACGGAACGGCGGGTTTTGATCCGCTTACCGATCACCACTCCCCCGGAGATGCGCCATGGCTGATCTTTTGTCCTCGTCACTTAGTTTTGAAGAAGAATTCTATGCGGTACCCGGCGCCAGCGCGGCGCGCGGCCTGGCGGGCTTGCCTGCGGCTGCGGAGTTGCTGGGCCTGGTGATCGGCGGCTCGCTCTCGAAAGGGCTGGAGGTGCGGCTGGACCGCGCGATCAACACCGAGGATCAGGCTGTGGGCAGCTATGTGGTGGTGCGCGGCGCGGGCAAGCGCTTTTTTAGCATGATCACCGATGTGCTGCTGGGCGCAGCCAGCGATGAGGTGACGCTGAACCCGCCTGACCTGTCCGATCCTTTTCTCAACGAGATTCATCGTGGCGCCAGCACTTTTGGCCTGCTGCATCTCAGCCCCATGCTGGTGCTGGAGGCGGATGCGGGCGGCGAACCGCGCCCGGTGAAGACGGTGCCGGGGCACTTTAGCGAGGTACGCGCCGCCAGCCAGGATGAGGTCAGCGAGGTGTTTGGCGAGGAAGGGCATGATCCCAACCGCGCTACGCACTTTTTCCATGTCGGTAACCCGCTGGATATGGGCGATGTGAAAGTGACGCTCAGTCTGGAGCGGCTGGTGGAGCGGTCGTCCGGCGTGTTCGGCAAGAGCGGTACCGGCAAAACCTTCCTCAGCCGCCTGCTGCTGGCCGGCATCATCCGCGACCGCGTGGCGGTGAACCTGATCTTCGATATGCACAACGAATATGGCTGGGAAGGCAGCAGCGAGGGCGTCACCAGCAAGGTGAAGGGGTTGAAGCAGATTTTCCCCGATGGCCGCGTCAGCATCTTCACGCTGGATGACGAATCGAGCCGCCGCCGCGGCTCAAACCCTGACTACACCGTCACTATCGGCCTCGATCAGGTGGAGCCGGACGATGTGGAGATGCTGCAAGGCATCCTCAACCTGACGGAGCCACAGGTGGGGGCGATTTTTGCGCTGCACCGCTATCTGCGCCGTGATTGGCTGGCGAATTTCCTCGACGATACCTGGTTGGACAACCAGCAAGCCTTCGATCCTGATACCGGCAAGGAGAAGTCGGGCTTGCAGGTGCTGGCCGAGGAGACGGGCCAGCCCTTCCAAACGCTGGCCGCGCTGCGTCGCCGTTTGCTGCAATTCGAGCGCTACGGCTTCCTGAAGCCGCACGCGGTGGATGATTCGGTGGAACGGCTGCTGCGTTATCTGGAGGCAGGCACCAACGTGGTGTTGGAATTTGGCCGCTACGGCAACAGCCTGGATGCCTATATCTTCGTGGCGAATTTCCTGACCCGCCGCCTGCATCAGAAATATGTGGAGAAGAAGGAAAACGCCTTCGGTAACAAATCAGCCGAGCCGACGCCGCTGGTGATTACCATCGAGGAGGCGCACAAGTTCCTGGACCCGGCGATTGCCGGCCACACGATCTTCGGCACGATCGCGCGCGAGCTGCGCAAGTATAACGTCACGCTGTTCATTGTGGATCAGCGCCCCAGCCAGATTGACCAGGAGGTGATGAGCCAGATCGGCACGCGCGTCACGGCGCTGCTGGACGAGGAGAACGACATCCGCGCGGTGCTGATGGGGGTGAGCGGTGCGGCTGGGCTGAAGGACGTGCTGGCGCGGCTGGACACGCGGCAGCAGGCGCTGATTCTGGGCCACGCGGTGCCGATGCCGGTGGTGGTGCAGACGCGTTCCTACGATCTGGCTTTCTACAAGGCGATGGGCTATCTCGACGCGGCCGAGCTGCCTGCGCGGTTGGCTGAGAACGTGGCGCTTATGCGCGGCGGGGACGGTTTCGAGGGGTTTGATTAGGATGATAGGGTGAGGGGGTGATAGGATAGTGTAAACTGATTGCTGCCTACTATGGACTATTCTCGCCTCACTCGCCCGCTCGGTTTGACAGGCCAGCCCCGCGCTTTTATACTGGCTGCATCGCTTGTATCATTGCTTTTACACGGCTTAGCTACACTGTATATGCCCAACCACAACGGCAACACTGATAAATCGCTGGAACAATGGCTGTGGGATGTCTGCGACGACGAGATCAATCGCATTGGCTTGAATGTGGGGGAGCCGCACCAGCGCGTTTGAGTTTGTGCGCAGCGACAAAGGGAAATTGTTGAAATCCTGGATGGCTTGGAGCTTAAAAATTACTTTTCTCCGGCAAAAACAAAATCTTCAAAAGGAATTCTTTCGCACCCTGTTACACCAGTTGATGACCGGCCAGGTGCGCATGGACGCGCTGGCCTTGCCCGATCTGTCCTCAGGAGCCTGATTGTGACTACACAACGCTATTCCGTGACGCCCCATCCCATCGAAACCCTGCTCACCTGGGTTAAATCGGGTGAAATCGCCATTCCCGAAATCCAGCGGCCCTTTGTGTGGGACGCCACCAAAGTGCGCAACCTGCTCGATTCGCTCTATCAGGGTTATCCCATCGGCTACCTGATTGTGTGGCGTAATCCCACGGTCAAACTCAAGGACGGCTCCAGTTCCGCGGGCAAGCGCATTTTGATTGATGGTCAGCAGCGCATTACTGCACTGATGGCCGCGCTGCTGGGGCTGGAAGTCATCAACAAAGACTACGAAACCGTTCGCATCCGCATTGCTTTCAACCCTAGCGAACACAAATTTGAAGTCAGCAATCCGGCTATCCAGAAGGACAGCGCCTGGATCACTGACATCGCCGAAGTCTTTGCCCCTGAAACCAGTATCACCGAGATCACCGACACTTATTTCGAGAAAAATCCCGCGTCTGACAGACGACAAATTTCCCGCACGCTGGAGGCACTGCGCAAAATCACCAACAACCATGTGGGCATAATTGAGCTTTCAGAAGATTTGGACATTGAGACGGTCACTGAAATCTTCATCCGCGTCAACTCTGCGGGCGCGGAGTTGAGCCAGGCCGATTTTGCCATGTCCAAGATCGCGGCCAACGAAACCTATGGCGGCACGCTCCTGCGCAAGGCTATTGACTATTTCTGCCATCTGGCCGTGGCCCCGGATTTTTACCGACGCATCGAAAAGGGCGATCCGGTCTTCGCCGCCTCTGAATTCTTTCGCAAAATGGCCTGGCTGAAGGATGCCAACGACGCGATCTATGATCCCTCGTACACCGATATGCTGCGCGTCGCTTTTACCTCGGAGTTTGGCCGTGGCAAGTTGCAGGATTTGGTGGCGTTGCTCTCTGGACGCAACTTTGAAACCAAGCAATACGAAGAAGCGGTGGCCGAACAAGCCTTTGACCGGCTGAAAATCGGCATTCTCAACTTTATGAGCCAAACACATTTTGAGCGTTTGACCATGATTTTGCGTTCCGCAGGCTTTATCACCGGCAATCTGATCGGTGGGCAAAACACGGTCAACTTTGCCTATATTTTGTATTTGCGGGCGCGGGCAGAAAAAGTACCCGCGGATGAGATCGAGCGGTTGGTGCGCCGCTGGTTTGTCATGTCCATGCTCACCCAGCGCTATTCCGGCACGCCCGAGTCGGTATTCGATGCAGACATGCGGCAGATGGCGGTGCAAGGGGTCGCCGCATACAGCGATGCCGTGTGCGCGGCTGAGCTTTCCGAAGGCTTTTGGGATGCGTTGCTGCCCAAGTTACTGGCAACATCCTCCAGCATCAGCCCCTATTTCCTGGTTTATCAGGCAGCGCAGGTAAAAGCCAGAGACAAAGGCTTTTTATCGCGCGACATCACCGTGCCAGATCTGCTGCTGAATCGCTCCGATGTACATCACATCTTTCCGCGCAATTATCTGAAAAAAGCCGGTTTAAGCCGCGGTCAGTATAACCAGGTGGCGAATTTTGTGCTGACACAAAGCGAAATCAACATCGCTATTGGCGACAAGCCGCCCAAAATCTATTTTGCTGAGTTGGCTGCTCAATGCATCGGTGGCGCGGCGAAATACGGCGGCATCACCAATGGGCAGGAATTGCGCCACAACCTGCAGGAACACGCCATTCCGCCGGAGATTTTCGACGCGTTGGCCGATGACTACGAAGGATTTCTTGCCGCGCGGCGACAGTTGATGGCGGCCAAGATCAAAGCCTATTTCAATACCCTGTAAGGCGGGATCATACCCAGGCCCGGCGAACATAAATATGCCACCCTACGCGATGCAGGCATCGGGAAAGCCGAAGCCGTGAGCGGTCAGGTCGCCGCGGCTCTAAGCAACGCGTCCGCGTGGGCTGTGAGCGAGAAAGCGCTGCGCACAAATGGGCCTCCTACACCCGTCCCAGCGGGTTATTGATCTTCAGCGTAGAGTTACTTGCCCTGGCAGAGGCCCTGCGCGACGATGTGATCGTCCACGAATTGCTGCACGAGCGTGCACCCAACCACGGCAAGCTATGGAAAAGCCTGATGCACGCCTATCTGGGCGACTACGGGGTGCCGGAAGCGTGTCTGCGCGCTATAGTCTCCCGCGCTTAGAGCGACCCATGAAGCATAGATTGCAATCCCGTTTCCCCTTTTCATTCTCATTTGCCTCTTGTTGCGTTCTCGTATAGAATTTGCACCTCGCTTGCGTTTAACTCTGTGAGGCTTTGTCGCCCCGGCGCTCACAGGGCTTTCCGTTCTTTTTTGTCGCGCGTTTCTCTCCTTACGAGGTGTTTTCTATGACCGATCTTGTGGACTGGTCTTTCATTATCACCCTGGCGGTGATTGTGCTGGCTACCCTCATTGGCGCGTATATGCGTTCGGCGCATCGCGACCGTTGTCTCACTGACTTTGATGGCTATCATGTCACGGTGGAGAAGAAAAACAACCAGGTGATTTGGGGCAACATGGCTCTCAAAGCTACCGGGCTGGAGCTGATCTACCGCGCCGATGTGCAGGATGATGGCCACATGGAAACCAGCTACATCCTCTACAAGGACGAATACGACGATCTTCAGGCGATTTATCGCTATGCCCGTGATCTGACGGAAAATCTGCAGCAGGAGCGGGCGCGCAGCGTGGAAAAATCGCTGCATCCCGGCATTGTGCGCCGCGCTCGACGCTCAATGCGCAATTTTCTCAGCACCGCCACCGACTCCATGGCCGAGGCTTTCACGCTGGCATTGGGACGTGTGCGCCGCAAAGGTGCCGCACTGATGAACGACACCAGCCAAAGCTATATTCGTGGCATCGGCAAGGACATCATCGGCTATGTCGGCACCAGCTACGACCCGCTGTTGGAACGCTTTGTTGGCACGCGTGTAGTGGCCGAGATCGTAGAGGACGACGAAGTCCACGAGCATGTGGGCATGTTGAAGGAGTATTCGGCAGATTTCCTGGAGTTGCTTGATGTATACTACCCCCTGCCGCAAGAGGTGAACCTCACCGGTCGCACCGACTACGAAATCGCTGAAAAGGTTGTGATCACCCGCAAAAGCGATCAGGTGCATGTGAAAAACATGGCTGATCAGCCGCAATATCTGGAGCGCATTGTTCTGTGCGAGCAGGAAACCCAGCTCAATGCCATCCTGGGCGGCGGTGAGGAGATTGTGTTGCCTATTGATCCAGCCTGTAAAGAAGTGACGCTCTACCTGCGCATTGCCTTGCGGCTGGATATGATTGTGCCGCGTTCACACGCCTTGATCCGTCACCGTGCCGAGCGCTATAACCCAGACAGCATCTTTGATGTCGGCATGGCTTTGGTGCGTCGTGACACCGAGCAGCGTGAAGTCGAGCAACTGCGGCAATCGTTGCGCTATGCACCCGACGATGCCATCACCGCGGCCAAGCTGGGCGAATGCCTGATGCGCAGCGGTGAATTTGTCGAGGCCAGACGTTGGCTGCTGGAGGCGCAACAGCGTTCCTATCGCCTGCCGGATCGCGGCGCACGCGTGGGGCAAAACCTGCGCCGCGCCGAGCGCATGATCGAGCAAATGCGCCTGCAACAGCGGTTGGAACAGGAAACGCGCATGGTGTCGCTGAACGGGCTGGGCAAGGATGCACTGCAAACTGATAGCTTCGAGATTTGAGCGAAGAGTTTGACAGATGCCATGAGATATGGTTACATCACAGCCCTCATGTCTACCCGCATCCTTGCCATTGAAACTTCCTGCGACGAAACCGCCGCCGCAGTGATCGAAAACGGCCAACGCATCCTCTCCAACGTCGTCGCCTCGCAGATTGATTTGCATCGTCGCTATGGGGGTGTGTTCCCTGAGCTGGCCTCGCGCCAGCATGTGCTGGCCATTGCGCCGGTGATTGAACAGGCCCTGGCCGAAGCGGCTGTGACCTGGCGCGACCTGGATGCGCTGGCTGTCACCGAGGGGCCGGGGTTGGCCGGTTCGCTGCTGGTGGGGGTTAACGCAGCCAAGGGCATTGCCTTTATGCAGGGGTTGCCGCTGATCGCCGTCAACCACCTGGAGGGACACATCTACTCCAACTGGCTGATCCCGCAACGCGGCACCGGGGCTGCCGCGGCCCCGCCACCGCAGCTACCCTTCCCCGTGCTGGTGCTTATCGTCTCAGGCGGCCACACCGAGCTGGTGCTGATGCCCGCGCACGGCCAGTTTCAGCGCATAGGCGGCACGCTGGACGATGCCGCAGGTGAAGCGTTTGACAAGGCCGCGCGGCTGCTGGGCCTGCCGTATCCGGGCGGGCCGGTGGTGCAGCGCGTGGCCGCGCTGGGTGATCCCACGCGCTTTGCCTTGCCGCGTGCCCTCACTACCCAGCCAGAGCATCGCCATAACTTCAGTTTCAGCGGGCTGAAAACCGCGCTGCTGCGCCTGGTGCGCGAGCAAAAAGCGCTGTTGAACGACGACATCTGGCCTGCGGCCTATGCCGCAGCCGCGCAGGATGCTGCTGCATCGGCCTCTGCTGCGGTGCAAACCCTGCGCGATATCGCGGCCGGCTTTCAGGCTGCTGTGGCCGATTCGCTGGTGAGCAAAACCGCGCTGGCCGCGCAGGATTTCGGCGCGGCGCATGTGTGCGTGTGTGGTGGCGTGGCTGCCAACGGCGAGCTGCGCCGTCAACTGGCGGCGCGCCTGACTCTGCCCCACTCCATCCCGCCGATCTGGCTGTGTACGGACAACGCGGCAATGATTGGCGCGGCCGCGCACGTGCGCTATGAGGCGGGCCTGCGCGCTGCGGCTGATCTGGATGTCAAAGCGCGCTGGCCGCTGCGCTCCTGGGAACTGCTTACAGATCCAGCGTGATTGCCCTGAGCGCATCACGGCGGCTGCCCACCAGCCGCACATCTATCAGGCCCGACGCGCCTGGGACCTGCCATTGCCCCGGCAGGTGAATGTGACCACTGATCACCGTGCTTACCTTGGGGGTGGCCTGAACCAGCTTACCCAGCGGGAAGTTGCCCATATAGGCGCGCAGCAGCGTCCACATGGGCACATCGGGGCGGTCGGGCACCGCGGCGGGGAAAATGGGAACGTGAGTGACAACCACAATGCGCTGCACCGCGGGGTTGGCTACCGCCGCTTGCAAACGCCGCGCAAAGCCTTTGGCCAGATAGCGTGCCACAGCCACATCGCTCCACGGCCAGTTGATGTAGTCGGCGTCGTGGTTGACCAGATGTTTGGCGGCGCGCAGGGCCGCAGGTGTTAGCGGCTCTGGCCCGGCATAGGCTGAATAGTCGTACCACGCCATCGTGCCTATCACTGCCACATCGCCCAGCCGCACGATTTCATCCTCCAGCCAGATGCAGCCCTCAGCACGGGTGGCCTCAGGGAGCGCCTGCTGCCACAGCGTGCGGCTGTCATGTTCGCCGTGATACAGGTCATGGTTGCCGGCCAGCACCAGCCGCGGGCAGGATAAATCAGCAAAAAGCTGCAAGGCGCGGCGAAACAGCCGCAGGGGATGGCCCAGGTCACCCGCCAACACCAGGCAATCGGGCTGCTGCGCAGCAAGGTGTTCGGCAAACGCGGTGAATTGACCCCGGTCAGCAGGGCGGTAATGCAGGTCGGCGGTGACGAGGATGCGCATACGTCTGTGATTATAGCTGGGGCGCGTGGAGCGACAAGTTAGCGAGTGCAGTGAGCTTGCCCGCTGACGGCAACGCGGCTAGAATAAGGCCATGACAGATACTTCCATCCTCATTCAGCAACATGGCTTGGCCCATGCCTATGCCGCCGGTGATGCCCGCGCCGCGGCCATCCATCACCTTAACCTGAGCAGGCACATGGCTGCCGCGGGCGCCGAACCGACTGCCTGGCTGGCGCAGCAGGTGGCAGGCACGGTGCTGCTTTTTCAGGCAGATAGTGATCTGCTGCCTGATGCCCTGGGCAACCTGGCAATGGTTATGCTGCACTATGCGCCGCGCCGCCTGCCCGCATCGCGCACCTTGACGGCGCTCAGCGAAAGCCTTGGTGAGCCTGCCGGTACGGCCTTTCAGCAGTTGAGCGCCGAGCTTGGCAGCAACGGCGGAGCCGACAGCGATGAAGCCCTGCACGCGGTGCTGGGTCTGGCACAAACCATGGCGGGAGTGAGCTAGATGCGTCTTCCTTCGTTCCTTTCCCGCGGTGCTGCCAGCCCTAAAGCGCAGCTTCCGCCCGGCCCCAGGGCGCGGGTGCCCTTGCAGTTTGTGGTGCAGTCGTCGTTGGATCGTTTGGGCTTTTTACAGGATTTTGCCTCTTACGGCGATATTGCCTACATGCAGGGCTTCGGTGGTCTGCATTTCTACATGATCAACCACCCTGAGCTGATCCAGGATGTGCTGGTCACCAATCACCGTGCCTTCGTTAAAAGCCGCGCGCTTCAGGTGGCCCGCCGCCTGTTGGGTGAGGGGTTGCTCACCAGCGAAGGGGAATTGCATCTGCGCCAGCGACGGCTGGTGCAGCCCGCGTTTCATCGCCAGCGCATGGCTGCCTATGCCGCGGTGATGAGCGATTATGCCGCGCAAACCGCGGCGCATTGGTCAGTGCTGGGCAGTGGCGCGCGCGTGGATATGGCTCAGGAAATGATGCGCCTGACCCTGGCTATTGTCGGCAAAACGCTGTTCGATGCTGATATAGCCAACGAAGCCTCCGAAATCGGGGAAGCCCTTACCGAATCGCTGCACGCAGTGAATCGCTTGCTGCTGCCGGGGGGCGAGGCGCTGGAAAAACTGCCGCTGCCTGCCAATCAGCGCGCCGAGACCGCACGCCAGCGGTTGGATGCCACTATCTACCGCGTGATTGCTGAACGTCGTGCCGACGGCAGCGACCACGGCGATCTGCTTTCGATGTTGCTGGCTGCGCGGCTGGAAGATGAAACCACCGGCGCAGCCGTCGGCATGAGCGACACGCAGGTGCGTGACGAGGCTATGACGCTGTTTCTGGCTGGTCACGAAACCACCGCCAATGCCCTGGCGTGGACATGGGTTCTGTTGGCGCAGAACCCCGCCGAAGAGCGCCGCCTGCATGCCGAGCTGGATGCGGTGCTGGCTGGTCGCACGGCTAATCTCGACGACATCCCCAACCTGCCGTATACGCGCATGGTGCTAAGCGAGGCACTGCGCCTATACCCGCCGGCCTATATCGTGGGCCGCGAAGTGGTAGAACCCTATCCCCTGCGCGACTATGTGTTGCCGGTGGGGGCTACAGTGTTCATCAGCCAATATGTGATGCACCGCGACCCGCGTTACTGGTTCGATGCCGAACGTTTCGATCCGCAACGTTGGACACCAGAGGCGCAGGCGCGGCGTCCCAGGTTCAGCTATTTCCCCTTTGGCGGCGGCCCGCGCGTGTGCATCGGAGAGGGGTTTGCCTGGACCGAGGGGATTTTGCTGCTGGCAACGCTGGCACAGCACTGGCAGGCGCGGCTGCTGCCGGGCCACCACGTTCAGCCAGAGCCGCTGATTACGTTGCGCCCGAAAAATGGCCTGCCCATGACGCTGCACCGCCGCAGGTGAGCCTGGGGTGAAGTGACCGAATGAGCGTATCACGCGCTTGATCGCCCTGTTATTTGTTAGCGTCTCACCCGCCGTTTCGTTATCTACCAACAAACGCTGTTTTATGTTACAATTCCCCGCGTGACAACCCTGCCTCTTGACCGGATCATCCAGGGCGACTGCGTGGAGGTGCTTGCCACTTTGCCAGAGCAGTCGGTGGATTTGATCTTTGCCGATCCGCCCTATAACCTGCAATTGCGCCAGACGCTATGGCGACCGAACATGACCCGCGTGGATGCGGTAGATGATGCGTGGGATCAGTTTGCTGACTTCGCAGCCTATGATGCCTTCACCCGCGCCTGGTTATCTGCCTGTCGCCGGGTACTCAAGGATAACGGCGCCATCTGGGTGATCGGGTCGTACCACAACATCTTTCGCGTGGGTGCGTTGATGCAGGACCTGGGCTTTTGGCTGTTGAACGATGTGATTTGGCTGAAGAGCAACCCCATGCCGAACTTCGGCGGTGTGCGCTTCACCAATGCCCACGAAACGCTGATTTGGGCTGGCAAGGGGCGCGGCCAGCGTTACACCTTCAACCATCACGCGGCCAAGGCGCTGAATGATGACTTGCAAATGCGCAGTGACTGGTATTTGCCCATTTGTTCAGGGGCCGAGCGCCTGCGCGATGCTGCGGGCGGCAAGCTGCATTCCACGCAAAAGCCCGAGGCGCTGCTGTACCGGGTGATTCTCAGCACCACCCAGCCCGGTGACGTGGTGCTTGATCCATTTTTTGGCAGCGGAGCTACCGGTGCAGTGGCTAAAAAACTGCATCGCCGCTGGATCGGCATTGAACGCGAGCCGGTCTATATTGCTGCCGCACAGGCGCGGCTGGATGCCATCAGCCCGCTGGCTTTGGATGCGGCCTTGCAAGATGTGCGCAGTCCGCGCCGCCGTGAGCCGCGCCTGCCTTTTGGCGCGTTGCTGGAGCAAGGCTTGCTGGCTGCCGGGCAGGAACTGCGCTTTCAACGCAGTCGCACGCAACCGCCCGCGCAGGCCGCACACATCAAACCTGATGGCCGCTTGCGGCTGGCTGACGGCTTTGAAGGCTCCATCCACCAGGCAGGACAGCAGGTAATGAACGGCAGCCCCTGCAATGGCTGGGAACATTGGTGCTATCAAGCCGACGATGGCGGCTGGCATCTCATTGACGAACTGCGTCATCTGGCGCGTGCCCGTCTGGCCCAGCCTGCTGAAAGGGATGACGATGAGTGAGTTCCTGCAGTTGGCATTGGGGCTGGCGATTTTGATTACAGCCGCCAAACTGGGCGGTTATGTCAGCCTGCGGTTGGGTCAGCCTTCGGTGTTAGGCGAGATCACGGCGGGCCTGCTGCTTGGCCCCACAGTGCTTGATTTGCTGCATCATGCGCCGTTCAGCAGCGAGCATTTGGGTGAAACCATCCATTTGCTGGCAGAATTAGGCGTGCTGACCTTGATGTTTCTGGCCGGGCTGGAACTGCACCTGGAGGATTTGCTGAAATCAGGCAAGGTGGCGGCGCTGGCGGGTTCGTTGGGTGTGGCGTTGCCGGTGGTGATGGGCTATGCAGTGGGCCGTTTTTTTGGCATGGAAACGGTGTCAGCCCTGTTTATCGGCCTGGTGTTGGCAGCTACCAGTGTGAGCATATCGGCGCAAACGCTGATGGAGCTGCGCGTGCTGCGCAGTCGCGTGGGCATTGCCTTGCTGGGCGCGGCTGTTTTCGACGATGTGCTGGTGATTTTGGGCCTTTCAGCCTTGTTGGCCCTGACCGCAGAAAGCGGCAGCGGGCTGGGAGCCGTAGGCCTGGTGCTGCTGCGCATGGCTGCTTTTGTGGCGAGCGCGGTGCTGCTGGGGTTGTTTGTGTTGCCGCGCCTTACCCGCTGGGTAGATAAGCTGCCCATTAGCCAGGGTTTGACCGCTTTTGTGCTGGTGACTATGTTGCTATACGCCTGGGCTGCGGAAGCCCTGGGGATGATGGCAGCGATCACCGGGGCTTTTCTGGCCGGATTGTTCTTCTCGCGCAGTGCGCTGCATGAGCGCATTGAAGCCCTGATCTCGGTGATTGCCTATGGCTTTTTTGTGCCGATCTTTTTTGTTAATGTAGGTTTGATCGCCAACCTGCGGGCGCTCGGTGGCCCGGGCCTGGGATTAGTGATGGCAATGATCGTGGTTGCCGTTATCAGCAAGATCCTGGGCGCGGGTCTGGGCGCACGGCTGGCTGGTTTTGACGCGCGGGAAGCGATGCAACTGGGCGCAGGCATGATGTCACGCGGCGAAGTGGGTCTTATTGTGGCGTCGCTGGGTATCAGCGAGGGCCTGTTGAATGATAATGTCTTTGCCGGTGTGGTGGGTGTGGTTATCGTTACCACGTTGTTTACCCCGCCCGCGCTGCGCGCGCTGTTCAATCAACCGCAGCCACCGGCCCGTGCCCGCACTGCGGCTTGACCAAAAGGAAAACACCATGACCTATTTTGTTTGGTTGGTTTTGGATGACCCCAGCCTGAGCGATGCTTTGCTGGATGCCTGGGAAGCCGCGGGTGTGCGCGGGGTTACCATTTTGGAAAGCAGCGGCATTGGGCGCTATCGCCGCAAGTCGTTGCGCGACGATATGCCGTTGATGCCCAGCCTGCGCAATTTGTTGCGCGGCGAGGAAACGCACCACCGCACTTTCTTTTCGCTGGTCGAGGATGAGGCGCAGGTTGAACGGCTGGCTGAGGTCGCACAGGCGGTGATCGGCGATTTCAGTCTGCCTCATACCGGCATTTTCATCGCTTTGCCGGTGTCCCATGCCTATGGTCTGGTAAAACAACGTTCCGCCCGCTGAGGTAGTTGCCGTGTTGATCCTTATCCCTGCTTACAATGAAGCTGAGCGCATCGCTGCGGTGATCGCTGATGTGCTGGTCGCGGCGCTGGCAATGCCGGTGCTGGTGGTTGATGATGGTTCGCGCGATGACACGGCCGCCGTGGCCGAGGCCGCCGGAGCCACGGTGCTGCGTCAAACTCCGAACCAGGGCAAAGGCGCGGCTTTGCGCGCGGGCATGCGTTGGGCACTGGAACACGGCCACGACGGGGTGATCACTCTCGACGCGGACGGCCAGCACGATCCTGCGCAGATCATGGCTTTTACCATGCGCCACGCGCTGACCTCGGCAGATCTGATCATCGGCGCGCGAAACTTTGCTGAAATGCCTCCCGTGCGCCGTCTGGCTAACACCCTGGGGCGGCGCAGCTTTTCCTGGGCCGTGGGCGAATATATTGAAGACAACCAATCGGGCTATCGCCTGCTGAGTCGCCGCATGATCGAGGCTGTACTGGACAGTCGCGAGCAGGGCTTTGAGTTTGAGGTGGAAATGATTGTGGCTTGTCTGCAACGCGGCTATGTGTTGGATTGGGTGCCTATCCGCACTATCTACGCCGGAGAGGGCAGCCACATCAACCCGGTGAAGCACATGGCAAACTGGGTACGTATTGTGCTGAAAACGCGCCGGGCTATGCGGCGCAACGCGTAGCAGCGCCGAACGGCCATGCGTTCTTGCATGGCCTGATAACGAAGACCTGCTGAAAGCAGGTTTAATGCTTTGTAAAGCAGGTTTTTGCTTATGGCAGTTGCTGCACTGGCTGTCATTCCGAGGCCCGTCAGGGCCGAGGAATCGCCTCACGAACGCACGGGGGACTCCTTGCTGCGTTCAGCGTGACAGCATGGGTGTTGCAATAACTTTGTTTACGATGTATTTAATCTTTATGTCTGCAAACCCGGATAGAATTCCTTAAATCTGCCATGTCTACACCCTTCACTCAACTCAAAGATCATCTGGCTGAGGTGCATGATCTGCATGCCACGGCCGCGGTGTTGTATTGGGATCAAGCCACCTATATGCCGGCAGGCGGCGCGGCGGGACGCGGCCGTCAACTGGCTACCCTGAGCAAATTGGCGCAGGAGAAGTTCACCACGGCCGAGGTGGGGCGTTTGCTGGAGGCGCTGGAGCCGTATGAGCAAAGCCTGCCCTATGATCACGCCGACGCTGCGCTGATTCGTGTGGCGCGACGCGACTACGAGCGCGCCCGCAAGCTGCCCGCGGCATTGGTGGCCGAGATCACCGAACACACCACGCACAGCTATCAGGCCTGGACCACGGCGCGTCCGGCCAATAATTTTGCTGTGCTGGAGCCACTGCTGCAGAAAACACTCGATCTGACACGGCGCGCCGCGCAATGTTATGGTGTGCCAACGGGCGGGCACATCGCTGATCCGCTGATTGCTGAAAACGACTATGGCATGAGTGTGGCTATACTGCGCCCGCTGTTTGCCGAGCTGCGCGGACGCTTGACGCCTCTGGTACAGCGCATTCAGCAGCAGCCTGAACCGGATGCTGCCTTTTTGCATCGTAGTTATCCCACACAGCGGCAGCGGGAATTTGGCGAAGAGGTGATTCGCCGCTTTGGCTACGATTTTGAACGGGGACGGCAGGACAAGACGCATCACCCGTTTATGATCAGCTTTTCGCTGGGCGACGTGCGCATTACTACCCGTTTTCAGGAGTACGATCTGGGCGACGGGCTGTTTTCTACCATGCACGAGGCCGGTCATGCTTTGTATGAACAAGGTATTAACCCGGCGTATGAAGGCACATTGCTGGCGGGCGGTATCTCGGCCGGAGTGCATGAAAGCCAATCACGCCTGTGGGAAAACCTGGTGGGACGCAGCCGCGCTTTTTGGCAGCACTATTACCCCCGCTTGCAGGCCGAGTTCCCCGCGCAGTTGGGCGATGTCACCGAGCAGGCCTTCTACCGCGCGATCAACTGCGTGAAACCCAGCCTGATCCGCGTGGATGCCGACGAAGTGACCTACAACTTGCATGTGATCATCCGCTTTGAGCTGGAGCTGGCGTTGTTGGAAGGCTCGCTGGCGGTGAAAGATGTCGCGGAAGCCTGGCGCGCCAGCTATCGCGATTATCTGGGCATTGCCCCGCCGGATGATAAAGATGGCGTGATGCAGGACATGCACTGGTATGCCGGTATGTTCGGCGGTGTGTTCCAGGGCTACACCCTGGGCAACATTATGAGCGTGGCTTTTTGGCAGGCGGCGCGTGCCGATTTGCCCACGCTGGAGGATGACATCGCCGCTGCGCGCTTCGACGGCCTGCGCGGCTGGCTGCAACAGCACATCCATCATCACGGGCGCTCGCTTACCGCGGCCGAGCTGGTGGAACGTGTTACCGGGGCGCCGCTCAGCATCGAACCGTACATGGCTTATTTGCACCATAAATTTGGTGAGCTGTACGCGCTGTGAACAGGAGCAAGCACACATCATGCAAGATCTGCTCGGCTTGAATACCTGGGGCATTGATCTGATCCTGGCAGTGCAGGCATTCAGCAACAGCGCATTGGATGCGTTTTTCAAGGCGATCACTTTTCTGGGCAACCGCGAAGGCTATTTGCTGATCCTCACTGCGGTGTTCTGGAGTGTGGATCGTCGTTGGGGCATGCGTCTGCTGTTGCTGACCATGTTTTCAAGCTGGGGCAATGAAGCGCTGAAATCGCTGCTGGATTTGCCGCGGCCCGATCCAACGCTGGTGCGCCAACTGGTGAGTGAAGCCAGCTTTGGTTTTCCCAGCAACCATGCCCAGACCGGCGGCGTGGTGTTGTGGGGCTACCTGGCCAGCCGTGTGCGCCGCGGTTGGTTCACGGCGCTGGCGGTGCTGATGGCACTGCTCGTCGGTTTTTCGCGCGTGTATCTGGGTATTCACTTTCCGCAGGATGTGCTGGGCGGCTGGCTGCTGGGTGGACTGGCGCTGCTGCTTTGGCTGCGCTACGAAGATCGCCTGGCGGCCGCACTGCATCGCCTTGCGCCGACATCTTATGCTGTAGTGGTTGGGTTGTTGGCGGTGGCGCTGCTGCTGCTGCTGCCTGCGGATGCACAGGGGCGCTACCCCAATGAAACCGGCGGCACGCTGGCGGGCATCATCAGCGGCGCGCTGCTGGGCTGGCGATGGATGCAACAGCGCGCCCGCTTCAATGCTCACGGCCCGCTGCACCTGCGCCTGGCACGCTATGCGCTGGGTATGCTGCTGGTGGGAGGGTTGTATTTCGGCGGCGCCCTGCTGCCTGAGCTGCATCCCTGGGCGCTGGATGTGGCGTTGCGCGTGGTGCGCTACGGTTTGGTAGGATTGGCTGCGGCATGGCTTGCACCGGCGCTGTTTTTGCGCCTGCACCTGGCCGCGTTCGCGAAAAACTGATCAGTTTGCATAACAGCAAGCTGGCAGGATTGTTTACAAAGAGAGAAATTTTATGGCTGAAAGTTTGAAAATCATTCCCCTGGGCGGCCTGGGGGAAATTGGCAAGAACATGACCTTGTTTGAGTACGGCCGCGATATTATTATTGTGGATGTTGGGGTGATGTTCCCCGCCAACGACATGCTGGGCGTTGATCTGGTGCTGCCCGATTGGGGCTATCTGCGTGACAAGGCCGAGCGTGTGGCGGGCATTATCATCACCCACGGCCACGAGGATCACATCGGCGCGTTGCCTTATCTGATCCGCGACCTTAACCTGTCGGCGCCCATCTTCGGCACGCGCATGGTGCAGGGCTTGGTGGAAGACAAGCTGAAGGAAGCCAAGCTCTATCGCCAGTGTCCGCAGATCACGGTGAACGAAGGCGATGTTTTTCCGGTCGGTCCGTTTGATCTGGAGTTTATTGCAGTGACCCATTCGATTCCTGACGGGGTGGCGGTTGCTATCCGCACGCCGGTGGGGATGGTGCTGCATACGGGCGACTTTAAGTTTGATGCCACGCCGGTGCAGGGTGTTGGCCCTGATTTCGGCCGGCTGGCCGAGCTGGGCAAGGAAGGGGTGATGGTGCTGCTGGCCGACTCGACCGGCGCCGAACGGCCCGGCTGGACGCCCACGGAAGCCATTGTAGCCACTGCTTTTGACAAGATCTTTCGCGAGGCGCAGGGGCGCATTATTGTGTCAACGTTCGCTTCGCTGCTTAGCCGCATTCAGCTCATTTTGGATATGGCCCACCGCTACAAGCGCAAGGTGGCGCTGGCGGGCTATAGTATGCACCAGTATGTGAAAATCGCGCGCAAGCTGGGCTATCTCGAGGTGCCGCGTGGGGTGCTGGTTGATCTGGATAAGATCGGCGGCATTGCGCCGGATAAGCTGGTGGTGGTTAGCACCGGCGCACAGGGCCAGCCAGAGGCCGCGCTGGGGCGCATTGCCACGGGCCGCCACCGCGAGCTGGATATTATCCCCGGTGACACGGTGGTGCTCAGCTCTCATGCTATCCCCGGCAACGAGCAGGTGGTGTCGGCTATGATCAACCGGCTGATCCGCCGCGGGGCCGAGGTGATTTATCCGCCGCTGGCTGATGTACACGTCAGCGGCCATGCCAGCCAGGAGGAGATGAAGCTGCTGATTTCGTTGGCGAAGCCGGAATACTTTATTCCGGTACACGGCGAGTTGCGCCATCTCCATGCTCATGCGCGGCTGGCGCGGGCTATGGGCATCCCTGAAGAGTACATTTTCACGGTGGAAAACGGCACGGTGGTTGAGTTTGATCAGGCTGGCGCGTTGCTGGGTGAACGCATTCCCGGCAGCTATGTGTTTGTGGCGGGCAGCAGTGTGGGCGATGTGGGCCCGGCGGTGCTGCGCGACCGAGAGGCGCTTTCTAACAACGGCGTGGTGACGGTGGCTTTCAAGTGGGACTTTGCTTTGCGCTCGCTGATTGGCGTGCCGGAGATCACCTCACGCGGGTTTGTGTACGAACGGGAATCGGGCGAGCTGCTCACTGTGGCGCTGGAGCGCATGGCGCAGGTGTTGCGCGATACCAACCGCGTAGGCAAACGCGGGCTGGAGGAAACTGCACGCGATGCGCTGGGCCGCTACTTCTACGAGCGGGTAGGCCGCCGTCCGGTGATCATTATCACTATTCTTGAGGCGTAGGCTGTTTTTGGGGGAGCAGGAAAGTGAAATAGTGAGATGGTAACCTATTACGACCGACCTGATCATGTGATTTGTTTAGAAACCAATGTGCCAGAGGATACGTGAAGAAATCGGCGACCACGGCATCATCTTCCGTTGGGGCTGGCTGCCTGTGCCGGAAGCGTGGCTATAAGTTGTTATCCTCTTCACCAGGAGCACAGCCGGTTGACTTTGTTGCAGATCAAGCGCGGCCCGGCCTGAGCCAGTCTGAAGCACCCAGCCAGTTAGCGCGGCAACTGGCGCCTGTCACCCGCGAGATGCTGGCTTTGTTTGAACCGGCGTGCTGGCCCGCGACTTGGGCCGATATGCAGGCCGTGCTGCACGCCCGCAGCGCCGAACGTTCGCCCCAGTTCATGCAGTGGTGGCAGGTCAAAAAGAAAGCCTGATGCCACAGCGCTTACGACCTGCCCGCTTTTCCGTTGGAGTAACTTATGATTCTTAGCAATGCGCAATTGGCTGTTATTCTGGAACTGGCTCTGGGCGACGAGATGCCGCTGGACGCGGCCGCCCGGCGCGATCTCGGCGTCACCGTCGCGGGCCTGGCCGACGCGCGCGCTGGATTGATCGAAACAGGCTACTTGCTGTTCAACGGGCCTGAAGGCTATGCAGTTGCCGCCGACGTAGCCGATATGCTGGCTACGGCCTTTGCGCCCGAGCAGCTCTTTGTCTTGCAGGTACAGGATCGCGATCAGACCAAACAACAAATCAGCTACAGCCGGTTCGGCGCGGCCTGGACGCGCTACACACTGGCCGCGCCGAACCGGCATGAATTTACCGCGCTTGCTTCTGCTGATGCCGTGGTGGACAGCCTGCTGGCCGATACACACATTGCCGCACACAGAGCCAGCACCGCGCCGCCTGAGGTCGCTCCTCTCGTTGAGGTGTTGCGCCATGCGGTCAGGCTGGGCCTGCTGGCAACCGGCCCGCTGCCGGGCCGAGATACGCCACCGGCTGCGCTCAGTTGGGTGGCTGCCACAGATGGCGTGTGGTGGATCAACCCTGCCGGGCCGCCGGAAACCGCGCAACGCTGCACAGCCGCCGAGTTGCGGAATAAGCTGGTGCGGATGGTGAGGTAGTGAGATAGTGAGGTAGTGAGATAGTGCGGTAGTGAGGTAGTGAGATGGTGAGGTAGTATGATAGTACGATAGCGCGGCTATAATGCGTACCTTCGCTTCGGCGTGAATCGTCTGGCGATGCTCAGCGTGCGCCAGCGCAACCGCGTTTATCTCGAAGAGGCCCTGTGTGGAATCTTCATCGGCTATCCAGGCGAATGCTCTGATCCACTTGATCTTTCGCTGGGGCAAGCTTTCCGTGCCGGAAGGCTGGTTGTGACGGCAAACTTCACGAAAAATTCAGAAATTCTTCAGGAAAAATTCAAGACTTGTGAGGGAGCGTGTGGTAAGATAGTGTGGTAGTGTGGTAGTGAGGTAGTGAGGTAGTGAGGTAGTGAGGTAGTGAGATAGTGAGATAGTGTGGTAGTGCGATAGTGAGATGGTGCGGCTATAATGCGTACCTTCGCTTCGGTGTCACCTTGTCTACTTATCTACTTGTCTACTTATCTACTTGTCTACTTGTAACCTTGTATACGTGCCTTATAATAGATTCTGGTGGACGTGATATCCGCCATTTTAAGACCCCTCGACAGGAGGATTAGCCCATGGCCGACATTGTACAAGCTAACCACGACGCTTTGAAGACTATGGCAACCAAGTTCGCTGCCCAGTCACAGGCGATCAGCCAGATGCAGCAAGCCGTTGCGCGCAGCTATCAGCCTTTGCGCAATGGCGCATGGATGGGACGCGGTTCGGAAGCCTTTTTTCGCGAGATGGACAGCGACATCCTCCCCGCAGTAAAACGGTTGATCGAGGCGCTGGCTCAGGCTGATCAGGTTACACGTCAGATCAGCGATTTGCTGCGCCAGGCGGATGAAGAAGCGTCCTCGCCATTTAAACAACGCGACGGCTCCGGCGGCGGTGATGGCGGCTCCGGTGGTGGGGGTGATGCCTCTGGTGGTGGCAGCGATGCTTCCGGTGGTGGGGGTGATGCCTCTGGTGGTGGCAGCGATGCTTCCGGCGGTGGCAGTGATGCTTCCGGCGGTGGCGGTGGTGGTCGTAACACCTTGCCTCCTCAGAGCGGCGGCGGCTCCGGTGACTTTGCGCCCGCCAACGACCCCAGTATTCAATCTATGTTGCAAGACCTGGTGCAGCGCTTCGACGATTTGCTGGGTGGTGATGCAGGCGGCACGGGCAGTGGGTTTTCCGGTGGCAGCAGCTTTACCCCCGAACCCGGCAGCTTCGGTGATCCAACCACCTGGCAAGGCGGCGATCCCTTCTCATCCGGTGGTTTTGGCAGCGGCTACGATGACAACGGCTTGCCCTATAACCTGCAAGGTGGATTGCAGCCCAGTTGGTCTGATCCTGCAAGCGGCTCTGGCAGTGCGTTTGACCCCACCACGCGCCCGTTCCAGCATGTTGACGATGCGGGCAACCTCACCGGCACGGGTGGCGGTGGCGGCGGCACATCCGGTGGCGGTATGTCTGGTGGTGGCAGTGACTCTGGCAGTGGCTCTACCCCAGATTATTTCACGCGACCGTTTGATTATGCCAGTGATGGCAGCACAGATTACGGCATGAGCGGTTCGTTGGGCCAGGGAAAACCCTTTGATTACACCGGTGAGTTTGGTTTCAACACAGCCGGTGATTTGGCCGACAGCAGCACTGCTGCATCAGGTGGCAGCGACAGCGGCATGGGTGGCGGTTCAGGCGGCGGCATGGGCGGTGGTGAACCTGCCACCACTGCGCCCGCTGATGCAAGCAAAGGCGAAACGCCGGCAACCAGTCCAACCTCGGGTGGCGGTGGATCGGGCGGCGCTCAGACAGCGCCCGCTACTTCGGTGCAAAGCCCGCTGGGGCGAGGCATCGGCGGCATGGCCAGCGGCTTTGCTGCAGCGTCGGGATCGGATGGTGCGGCAGCCGCAGCAGCCCAACAAGCGCAGATACGCTTCAGCGGCGGTGGTAGCGGCGGCCAGGAAACTGCTGCTGGTCAGACGGTGCGCGTGGTACAAGGCGGCACCGGCGGTGGCGTTAGCACCGAGGCGCAAGGCAACTCCGCAGCGCCGTTGGGTTTGGCCGCGCTTAGCCCCTTCGCTGCCCTGCTAGGCAAGGTCATTAAAGATAAGACCGACAAGAAGTAAGGTGTGTGCAGTTGCTGGCAAGGAGATGCAAAGTTGACAAGCGATAAAAAACCGAATGCCATGAACGTGACCCTGTCGCGTGATGAGTTGGCGTTGGTGCTCAGCCTGCTACAGGTTGACACGCTGCCCGGCTTAGAGGCGAATCCTCTGGGTGAGCTTAACGCTTCACAAGCGGAGATGAGCGCTGTGGTGGCGGCGCGCGGCTTGCGTGCCCGCGCCCTGGCCCGCGTGGAACCGACAAGCGGGCAGCTCTTGTTGCATGTGGGTGTGCTGGGGGCGGTCAGCGCTTGCACGGGTGCAGAGGCGGCGCTGTTTGCCTGGCATTGGCATGGCGATGAGCCATCTCCGCAGCGTTGGTACGGCTATCGCCGCGGCCAGAACTACGTGGTTCATCAGCCGTTGGAGGATGTGCTGCATCGGTTTACGGTGTTATCAGCGGGCACGCAGTTGGTGGAAGAAGCGCTGACCGTTTGCAATATCGAATCTGCTGGGCAACGCGCCCTGGTGGGTGAGCTTTATCTCAAGGGCAGTGACTTTGCCCGTGTACGCCAGTTGATCGCTACCGGTGCCACCGAGGAGGCCCAGTCGGTGCTGGCTGCTTCGGCGGCATCGCCGGCAGTGGTGGCGGCACTGTTGGCTACCCTGGTTGCCGGCCCGCAGATTTCTATCGTGCAGCTTTTTACGCGCACCACTACCGCTACGCCGCTACAACAGGATTTTACGCTGTTGCAGAATCAATATGCACTGTGGCTGATGACGCCCGTGGCCGGTGACGTTGAGCGCGTGCATATTCAAAGCATCACCCGCGCCGATCTCTACGACCTGTTGGTGCGCGAGATGGTGAAGTAGTGAGACAGTGCGGAAGTGAGTGTTCTTGTTTCCACCTTCTTCTTGTCACCTTGTCACCTTGTCACCCTGCTTATTTATTCCATGAGCAACGACATCATTCAAGCCCAATACGATACTCTGAACGACGTGGCGCAGCGTTTTGGCAGAGAGGCGGAGGCAAACCGCCAGATGCTGACTGCGGTGCGTCGTGCGCTGCAGCCGCTGCAAGCAGGTGGCTGGGAAGGCAGCGGCTCGGCTGCGTTCTTTGCTGAGATGACCGGTGAGGTGCTGCCTGCGGTGGCACGCCTGGGCGCGGCCTTGTAGCAGTCGTAGGAAGTGACGCGCCAGATTTCGCAGGTGTTGCGCGCGGCCGATGAGGAGGCATCGCAGCCCTTCCGCAGCGGCTCTGAGACAGCGACTATGCCGCAGCCGCGCATCTACATCGTCAACGGCATCAACAGCGCTGGCAATGTTGTCACAGTAGACGCTGCAGGCAACATTGTGCGTGGCGATGACAATTCAGTAGCGCTGGAGCGGCTGCTAGAAACGCACGGCTATGACCCGAATAGCGTTGTCTCTACTCCAGCTATCTACATTCGCCCCACTGGAACCAATCTAACTGGCACGAACTACGATGGTTGGCTATCGCCGGTTGATTGGCTAACCGGCGGGTTGGCTTCTGCCACTAACACGGTAACGGGCTTCGGCGCAGATGCGATCAACATCACCACCAATGCCGTGCTTAACAACCAGGTCGTCACAACAGCAACAGGCGCGAGTCAGGTATTTGTTGAATATCAGGCCGGTGAGCGGGGCGCATTCACCCAACAGACGTTAGCCTTCATTAACGAAGATCTGCGCAACAATCCATTGCTCCCCGGCCAAACTGTTATTTTGATCGGCCATAGCGGCGGCGGCGCGGTGGTCAGCAATCTGGCCGGAAAAGTGGAACGCACAGCCGGGGTGGATGTCAGCGGCGTTGTCACTATGGGTTCACCTGTGTCGAACTATGACGCAGCCAGCCGCTACGCCGAACAAATCGTGCAGGTGCGCCACCAGGATGACCTCGTTGGCACACCCATTATCCGCACCGACGAGAGTAGGTGGAAGTTGCCCTTCTGCATCGGCCCCGCCATCGCCGCGGAGGTACTGGCGCGCGATGTGGGCGGATCATCCAAACGTGACCTATGTGACGCTTGACAACCCTGTGAATGGGGTACTTGAAGCACATGGTTCTTACATGACCAGCCTTGATATGTTGGAAGCCCTCAATAGACAGTTTCCGGAGTTGCATCTTGATGTCAATCCCTAAATTGTATTACCCTGTGGCGCGTTGCCTGGCCCTGTGTGCCGGTGTGCTTGTTCTGGCAGCGTGCAGCATAGCGCCCGTTCCCCAGGTGGCCTTGGACGGAGTAGAAGCACGCGCCTTTCGCAAGCTACGCTCCGAAGACCTCAACCCGTATGTGACCGGCTATGATCGGCCGCTGATGCTGGTGGTGGGCGATGCCAGGCTCACCAATGACGGGCTGGAACGCCGCGCCTACATTACCCCGACCGACGCTGCGCCGATCTATCTGGGCGCGTTGAGTCGTCAATGGGCCAATGTGCCGCTGGAAATGCTCTGTCTCGATCTGGAAGGCGACCGTTTCATCGTGATTTGGGTGGATGAAATGGTCGCCGGTACGCCCACTACGGTCACGCTTGGGCGACCGATGCAGCAATCAATTGATGACAGCATGAATACGTTGCGCGTGGCCGCAGTGGCCAACCGCGTGGCGATTGTGCCCATTGCCGCCGTCGAAGCGGCGCTTTGGCAGGAGATAAACGACATACGCGTGCAGACGCGGCAGGAACATTTCGCCTGGCAAGCGCGCTTTGAACCGCCTCTTGCCATTAACAACTGCTTTACTTCCATCACTTTGCCCTGACAGAGTGACAGCGCTATTGATGGTGTTGCAGGAGGATGGGGAGGCGCGTTGGCCGGTGCGGCCATTGGCTCAGCGATCTGCCCTGGAATTGGAACGGTCATTGGTGGTCTCATTGGCGGCTTCGCCGGAGGCTGGGCCGGCGAGTGGGCTGGTGGTCAGCTAGTTGATCAAGTTTCTGTCTGACAAAGGTGTTACATGTTAATCTATTATCACAGAGTTGATCATGTCATCTGTCTTGAAGCCGATGTACTGGAGGATAAGCGCACCTTGCCCTCGATACTGGGTGTTCTGCCTGATAGCGGCCTTTTGTGGTACTGGAGCAGTTCAAGGCGCTATCCTCCCGCCCGCGATTTTCAGACGTGGGAGCTGCCGGAACAGCGCGCCTATACAGCAGTGACCACTGAAACCCTCCCCGTACTTTATCGCGATTTGCTTGAACAGGATTGGAACGACGACAATCGCAATCTTGTGCTATTGGCGTCCCAAGGTGATCTGGCCCATGTGCTACAGGATGTTGCCACCAGGCAGCGCACACTAGCTGCTTTTGCTCAGGAGCAGCCTCCCTTGCAGTTGGTTCTCGTCCGCCTTGGGGACACTGGTTCTTGTCATATTTTTCTCCCGCACAAGCCAAGCGCGGCCGTGTCAGCAGTGTTGGCTGCGTGGGGTATTGATCCAGTCCATGCGGACACGCGCCGGCCCTATCAACGGCTCAACCTGGTGCGATTTGAAGCCCTATTCGGGCTGGAGATGGAAGCATGATTCCTTCTTTTTAGCTTTCTGTAGCAGAACTGGCCTCTGTCACGGCGCTTTCCGGCAATGTAGAGGCTGCCTATGGTTGGTCTGATCAGTAAGAGCTGCCATTCAACCTTCTGAGGGAATTTCGGCAGGCTGCTATGCAGAAGAGTTCCACGGAACTTGAATCCTGGCTCAGTCACCATCTCACCGGAGCCTGGGTTAGGGCATTAGCCGATACGCTTACAGATCCAACCATTATGTGGGGCGATGTCTTACGCATTGAACGAAAAGTCGGCGAAATCACTGCTGAACGCGGTTTTCTTTTTGCAAGTGCCCAAGGGATGGCATGGCTACTCGCCTGAAACATGGTTGTGACGGTAAACTTCACGAAAAATTCAGAAATTCTTCAGGAAAAATTCAAGACTTGTGAGGAAGCGTGTGGTAAGATAGTGTGGTAGTGAGATAGTACAATAGTGCGGCTATAATGCGTACCTTCGCTTCGGCGTCACCCCATCACCTTGTTACCCTGTTCATTTACCCCATGAGCAACGACATCATTCAAGCCCAATACGATACTCTGAACGACGTGGCGCAGCGTTTTGGCAGAGAGGCGGAGGCAAACCGCCAGATGCTGACTGCGGTGCGTCGTGCGCTGCAGCCGCTGCAAGCAGGTGGCTGGGAAGGCAGCGGCTCGGCTGCGTTCTTTGCTGAGATGACCGGCGAGGTGCTGCCTGCGGTGACACGCCTGGGCGCGGCTCTGCAGCAGGCGCAGCAGACGACGCAGCAGATCGTGCAGGTACTGCGCGCGGCCGATGAGGAGGCATCGCAGCCCTTCCGGGGCCACGCCGACGGCGCAGGCCAGCAGGAGGGCGGCGGCTTCTGGAGCGGAGTAGGCGACTTCTTTAAAGGCGCAGGGGCTGAGCTGAAGGACATGGTCACCGGCGTGTGGAACATGGTCACCGACCCGGTGGGCACGGCCAAGGGGTTGTGGTATGGCATCACGCACCCCGGCGAGCTGTGGGATGCGATCAAGCAGCCCTACGTGGAGGCGTGGGAAAGCGGCCACCCCTGGGAAGCCATCGGTCGCGGCACGGTGGCGGTGGTTACCACGGTGTTGGGAACTAAAGGCGCGGACAAGGTTGCCAAAGTGTTGAAGGGTACCACCGTAGCGGATGACGTGGCGCGGGTGGCGACAGTGGCCGATGACGTGGCGCGCGCCGGCTCAGTCGCTGACGATGTGGCGCGTGCCGGCTCGATAATGGATGAAGCGGGACGTGTGGCTGGAATTATCGGCAAAAGTGAAGACATATCGGGAGCTTTTGTTTCCCCCGCTGAGGTTTTTGGAGATCTTGCTACTCGCACGACTCAACGAGAACTTGATAGTATCCCTGGTTCAATCTTAACATCTGATATAAAAGAATTCGTAACGCCAAGAATTCATGGAGACTTTAATCAATATAATTTGGGGGTAGTTGGTGATAAAAGCACTAAACTTTTATGGACTATAGATGACAAAGGCGCTCATTTTATTCCAGAGGTATTTGAATGGAACTCTTCCCGCCACATGCCGTCACACACGAATATTAGTGAGTCAGCTTATTTTGCTGGTGAAGCTTGGCGCACTGGACCTAACGAAATAACTATCAACGCAAGTTCTCGAGCGTATGGTTATAATTGGCAAATAGCTGGAAAATTAACAGGTGATGACCTTGCTTTGTACTTAGTCAGTACACAAGCACGATTTGATGCAGCAGTAGAATATTTTCGTAAGTTAGGATTTATGGTACAACGCATTCCTTTCAAACAATAGGTAGTAATCCTCTATTTTTACGCAAGGTTAAACGCCAGTTTCCCGAGGAGCTATTTCAATGAGTACAAATTTTGTGATTGACCCCTTTTTTGGGCCGGCGATTCAGGTATATAACGGTGAGTATCCATCCGGGGCATTCATTCGCCTATTTAAACCGGTAGGAAAGGAGGTGTTGATCTTACTCGATCTTCAGGAAAATACCATTGCTTCAGAACAATATGCTGCATACACAAAGTTAGAAAGTTGGTATCCCATAGGAATAAACAGCATTTACACGGCTTTGCTAGCTGAAATGCAAAAGGATAAAGACTTGTTTGCATCCTGGTTGTCGTTATCAAAAATCAAGCAGAACTTTACGTTGAAAGTGATTAATTTGCGTCAGCGTTGGTATACCGCACAACAGCCCAATAATAATATTTTGGCTGTACTTACCTACGAATTTCCATTGCCTTCAGATTGGTATGTACACGTCACACAAAATCTTAGTATTGGCTGGTGCGGATTGGGTGATTAAGTATATTGTTGCATTCGAAGCAGAGTTATTCCCTGAATGGGCGGATCGGCTACTGCCGCTCTTCGAGCCGAACCATGATCAATCCTGACGCGAGGAATTCCAGTTGAGGCGGGCGAGCGCACTCTGCAGGTGCTGGACATCTTTCGCTGGGGCAAGTTGCCCGCGCCCGAAGGGTGGCTGTGAGCGCACGCTTCACGAAAAATTCAGAAAAAATTCACGAAAAATTCAAGACTCGCAGGGTGAGATGTGGTAAGATAGTGAGGAGTGGGCAGTAAGCAGTAGTCTGCAATTCTCCGCAAAGAGGCGGGGAGCATCAAGGCGATGCCTTTCTTTGCAGTCTGCGCGCCTTGGCGTGAGACGGAATGGTCATTGGCTGAATTTATCCATCCCCTTGTTTCTTACTCCCAACGGCAACCGCATGAGCAACAACATCATTCAAGTGCAATACGACACGCTCGAACAGATCGCGGTGCGCTTTGGCCAGCAGGCCGAGGCCGCTGCGCAAACGCAGGGCCGCGTGCAGCAGTCGCTGCGCGCTTTGCAGTCCGGCGGCTGGGAGGGTCGCGGGGCTGCCGCCTTCTTTGGCGAGATGAGCAGCGAGGTGCTGCCCGCGCTGAACCGGCTCGGCGCAGCCTTGCAGCAAGCGCAGCAGGTCACGCGGCAGATCAGCAGCGTGCTGCGCGCAGCCGAGGAAGAGGCATCCCAGCCCTTCCGCGGCCACGCCGACGGGCGCAGGCCAGCAGGAGGAAAGTGGCGGCTTCTGGAGCGGAGTAGGCGACTTCTTTAAAGGCGCAGGGGCTGAGCTGAAGGACATGGTCACCGGCGTGTGGAACATGGTCACCGACCCGGTGGGCACGGCCAAGGGGTTGTGGTATGGCATCACGCACCCCGGCGAGCTGTGGGATGCGATCAAGCAGCCCTACGTGGAGGCGTGGGAAAGTGGTCACCCCTGGGAAGCCATCGGTCGCGGCACGATGGCGTTGGTTACCACCCTGCTGGGCACCAAAGGCGCGGACAAAGCATCCAAAGCCGCCAAGGTAGGCAGAGCTGCCCGCCTGACGACCGAGGCCGCCGAAGTCGGCGCCCGTTATGGCGGTGTCGTTGATGATGTCGCCCGCTCGATGGGATCGGTGGCCAGAGGCAGTCGGGCTGAAACCGCGGCTGGCCGTTTCGTGGCAGAAAAATCCACCCAGTTTCATGTTGGTTCACTGGCGGATCCGGTGGTGTTGGGTCCATTCCACCCCAATCCCGCCACTGGATTCCGCGGCTACATCGGTGAAGCGCAAGCACAAGGCGGCCGGATATTCAATACATCCAACTCGGTCTGGAAAATCCTGGAACCGGGCAACTCCGGCAACGGTCGCATTTGGGCAGCTAACCGTGAATTTCTCCAGATGCAACTGGAAGCCGGCGTCAGCAAGATCGAGCTGCGCGGTGGATCCATTAAGGATATTCTGTCCAACAAGCCCAAATCTTTCAGCGCAGACGAGATTAAATACTTGCAGAAATACGCTTATGAGTATGGCTACACATTCAAAGGAGATGCCTGGATAAAAGTCGGTGATTGGCGAGCCTCGGATTTAGGCAGATTGGGTGGCGCAACCATAGGGCCATCATTGCAAATAACCAATACGGACTTAAGACTGTACTACGACTCACCTAAGGAGCAGGATTATGAGTAATGAAGCGACTTCTGATTGCTTGAGTTTTGTGGGGTTGGTAGATAATACCTTCCAAGACCTGTTCAATAGGTATGGGCTTGTGTTTTGTGACTGCGACTGTCAGAGAGATGGACGCGAATGTGTCGCGCTGTACAGAAACACACAACATCGTGTTTTGCTACAGCTCTCCGACGGCGATTTCGCCATGCTCATTGGTGACGCCACTGCCTCCTTTCCCGGGCCTTATTATGTTGACCGTGCCGGCGCTGATGGTTGGTACGCCATGTTCCTGTTGGTTGAGTTGCTGGGAGGCCACCGAGTTTGGACGCCCAAGCGTGTCAAGCAATTTCAGCGTGGCGAGCTTGACCAATACCGCTTTGAAGCAGAGTTATTCGCTGAATGGGCGGATCGGTTACTGCCGCTCTTCGAGCCAGGTCATGATCAATCCTGGCGCGAGGAATTCCACCGGCGATTCCATGTTTAGGCGTGGGTGTCTGGTAGCAAGGGTGGGGTTTTCGCGAGGAGACCGGCGACCACGGCATCATCTTTCGTTGGGGCAAATTGCCCGTGCCCGAAGGAGGGGCTGTGAGCGCACACTTCACGAAAAATTCAGAAAAAATTCACGAAAAATTCAAGACTCGTGGGGTGAGATGTGCTAAGATAGTAAGGTAGTGCAGGAGTCTGCGATTCGCGGCAAACAAGCCAGCCTCATCACGGCTCTGCCTTCCTTTGCGGTCTGCGCGCCTTCGCGTGAGACAGAATGATCAACGGCTGAATTTACCCATCTCTTTGTTTCCCCTTTCTCAAAGGCAACCGCATGAGTGCTGACATCATTCAAGTGCAATACGACCAGCTCGAACAGATCGCGGTGCGCTTTGGCCAGCAGGCCGAGGTCGCTGCGCAGACCCAGGGCCGCGTGCAGCAATCGCTGCGCGCTTTGCAGTCCGGCGGCTGGGAGGGTCGCGGGGCTGCCGCCTTCTTTGGCGAGATGAGCAGCGAGGTGCTGCCCGCGCTGAACCGGCTGAGCGCAGCCCTTCCGCGGCCACGCCGACGGCGCAGGCCAGCAGGAGGGCGGCGGCTTCTGGAGCGGAGTAGGCGACTTCTTTAAAGGCGCAGGGGCTGAGCTGAAGGACATGGTCACCGGCGTGTGGAACATGGTCACCGACCCGGTGGGCACGGCCAAGGGGTTGTGGTATGGCATCACGCACCCCGGCGAGCTGTGGGATGCGATCAAGCAGCCCTACGTGGAGGCGTGGGAAAGCGGCCACCCCTGGGAAGCCATCGGTCGCGGCACGGTGGCGGTGGTTACCACGGTGTTGGGAACTAAAGGCGCGGACAAGGTTGCCAAAGTGTTGAAGGGTACCACCGTAGCGGATGACGTGGCGCGGGTGGCGACAGTGGCCGACGACGTGGCGCGCGCCGGCTCAGTGGCTGACGATGTCGGTCGCGTGGTTTCGACGGCCGATGATGTAGGGCGACTGGTAAATAATACAGGCCGAATTGTTTCGGAAGCAGAAAGCAATGTAGCGAACTTATTGGTTCAGGAAGGTAAAGTTGTCGAGATTGTAGCTGAAGGTGCCACTAGAACACCGGATTTTTTGGTAAATGGCGTACCGACCGAACTTAAGACTATATCAAATCTGACATCATCTGACCTTTCAGGAGCATTGTCCCGACGCATTTTGGATGGAGCTGGGCAAGCAGGTCATATCATCATTGATGCCAGAGGTCAGACTGGCCTGACTCAAGAATTGGCTGAGCGTGCGATTCGGCGCGCTTATGGTTTTGACCTTCAACGCAAAAGATTAAAGGAAATTCGGATCATCGGTAACGGCTTCGATATCTTAATTCCCTGATTACAGCCATAGTAGACTGAAAGGCGGTTAACCCATGAACAAAAATGAAGTCAGCAGCGAATTGATGGAACGTCTTCGTTCTGATTTGGATTATTTTAACGGCAACCTACCGCGCGATTATGCGATCGCCTGGCGTGCCTATTTTGCTGCCTTGCTGGAATGGGGCATTCTGAGTGTACAGGACCATAACATACTTGGCTCTCTGTTGCCCCCAATTACAGACGATCCAGTTGAAATGATACTTTTAGGGCGTGAGAGTGATTAAAGGTGTGCTCGCTACGGAATACATTAAACACAAGTTTTCTCATCCGCTAGTGCGATAGTGCGTGCTCTCGTTTCTGCCTTCCTCTTGTCTACTTGTTTCCTGGCCAAATGAGTAATTATCTCCCATGAGTGCTGACATCATTCAAGTGCAATACGACCAGCTCGAACAGATCGCGGTGCGCTTTGGCCAGCAGGCCGAGGTCGCTGCGCAGACCCAGGGCCGCGTGCAGCAATCGCTGCGCGCTTTGCAGTCCGGCGGCTGGGAGGGTCGCGGGGCTGCCGCCTTCTTTGGCGAGATGAGCAGCGAGGTGCTGCCCGCGCTGAGCCGGCTGGGCGCAGCCTTGCAGCAAGCGCAGCAGGTCACGCGGCAGATCAGCAGCGTGCTACGCGCAGCCGAAGAAGAGGCATCGCAGCCCTTCCGGGGCCACGCCGACGGCGCAGGCCAGCAGGAGGGCGGCGGCTTCTGGGGCGGGATAGGCGATTTCTTCAAGGGAGCCGGCGCAGAGCTGAAGGATATGGTGACCGGGTTGTGGAACATGGTCACTGATCCCATCGGCACAGCCAAGGGGCTGTGGTTCGGCATCACGCATCCGGGCGAGCTGTGGGACGCCATCAAGCAGCCCTATGTTGAGGCCTGGGAGAGCGGACATCCCTGGGAGGCCATCGGCCGCGGCACGGTGGCTGTGGTCACCACGCTGCTGGGCACGAAGGGTGCAGACAAAGTCACCAAGCTGCTGAAGGGCGCGACTGTAGTAGACGACGTGGCCCGCGTCGGCACAGTAGCGGATGACGTCGCGCGGGTAGGCTCAGTGGCTGATGATGTGGCGCGTGCGGGTTCGGTAGCCGATGATGCGGCCCGTGTGAGCTCGGTGATGGATGATGCGGGTCGTGCGGCAGAACTTGCAGGCAGAAGCGCTGACGAAATCGCCGCCATCAATAAAATCCACTTCCCGCCAACCTTTGACGCGGCAGAAGCCGCTGCACGCGTCCCCAAAATCCTTGATATTTCCGAACAATATGGCAAAATAGCAGTCGGAGCCGATGGTTCGCAAGCGTTGGTGGATGATCTGGCGCGCTTGACGACGCACGGCTCAGGCGACCGCGTGGTACTCGGCCCCTGGAAACCCTGGGAAGCCGCCGACTACGTGGACAGCTATATTGCTCAGGCAAAATCTAGCGGCGGTATGTGGTTCGAGACGCCGGATGGCATGTATAATGTTCTGGGAAGCGACCGTATGTGGCAAGTTAACGAGTCTTTTCTGCGCCAGCAGATGGAAAGCGGCGTATCTCACATCCAATACGTGGGTGAAAGCATCGCCGATGTTTTGGATCCCAAAAATGCAGGCCGCGCCAGCTACAAAGAGTTACAATACCTGATGGAAAATGCGGAAAAATATGGCTATACCTTCAATCCGATGACTGGTATCTGGACCAAGTAGCGCCGCGCCAGGAGTATTTTCATGACATACGACTCTCATACTCTCTTGAACCAAATTCAGCACGACTTTCGCTTTCTGGTTGACGACTACGGGTTTACGGTAACTCCGTCCCCGCGCTCCGGAGAGGCGGTGCAGGTGCAGTATCAGCACCCTGTGGTGGTGATCCAGTTCAACGTGCGCCACGGCGAGTGGCAGGCGCTGGCGTGGCCGGCTGATCCGCAGCAACGAGCACAGCAGGTCAAGCTTGACGATGTGCTGACTTATCTCACCCGGCCGCCGGTGGACTTTGCCGCCGATCAGGCGCGGCCCGGCCTCACGCAAAGCGAGGCGCTGGCCGTGCTGGCGCAGCAGCTCGATCCCATCGCCGTGCCAATGCTCGCCCTGTTCGATCCGGCCCGCTGGCCGGCGGTGTGGGTGGATATGCAGACTGTGCTTCAAGCGCGCAGTGCCGAGCGTTCCCGTCAATTCATGCGCTGGTGGCAGAACAAAAAGGCAGATAGTGGCGATTCGGCACAGAGATAGACGATCACGGCATCATCTTCCGCTGGGGCTTGCTGCCTGTGCCAGGAGCATAGCTGTAAGGACGAACTTCACGAAAAATTCAGAAATTCTTCACGAAAAATTCAAGACTTGCGGGCTGGGGTGTGATAAGATAGTGCCATGCTGAGGTAGTAAGTAGTGAGTGGTGTCACTTCCCTGCCTACCAATCTACCCGCCTTCGGCGTACTTGTTTACCTTCCTGAGGCATCCGCATGAGCAACGACATCATTCAAGCCCAATACGATACTTTGAACGACGTGGCCCGGCGCTTTGGCCAGCAAGCCGAGGCCACCGCCCAGATGCAGGGCCGCGTGCAGCAGTCACTGCGCGCCTTGCAGTCCGGCGGCTGGGAGGGCCGCGGTTCCGCTGCGTTCTTTGCTGAGATGACCGGCGAGGTGCTGCCTGCGGTGGCACGCCTGGGCGCGGCCTTGCAGCAGGCGCAGCAGACGACGCAGCAGATCGTGCAGGTACTGCGCGCGGCTGATGAGGAGGCGTCGCAGCCCTTCCGCAGCGCGGGCACGGTGGGCGCTCCCTCCTCCGCACCTGCGCCGGACAGCACTGCAGCTGGACAGGCTGCAGTGCTGTCCGACGGCCCACCCTTTGGCGATTACAACAATCTTGCTAGCATCCCGCCGCTGGTGCTGGGGCCAGGCGCGACCTATCAGGATTTGGCGGCTATGATCGAGCAGATGTATCGCATCAATGACATCCGCGACGGTAAGGCCTATGGCGTAGACGAACCAGTGAAAATCGTGCGCATCGGCGAAAACCAATATCTGGTGGCGATTATCGGTACCGATGCAGGCAACGACGGCGATACTGGTCCCAACGATTGGTTGGCGAACCTTAGCAGCGGACGAGGCGTGCCCTCGCGCTTTCAGCTTGAGGCTCAACGCCTGATTGAGCAGAACATTCCCCCGGGTGCAGTGATTCACTTGGCCGGCCACAGTCAGGGCGGTCATGTGGCGATGAACCTGGCAGGCACGCAGGAACTGGCTGACCGCTATCAGATTGGCAGCGTCAACACCATGGGATCAAGCGGCAGTACGGTTATCAATCCTCGTGTCGGCGCTGAGAACTATCATAATTTCGTGCTGGCCGATGACCCCATTCGCCTGATTGAGATCGCCGCGCCGCGCATCCCTTTCACCGATCTTACCCTGCCGCTGAACCTCGGTTCTCCCTTGAGCTTGTTCGGCGTGACCGGCTCCGGCGGCAGTCCTTCCATTGACCCGCAGGTAATCTGGGAAAGGGGTGGACATGGCGGCTATGTGCATTCACCTGCCATGGCCGAGCGGCCTTTGCCTTTCAGTATTGATCGTTGGGACGTGGTAGGCTCTTATCGAGTTCATGACTATGATAACTATAGCAATTCGTGGCAGACCATCAGCACAGGCTGGTCGCAAGGTGACGCCGGACAGGTGGCTTGGGGCAGTGTAGACTTTCTCACGCACATGGGCGCAACGACCGCTGTGGCCGCCACCCAGAACGTCACCAAGACAGTGACTCAATACCTGCCTGGCGATTGGCAAGTGGCGATTGATCGTCAACTTGATGCTGCGGGACAATACGTCGCTAACGCGCCCCTGCCCAGCCAATGGCTGCCGGGCGTAGTCAGTGACATTTGGTACGGTTTTTGGAGATAAATGCCATGACTGTCACCTTGACCTATGCTCCTTCCCGCGTCCGGCTCTTCGTGCTGGGCGGCGTGGGCCTGCTGCTGGCGCTGACCACGCTGGCCTGTGGCAGTGACAGCTCTGGCGACAGCGCCCTCACGATTATCAACGGCGCAAGCGGCGCGCTCTGTTCTGTGCGCGTGAAGAAAGCCTCCTCGCAAACTTTCTGGGGGCGCAACCGGCTTGGATCGGGCGAACAGTTGGAGCCGGGCGCAAGCCTGACGCTGGATTTGCCCGCAGGCTATTACGATGCCGATGCCCATCTGTGCGACGACAAAGCGCATCCCGGTTTTCTCAGCTACGACATTCAGATTGCTCCCGAAGCGGGTGGAGCCTGGTTGGTGGGACAGTAACTGCGACAAGGAGTCACTATGGAAAACAGCCCCCTTAGACTCAGTATCGAAGAGCTTGCCCTGCTGCTGGACATGTTGATGATCCAGCAATTGCCGGGGCAGGCCGCGCTGTCGCTGCCCGCGCCGGTGACTGATCACGCGGGGCTGCTGCGCGCTAGCGTGACGCGCAGTCTCCTTGCGCGCTCGCTATTGTTGCCGCTGGCGGATGGCAGTGTTGCGGTGCATGGTGATGTACAGCGCCTGCTGCATCTGGCGGCTGCACCCGATGCGGTGTTGCTGGTGACCAGCAAAAGTGGCGATACCCTCCCACCGCAGCAAGAAAGTTATTACCGGCTGGGCGGCGTGGTGGTGCGCATCTTTCAGCCCTATGACGGCATCTACGAATTTGCCCCCTTGCTTGAGCCGTTTGACTTGACCGCAGCATTGGTGGGCTGGTTGCAACGCCACAGCGCGGCTGAGAGTGAGCCGGATTTGCAGCTTGTTTTGTCGCAGAACAGCCTGTCGCAGGCGCAGACAGCCGCCAATCAAGGCGCAGGTGCAGAAGCTGAACAGATTTTGCGGCAAGCCGGCGCGTCAGCCTCAGTCAGCATCGCGCTGGCCGAGGCCATGAGCACGCCGACCGCGCGCTTACAAGTCACTGCGCTTGCGCCGTACCTGCAACCGGCTGTGCCGAGTGAAACGCTTCTGTGCGAAGCGCGCCGTTGTTGGCGCATGCAGGGCGGCCCACATACCGAGGTGACTGTGACGTCTGTGGATTTGGAGCAGATGCAAAGTGCGTTGCAGGGGGTCATAGATCAGTGGGCTGATGCCAGGGAATAGGTGTTCGGCGGTATTACTGGCGGAATTGGCGGCAATTGGTTTGGTGAACAGATCGGAGAACATCTCTAGTGACTCCACAAGGACCAGTATTTCCAGATAGTTCCAAGACAAAGAGTGTGCTGCAAGATGTGGCGCGATATTTGAGATGGAAGTCTGCGCCCGCAACCACAGACTCCTACGCACAGATCCGGGTCCAGGGTTATAACACGGGCTGGGTGCGCATCACCTTTGAGGCGGTCCCTTACCTGCCCCACTGGCCTGAAATCGTGGACGTAGTCACGGTGGCAGTCTTTGCAGACCAGCCCGTCTGTTTTGTGGGCTATGAACCGCCCTATCTGGATGCGGACTTTTCAGAATTGTCTGAACACCGCACTTTGCTGGTGATTGACGACCAGCAGTATGCGCTGGCATTTGCTCGCTGCGCCACGCCGACCCAGTTGCTGGCCGCTGCACATACGCAAGACTTCAAGCTGAAGCAACTTTATCTGGCAGCGATCCCCGAAAATCTCCGCACGCGCGCGCAGGCTTTCGTCGCGGCATTAGCGCACAGTGCGGCCGTGTTAGATCAAGCGTTTGCCCGGCCCTTGTCAGCGGACGAAAGGGTTGCTGCGTATGATCAAGCCGATGCAGAATTGCTGCGCGCCACTAGCGAGGAGTTTATGCGCTGCGAGAACGATGGCGAAGTGCTGCTGTGGGCGCACCCAAGTGAAGGAACCTATCAACGCGGCATTGCAGCGCTGCGGTCAATGGCAGAACAGCAGGGATGGCAGTTTTATCTGGACCTATCACCGAAAGAGTGATGCAATGGCTGAAGAAATCGAGAGTTTGGCTCTGAGTCAGGAAGAATTGCTGGCTGCGCTTGTATTGGCAGAACTACCGGCTCTCCCTGGATTCGATAATCTGGCTGAACTTGTCTTTACGACTTCGGCTGAAGAGGGAAGGATGGCATTGCTGGCCGCGGCTGGACGTTCCTTGGTAGCCCATGATTGCGCCTATCCTGTTGCCCAAGACCTAAAGATAGAGGAAACGATTGGGCGCATCTTGAGAGTTTGCGCCTACCCCGATCAGACTTGGGTAATTCTACACCAGCCCGCAGGACAAGTGCAACGCGCAACATTGCCATTTTGCGCACAGTTCGGTAAGGCAATCACAATGCCTTGATAAGGGCCTGACCTGAAAAATCACTCGGGCCGGCATGTTGGGCCGTGAAGAAGGCGAGTAGAGTGTGATCGCTGTTGGTACGAATCCGGCCAATTGATCTTTAATGAGGAACTGTTGGCGCGGGTCAACACATTCACAGCAACGCTTAACGATGACGGCCGGGCCATGTCTGGATTCTCTGCAAGAACAGCAGAAGAACCACTGGTGCTGCAATTTGATCACCACGAAAGCCTGCGGCTTCTTGGTGTTGATAATGAGATAGCACCCGCTTGACAAGCGCCATCACGGAAAATTTTTAGGTCATAGTACGAGATGCTTTGAGTTTGAAGCGCAGGAGTGACCCCATGAGCAACGACATCATTCAAGTGCAATACGATACTTTGAAGGAAGTGGCCCGGCGCTTCGGTCAGCAAGCCGAGGCCACCGCCCAGATGCAGGGCCGCGTGCAGCAGTCACTGCGCGCCTTGCAGTCCGGCGGCTGGGAAGGCCGTGGTTCCGCGGCTTTCTTTGCTGAAATGCAAGATACCGTGCTGCCCGCCACGCAGCGCCTGAGCCAGGCCCTTCAGCAAGCAGATGCTGTCACGCGCGCCATTGCCCAGCTCATGCGTCAAGCTGAGGAAGAAGCGTCAGCGCCTTTTAAGGGTGGCGACGCGGCTGTGCCCACCGGCGTACCTGCTGACACAACCGGCTCCGGCGCGGCGGACAACCCAGCCGCGGCCCGCAACGACGGCTGGACCTGGCAAGATACGGTTAAAACGCTTGCCAAAACGTTGCTTTGGGCGTATAAAGACCGCGGCGCATTGGCCAGCATTCTCGCAGCCGGAGGTCAGTGGAGCAAGATGGTGCGCTTTGTGCAGGGCAGCGACGGCCTCTGGCGCGCCTTTGGCTCTCATGCGGCTAAAGAAGCCCTGGGGCTACCGGCTCACTTCACCCGTTTTGGCGAAAAAGCAATTGAGCAATCCATCAAATCTCATTCGCTGTTTGAGATGATCAAAACCGCGGTCAAGGGCGAAGGCCCCTTTGCCGCGCGTGCAGCCCAGCTTCTCGACGACATCAAAGGCATTGGCGGCCTTAAAACTCCGCCGCTGTGGGCCACCAACGGCTTCCTGAAAAACGTCAAAGGCCCGGCTATCATCAGCACCCTGGTGACGCTAGGCAGCAACATCTACGAATTCGGCTTCGGTGCCAACCAGGATAAAGGCTTGCTAAGCCGTGAATTCCTCACCAGCACCGGCGCAGATGTCACCGCCGGACTGGGTATTGTCGGCGTCTCCACGGCCATCGGTACCATGATCCCCGTGCCCGGTGTCGGCACCGCGGTCGGCTTCGTCGTGGGCCTGGGCTTGCAATACGCCTATGATCGCTGGGGCAAGGACGCCTGGCGCAGCGTGGTAGATGGCGCAGCCCAGCGCGTGGGTCCGGCCCTCAGCAGCGCGTGGAACGGCGCGCAGGAGATGGCGGGTCAAGTGAGCCGAGCCGCCAATGACGCCTGGAACCAGGTCACACAAACCGGCGCTGACATGGGCCGCGGTGTGGTCAATACCTTTAATGGCCTTGCCGAGGCTGGCTCACGGCTGCTTTCACCCCTTTCCTGGGCTTTTGGAGGATAACCGATGGCGCGTAACGAGCTTGTTCTGAACCTCACCCGCGATGAACTGCTGGCTTTGCTGCAACTGATGGGCAGTTCCACCATGAACGGCTTGCCCGAAGACCCCTTCGCGGGTGTGACCGAAAAAGAGCGCGCCGAACGGCTTAGCGCCGGACTGGAAACGCTCATCAACCGCGAGCTGATCACCGCGCAAGACAGTGACAGCGTGCTGCTGGATGATACGTTGGTCGCTCTGGTGGGGAGCTGTGTCTTGCCCAGCGCGTCGTTGGTGGTGAGCGGCTTGCAGCCGGATGGTTCCGCCGATCCGCACTTCTTCAATGCCACGCCGGATATTCTGGTGGAACACAGCTCGCCGCGGCTGGCTGTTTACAGCTTTGCTTATCTGCCCGATGCGGCTGCGCTGCAAGCGCGGGTTTCAGCCGCGTTGCAAGCGCTGCTGGCCGCGCAAAAGCACGGCGATTTTCACGGCCTTTGGCCGGATGCGTTGCTCGCCGATGTGTTTCGTCTGTCCCGCAGTCAGGGGCAGGAAACAGCCGTCAGCAACCTGGTGCACGCCCAATGGCCGCGCGCCGAGGCCGAAGCCTTTGTCGCCACCTGCACAGCAGGCACAATCTACACCGCTTTGTGCGCCTGGGGCTTGCGCAGTGAACAGGTCGCAGGCACAGACACCGTGGTCGTTGTGTCCGATCAGCAGCGCTGTTGGTTGCTGGAACCGCAGGACGCAACCGGCGCTACGCTCAAGGTGCGTGCGGTTGACGGCCAAACGGCTGTCCATGCAGTCCTTGTGCTGGCACAGCGTCTTATGGCTGCCGCGCGGTGAGTACCATGCAAATTCCTGCCGATCTCAAACGGGCCGTAGCCAAAGACGCCTTCGTGCCGCTCCTAAGTGAGGGGTGGTTTGCGGCCGGCGTCATCACAGCCCTGGCGTTGGGGATAGTGACCTTCGTGTTTTTCGGCGTGGTCTTTTTTCCGGGCCAACCCCATGCAGCCCCGACCCTGGTGCGCGCGGTGCTGGTGGTGGCAAGCTTGATCGGAACAGCCGGCGGGCTGGCGGGCTTGCGCATCCATGCCTGGTATCAGGCCGCCATGCGGGCCACCGGCGCGCAACGCCGACGCTTGCTGCATCTGGCGGTGGCTGGGCATCGCCTGCTGGTAGCTGCACTTTTTCTGATCTTTGGGCTGTCGGCGCTGTGGGTTGCCTGGTTTGTTTCCCCGCTGGCCGGAGTGGTAGCCGTTGTCGTTTTTGCGCTGGAGCTGGTGGCGGGTACGATCAATGTGCCCAACTTCCTGAGCCTGCTCTGCGGGCGCTCCGTGCGGTTCACCCAGGCGGCCAGGCGGCTGGATCGGGGTTTGCGGGTGGCGATTGGCTTGCTGGCGCTGCTGGTGGCGCTGCCGCCGCTGCTCAACGCCCGGCCCGGCGCGGTTTTTCTGGTTCTGACGCAGCTTCTCAGCGCGCTGGCGCTGTTGTGGCTGCCCACCATGCTCGCAGTGGCCCGCATCCATCTCGCAGCCTTGCGCGATCCGGCATTGGACAGTGCTTCACCATGAACGATGACTTTGCGATTACCCTCAGCCTGGATGAACTGTTGGCCCTGCTGGATCTGCTCGGCTTCGCCAGCATGAACGGCTTGCCTCCCAATCCGCTGGCCGGTGTGCCGAAAAAGCAGCAGGAGCAGCGGCTGCAAGCGGGCCTGCAAAGCTTGCTGCGCCGCGGGCTTGCCACGCAAACCGGCGATGTCGTGGCGCTGGATGACGCGCTGACCGCGCTGGTAACCAGTTGTCTGCGTCCTGCCGCGTCATTGGTGCTGGTGGGCAGGTTGCCCGATGGCACGGAAGACGTGCATCTCTTCAACGTCACGCCGGACATCCGGGTGGAGCACAGCTTCACGCACCTCGATAGCCACACTTTTCGCTTTTTCGCCCGCGGCGCAACGCTCCTCACGCGCGTGCGTGAGGCCCTGCTGCCCGTGGAGGCCGCCGCGCAGCCAGGCGCTTTCGCTGGCGTGTGGCCGTGGAAGCTGCTCAATGAGGTCATCGCGCAGGCGCGCGGGGGCCGCGGGGACAAAGCCATCAAGGCCCTGAGCAAAGCGCGCTGGCCGCAGCCAGAAGCGGAGGCATTTGCCGCGGCCGTAGCGCGTTGGCCGGTTTATACGGCTGTGTATGCCTGGGACTTGCACAGCACGCCTATAGGCGGCCAGCAAACGGTGATGATCGTGGCGGATCGGCGGCGCTGCTGGCTGCTGGAGCCGCAAGCTGCTGCTGCACAGGATTTGACGGTGCGTGCCGTGGCTGGCTCAACCGCGGTCGAGGCCATTCTCGCGCTGGCGCAGAGCATGGGAGAGTGAGATCGGTCTGTCATTCCGTGGCCCCAACAGGGCCGGGGAATCCCCTGGCGAACGCATGGAGGACTCCTCACTGCGTTCGGAGTGACACCGATGAGAGTATTTAGCTTGCTGGACTTAACGCAATAACTTTGTTTACGATGCATTTAGTTTGCTGAACTTCGCCCAATGACATTTGCAACAACTTCTGGCCCTGACAGCAAACTTCACGAAAAATTCAGAAAATATTCAGGAAAAATTCAAGACTCGCGCAGGAAGAGTGTGGTAAGATAGTGAGGTAGTGAGATAGTGAGATAGTGAGATAGTGAGGTAGTGAGGTAGTGAGATAGTAAGATAGTGAGATAGTACGTACTATTCTTCTACTTGCCTACTTGTCTACCCGCCTTCGGCGTACTTGCCTACCCGCCTTCGGCGTACTTGTCTACCCGCCTTCGGCGTACTTGTCTACCCGCCTTCGGCGTACTTGTCTACGTGTCTACTTGTCTACTTGTCTACTTGCCTACTTGCCTACTTGCCTACCCGCCTTCGGCGTACTTGTCTACCCGCCTTCGGCGTACTTGTCTACTTGCCTACTTGTCTACCCGCCTTCGGCGTACTTGTTTACTTCTCTTCGGCGTACTTGCCTACTCCCCTCCCCCCTGGCTAAAGGCGTACTTATCCTATGAGCAATGACATCATTCAAGCGCAGTACGACACCCTGAACGACGTGGCACGGCGCTTTGGCGGCCAGGCTCAAGCCAACCGCGAGATGCTGGCCGCGGTGCGTCGTACCATGCAGCCGCTGCAAGCTGGTGCATGGCAAGGGCGCGGCTCCACAGCCTTTTTCAACGAAATGAACAGCGAGCTGCTGCCCGCGCTCAATCGTCTGGTAGCCGCCCTGGAGCAGGCACAAACAATCACCACGGCCATTGCCCGCCTGGTGCGCCAGGCTGAAGAAGAGGCGGCGCGTCCCTTCCAGGGCCGTGATGGGGCCAGCGCCAACAGCAACAGTGCCGGTGATGGCGCAACGGCTGCCCCCGCTGCTGGCGCTGACAGTGCGGCTATGCCCACACCGATGGATACAGCCAGCATTTTTGCCCCGGCTTACATGGATAGTCTCATCGGCTTGCAGGTGCAGGGCGCCGACAGCGCAGCACTCAACCGCGCCATGGAGACGCTGGCAGGCACCCCCTCGCCGCAGCAGGTGGAGCAGGCATTGGATCAGATCGCCCAGGCGCGCGGCGTGCCCCGCGCCGAGATCGAGGCACAATACCAGCGTTATCTATCGCTGCGCGACGAAGCGACACGCATCGCCGCAGCCAAGGGCATGGAGTCTATCCCCGCGACCAACCAGTTCCTGCACGATGACTTCATGGGCAGCACCACGCAACTGCGCTACGGCCAGGTGGTAGGCGACGCTCTGGGCATTGACCCGGTGTTCGGTGCGCTGCTGAACCCCACTGGCGGGCTGGTTGGCCCCGGCAACGCCGCAGTGGACCTGGGTGACAGTGCTTTGGGCTATCATGGTGTGGTACACGATGCCGCAGGCTATCTCTACAACTATCACAACATGGGGCCGGGCTATAACTACCTCGGCCTGGAAAACCGCGATACCAGTAGCCCCCTCACCGGCCAGCAGGCGGGCATTCAGTACTGGACTGACCGGCTTGATTCGGGCTTTGTTGAATCGACGCTTTCCAACACCGGCGGAACCCTGCTGGGTGTGGCTGAAGACGTTAAAACCGGCGTTACCAAAGCGATTGACGTGGTTAGCGACGGAGCCGGACGCGTCGTTGACTGGTTCGGTGACCTGTTCGACTGAGAGGCTATATCATGACTCTGTCACGCACCATTCACTACCCGGTCGTGCTGACACGCGCCGAGATGGCCTTTTTGCTTTCCCTCACCGGCGTGCAGACATTGATCGGCTTGGAAGATAAAGGCTTGTTCCCGGCGGATACCGATGGCTGGCAGGCGCTTTTCCTGCAAGGCCGCGCCGAGCTGGAAAGCCATGGCTGGCTGGAGCAGCGCTCCGGCAGCGTGCAAACGCAAATAAACGAAGAGCTGCTGATCATCATTGCCACCATTGCCGCGCCGCGCCGCGTGTTGGTGACCACCCTTGATAGCCCCAACCGCCCCGCACAAAGCGTCACCCATTACCTGGCCAGCCGTGTGGTTGAGGCCAGTTTCGACGGCGCGCGCTATCATTTGGCTACCTTGGCTTCACCGGATATCATGGTAGCTCGCCTGGCTGCTACGTTAGAGCTGCCCGTGCAGCCGCCGCCCTGGGACGAGTTCATGCTATCGCGCGAGCGTGCCAAAAAGGCCGCAGCCGATCCTCAGCCCGAACAACTGGTGCAGATGGGCGTTCCCCCGGCCAGCGCTTTGCCTTTTGCCCGTGCCTTGCACAGTGAACGTCGCGCCCGGTTGCAAATGCTGCACCTGAACTACGGTCAGGTAGAGACCAGCCACCGCTTCAATGCCTTGCTGGGCGAAGATCAAGATGACTGGTTTGTGCTGCCTGCCAACGGCGCAGGTTTGCGCGTGTGTCCTGCTTCGGCTCCCGCTCTGGCTGAACAAATCAAGGGGTTGTGGTAAAATGAAGCCCCTGCTGCTTGTTTTTGCTCTCGTCGTGCTTACCTCGTGCCATGCCATGAACACAGACCGAATTCACATTCGCCTTCAAAATGACAGTGCGGTTGATCTGGAAAACTTTTGGCTGGGCGCCGGTTCCGGAGCCGGTGGGCCGGGCAGCCGCGCCTTTGGTGCAGTGGCTGCCGGTGAAACCACGCCCTACCGCGCCATCAAGGCCGAGTTTGGCGCGTACAGCAACTATAATTTCATCACCGCTGACCGGCAGCGTTTTCTCGGTTCGCCTTTTGATCAGGCAACTTTTGGCCAGGTTACGCTGTCCCCCGGCTACTATACTTTTGTGCTTACCATCAGCGGCGATGCCGCGTCTGTTGCCATTGTGTCCGACTCAGCACCCTGATTAATAGCGGGGGAGAAAACTTCATATCTTTACGTCTTCCGGTTATAATGTCGCCGTATACTCCGGTTCAGCCGTATTGACACGCTATCAGCAGGGATGAAACGTCGGAATGATGAAAAAATACCTCATCGGTTTGATATTGTTGCTAAACTTGCTGCCTTTGCCAACGGCAGTCTATGCTCAGTCGCCGGTCACGCCGCAGGTGATCAGCACCGTGTCGCAGCCCGGCGCTGACTCGCTGGGGCTGGAAGTTTACTTTGTCATCACGGATAGCGAAGGGCGGCCTGTGCTGGAACCCAATTTGGAGGAAGCTACCATTCAGGTGGTGGGCAGTGCCAGCGAGCCGATTCCCGCCAGTGTGGGTGATCCGGCCAGCACGCTGTATGTGGCGCTGCTGCTGGATGTCAGCGGCAGTATGCAAAACGTTATTGGCCAGGTGCGCAGCGCGGCGATGGAGGCTCTGAAAACGCTACCGGCCAATGCCCGCGTGTCGGTGATCGCCTTTAGCGACAAAATCAGCGTTATCAACGAATTTACCGGGGATTTCAACGAGGTGCAAAACCGCCTTCAGCAGGTGCGTGCGGTGCCCAACGGCCCCACCTGTTTGTATGATGCCGTGTGGGATGTGATTGACCGGCTGGATCAGGCGGCAGCCCGTCCGCAGGATCGCCGTGCCTTGATCCTGTTCACCGATGGTCGCGACGAAAGAGGCAATGGTCAGGCGTGCAGCGTGCATACCCTGCTGGATGCAGTGCAAAAGGCGCAGCGCCAGCCCGCTACGCCGCTGCACACCATTGGTCTGTGTACGGCTAACTGCGCCAACATCAACGGCTCAGAACTGCGTGAGATGGCCGGCGCTACCAGTGCATTCGCTGCTATCGGCGGCCAAACCGAGCTGGACGATCTGTTTCAGACGATCATGGATGGCTTGAACGCGCAGTTGGTGGCCCGCGCTCAGGTGTATCCCCGGGCTGGGCTGGGGCAGGCTGTGCTGGCGGTGCGCCCGCGCGATCTGAATCTGTTTGCCACCACCATGTTCAACTTTCAGTCTGACCGCAGCTATGCCGAGCCGCTGCCACCGGTGACGGTGCGCATCAATCAACTCGATTTTCAGCCGGCTGCCGCCAGCTATTTGCTGCAAGTGGCTGTTGGCAATCCCCAATCGGCTGATCGGCTGATCCTGGGCGTGGAGGAGACCGAAGGCGGCAAAACCGTAGTCAAGAATCTGGAGATCAACCTTAACCAGCGCGATCTGTTGCAAACGGATCTGCCCGCGGGCAATTTGCTGCCAGGCCGCAAATACACTATCAAAATTCAGGCGGTGGATGCTAACGACCAGTTTCTCACCCGTCCCGCGGAGGTGCAAGGCTGTTCTGATGATCCCACGGTGCTGGGCTGCAAGGAGTTTACTCACGAGCCGCCGGTAGCGCCCGGCTGTGAATTTGCCGTGCAATCGGTGGAGTCGGATTACAGCCGGCAGGTCTTCCATTTCGATCTGGTGATGCCCGCCCAGTGTGATGATGTCTTTTATCAGGGCGTGATTGTAGAGCGGGAAAGCGGGCAGAAGCTACAGGATATTGCCCGCAGTACCTTTTTTGCCGCAGCAGGTACCAATCGGCTGACTCTGCCCATGCCTGCCCGCCTGCTGCAACTCAATAAGAAGGAAGCGGTTCCGGAACTGGCGCTGGATCTGACGTTGGAAACCCGCGAAGGCAAACAAACTGCCGTAGCCTATGAGTTTATTCCCGCGCGCCGCCCGCCCACCCCCATGAGCGAAACTCTGCGCAACAATGTGCCGGCGCTTGTGGGGATTCTTGCCTGTATAGCCGCTTATCTGATCTACCGTATGCTTCAGGCGCAAAAAGCGCAAAAGGCTAAAGACGAGTTGAAGCGTCCACCGGTAAACCGTACCGAAGTGCAGGAAAGCAAAAAACCAACCATGCGCCTGCGTCTGCGCGTGCTGGCCTCGCCCGACTCGCAGGTAGCGCGTGAGGTGATCATTGAAAAGTTTCCCTTTGTGCTTGGCCGCAGCGAAGGTGATCTGCTTTTCAAGGGCGACAAACGCATTTCCGGCAAGCATGCCCGCATTACCATCAGCAGCAACGAGTTTTTTATTGAAGATCTGGGTAGCACCAACTACACCTACCTGGCTGGTAAGCCACTGAAGCCGCAAACCCCACACCGCCTGCTGGGCAAGCTGTCTGTGCGGCTTGGGCCTGATACAGAGTTGGAAGTAGAAACCCTGTAAACCCTGATTCCAGCGTGTTTGGAGCCTGGTAGTAATTCTGTATAATAGCACGCACGCCTCTTGTGGAGGAAACAACCGTCCCGCGTGCGTTTAATACCGCGCACCGATCCACAGCCTCGCTCAAAGGGTTTTGGTCAATGACTCAACCATCCATCAAAACGATTGCTGGCTTCCTGTTGCTTTTGGCTGCTCTGCTGTTCAGTCAATCTTCAGCGCTCGCGCAGCCCTTGCCGCCGAAAATCACCATCAGCCAGGTGGATGTGACCGCGTTTCCTGATGTGCAAGTCTACATCCGCGGCGAAAACCTGACGCGCGAGCTGGAAACCGTTCCTCTTGGTCTGAGTGAAGATGGCAAGCCGCAAACAGCGATCGTTACGCGTCTGGAAGAAGTGGGCACTCAAACGGCGCTGTTGTTGGACGCTTCGCAGGATATTCAGTTGAATGGGGCTACCGGCATTCCACGCTATCAAGAGGTAAGCGCGGTGGTGCGGCGTCTGGTGGAGCGTGGCGTGTTGTCGCCGCAATCCGACTGGCTGGCGGCCTATGCGCCCGTAGCTGATCAGCAGATTTCTTCGCTGAAGGATTGGACATGGGATCACGGCGATCTGTACAACGCCTTGTACCAGTACATTCCGCCCGTGGGTATCGGTGAAACGCCACTGTTTGAGCTGCTCTACTTCGGTCTGGATGCTTTTGACAGCCCCCGCCTCAACCCGGCTGCTCAACGCCAGATCGTACTCTTTTCCGACGGCATAGATAACGTCAGCGGCGTGAAGATAGATGACGCCATTGCCCGCGCCCGTGAGCGCAGTATCCGCGTGCACACGGTGCTGCTAGGCCCAGGCACAGCCGACTCGCGTGCTAACCTGGAACGCATCGCCATTATGACCGGCGGGGTTTACACTCCACTTGCCACAGTCGAGGCGCTGGATACGTTGTGGGATACCATCGCTACAGGACGCAAGCAGCGGGTATTGAGCTATCGCTCTGCCAACCCACAGCCCAAGCAGATTGCGGTTACCGCCCAGGTTGCAGAGGGCGAAATCAGCGCCACGCGCGACTTTCCAGCGATGGCCGCCCCCGCCCCGGTGCAAATCAGCATTGTGCAGCCAGCCAGCGAGCAGGAAATCATCCGCAGCGGCACGGCCTACACCTCGCCGCTGGAGACGCTCAGTCCGGCGGTGCTGCCGGTGCAGGTAGACTTCACCTGGCCGGAAGGGGAACGTGGCCTGCGTCGCGTGGAATACACCCTGGGAAGCGATACGCGTGTAGTGGAAAGCGCGCCGTTCGACCGTATCGAATTTCCCATTGCCGCACTGGGCGAGGGTGTCTATGGCCTGCGTGTTCAGGCTGTAGACGAGCTGGGCATCACCGCCCAGTCCGAGCCATTGTCACTGCGCATCAAGCTTGACCTGCCCCCTGCTCCCGCGTCGGTGGAGCCGGTTTGCACCGGCCTGACCTGTCCCAATACCATGCGTTGGCTCACTCTGGCCGCGCTGGGATTGGCCTTGCTGGCGCTGCTTTTCGCGTTGATCCTCTTTTTGCGCAAGCCGCGCAACAAAGACAAGACCGCGTCCACATCTTCTGCCGCCCCTAAGGCGGCTACTGAGCCGTATGTTTTGGACCCGCGCATGCAGCGCCATCACACCGTGAAGGCCCGGCTGGTGCTGGTAGAGGGCACTGCAAAACTGCCGCAAAGCATTGAGATCAGCGGCAGCGATACACGCATCGGTCGCGAGGCCGAGCTTTCCAACGTGGTGCTGGATGATCCGCGTGTGTCGCGCTATCATTGCCGCATTGTCGAAGAAGCCAACGGCGCTTTTCGGCTTTTCGACGAGGGCAGCACCAGCGGAACCTATGTCAACTACAAGCCGGTGGATATTCGCGGCCAGCTTTTGCAGCACGGCGACCAAATTCACATTGGTCCGGTGGGTTTTCGTTTCGAGCAGATGCAGCAGGAGCAAAGCGAGCCTGTGAAGGTAGCCACCGAGCCGTACAGTCCACAGTTCACCAGCGATGCGGTAGATGATGACCCCTTCCGCACCGAACCCTACAAACTGCAAACACCAAAGCGCAAGGAATAGCAGACTGTTTGATGGAGCAAAGCCATGGGTCAAGCAAGCGGTAGCCGTGATAAATGGGTGATCGGCAGTGCCACCGATGCCGGTAAAACAGGTAAAAACAACGAAGATGCGTTGGCCTGTTTTCAAGCAGATTGGCAGCAGGACGAGCAGTCAACGCCGGTGCAGGTAGCGGTGGTAGCTGATGGCATTGGCGGCAACAACGCCGGTGAGATAGCCAGTCGTATTGCTGTCGAAAAAATCGAAACGCTGATGCGCGCCTTGCGCTCTTTGCCCTTGCCCGAACGCATGACGCGCGCCATTCAGCATGCCAATCAGGAAATCTACGCCACCAGCCAAAGCAGCCCTGGTCTGCGCGGGATGGGGTCTACGGTGGTGCTGGCTGCCGTCGCCGGTGAACGCTTGTATTTGGCTCACGCTGGCGACAGCCGCGCCTATTTGTTGCGCGCTGGCGTGTTGCACCGGCTGACGCTGGATCACACCTGGGCGCAGGAGGCTATTGATATTGGCCGGCTGACTCCGGAAGCCGCTCGTGTGCATCCCAACCGCAACGTTATCAAGCGCTATCTGGGTATAGACGATGGCCTGATCGTTGACCATCAGATGATTGACATCGCCCGCGCCGTGCAGCACAGCGAGTTAGCCGGGGGCTGGCCGTTGGTGGATGACATGGCCTTGCAGCCGGGCGACACCTTGCTGCTTTGTTCTGACGGGCTGAACGATGAGCTGACTGACGCTGAGATTCACGCCACGCTGGCCCGACACGAGCCGCAGGCCGGCGCTGAACATTTGGTGGCGCAGGCTAATGCTGCGGGCGGGCGCGACAATATCACCGTGGTGGTGATGCGCTGGGGCGCGGAGCGGCTGGCGGCAGCAGCGCGGGCCGTGTCATCCGCAGGCGCTGCAAACGCGGCAACTCCGCTGCGCCCGCAGAGAGCCAGCCGCTGGCCGTTGCTGCTGGGGGCCTTGTTTGGCTTTGCCTTGCTGGCCGGGTTGGCATGGATGTTTTTGCTGCGTCCGGCTAATCAGCCTGCTGCGTTGCTGAACGAGACGGCGGCTGCGCCGGTTGTGGTGATTGAGCCGACCGCCATCGCCACTGACATCGCCACGATTGAATCATCTGCCACAGCCGCATTGATAGCTGTGGTGACCACAGCCACCAGTCAACCGCGCGCCATCTCTACGGTGTTGCCGACCTTTACTCCCACCAACACCCCTGTTCCGCCAACACCTACTTTCACCCCGCGGCCACAACCCACAGCCACAGCCACGGCGGTGGCTACGGCTGTGGTTCAACCCACCGCGGGTGGCACGGTGAGCGGGATGCTGGTGCAACCCAACGAAGGCGACACTCGCAACGGCGAGGTGACTTTCCGCTGGACCATCACCGCCGGTGCTTTGCCCGCAGGCAGCGGTTATGAAGTGTTTTTCTATCAATCGGGGCAGGATGCGCTGCGCGAGGGCTTTGGGCTGGCCGCACCCACGCTAGGCACCTCGTTGCGGGTTAATCTGGCCGATTTGGATGCTGATCCCGGTAATCCGCTTGATCCTGGCGTTTATTTATGGGGTGTGCGAATTGTTCCGCTCAACGGCGGGGCGGCGCGGCAAGTGATAAGCGCCGGACGGCAGATAGTTTATCAGCGTGCTGGGGGCGGACAGTCTGCTCCCACGGCTACATCAGCACCTCCAACGGCGACACCGGCGCCACCTACAGCCACACCAGTGCCTACCGCCACGACTGAGCCGACCTCTACTCCGGTGCCCTGATGCGCCCAGCGTGGCGCTGTACCGATCATGAAAGGATGCGCACCCATGCAAATCAACCCTTTGCGGTCACTACGCCGCGCGGCTGTCGGTCTGCTTATAGGTTTGCTTGCCTTTCTTTTTCTGCCGCGCGGTGATGGCATGTCGCTGCGGGCTGCCGGCCCCGATGGTCTGCAAGCCTGGTCTGCCCTGAACATAGCCGGACTGAATAGCGCCACGCGGGTCTATGCGCTGCGTCGAGCTGGTAATGTTGTGCTGGCAGGCACACAGGGACAGGGATTGTTTCGCAGCACCGATGGTGGCACATCGTGGCAGGCGTTGACCGCCTACAACACCGCGTATGTCCGTGATGTATGGCTGAGCGCCGACGGCCAGATCGCGCTGGCGGCCACCTATGGCAGTGGTTTGCTGCGTTCTGTTAATGCCGGGGCAACCTGGAGTGTCACAGGCAGCAACATCACCACCAGCTTGTACTACGCGTTCGCCGCGGCGGGCGACACGCTGTTTGTGGCTACGGCTGAGCGCGGCGTGTGGCGCTCAGCCGACAACGGGGCAACCTGGCAGGCTACCGGCACGCTGGGCAGCCCCGGCGCGGTGACGCTGGTGGCGGCATCGCCTTCGGTGGTGTACGTAGGCACGGTGAATGATGGCTTGTATCGCAGCAACAACAGCGGCGCTAGCTGGCAACGCCTTCAGTTCTCTGGCAAAACCGTGCGCGCTCTGGCAGTGGACCCGCGCAACCCGCAGGTGATCTGGGCCAGCGTGCTGAACGATGGCCTGTACCGCAGCAGCGACGGGGGTGCAAGCTGGAGCGCGGCCGGCAGCGGCCTGAACAACGCCTCTGTGCTGTCATTGCTTTTTGTCTCCGGCAGCAACGGTGATTATCAACTGAGCGCAGGGACAGCGGGCAACGGTGTGTTTCAGTGGAATGGCACCGCCTGGCAGGCCGCGGGCTTGAGCGGGCTGGATGTGTACAACCTGAGCCGATGGGCACAGACTGCCTATGCCGGAACCAGCAGCCGTGCCTGGGAGTACACCACGCCCGGCCTGCTGCTGCTGACTTTGCGCAACGATCCGCTTCACGCACCGGAGTCGGGCGACGAGATTCTTTACACTATTGAATACCGCAACGGCTCCACCGCGCTGACAGAGCTGGAGATCAGCAATGTCATCCCGCAGAATGTGGTGCTGGTAGCCGGCAGCATCAGTGCAGGTGGCAGCGCCACCGGCAGCGCTGCCGGATCGGTGGTGCGCTGGCCGATTGGTAATCTGGCGGCCAATGCCGCGGGTCGTGTCTCGTACCGCGTGCAGCGTCCACCTGATGTGCCAACCCCTACCCCTACCACACAAGCCACGGCCACCAGAACGCCCACGCCCATACCCACCACACAAGCCACGGCAACCAGAACGCCCACCCCCACACCCACCACGCAGGCCACGGCCACATGGACCCCCACACCCACCGCACAGGCCACAGCGACATGGACGCCTACGCCGACACCTACGACAGCGCCGCCTGTGTTGGCTATTGATGTCACCTTGAGCGGCACGCCCGATCCGGCTACGGTGGGGGCTACTATCCGTTATCTGGCAACGATTGTGGATACCGGCGGAACCGGTTTCGGCCAGATTACATTAGCCGATGCCTATCATTCCACTTGCGTCGTCATTGCCAATGGGCAAATCTGGCCCCCTACTTCCAATGGGACCGATTCTGCACAATGGGACAATATCGGCGCACTGACTCCGAGCGGCACCATGCAGTTTTGGATAGATTTTCTGGCCGTTGAGAAGTGCAACGGTGTGCAAAACGAAAACATTGTCACTGTGACAGGTACGTATCAGGGCTATCAGATAGTGGATTCGGCTATGCTACGCATCAAGATAGAGAACGCTCTGGCTGCGTCGGAAAATGCTGTGCAGTCGCCTGCTGCGCCGGTGATTGTGGTTAACGCTGGAGCCACTGCCAGTTGGCGAGCCGGTGGACAAACCGCGCAGCTTGTCAGCAATCGCGTTGTCAATCCTGGTGCGCGCTTGTATTTGCCGGTGGCTTTGCGCAAGCCGTAGCCAGTGAATGGGAATTCACTGGCTGAAAGCACAAAGCAGCCTCAGCCGCTGGAAATTGCACTGGTCAATGGAAGTCTAGCTGGCGGACAGTGTCCTTAAAGCGCCCCGCCAATGCGGGTTGAGTAGGGTTTAGTGGCCTCCAGTGCCCACCGCCCGGGCGCACAGAAGGCCTTCACCAGGCACTATTTGTCGCCGAAGCCGTATCGAAACCCCATCGCTGCCGCCTTAATCAAAGTATCAGGTGTCCAGAATGGAATTTGCTGTCGCGAAGCGGCCTTAGCTATTTGGCAGATCCCGAAGGGATTTGCCTTCAGCCCGGGATTTTTGATCCCTGAAAAAACGTCATGTCGCCTCTACCAATCAACAGGAAACCGGTTTTTCTATGAGCGATGATATTCGCACCAATGTGATCTTGATGGGCCGCTACCAGGTGCAGGGCGAGCTGGGACGCGGCGGCATGGGTTCGGTTTATCTGGCCTATGACCTGCAATACCGACGCTCGGTAGCTATCAAAGTGGCGCACTTGCCCGGAGAAGAGGCGCGCGCCCAGTTCCGTCGCGAGGCCCTCTACCTGCAAAAGCTGCATCACCATAGCTTGCCGCGCGTGTGGGATACTTTCAGCGACGATCAACGTGACTTTCTGGTGATGGAATATATCCCCGGCGATGATTTGGAGTCGCTGGTGCAGCGGCAGGGGCCGCAGCCGGAATGGCTGGTGCTGCGTTGGGCCGATGAGCTGCTGGATGTGCTGGATTACCTGCACACTCAAACGCCGCCTATCATTCACCGCGATGTGAAGCCGGGCAACATCAAGCTGCGCCAGAACGACACGCTGGTGCTGGTGGATTTTGGCATTGCCCGCGAATATATCCCCGAAAGCAGCGGTGGGCGCGGTCTGAGCGCTATCAGCCCTGGCTTTTCGCCACCGGAACAATACAGCGATCAAATGACTGACGCCCGTACCGATGTGTACGCTGCAGGGGCAACCTTCTATTACCTGCTCAGTGGTCATGCACCTGCGCCCGCGCCGGATCGTCAGTCGGGTGCGGCGGGCCTGGCGCCGGTGAGCAAACTCGCTGCAAAAACATCGCAAGCCACCGAGAAGGTTGTAACCCAGGCGCTGGAACTGGAACCGTCTGCGCGCTGGAGCAATGCAGCCGAGATGCAACGCCTGACTGTGGCGGCTTCGCGCAAGTTAACCAGCGCTGCTGCCGCATCTGCTGCAGAGCCGCCCCCGCTGCTGGTTTCTCCCGCCAAGCCAGCCATCAGCAGTGCCCCGGTTGTTGCTGCGCCACCGCGCCGCCGCGCTGGGTTGGCGGGACTGCTGGGGCTACTGGGGGTCGGGCTGTTGGCTGTCGCAGCCTTTTTGTGGTTGAACAGCACGCGCCAAACGCCGATTGCGCCTGCGGCAGTGGCTGTACAGCCGCGCAACCAGGCGACCACAGCAATAACACCCGCGGCTACAGCCACAGTGCAGCTATCTTCTCCGGCTGATGACCAGGCAACCGCCACGCAACCTGCCCTTGCCGCCGCGCCGACAGCGGCCACAGAGGGGGCAGTGATCTCTACTTTGGTGCCGGTAGCAGCAACGTTGCCGCTCACACCTACCGCCACGCTTCCCCTTGTCTCGAACACGTCTACTGCTACGTTTGTGCCTGTTCTGGCTACGTCAACGAAGACACCTACTGCCACGCCCAAGCCTACGGTGGTTCCACCCAAAGCCACCGCCACGCCGAAACCTTCAGGGCTGGCGGCTGTTCTGCTGGCCCCCGCTGCGGCAGTATCTATCAACGGGCCGCAAACGTTTAGCTGGCAGGCAAATCGTGCGCTGGCAGGCAGTGAGGCGTTTGAACTGGTTTTCTGGCGCCCCGGCCAGGATGCCATGCGCGATGGGTTCGGCCCGGCGGGAGTTACCCAAGTCAACCAGATCACAGTAGACTTGAATTTGGCTGATGCCAATCTGGGGTCGCTGTTTGATTCAGGTGATTATCTGTGGGGTGTGCTGCTGGTGGAAACAGCGCCCAGCTACCGGCGACTGGCCGTGGCAAGCGAAGGTCGCCCGTTTCGTTTTGAGCTGGGTGGCGGCGCTGCACAGCCTACCCCCGATCCCGGATAAGCTGTGAAAAGGAAAAAAAGCCGATGATGAACAAACGTATCAGGCCCGGACGCGCGGCTTTTATGTCAGCCGGGGTCATGGTGTTGCTGCTGGTGTTGTTAGCTCTGCCCGTGGTCACAAACTCTGCACCGGCACATCAGGCCATTCAGCAGTGGACCAGTGTTGCCTCTTTGCCTGAAGCTTATATTCCGGAAGCGGTTGCAGTGGTTGCCGGCAGCCAACGGTACCTGTTTTTGGTCGGCGGCAAAAATGCTGCGCTCAACCCCGTCACCACGGTGCGGCGCGCCTTGATCAACGCGGATGGCAGCCTGGGCAATTGGCAAAACACGGTGGCGTTGCCTGAGCCAATCTATAGCCATGCCGCAGTGACAAGCAACGACGGACGCTTTCTGTATGTGCTGGGCGGTTGGAATGGTTCAGCGCGCGTTAGTGCCGTGCGTCGCACCACAATCGGCGCTGACGGTAGCTTGAGCGGCTGGATTTCGGTAACGTCTTTGCCTGAGGTTTTGGCTCAACATGCGGCGGTGGTGGTTGGCAACCGCATCTACGTAATCGGCGGTCAGAACAGTACCGCAGTTCATAACAAGGTGTACATGACGACGATCCTGGCAGATGGTACGCTGTCGGGCTGGACTTCGATTACTGCTTTGCCTCAGGCATTGGATCGCCTTTCGGCTGTGGCGTTTAATGGTTTTTTCTATGTGACAGGTGGCAGCAGCAGCAACAGCACGGCACTCGACACTGTGTACTACAGCAGGATCAACAGCAACGGTACGTTGGCTGGCTGGCAAACCGGTCAATTGCCTTCGGCGCGCTACTATCATCAGGCGATAATTCACGATAACCGCCTGGTAATTCTGGGGGGCACCAGCAATAACACCAGCGGCATCAACCAGGTGTGGTCTTCCACCATCAATGCGGGCGGCTGGCTGGATGGCTGGCAGGCCGAGCCGGCGCTGCCTAAGGCGCTGTATCGCATGGCCTCGGTTACGGTCAGGATCAACGGTTCAGATACGATCTATGTGTTGGGCGGCTTGCAGGGAACAGCTTATCAGGCTTCGGTCTATCGCTCGGCAATCGCACCCACCCCCACCTTTACGCCTACATTCACCCCCACCGCTACGGCCACTCCTGTGGCTACTCCTGGTCTTAGCACCTTGAGTCTGCGCAACGATCCTTATACGCAGATGCAGGCGGGTGGGCAGATTCGCTATACCATCAGTTATCGCAACGGCCCCATTGGGGTGACGCAGTTTGACATCACCAACATCATTCCGCAATCAACCTCGTTGGTGGTGGGTAGCATCAGTAATGGTGGAACCAGTACCGGCTCTGGTGCGGGTAACCTGGTGCGCTGGCGCCTGGGCAGCCTGGCCGGGAATGCTACGGGCTATGTGTCTTACCTGGTGACGGCGAATGCGCTCGAAAACACGGAGAATATCGAGGCCGGTGTCGAGATCAGCCGAACGGTGACGATCAGCAGCGGGCTGGCCGCACCCGATCTGGCTGTCATCACCAATGTCGGCGCAACGGCCAGTTGGCTCTATGCCACCACCACCGATCAGATGACCAGCAATGGGGTGGTAAACCCTTCAAAACGGCGCTTTTTGCCCCTTATGATCCGACAGAGGTAACTTTATGCCCTCCCCTGCAGAGCCAGCCAGCACTATCGGCAACAAGCTGATTCTTTATTTCCCCAGCTCCAATTCCAGCTTTGCAGTGGAACCAGAGGGCGAGATCGTGGCTGGGCTGTCCGACTTGTGCGAGATCAACCTGCGACGCTTTTTTGGCGGATCGCACCTGCGCACTATCTCACGCCTGCATTTCAAGCTGGTTTTTGTGGAAGACGCCGGCTTTGCGATTGTTGATTTGGCCAGCACCAACGGAACGCGTGTCAACGACCGTGCCTTGCAGCCGGGCGTGCCGCGCTTTCTGCGCAATGGTGACTATATTTCGCTGGCTAACAGCGAAGATTATGTGATCTCGGTGATTACCGATGTGTCGAGCGCCACTGAAATCTTTGCCGACATGCAGCCGTTGGTCGCGCAGGAAACGGCTCCTTCGCGCGAGGAGGTGGGTTTGCGCTACATTCACGGGGCCGACCAGTTCGTGGTGGATGGACAGGCTGTGTCCCATGCCCTGCTCACGCCGATGGAACACACGTTGTTGCGCTATTTGTACAACCGTAACGGACGCTTGTGCAACTACGACGAGTTGGCGACCCAGATTTGGGGGTATCAACGCTTCGAGAAGGTGGAGAACAACACGATTGCCAAGACGGTCAGCAACTTGCGCCGCAAGCTGGACACGCTGTCCAACGGCGCGGGCGAGCGCTATATTCAAACCGTGCATGGCCGCGGCGTGCGCTGCTTGTTGCTGCCAGATTGACCTTTTGCTGCAAATGACGCAGCCTGTTTGGGGTGGAAAACGGGGCAAGCGGGCTGCAGGCTGCGTATTGGGGGGTGATCGGTTCAGGGCGAACCCGCGTTCACGAAAAATTCAGAAAATCTTCAGGAAAAATTCAAGATTTTTCTGCGGAGATGTGGTACACTAAGAATGATCCGGCAGCAGGCAGGTCGAACCGGCCGGCCGTGCGGCTGTCAGTTTTCGATGAGGCAGGAGGTAATCCATGACAGCACCCGTAATTCAGGTGCGGCTGTCAGTTTTCGATGAGGTAGGAGGTAATCCATGACAGCACCCGTAATTCAAGTGGACTATGACCGTCTGGCTGAGGTGGCTGCCGGCTTTGGCCGCAATGCCGAGGCCGCGGCTGCGCTGCAAAAAGCCATCCAGCACAGCGTGGAGGCGCTGCAGCAGGGCGGTTGGGAGGGCCGCGGCTCGGCCGCGTTCTTCGCCGAGATGCAGAGCGAGATCATGCCTGCGCTGCAACGGCTGGGCGCTGCCCTGCGCCAGGGGCAGCAGGTGAGTGGGCAGCTCAGCCGCCTGCTGCGTCAAGCCGAAGAGGAAGCGGCTGAGCCGTTCCGGGGACAGGCGACCGCGGCGGCGGTGGCGGCCGATCCTGAAGTCAGTCCGGTGCATGATCCAAGTCGGGATCGGGAGTATCTATGGGGATTGATCAAGGATCGCTACTACTACGATCCGCAGTATCGTCTCTTCGAGGGCAGTATCTCGCCCGATGGTATCAGCCCGGGAGATGTCCAACAGCGCGCCTTGGGAGATTGCTATTTCTTAGCAGCGTTGGCTTCCGTGGCTCAGCAGCACCCGGAGGTCATCTGGGATGCTATCAAGGACAACGGCGATGGCACTTACACGGTCACTTTCTATCAGGATGGCAAGCCGGTACAGATCACTGTAGACAACGAATTTCCGGTTCGGGAAGATAGCAACGGCAATCCCACCGCGCAGCCGGTATATGCCAACACAGGCAGTTCGCCGCAGGAGTTATGGCCAATGATCATGGAAAAGGCCTATGCTCAACTGGACGGCAACAGCTATCCCCGAATCGAAGGCGGATGGCCGGGCGAAGCAGTAGAATTGCTGACCGGCAAACCGGCGCAGCGGCTTGATCTGGAGGCTTCGACACCGGAAGAAACCCAGGCACACTTGCAGGAGTTGCAGAATTACCTGAATGATGGGCATTATCTGACGGCCGCCACGCGGCCTGGAGGGTTTTTTGAAAACACGGACAAATGGCCCAAGAATATTGTCCCTCTTCATGCTTATTCAATTGAACGTGTTGATGTGGAACATGGGTTGATCTATATCCGCAATCCATGGGGAAGCAGTTACGCACCCGCGCCCATGACGTTGGAAGAATTCAACACCTACTACAACTACACCACGGTTAATACATCGTAAGCAAAGTTGTTGCGTGAAGTCCAGCAAGCCAAACGCTCTCATCGGTGTCACTCCGAACGCAGTGAGGAGTCCCCCGTGCGTTCGTGAGAAGATTCCTCGGCCCTGACGGGCCTCGGAATGACAGGCTATCAGCAATTCCGCAATAGGCGCATACTTAATTTACGATGTAGTTAATGTATCAGGAATCCCATGATTAATAAATTCACTGTTTCATCAGGAGCCAATCATGATACAAATTAGATTATGGACAGTTTGGCTAATTCTAGCAGGATGTGTATTGGCTAGCTGCAATTCTTCCTCACATATCGGCCACCAGGAGGCAACAACGATGGCAAAATCAACCTATGTAGATCAAATAAGTATTCAAGAAACGACAGTAGGTGGGTTTGGTAATGGCTTGGATATAGGTTTGGAAACCGTGTCGAGGAGGGGGACTTATGTGGATAGCACAGGCCATGAGCGAACCGGCACAGTGGCGCGCATAGCGGTTTCTCAAAGCCGTGATGAGCCAGCGGAAAGTATTACAGTCTACGAGGGCATGATTTTCTCCGTGGGTGAGCAACGCTTTCAGGTAATCGAACTCAAGCCCAACAGTTCGTTGAGTGTGAAGCCCGGCAGCAGCAACGGCTACATCACCATTGGGCAGTTGCCCTGATCCGACGAGCGTAGCCCGCGTTCACGAAAAATTCAGAAAATCTTCAGGAAAAATTCAAGATTTTTCTGGCGAGGTGTGGTAGACTAAGGATAATAGGGCAGTGAGCAGGCAGGAGCTTGCGGACTGTCAACAGCCAAGACGTTCAGGAGGTATCCCCATGGCAGCAGAAGAGATTCGGGCCGACTATGAGCAATTGTCTCAGGTGGCCAACCGCTTTGGCACCCAGAGTCAGCAGATCCAGCAGATGACGCAGCGCGTGCAGAAGAGCATGGAGACGTTGAAATCGGGGTGGGAAGGGCGGGGTTCGCAAGCCTTTTTCAATGAGATGCAGGGCAAGGTGT
>CALESQ010000082.1 GCA_937907455.1 uncultured Caldilineales bacterium
TACTTGTATACTTGTATACTTGTATACTTGTATACTTGTATACTTGTATACTTGTCTACTTATATACTGTATACCTTGTATACCTGCCTAGTCGCGCACGATGCGCACGTGGCGATAGGGATCGCGTCCGTGGCTATGGCTGATCAGGTTAGCCGTGCGTGCGGCCTGATGCTGCTGGCGGCGCACAGAAGCGGGCTGCGGGCTGAGGTCCACGAAGCTGGCACCAGTCATGATGCGACGAATGGCCTCCTGTGCCTCGCGCATGGCCGAATCAAGCGAATCGCCGTGGTCGTTGCCCACGCCGAACAGATCGGCCAGAAAGTTCTCCATTTGAATCTGCGTATTAGAGCGCAGCACATAGACCGGCAAGCGCCGTTCTTCAGCCTCAACCAACGGCAGAGGACGCTTGCGATAATAGCTTTTCAACGTCACCACCACATCGGCGCGACGCAAATCTTCCACGAACTGCACCGGCACCCCCATACGCTGGGCCGAGGTACGCAGCTTGTTCAGCCCTACCCCGTACGAATAGATGCGCCGCAGGCTGAGTGGTCGCTCTGATGCAGTCGGAGGCACCATCTCCAACTCGCTTTCCTCATCTACTTCGTCCGGTGGCTGCGCCAACGGTCGCCCGGCGTAAGGCCGAGCGACGGGCCGCTCTGCCGGACGATCCGGCGTGCGCGCCGGTGTCTCCTTGTGAATGTGGCCGGTGGCGTCACGGTAGCGGATTTCCGGGTGCAGGGTTCGGCCACGCAGAAAATCATCTACCGCTTTGGCAACGTCGTGATGCACCGCCATACGCTGGCGATCCTGAATCTCCACCAGCACATCGAAGGTGGGGGGAGCTTTGCGTTCCAGCACCGATTTCTGCGTGCCACGGCGGCGCGCTTCTTCATCGCTGAGAGTGACACTTTCGATGCCGCCCACCAGATCGCTCAATGTGGGGTTGACCAGCAGGTTTTCCAACGCGTTGCCGTGGGCCGTGCCGATCAACTGCACGCCACGTTCAGCGATGGTGCGTGCGGCTGCGGCTTCCAGCTCGCGGCCAATTTCATCAATGACAATCGCCTGCGGCATGTGGTTTTCCACTGCCTCGATCATCACTTCGTGTTGCAACGCGGGCTGGGCTACCTGCATTCGCCGCGCCCGGCCGATGGCCGGATGCGGGATGTCGCCATCGCCGCCGATTTCGTTGGAGGTATCCACGATCACCACCCGCTTTTGCTGACCCAACACGCGGGCGGCCTCACGCAGCAAGGTGGTTTTACCCACGCCGGGTTGACCCAACAGCAAAATGCTCTTGCCCGATTCGATGATGTCCTGCAGAATATCAATCACACCAAAGATGGCGCGGCCAACGCGCAGGGTCAGGCCTACAATGCGCCCCTGGCGATTGCGAATGCAGGAGATGCGATGCAGGGTGCGCTCGATGCCGGCGCGGTTGTCGCTGGTGAATTCGCTCAGACGCGCCACCAGATCATCCAGGTCTTGCTGGCTGATTTCCTGCTCACGCAGGATCTCTTCGCCATCGGTGAAGCGCGCCTCTGGCCGCCGCCCCAGGTCCATCACCACTTCCAGCAGTTCGTTGCTGCGCCCGTTGTGGCGCAACGTCGCCTGGATGTCATGGGGCAAAATATCCAGCAATAAGTCTAAGTCGTCGGTTATTCGATGTTCAGTCAAGATATTCAAAGCCTCGGTTGATAATACCTATCAAACATAGAGCTTGCTGCGGCGCAAACCCGGTTCCACTTGCTGTTTACGGCCCTTCTGCCACCAATGCGGGCAGCGGCAGCGGTTCGGCAGCCTTGACGCGCGCGGCCAGATGTTTGACCAGGCGACTGCGTTCGGCCAGCAAACTGGAGCCGCTGGTCTGCAAAGCGCTGCTGAGGCCATTTTGATAGGGACGCAGCGCGCAGAGAATGGGGCGATGGCCGCGCCCTGCGGCCTGTACACCAAAATGCAGCAAATCGCTCATCAGTCCGATGTTGCCCGGATCACCGTGTAAAATCAGCCAATGGCCGCGCCGCCCACTGACCACCTGCACGCCGCCGATCACTTCGGCTTTGTTTTCGACGACAAAGCTGCGTTCGTGGGTCATCTCCCACCAGGCCAGCGGCAATTGCGTCTGATCGTCGCCCACAGAGTAGCCTTCGGCGAGCTGCACCAACTGCGGCGTGTACAGGCTGTAGAGACGGCGCAGCCACCACACATCTTTGGCCTCACGCGGGCGTAAGCCAATGGCAGGGCGCAACGGGGCGGATGCAGCGAGGCGCGGCAATGAGTAGATTTCTTCGTGAGTATAAAGCGCCCAGCCCAAGCCTGCCAGCAAATCGGTCTCTGCTGTGTGCGGGCCTGTGGCAGCCAACAGGCGACGCAACCCCTGCCGGGCAGCCTGTGTCGCGCAGGCTGCAAGAAACTGCTGCCAGATTTGCCAACTGACGCTGTCAGAGGCAGCTACGGCCGGGGCCATAAACAGCAAATCAGCCTCTTGCCGTCCGGCGCGGCGCAGCATTTGCACAAAGGCCCGCGCCTTGCCCCGCGTTTGCCACACATAATCTGCCAGCCCCGCACCCACCCAGGGAATCGGCGCTAACAGCGCCAGGGCCAGCGCGCTGCGTCCCACCAGCAAGTGGTGAAACAAATCAAGCCGCACGCCGCTGCGTTGCAGTTTGTACACTGCGGGCAAATCACGCAGGCCAAAAGGACGGATCAAGCCAGGCTCCTGAACGGGGATGGGAGTATTGTACCGCAGGCACTAATTGGGATACAAATAGCCAGTTGCGCCGAGAATTTGATCTTCGATGCGGTCTTCGCTGCCGTGCATGAAACGCAGCAGCGAGGCTTCTTTTGCCAGCACACGCTGTTCCTGAGCCAGCAAATCGGGGACTGTGGCGATTTCCAGCAAAGCTTGCTTTTCTTCCCACGGGATTTGCAGCGCGCTGGCAACCAGATAGGCTAGCGCGCCCGGGTCCTGCGGCAGCTCACCCAGGTCAATGTCGTTTTGCACGATCTGCGAAAGCAGGTGCAGGTAGCCTTGCAAACGCCGGCTGAGAGTCTCAACCTGAGCGGTGGGTGCTGAACCGATGAGCGGCAAGGTTTCCACGTCTCCCCGCAAAAAGGGCTTGTCGAAGTGCAGCGTGCGCACGCGAAAGCGATGCAACCCCGTCACCACGATATTCATGCGGCCATCGGTCAGATGCTCGACGCCGCGGATGTGGGCTGTGGTGCCTACGGCGTGGGGCAGGGCGACGTTCTGCTGATAGGTGCGCCAATCGGCCATGTCGTCGCGCAGCAGCACAATGCCAAACGGCTCTTCACGCAACAGGCAATCGCTGATCATCGTGTGATAACGCGGCTCGAACACATGCAGCGGCAGCACCTGGCCGGGGAACAGCACCAGACGCAGCGGGAACAACGGCAGCAAAGCCTGATCCAGACGAAAGTTCGAGTCGTTGGGGAAAAATGAGGATAAACCCATGATTATTCGTCCTCTTGCTTCAGCCAATCCAGGCCCTGTTCCGATTTCATAAACTCGCGCAGCACCACGGTGGCATAGGCGCCTTTGGGCAGATTAAAAGCTACCTCGATGCCTTCGGGCGCGGGAGAAAACTCGATATCTTGCATCCACAGCCGCGCAGGGCGTCGTGTGCCGTCCACGCGCACACGACTCAAGGCGGCAGTATCCAAACCGGCCTCGGTCAGCGTTTCGGCCTCCAGCACGGCGGCGGCTCCCTGTGCGGCCCACATCTTCTTGCCGAAGATAGGCCCGGTGAAGGTGATTTCGCCGCGCGCATAGCGCGGCTGATCTGCTTCAGGATCGGTCACCTCGAACATGCCGCCGGTATCGGCCTTTTTGCAAACATCACCGACCAGCAGGGTGGCAAACAGCCCGGCCTCGATACGACGCACCAGATAGCGATTGAACAGATGCGATTGGTAAGCGGATAGCAGCAGGCGTTGCAGCCAGGGGTCACCGTGGCGCGGCCCTTCGCCCAAAAACACTGCTTGCCCCTTGGCCACATTGCCGCCTTCGTGACCAAAGCGCTGGCTGCCAAAGAAGTTGGGTAAACCGTGTCCGGCGATGGCTGTGGCAATGACATGGCTGCGCGCCAACGCCTCTTCGGGGGCGACGGCTAAATCGCTGACAGTGATGCGAAAGCGATTACCCAACAGGTGGCCAACCTTCAGCTTGTTGCTGTGCAGCGCCGCCCAGTTGAGAGTAAAGGGCAACGCCGGTTCAATGCGCTGTGCGGCGTCGGGGGCCAGTCCGGGCAGCGAGAAAGTTTGCGTGCAGCGAGCATTGCGATCTTTCAGGCCGGCATAGCCCACATCACGGCGGGCAATGCCAAACAGATCAGCCAGCGCATCGGCCACGCGCCGCGTAGTCCAGCCCTCGCGGGTAAGCGACACGTAGAGATGCGTGCCGCTGCCGCCTGGGTGGTAGACGGGTATTTCCTCTACTACAAAATGGGCCGGCTCGGCCTTGAGCTTGCCGCCAATGCCGGGTAGCTCGGCGGTGATAAAAGGAAGGGAGGCGAAAGTTTGGTCTGTCATCAGATCAATGGCCACGGAAAGCAACGACGTTCAGGGTCGGGATGGGGAAAACGTTGGGTGTCGAGCAGACAATCGGTACGGGTTGCCAGAGCGCGCAGCTCTGCCGGACTGAGCAGCGCCAGCAATTCAGCCGCCAGCGGGGCCGGTGGGTCAAGCTGCGGGCGCAGTGCGGCCAGATCGGCCAGCAAGGCAGCAGGCAGGGGTTCACCGGCAAAATCCCAAATCACCGTGCGCAGCTTGTCCTCGACATGAAAGCAAACGCCGTGATCAATCGCCCAGATGCGGCCTGCGTTATCGCTCAGGGTGTGACCGGCCTTGCGGTCGGCGTTGTTCACCAGCAGATCGAAGACGGCAATGCAACGCAGTGCCGGCAGTAGTGTTTCGTCTTCGCGCAGCTTGAAATAGTGGCGGCTGAAGTCAGCATCCACAAAGAGCTGCACTGCGCCCTGGCCGTGCGGGCCGTGGCGCAGCACCGTGGGAGGCACAATGGCCCAACCCAGGGCGCTGCTGAGTACATAAGCGGCGCGCTCGCGCTGGTAAAGCGTGCCGCGGGGAAAATCCCACAGCGGGGCCTCACCCTGACGCGGCTTGTAGATCACCATCGCTTGCAGCGTTGCGGTATGTACCTCGGCCAGAAAGGTATAGTTCGAGCTGCCCGGCAGCAGGCCGCGCACAGTCAACTCGCCCTGTTCCAGCAAAGCGAGTGCGGCTTGAAGAGAAACTGCCTCGTCGGCGGCGGTAGACATTATTGCAAGATTCGGGATGCAGCGTGGCCGTTGCTTTGCGGGCAGAAGTGGCCGTCGGGGTCAATCGGGTTGCCGCACAGGGCGCAGATGGGGCGTCCGGCAGCTACCAGTTTTTTGATATGAACGCTGAGGGCCTGCATTTGGTCACGGGCAGCCCAGAACCTGCCGGATACCGGCTCGCGCTCGGTTTCTTCTTCTTCCAACAATTCCTGCACAAAAACCACGATTAAATCCTGATCAGGCTCGTAGCCCAAGCCCAGGCGTCCCACCGGAAAAAGCGGTGTGACCGGATCCAGCAGGGAAAAATCGGAGTGCATCTCGATGGTGGGGCGGTCTGCGGGATATTGTTCATCCAGCTCGCTGATCAGCTCATCTATGGCAGTGGCTAGTGCCTGAGCGTGTTGTTTTTCGATGAGTACTGAAACCACTTGCCGCGCCTGGGTTCCTTGCAGATAAAACGTGCGCTGGCCGGCGGGGCCAATCGCACCAACAGTCAGACGCTTGCAAGGCTTGAGATCAAAAAGGTAGGATGCCATAGATTTGATTGCTTCCTGTTGAATGGGCGCTTGCAGCAAACGCCACGAGGGTGAAATGGATCAGGCAGTAGGACGGGAAGGGGCTGTCAGCAAGCCTGTGTCGTTGAGACGCAGCAGATAAGGCCCCGATTTTGTGTAATGCAGCCATGTGACCGAGGCGGTATCAATCACCAGCCGCTGAAACAGATCAAACGGCACACCGGCATACCAGGCAACTATCGCTTTGATCACATCAGCATGAGAAAAAAGAGCAATGGTCTGCTGTTCATGCTGCTGTCGCAAACGTTCGACGGCGGCTACGGCGCGCTGCTGCATGGCGGCCATAGCCTCGCCTTCGGGGAAGCTGAACAGACTGGGACTATGCTGAACGGCGTGCCATTCCGGCTTTTGCGCCAACTCGGCCAGCGTGCTGCCGGTCCATGCCCCGTAGTCAAGCTCGATTAGGCCCTGTTCTGGCAGTACAACCTGACCGCGAGGCGCGGCCACCGCTTGCGCGGTTTCCAGAGCACGCGTCAGCGGGCTGCTGTACAGCGCAGCAAACGACCAGCCGTGCAAGCGTTCTGCCAACGCAGCAGCCTGATTGCGGCCTTGCTCGTTGAGATGAACACCCGCTGTGCGGCCGGCCAGGCGTTGCCCGGCCCAATCGTTGGCAGCATGGCGAACAAGCAGTACATCGGTCATAGCGTGATCATAACACAAGATGGGCTGTTGGGAAAGTGTGGAGATCAAAAAACCTGCCATTAGGCAGGTTGAATTGTAAGCTATTAAACAACGAGCTTCGGAAGTGCCCTCATGGTTAACTTCCGAAGCTCGGCCCCCCTGGATAGCTCTCTTAGTTAGTAATCGTCCGAAATGGCTCTGCCCGGTCTGCCGCCAGCTCTGGCCGGTTTCCAGACCGAGCCAGTTTTGCGCATTCGCCGTTTTGCGGACTCGGTCTGGAGATTGGGAACCATCCCGGAGGGACCGGCCGCAGCAGGTCTGCCGCCAGCTCTGGCCGGTTTTCAGACCGAGCCAGTCCGGTTGATACTTAACGATGCTTGCCGACGCTGTTTTCCAGATCAGGGTTCGGTATCAAGGTCCATAACAATAAGGTAGTTAAAATAAACAGCAAGGCCATAAGAGAACGTCCTTCAGAAGCTATGCGGCGGTTTAAGTCAGTCTGCCTGTTTCATGCGATAGTCTACATCAATGTTCACCAATGTCCACCACCGCCTGCATTGAAAACAGCATACCACAGATGAATGAGTTTTTGATTAACAAACGGTTAGGATGCCCTTACATTTCTGTAAACTGATCAGGCTGACAGGAAGGTACAATACCTATTTTTATAATTCCCCGGCCTAAGGTACTATGCTGCGCATGTCTGTACCCGCACTACCACTGCCCCCTGCCTTCTATGCGCGTCCCACGTTGCAGGTTGCCCGCGCGCTGCTGGGCTGCACCCTGGTGCGTGTGGTTGACGGAGTACGGCTGGCCGGGCGCATCGCCGAAGTCGAGGCGTATATCGGCGACGACGACCAGGCCAGCCATGCCGCACGCGGGCGCACCGCGCGCAACTGGCCGATGTTTGCCGCAGGCGGCCTGAGCTATGTCTATCTGATCTACGGCATGTACCACTGTTTCAATGTAGCCACGGAAGCAGAGGGCTTTCCTGCGGCGGTGCTGATCCGTGCCATCGAACCGACAGAGGGGCTGGCGCTGATGCAGGCCCACCGCGGCCGCAGCACACCGCGCGGCCTGAGCGACGGCCCCGGCAAGCTATGCCGCGCCTTGCAGATTGACCGCACCTTCAACGGCCATGATCTCACCACGGGCCATACGCTATGGATCGAACCGGGGGAGCCGGTAACCGCAGCACACGCCACGCCGCGCATCAACGTAGGTGGCGACGAGCAGGCACGCACCGTACCGTGGCGCTTTTTGGCGGCTGCCACCCGCTAGCGCGCCGTCCGCTCCTATTTGCGCAGCAGAGGGGCCAGGTCGGCGCGGCCCAGCAACAGCGCAAAAGCCCCATACACGGCCATGCCCAAAACCATGCCCACCCCCACAACCAGATAAGGCGACCAGACTGCGGCCACGCGCAGCCACAGCACCAAAGCCGCGGCCATCACCAGCGTGCCAGGCAGCGCGCGGGCCAGGCTGCGGGCCAGTTGGCGGCCGCCCACACCCAACAGCCGCGGCCGCAGCAAGACCAACAGCACCAGCGTTTCCAGCGAGGTGGCCACGGTGTTAGCCAGCGCCAGGCCACCAAAGGACAGTGGGCCGATCAACAGCAGCGAAAGCAGCAGATTGATGCCCATCGCAGCTACACCAATTTTCACCGGGGTCCAAGTATCGTGCAGTGCGTAGAAGGCGCGGGTCACCACTTCCAGCAAGCTATGAGCCATCAAACCAAAGGCGTAGAAGGCCAACGCGTAGGCGGTCATAGTAGTCGAAGCTGCGGTGAACTCGCCGCGCTGCAAGGCGGCCTGAATGACAGGCGTGCGCAGCAAAAACAAACCGGCGGTGGCTGGCAGTGTCAACCAGATCACGGCGCGCAGGGCTGTGTTGAGGGTACTACGCAGGGCATCGAGCCGGCCTTGTGCCGCCTGCGCCGAGAAGGTGGGGAACAACGCGGTGGCAATGCCCTGCGCGATCACGCCCTGCGGCAGCAGCATCAACAGCCAGGCATAGTTCAGTGCCGAAATCGGCCCTTCGCCCAGGCGTGAGGCCAGACTGACGTTGACCAAAAAGTTGAGCTGCACCGCGGCCAGGCCCAACACGCGCGGCCCCATCAAGCGGATCACCTCACGCACGTCGGGGTTTGCCAGGCCCAGGGTAGGCGTGTAGCGCGGCTTGCGCCGCAGCAACACAGGTAACTGCACCAGCAAGTGAGCCAGCGCACCGGCCACCACGCCCCATGCCAGACCATAGACGCCAAAATGCGGCACCAAAAACCATGCGCCAAGCAAAATCAGCAGGTTGTAGAGCAGTGGCGCCAGCGCGGGAGCCAAAAAATGCTGAAAGCTGTTGAGCATGCCCATCACCAGGCCGCTGACGCCAAAGATAATCGGCGCCAACAGCATGATAGTCATCAACTGGGCGGTTAGGGCTTGTTGCTGCGGGCTGAAGCCAGGGGCTATGAGATGCGTCACCAACGGGCGCGCCAGCACAGCGGCCAGAAACGCCAGCGCAGTAGTGACCAGCAACATCAGGGTGGTCACGGCGCTGGCCAGTCGCCACGCATCGGCGTGCGTGGGGTCATCGCTATGTGCCAGCCGCGCGGTGAAGGTGGGGATGAAGGCGGAACCAAGCGCACCACCCGCCACAAGGTAGAAGATCAAATCGGGGACACGGAAGGCGGCCAGGTAGGTATCCAACTCGGCGCCGGTGCCAAGACGCGCGCCGATCACGGCCTCGCGCAGCAGGCCCAGCACGCGACTAGCGGCAAAGAGCAACGATACCAACCCAGCCGAACGGGCAATCTGACGGCGAGAGGCGATGGTCATAGCTGGGCCAACTCGCCGCGCACGAAGCGCAGAGCGGTTTCAGCCAGAATCGCCGTGCCGATAGGCAAGGCATCCTCATCCAGATTGAAGTCGGCGGTGTGCAGGTATTGTGGCGGGCCATCGGGGCGCTGCACCCCCAGCTTGAACATGGCCCCGGGGGCGCGCTGCGCCATGAAAGCAAAATCCTCGGCACCCATGCTGGCTTCGGCAGGGCCGACATGCTCCGCGCCCAGCTCGGCCGTGGCTACATCGTGCAGCCAGGCCGCCGCGGCAGGATCGTTGTAGAGAGGCGGATAGCCGCGCTCGATCTCCAAACGATAGTCACCGCCAAAACTGCGGGTAAGGCTGAAGGCACGTTCTACATCGCTGATGAGCTGCTCACGCACACCGGCATCAAAGCTGCGCAGCGTGCCCAGCAGCTCCACTACATCGGGGATGACGTTGTCGGCTGCACCGCCCTGCACCTTGCCCACGGTGACTACGCAGGGCAGGGTGGGGCCGATGCGCCGCGAGGGAATGGCGTAGAGTGCGGCAAGTACCTGACTGGTCAGCCAAATTGGGTCAACGGTGTGATGCGGATAAGCGCCGTGACCACCGCGACCCAGCACGAAGCCGCGAAAATTATCTACTGCGGCCTGCATCCAGCCGCTGCTGATCTCGATCTGACCGGTGGGGATCACCCCGCTGACGTGGAGGGCGATGACGGCATCTACGCCGTTCAGCGCGCCGTCTTCGATCATGCGCGGCGCGCCGCTGATGCCTTGATCATAGCCGCCTTCTTCGGAGGGCTGAAAGAGCAGGCGCACCTGGCCGGGAACCTGGTGTCGGTTGAGCAGGGCTGCTACGCCCAGCAACATGGCGGTGTGGGCATCGTGACCACAGGCGTGCATCTTGCCAGCGGTTTGCGAGGCGAAGGGCAGACCGGTTTGTTCGTGGATGGGTAGGGCATCCATATCGGCGCGCACGCCGATCACCGGGCCATTGCCATCGCCCAGCGTGGCGACAATGCCACTTTTGCCCACCCCGCGACGATACTCTACGCCCATAGCGGCGAGCGCGTCGCTGACCTGTGCGGTGGTGCGGGGCAGGTCAAAGCCCAGCTCCGGCCATTGGTGCAGCGTGCGCCGCCACGCAATCAACTGATCTTTGAGTGTTTGTGCTTCGGTTAGCATAGGAGGTTCCTGAGAGGTTTAAGGGTTAAGTGGGAAAGGCGGGAAGTGGTGGCTGGTTGCGCTATGCCGGGCTTGATCCTGCACCCTGCCGCTTTCAGAGCGCCAGGTGCGGTGCAGATGACGCAAGGTGTGTTGTTCACGGATCTCACGCACACGGTCAAGCTTTTCTTCCACCGCAGCTTCCAGCCAAAGGCGGCCTTTTGCGGCTGTACCCAGGCGGCCATCGCCGTAGATGCCGCTGATGGTGTCGTCGCTCCACGGTGGGTTGGCGATGAGGCTGCCGCTTTCGATCCAATCCATGAAGTATTCGGGCGTGCTGATGAAGTCGGTTTCGGTGGTAGCCCGCGCCATGTGAACCAGATCGGGGCGCAGATGCAGCATGTAGCTGGTTTCCAGCTCGCCGCCGTGGCCCATGCCGCCGATGGCGGTCTCACGGTAGCGGCCAAGCGCAGGGCCGGTGGTGTGCAACCACTCGGTGGCGATGAAGCGCAGGGGATGCGCCTCACCGGCCAGCTTTACTACGTTGACCAGAAAAGAATGGTTGCCACCGTGGCCGTTGGAGAAGTAGAGCGTCTCGGCGCCGAGTGCGGCCAGTCGGGTGGTTACGGCCAGCAAAAAGTCCTCGAAGACGCGACCACCCAGGTTGAGCGTGCCGGGGAATTGCCGCGTGTGGGTGCTGACACCATAAGGCCAGGCGGGCAGGCAGCATACCTCGGCGGGCGCACGCCGGGCCAGGCCGTCGGCGATGGCCTGCACAATCACCGTATCGGTACTCAACGGCAGGTGATGGCCGTGCTGTTCGGTGTGGCCGGTGCTGATCACCACCACGCGGCGAGTCAGATCAGCGGGCCAGGGTGAACAGGGGGCAGGCTCAAACGGGGCAGTTACCACCGGCCAGCCCGTCGGGCGCACGGGGTCGGCCATGCCGGCGGGAGTCAACAACCAGATTTGGCGGAAGCCCTGGCTGAGCAGCTCACCAGCGATGCCGCGCAGCACGCGCCGCCACAGTGTTGATGGCACGGTGAGGGCAGCCAGGGGGTTGCTATCGGTGCGGGCAAAGCCATAGGGCATAGCGGGCAACAGACACAGCGCCTGTGGGTGAGGCAGCCCGGCCAGGGCGTGCAGATCGTATGTTCCCAGGCCGAGGGGAATCAGCATGGGAAGGGTGCGGGGCAACTCGGCCACTTCGGGCCAGGTCAGGTCGGCGTAGGAGATGATGCGCATAAGAGCAAAGCCCAAACAAACAATGTCGGCGGATCGTATGATCCGCCGACATTATACACTGACAGGGCTGGAAGAAGCCAGAGCCGCCATTGCAATCGCATGGAGTCGCAAAACTCGCTTTGCGACTCCGCGGCGCCTGTCTTTGCTAGCTTTGCGATTCCGGTGCGCCTGCGGGTGAGGGGCGAGGCTTGGGGCCGCGCATGCGCCGGAACAGCCAGCGGATCACGATAACCGCTGCAGTGACTGCGGCAATGATGATCACGTTGCGCAGCAGACCCATCAGGCCGCGGCCGATGTCTATGCGGCCCTCGCCGCCGCGCTCGCTGCCTTCAAAGTTGCCGTTCGGCGCAAAACCCTCCGAAGGCTGGCCGGACTCAAACTGCTGCATCTGCTGCGGCGTCAAATTGGTGGGTGGGCGATGGCGGCCACGACCGGCGAATCCTGCGCCGTCAGGGCCAAAGCCGGGGTCGTCCATGCCAGCAGGGATGCCAATGGCGTTGGCAACCGAAGGATTCTTCTGCACCAGTTCATACGCTCCCAGCGAGACCAGACAGAAGATCAACAACACGATGAGATAACGAACTGCGGTTTTCATAGCTTGGTTCCTGGGTGCGGCTCAGGCGTTGTCGCGATGAGCAGTGATCGGTGCGGGTTGAAGCCGTTGTGACGACACCTTGCGCCGTATGGGCCGCACGATGAAGCGGGTGATGGCGCTGACGATCCACTTCCAATGCAGCGCAAAGTGAACAGCCAGGGCGAAAACGCTGATGTTGGCCGACCAACTGTGAATAAAGCGCCAGCTCGCTTCGGCCTCAAGCTGCAAACCGAGTACAGGCAACACGCTACGCGAAATGGCAATGCCGCTGACCATCACCAGCACAAAGGCGATAAAGAACACAATGTCTACCACAAAATCCAGTCGTGAGGCATGAAACAGCTTATGGAAGAAGCGCTTGCCTACCTGCACCACCCAATCCCAATGGGCAGCAAGGTGTAAAACAATGACCAGGGTCAGCGCGATACTGAGCCATTCATGAATCGGTATGCCGGTGAGACGAATTTCGTAGGCTATCAGAAAGCTGATGAAAATCAAGATGTCTATCCAAAGGTTGGTTTTCGTGGACATGGATACCTCAATGCAAAATTACGAATCAGAGAACAGTTCAAGTATAGCGGTAAATTGTTCAAAAAATATGAAGAAAGCGTAAAAACATAGTGATGGTTTAAATGTTACTGATCAAAGCGATGCGGATATAATAAGTAAGGTTTAAGGGGCGCGCAGCAGGCAGGTCATTCTGTCACCTTATCCCCTTGTCATCCACTCTTATTCTCTCAGGAGACTCTATGTCTATCAAACCGGATCATTGGATTCGCCGCATGGCGCTGGAACACGGCATGATCGAGCCGTTTGTGGATGGGCAGGTGCGCGAGGGCGTTATTTCCTATGGCTTGAGCAGCTATGGCTATGACATCCGCATCGCCAACGAATTTCGCATTTTCACCCCCGGCCTGGGCGACCTGACGGTGGTAGACCCCAAGCGCTTCGATACGCGTTCGATGGTTGAGTTCAAGGGCGATACCTGTATCATCCCGCCCAATTCCTTCGTGCTGGCGCGGACTATAGAATACTTCCGCATCCCGCGCAACGTGCTGACCGTGTGCGTGGGAAAATCAACGTACGCGCGTTGCGGTTTGATCGTCAATGTGACCCCGTTCGAACCGTGCTGGGAGGGTTACGTTACGTTGGAGGTCTCGAATACCACGCCGCTGCCAGCCAGAATCTATGCCAATGAGGGTATTGCGCAGGTGCTGTTTTTTGAGGGCGATCCGCCTGACTTTTCCTATGCCGACAAGAAGGGCAAGTACCAGGGGCAAATCGGCATTACCCTGCCCAAGCTATAAGCACCGTCCATTTAAGCCACAACGCGCGACAACCTTCTGCAAGCGCTCTTATGAAATCGTCTGCGACTAACTCTACCCCAAGCCTGCGCACGTTGCCGCGCAACGTGTGGGTGGTGACAGCCACCAGCTTTCTCACCGACATCTCCAGCGAGATGCTGGTTTACCTGATTCCGCTGTTTTTGTCCACGGTGCTGGGTGTGCGCCTCAGCGTAGTCGGACTGATTGATGGCATAGCAGAAACTACTGCCAGCCTGGTAAAGGTCTTTTCCGGTTGGTTTAGCGACCGACTGGGCCGACGCAAGTGGCTGACGGTGGCAGGCTACAGCCTGTCTGCCCTGGCCAAGCCGCTGTTTGCCGTGGCTAACTCGTGGGCCGCGGTGCTGGCAATCCGCTTCACCGACCGGTTGGGCAAGGGCATCCGCACCGCGCCGCGCGATGCACTGGTAGCTGACAGCATTGATGAGCAGCATCGTGGGCTGGCTTTTGGCCTACACCGCGCCGGCGACACGGCAGGAGCGATGATTGGCCTGCTGCTGGCCCTGGCTGTCGTGCTTGCGATGCAAGGCCACGAACTGACACTGGAGCGAAGTACGTTCCGCACCATTGCGCTGCTCAGCATTATTCCTGCGGCGCTGGCAGTGCTGGTGCTTGTTGTGGGTGCCCGCGATGTGGCGGTTGTCTCGCAGCGCGAACGGCCACGTCTCTCGCTGGCCGGCTTTGATGGCCGCTTCAAGCGCCTGCTGCTGGTGATGGTGCTGTTCACGCTGGGCAATTCATCCGATGCGTTTTTGGTGCTGCGTGCCCAAAGCCTGGGGGTGAGCCTGCCTGCGGTGCTGGGGATGCTGGCGCTGTTTAACCTGCTCTACGCGCTGGTATCCGGTCCCGCGGGCGCGCTCTCCGACCGCATAGGCCGACGACGGTTGATTGCGAGCGGTTGGTTGTTTTACGTGCTGATCTACCTGGGTTTTGCCAAAGCCCAGGCTGCCTGGCAACTCTGGGGGCTGTTTGCGGCTTATGGCCTGTACTATGCGCTGACAGAAGGCTCGGCTAAGGCGCTGGTAGCTGATGTGGTTACGCCAGCCCAACGCGGCAGCGCCTATGGCCTGTTCAACGGCGCAATTGGCTTGGCGGCGCTGCCTGCCAGCCTGTTGGCCGGCCTGCTGTGGCAGGGAGCCGGTGGCTGGAACGGCTTCGGACCGGCTGCGCCCTTTATCTTCGGTGCCGGCATGGCGTTGCTGGCGGTAGCCCTGCTGCTGTGGTGGATGCCGCGAAATGATGGCTGGGCAGACACGCCGCGCGGCCAACTGTGAGACGTATAGCGGGATGAAATAGCCGCTCAATAACAAGGCGGCTGAACTCTGCGTGTTACCACGGTGAGTTCAGCCGCCTTGTCGCGTTGACAACACGCCGCTGCATTGGCTGTTATGCGGGGTGATCAGCGCAGCTTCTTCGCCTCCAGGTTGGCGTGCAGGTTGAGATAGCGCAGCCAAACGCGCAGATGCAGCGGGCCAAACTGATTGTGCGCTACTTTAACATCCTGCATCAGCGCCGTGGCGAGCTGGCGGGTCAGTGCCACCGTTTCGCTGCGGGTGGTGGTAAAGGCAGTTTGCAGCGCCAGCCAATTTGCCTCACGCGGAGGACGATAGCCGTCGTATTCATCACGCAGCAACGGCGCGCCCAGCGCCACGCGCAACCGGCTTTGCCCCCAGCGTTCAATGCCGATGATGTGGCTTAGCAAGGCACAATTGTGCGGCGAGTCTTTGGCCGCGGCAAAGGTGCGCTCCAGCGTGCGACCGGACAGCTCCAGTTGCTGCGCGATTTGCTCGGCGCTAAGACCGTTAAAGGGGCGACTGAGAAAAGTATTAACCAGTGCGCTACGTACACTCATCATTTCACCTCAACCAACGGAAGTCGCAGCGCTAGCTTTGCGGTTCCGACGACTGTGCCGGCATTTGCAGCGTCAGGCGTTTCATATGCGCCAAAATCGCGCCAATACCCTTCATGCGTTGCAGGCTGATCACCTGCTGCAAGCCCATCGCCTGAAAGAAATCGGCTGGCACGCCCAGGATTTCCTCGGCTGTAGAGCCGTTCAGCCCTTCGGCCATCAAGGCAGCATAGCCCCGTACCGTGGGCGCTTCCGGGGGCACATCAAAGAAAAACTCCATCAGGCTATCATGTTGCTCGGCAGCCACAAACACCGGTGACATGCACTCATGCACCTGATCCATCTCAGCGTGGCCGGCCCAGCGCTCTGGCAGCGGCGGCAGGCTTTGCGCAAAATCCAGCAGCAAATCCAGCTTTTCACGGCCCTCGGCACTGGCAAATTCATCTACAATCGCTTTCAAGCGAGGGGGAAGAAGCGATGTCATGGGTAAAGCCCTTTCTCTGGAGAGAAATTATCGGTAACAGGTAACAAGTAGCCCGTCACTCAGATCGCAACACCCTGGTTGCCGACGCTGTCTCTTCTGAGTTACGAATTACGAGTTACGGATTACTGCATGCCGCCGTCCCAAACGCTGCGGTCGTCAGCATGATATCTATAATGTCCACATCGCCATCACCGTCGCGGTCGTAGCGGTTGTTCCAGTCCGGCGAAACGGTGGTCTCCAGCCAGTGACTCGCTTCTGTGGCAATGTCAATCACATCTATATCGCCGTCGCCGTCAAAATCCGGGCAAGTACGATAAGGCGCGGCCGGCAGTGGCCAGACATACGCGCCGCGGCCGCGCGTCCACAGCGCCAACGTGGTAGCACCGGCATCCACCGTCATATCCCAGATCATCACATTGGGCAGGCCCGCCTGGAAGCGATACCACACCGGTGTGGCCGCGTTGATGTCGTTGGTATAGTACAACCCCCAATCTGTGCCCGCGAACACCTGCTGCGGGAAATTGGGGTTGACCATGATCGAATTGGCCGGGATGTTGGGTAGATTACCGCTTTTGTCCAGCCAAGTGAAGCTGGCGCAATTGGTGCTGCACGTCACTTGAAAAACGTGGCCGGTCGTGGCAGGAGTGTTCTGATCGAAGCCACCCACCGCAGCATACCCCACCAACGGATTGGCCGTGTCCTGATACACATCCAGGATGGGACGATTGGGCAGCACCGCATTGCCACCGGTGACGTTGACCCAGGTGGCGCTGTTGGTCACGCCCTGCCCCAGGTTAAACCCCATTTGCACATTACCATCGTTGGTGCCAACAATGGCGCGGGTGTTGTCGCTCCACGCATAGTTAAGCTGATTGATGAAGGAGCGGTCGGCCAGCGTGTTTTTGGTGAGATCACCGCTGTTGACCACCCAGCGCGTACCGGTAGTGGCCCCGATAGCGCCATTAATCGACTCGAACACGCGGTAGCTGCCGGCGATCATGTGCGTGCAGCCGGTGGCCGGGCAGCCGTTTTTCTGGATTTCATAGGGAAAAACAAAGCTCAACCGGTCGCCTGACCACGCGCCTGTGGCCGAGGTCTGTGAGCCGTAAGCGCCGGTGGTGCTGACAGACAGGCTACCATTCTGGCTTTCCTGATACCAACGTTGCCCCAGCATCGGTTCGATACGGGCAAACATACCATCGCCGCCTTTGCGCAGTTGCCACACAGCCTGCGTAGGATTGCCCGAAGTCCACACATACACTGCCGAGCCATTGTCCTGCATACCGCCGTTGATGCCCGGCTGCGCGGCCGTGGCAAAATTGGCCGTGATATCACCAGAATAAAACTCCAGCGTAGGGAGCGAGTTGTTAAGCTGACTGAAGCTGGGCGAGGCTGCGTTGGCATTGGTGGTTACATAAGCGCCACCATCGTTGCCCGCCAGCAACACACTCGACGACCCCGGCACATAGGCCAGCGCGTGCTGATCTACGTGTACTGTGGTGCCACCGGCATAGCCACAGGTCAGGTTGGTGTAGGTGGAGCCGCCATTGGTGGAACGGAAAATGTCCACAGTGCTCAGGTAGGTAGTATCGGCGTTATTGGGATCCACCGTGATGTTCTGATCGTACCAATTTTGACTGTAGTCACCAAAACAGCCGGTCAAGCCGGTGGGGCCGGTCTGCTTGCTCCAGGTAGTACCACCGTTGGTGCTGCGCCAGATACCCAGCAGCCCCCCGCGCTGCGTGCCGCCCGTGGCCAAAATCGCCTGAGCCACTACATAGATTACATCGGGGTTGCTGGGAGCAATGGCTGCATCCAGACGCCCCAACTGGTTGCCCGCGCCGGTGCTGGTGTTGATGGGCGTGCCGACGGCAGTATCAGCAGGCCAGCCATTGTCCGCGCGGCTTAGCGTTTCCCAGCTTGCCGGACAGCCCTCAGTGGGCAGCGTGGCGCGGTACACGCCGTTAGCACCGTTCAAGTGAAGATTGCTCTGCACCGTTGTGGCAAAACCGCGCGCTCCGACGAAAGCATAAACCTGCGTGATGCTACCTTGATCGCGCAGAATCAGGCCGGTGATATCCTGGCGCTGTGTAGCAAAGGCATTGGTCAAGCAGGGGCCGGTCCAGTTATCGCCGGCATCGAACGAGAAATAAACCCCGGTTTTAGCACCCACCACTACATGGTTGCTGTTGTTGGGGTCCACCTGCACCTTGCCGATAGCCTGATATTGCGGGAAGTTGCCCGCGGGCTGAGTATAAGCGCCGTTGAACACTTCCGCGCCCAGCACAGTCCAAGTCGCGCCGGCGTCAGTACTCTTCAGCACTCCGGCGGCACCGAAGCTGAACGAACCAAAGCGCAGATCGCCGGTGCCCGCATACACGGTGTTGTGGTCGTTGGGATCCAGCGTGATATCACCGATGGCGATGGTACTCAGCAGCGGGTCGTCGGTGACCGAGGCCCAGGTAGTGCTGGCCGAACAGCAGTTCGTGGTTTTCCATACCCCACCGCCGTCCGAGCCGAGGTAAGCCACGTTGGGCGTCACCGGATCAACCACAATCACATTGGCACGCCCGCTTACCAGGCCATAGCTGTAGCAACTGATGCAGCCATTGCTTTGCAGCGGCTTGGGGCCCAGCGAAGTAAAGCGGTCAGGACTGAGCGCCAGCGGCGAACGGCCAGAGGTGCGCGTGTAGGTGATCTCACCAGCAGGCAGTGCGCGCGCCACGCGTGCATCCTGTTCGCGCGCCTCAAGATACCATGCCGGATTAAACTCACCGGTGGGGTAGCTGACACGATGGAAGAAATAATCACCCATAGCCAGCAGGTTGGCACTTTCACTGCTCTCATCCTGCCCAGGTTCAGGCAGATAGCGTTCACGCCCCGGGTCTATATTGGGCGCAATGGCTGCAAACGCCGAGGACTCTCCGCTGCCTGCCGGGGCGCTCTCTGGAGCGGCTGAAGGAACAAGCGCCACACCCAGCACAAACAACAACAAAAACATGCCCATCGCTGGGCGCAAGATAGCTTGTTTCATGGACTGTATTCTAACTCAATGTTGCATGCCGCGTGAGCGGCTTGAACCCTTCGCCCAATACCTCGTGACTAGGGCTGATGACGACAAAGGCCTGAGGGTCGGCTGTCCGCACGATCTCCTGCACACTGCGCGTCTCGCGACGGCGCACCACGGCCATCAGCACTGTGCGTTGCTGGCCGGTATAGCCGCCTTCGGCCTCCAGCAAGGTAACGCTGTGTTGAAGCTGCGTGGTGATACCGTCACGAATCGCATCAGGCTGTGTGGTGATGATAAAGGCAGTGATGCTGGCTGTAAAGCCGGTTTCCATGAAGTCAATCACCCGCGCCGATACCCAGGCCACAATCAGCGCGTACAGTGCAGGCTCCAGGCCAAAGAAAAACGCTGCCAGCGCCAGCGTCAGCACATCCATAACCAGCAGTGACACCGACATACGCACGCCGCGCCAGTGTTCCAGCAGCTTGGCGGGGATCTCAGTACCGCCGGTGGTAGCATGGCCGCGAAACACCAGGCCCAGCCCTACGCCATACAGCAAACCGCCGTACAGCGTATACAGCAACGGGTCGCCGCGCACCACCGGCAGATGGGGCCGCAGTCCATCTATCAGCAACGAGGCCAGCAGCGTGGCTAGAATCGTTTTCGGGCCAAACTGCACGCCCAGAATTGCCATCGCCAGCAGCAGAAAAGGCACGTTGAGCACCAGCATGGTGACACCAACCGGCCACCCCCACAGCCGGTTGGCGAACATCGAAAGCGCCGTAAAGCCGCCGGGCACAATGTCGTTGGGGTCCAGAAAGACCACCACCGCCACCGCGGTGAGCGTGGCCCCCACGGTCAGCAGCACCAGGTTCACCAGCGAGCGGCCGGTAAATGTGCCCCAGCGTGTGCGCACCCATACCTGCCGGTTAAAGCGCTGGATAAAAGACCACAGGCTCATGGCATAGCCGCGGCCAGATCAGCGGTTGCGGCCATAGCGTTCGTGGCTGGATACCCAGTCGGATGAAGAAATCGCCGAGGCCAACGAAATTTCACCGGCCAACGCCACCGAAGCGACAATCTCGGCCAGCTTGTTCACCGTGCCGCGGCCTGTGCAGCCCAGCAAGTCCAGACATTCGCGCTGGGTAGCCAGGCTGGTGCCGCCGCCGTGCGTAGCCACGATCAGCGAAGGAATGGTGAGCGCCATGTACAGATCAGCTTCCGGCGTCAGCTCGGCGTACAGGATGCCCGCCGACGACTCGGCTACGTTAGCCACATCCTGGCCGGTGGCGATGAACATAGCGGTGATGCCGTTGGCCGAGTGTGCGCCGTTGTTGTTAGCTCCAGACAGGATTGCGCCGATATTGGCTATATTGAAATGATAGAAAAGCTGTTCCGGCTTGACGCGCATGTGTTGGATCAGCACATCGCGCTTGACCACGGCTTCGGCCACCACGCGCTTGCCGCGCGTGTGCATCACGTTCACCTGGCTGGCTTTCTTGTCGGTAGCCAGGTTCGATTCCAGATAGAAGTGGCGAATACCGGCATAGTTGTCCAGGATCCAGCTACAGGCTGCAAAAGTGGCGCGCCCCACCATGTTCTGCCCGGCCGCATCACCGGTAGTGAAGTTGAAACGCAAAAAGGCAAATTTGCTGGCCAGATAAGGGTCTATGTAAGACAGCCTGGCTACGCTGGAGGTAGCCTCGGCGTGATCACGAATTTCGGTCATGTTGGTGTTGACCCAACGCAGAAAATCGCGCGCGGCGCGGGCATCGTCAAACACAAACACCGGCGCGCGCTGCATGGCATCGCCGATTACCGTGGCCTCGACACCACCACTTAGGTTGAGCACTTTCATACCACGGTTATACGAGGCCACCAGTGTGCCCTCTGCCGTGGCCATGGGGATGATAAAATCGCCCTGGGCGTGTTCCCCGCGAATGGTGAGCGGCCCGGCAAAACCCAGCGGGATCTGGGCTACGCCGCTGAAGTTCTCGACATTGCCTGCGGTGATGTGTGCATCGAACGAGTAGTGGGGGATATGTTGCAGCTTGTTGCCGGTGAACTGCTCAACAAAATGCTGACGTTCTTTGATGATGGCTTCGCTGTAGTTGTCGGCGTTATCACGCGGGATCCTGATACTGTTGTCAACCTCGGTGTTCACCGCGCTGTCTACTTTCAGCGAAAGATTGCCGAAACCTGCCGCGGTGAAGTTAATTTCCAGCTTGTGCATGCCCTCGGACAACGGCTTGATGCGGCAAATCACATCCATCATCTTGCGTAGGGGAAAATCCACTGGCTTTTCGGCCAAATCCTCCGGCTTGAGCTGTTCGCCAGTGTCCAGCAACACGGTGAGGGCCTCGCGCGGCACGGCTACGCCATCAAATTTCACGCTGTGCAAGGCCGTGACTTTGGTATCGCTCAGGCGGTTTTTGAGCGAAAAGCGCACACCGTCGGCAGTGTTGCGCAGGCTGTTGAATGTGTAGAGCTGCTTCAGCACCATGCTGGGGATCGGCAAAGCCATTGGGGGATACCTCCATGATATGTATGAATTTGTCGCGGGCAGACGTGGCGCAATTGTAACACAAAGCGGTCAGTTTGAGTAGTCAACTACAGAACTTGCAGCAATTTCAAATATGACTTTGACCCAACGCGATACGGATCAGTGATAGCCGGCACGATGGTGTCGGCTTGAGCGCCCCCTGGGCTTTCAGCCTGCGGGGTGCTGCGCAAAAACGCCCCAGCACGGGGTCATATTCGCAGCGCCATAGTTCCGTCTGGCGCACACCGCTCGAGTTGGTGGTGATAGCGGTGGAGGTCAGGTGGTCGTTGAGCAGGTAGAACGTGTTGCCGCCAGTGCGCATTGCGACGCGGACGGCTCCGGCGTAGTAGTCCCTTGGGGAGGCTACGCACTACTTGCGCACGGTCGTCCGGTTGTCGCGCTCGTAGTAGGCGTCGACCTCACGAATTCTCTGCCAACCACCCCAGGAAAGCCGCCGGAGTGACGATGCGGATACCGTGATGCTCTCCCAAGTCCAAGAGGTGGTGGTCACCGGAAACGATCATCGATGCTCCGGCGACAAGGGCGCACTCAATAAACATGTCGTCGTCCCGGTCGTTGTGAACCACATGCAAGTTGCCGGTGATCTCCACCTGCTGACCGAAGCGCCGAAAGTCGTAAACTGCGGCACGGACGTTGTCGGCCGAAAAACCGAACTTGTCGTAGAGTTTTTCGGAGAACTCGGCCAGCATCTCGCGGCAATAGACCACATCAACCAATCCCGCTCGGGCCGCCAGCCAGCACTTGTAGGCCGCGCCGCGCCAAAGCACGGCTGCGAGACGAACGTTGGTGTCAAAGACGACTTTGTCAGTCACGGCGGTCTTCGTGTTTCAGCTCGTCGATGAGTTGCATACGTTCGTCTTCCGAAAGTGCATCCCAATCGAGACCTCGCTGCGCCGAGATGGCTCGCATGCGCTGATTTCCGTAGGCCACCAGGTTGTCCAGGTCTTCCAGGTCGGAGATGAGCGCCCGTAGCAACGCGTGTTTGCCGTTGGGCGTAAGTTGACGCGCCAAGCCGATCATTTGTGCCTCTGGTAGGGGGAGAAGAACCGTTGCTTCCATGGAAAACGCCTCACACTGGGACCGGATGTCTATGCACTGATATCGCCAGGATAGATTTTACTATGGTTGGCGCTTGATCGCAAACCGCATATCCATGACACTACTATCTGCCCGCCGCTGCTATTTGTGGTGATGGCGGTGGACGTCAGGCTTGTCTTGAGCATGGTCGAAAAATGGTCGTTGATTGGGTGCGCAGAGCGGATAGTGCCGCCGATGTGTTGATGCAAAGAGATGCACATCAACACACCGGCGGAGTACTCATTAGGTTGGTAATTATCGGCCTTCTGCCCTATCTTCCAGCAACGCGTCGCCTCCTGAGCCATTCCACGACAAGCCATGCAATCAGCAGGTTGACGACCAGCGTCAGAGACAACCAGGCGATGCGATCGTCATGCTCCGCCACCAGCAATACAAGGATCGAGTTGACAATGAGCAGAGATACAGCATAGAACTGAGCGCCAAAACTGCCTGGGTCGACGGCAGGTGTCCCGGGGTAGCCAGAAATCCAAGCAAGCCAAGTGGGTATTGGCACCGCATCTGAAGTTGATCTCGAGTATCGCTGCCTTGGGAAGGCCACCAGCCATATTACGCCGAATCCTATAAAACCCAATACCCAGTCAGTAATTGCTTCACTCATTGCCAACGCGCGCGCCTCCCCTGTTTTTCTCTGGTAGGTTTTGACGGCGCGGGAGTGGCAGCTCTGCCCTGTGAGCGAGATGGCTGCTGGATTCTATCGATCACGGCACTCGCTGGAGCATTTGATGCTATGCCTCCTGCGAACGACCGAACCACCGCTGGAAAGGCAACCGCTGCGTTTGTCAAGTCCTCGCTAACGATATTACGCGCCTCGTCAGCCCAGCGAGACAACCAAGGCGAGGCCCTATCCGGTGGCAAGGGATTGGCGCTCTTCAATGGCCCGATTATCCTCGCGGCCACGGATCCAAGTCCGACACTAACCATCAAATCAGCAGGATTGACTTGCCGGCCATTCACTGCTTGACTTGCCAAGTATTGTGCGCCGCTCGCCACGGCGTTTGTTACCACAGCCCCCGCCACGGTGGTTGCGGTCAATGGAGCAAAGAACCCCACAGTAGCACTAACCATCGTTGCCACCCTTACATCCTTCCAATTGATCGTATCCCACCTTTCTTCCAGCGTTCCATCGCTACCAAGCATTTGACCGGCTAAGGACCCCACAAAACCGACTGTGCCAACGATCAAGCCAGACACTGCCATTGCAGCGATGGGTATGAAAAAATGGCCGCTGGGATCGCTATACTTGAGCGGGTTATTCAGCACATAGCTGTACCTGTTCAGCGCCTGCGGATTGCCCGGCTCCGGCACGATGGTGTCGGCTTGAGCGCCCCTGGGCTTTCAGCCTGCGGGATGCTGCGCAAAAACGTCCCAACTGCGCATTATACCAGCGCACGTTGTAAAAGCACAGCCCGATTGATGCCTTCGGCAGTCTTCCCACTGACCTGTAAAGCGCCACGTGATGGGTGTCGTGCCGGTGCTGAAGCGCGTCTTGTTTTAGGGTTTGTACAGCACCTTGCCTAACAAGCTGCCATCAGTCCCGTTGGCCGTAACGTTGGTGCCGCCTAAGTGGTCACCGAGCAGGTAGCAGGTCTCCACGCCGCTACGCATCGCCACGCGCGCGCTACCGGCGTAGTAGTCCCTCCGGGAGGCTACGCACTACTTTCTGACCGTCGTGCCGTTGTCGCGCTCGTAAGTGTTGCCGATGTAGACGGTGGTCACCCCGCCCACCGTGGCCTTGACGCGCTTGCCGTCGCCGTCGTAGACATAGGTGGCGTTCACACCGCTGCCCGTGATGCTGGTCACGTGGTTCTCCACGTCGTAGGCCAGGGTCACGTCCTGGTTGCCGTTGATGCGCCAAGCTCAATCATGGGCCTCACAGACTCTCCGGTCTGCGAGGCCCATGATGCGTGCTTTCGCCAGTGGTTCAGCCATTTACTCCTGGTCTTCATCCATGGACTGTTCGAGGGCGTCGATCAATCGGGATAGCCTGATCTCCAGCGCCTTATGCCCCGATGTGCCGGCCTCTGGCATGCCTGTGATTTCTGCCGCCGCCACACGCGTCTCGGCGATGGGATGTCGCGATCCATCATCGTCCTGGCTGTACTCCACGGTCCATGCGTGGCCGAACATGTCGATGCGGCCGAAGCACGGAACGGGCCAATCTTCACGATTGAAGGGACGATCAGTAAGAATCAACGGCCACTCGCCATAGATGATCCCCAGATCGCCGAACCATTCGACAAGGATAGCTTGCGACGAGCTGAGATGATTGATATCTGTGGCCGTGGGTGGCAGCTTATAGTGAAATGGAAAGAAGTATCCTAGACCTCCTTTCGTCTTCAGACTACCACGAACGATAATGCCTGCAGCGTACCCGCCGCTCTGCAATGGTACAGCAAACCATTGTCCTTCACGATACCGGATCCGCTTGGTTCTTGTCATCGGAGACTCCTGCTACTGCATTCCGGCCCGCCGTGCTGCGTTGATATACTGGGCGCGTCGTGGATTGCGCGGACTGATAGGTTGGATCTTGTTCTGGGGGGGCTGATAGCGGTCATAGAGTATCTGTTCTGCGCCTCGTTGCACCTCGCGACTATTCGATTGAAACTCGGCATTGAATCGCAACTCGGGAAAACTGCGACCGTGTTCAGCTTCTCGTCGAGCCAGGTTATTGGTGCGACCTGTATATTGCACGTTGCCATTGGCCGGATCTCGCAACGTGTAGACGCCTCCAGATGGAGTGTTGGCAGTCGCCGCGGCGGGTGTAGTCGGTGCGCGGTTGGCAGCCCTCGGCACATCACTCGCCCGGTTCGCCAGCTCGCCAGCATTCTCAGCCTGCCGGACCACCGCGGCGGCCTCATCGGCGTGGGTGGCGACCTCGATGATCTCATCAACGTGCGCTGCCGCCTTCGCCACATCATCGGCGTGCGCCAACCCGCGCACCAACAGCCCGCCCCCGGTCGCTACCGGGATGATCAGCCCCGCGACATCGGCCGCCAACGAAAGACCACCGATCCACGTCAGGCCATTGGTCTTGATGTCGGAGATGTCATAGGCGATAAACGCAATGTCGAACGCGCTCTCGACCCAATGACCGCTTGGATCGGTATACTTGAGCAGATTACCGTTTACATAGCTATACCTGTTCAGCGACTGCGGGTCGCCCGGTTCCGGCACGATGGTGTCGGCTTGAGCGCCCCTGGGCTTTCAGCCTGCGGGGTGCTGCGCAAAAACGTCCCAGCACGGATCGCTTCTCTTATTCGAAGTCAATGACTAGGGGCCGTCCATCCTTCGGCCATGCATGCGCCGGCTTGTCATCTGGAAAGACTTCGGCCAAGGTACCAGGTTGTACTCGATTCAGAAGATTTAAACGAAAAGACGAATCGAGGCGGAGCGATGCTTGCCTGGGAGGAAAGAAGTAGTATTTCCATCCAGATGCGACGATTCCCTGATCCTGCCAAAAAAGATCCACCCGGAGCCGAAAACTTTCCACATCCCGCCCATAGGTACCATAGTAGGAATCAGGTTGTCCCAAGCACGCTATCAGGTCACGCATGGTAGGACCTTTACCATTATAATCAATGTGCATGCCACTCAGTGTTGAATTCTTTAGATTTATCACATAGTTTGTCTTGCCGCTACTCCATGAGATTTTTTGAAATGTTCGATCGACATGCAGACGATCTTCAGATACCTGGAGATATTGCGTAACCCAGGTTTGCATTTGATCCAACGAAACCGGTATGGTGAAGTAATCTTCCAGGCCAGTAGCAACCATTTCGCTACAATCACGTTGCGGAAGCCATCCGGTGCAGCTGGACAATAGAAAAACTATTAACAGAACAATATGTTTCGTTATGTGGTGGAATGAGGATTTCATTGTAGGAATGCATTCATTATATTCATCTGGTAACGCAACTCTTGGCTCCAGTGCTCTCCCAGATGTTTCTGAATTTCAGTATTCTTATAGCCTGATACTCCCATAGTAACATCGTAAAAAACCCACACCGTCACCGCTTCGGCCCAGCGTTCCCAAGCGCGTACGCACCCTATACAGCTCTCGGCATAATCTGTCAGAGCAGTTCCGCTCCAGGCCATCGAGAACGGCTGGAGATGTGTTTGACCATAGCTTGTGGTACCTACCCACATCCTGTTATGCCAATCAATGACGTGAGCCAGTTCATGGACTATGGTGGTTCGATTGTACAAATCATCGTTGACGAAAGGTATTTTTACATTTGAAGTGCCTGGAAGTAATGCGTTGGGACGCCCGAAAAACGATCCTTCCTTAATCGTTACTGGTCCGCCTAACAGCTTGCCAAGTTGCGCTAAACCGGCTTGTACAAGCCCTGATCCAAGTCTGCGTCCGAACTCAACCACACCTTGCCCCATGGCTGACATTTGTGCAGCATTCGACTGCCAATTCCATTGACCGGAAAACGAGATGCCCGCTTCGGCTAACACTTCGTTAAGTATTCCTATATCGGCGAATGAGGCCAGGCCTGCTGCAGACCATCCGCTGCCGTTATCAAAGTACCCGTGCGCATTATACCAGCGATTCTTCCAGTACCATTCATTCTCCCAGCAGGCGTGGTCATCGCCAGCGCAGGCGGCATGGCCGCTGGGATCGCTATACTTGAGCGGGTTATTCAGCACATAGCTATACCTGTTCAGCGACTGCGGGTCGCCCGGCTCCGGCACGATGGTGTCGGCTTGAGCAAAACGTCCCAGCACGGGGTCGTAGAAGCGCGCGTTATAATACATCAACCCGCCGATGCCAGGGTCGCGCTGGCCGGTGAATGTATAGCTGGTCGGCAGTGCATTGCTGCCTCCGCTGCGCAGTGATCCCCACGGGTAGTAACGCTGTGCCGTGGAGGTGCTGGTCGCCGTGTTGTACGTGACATTGGTGCTGCCGAGATGGTCGGCAAACAAGTAGTGGACCTGGTTCGCGCCGGTCGTGCCGTCCTGCACACGCATGGCAACGCGGCGGCCGGCGGCATGGTAGTAGCTGCGCCAGGTGTAGTTGGCCGGCAAGACGGCTACGAGCGCCGGCTCCATCATAGATGGTCAATGTCATGGCGCTTACCCGCTCTTGCGGACCTGCCGACCCAGGTAACGAATCGCCACCCAAACAGCGAAAGTGATTATCACAATAGCCAGAGCGCTTCCATACGTCACACTCCGTTGATACGCTGGATCGCAGGCCAAGGACATGCGAGAGGCGCGCGCAGCGGATTGTGTTGAGATCAATACCGCGCATAACATGCGTTGAATCACCATGCTTCCGATCAAAGCTAACAAAGCTGTTAGCCATATAGCTAAATCCGCCAGGCAAGATGCACCTCCCCATATCTGGTAGATCAAGATCGCTAGCAAACCACCGACAGTTAGGTAAAAAACTGTAAGTATCTGAAACGCTAGCGTTCCATTGGGATACAAACCAATGACTGGAACAGATACGTTGATCACAGCCAGAATTACTGCCGCAGCAATTCCAAAACAGATGCTAAGGATAAATGCCCTGAACAACGCTGATCGGGCTGTCGGGTCGACGTCTAATCTCATGAATGAGTCTCCTGAACCTTGACGACGCTATGGCCCCGTGTATCCAACTGCTTGCTGACTCCACTCTTGAACGGCAGCGTCAATGAGCTGCTGCAGGATCTCTGAAGCCACATCATATGTCCCGGCAGAGATTGCCTTCATTATGTTCTCCAGATGACTCGCAGACAAGTTCACTGTTCGTCCTTCGAGTACGATTTGGCCGCGCAGTACTCCATTGCCAGGCAGGAGCCGGATCATTGGGACGCCGCCCTTGAAGACCTGGTCACCCAACGAGTTCAGGATCGGGTTCATCAGCTTTTGCATCCCATATCCTGCACCTGCGGACACGCTGCCTCCAAGTGCATCAAAGGTCATAGTCTGGACATCCAGGAAACCAGCATCCAATGCGCTTTGGAGCAATGCATCATTATTCCAGCCCTGCCCATGCATCCATTGAACAAGTTGTTTGCTCCCACCCTCTGTCAACGCCGCAGCTTGTCCACCCAAAGCACCACCGACACCTCCCAGGGCCACTGTTCCATATACGCCAACGCCCAGATAGGTACCGATACCCAACGTCCCTCCGGCCACTGCCCCTCCCATAAATCCTGCTGCTACCTTGCCACCATCGACCTTAAGTGCTGCATCCCCGAATGACATTCCCGCATTTAGGTTGTTCATCACCTGGGGTACATATGCGATTGCTGCACCAATCACGCCTCCGATTAATGCGGTCGCAAGCAGTGGAGAATGGCCGTCGCTATCAACGAACTTGATAGGGTTGTTAAGGACATAGCTATACCTGTTCAGCGACTGCGGGTCGCCCGGCTCCGGCACGATGGTGTCGGCTTGAGCGCCCCTGGGCTTTCAGCCTGCGGGGTGCTGCGCAAAAACGTCCCAGCACGGGGTCGTAGAAGCGCGCGTTGTAATACATCAACCCGCCGATGCCAGGGTCGCGCTGGCCGGTGAATGTATAGCTGGTCGGCAGTGCATTGCTGCCTCCGCTGCGCAGTGATCCCCACGGGTAGTAGCGTTGAGCCACGGTCTGGCCGTCACCGGCACGATAGCTCACGCTGCTGGAACCCAGGTGGTCGCTGAACAGATAGTAAACCTGGTTCGATGTTGTGCTGCGCACACGCATGGCAATGCGCTGCCCACCCAGGCTATAGTAGCTGCGCCAGACATGAGTAGCCGGTGGATTTACATCCGGTGCAGCAGCCGCATTCTCCACCAGCTCTGCCGGCTGCGCCGCCACTACAGGAGAGATGACCGCACCGGGTTGTACCTCACGAACAGCTTCTGGCATTACAGATTGCTGCATGGATGTATCCGCCTGACCGCCGGGGAGCGTATAGGTCACCACCAGTTTAGGTCTACGGGTGGCTGTACCGTTTTCGCGGCTGCCAAAGTAGTAGCTCATGATGGCGCTGTTCAGCGGCAACGTGGGTCGCAGCCGGCGTTACCATCCCTGCCAACAAAGAAACCGCCACTATCCAAAATTAACCGCGCAGTAAACCTGAAGTCTTCACAACTTTCCTCCGACAGCTTGTGAGTGTCTGTGCCCTGTTCCGGTCAACGGCGTTAGTCATAAGAAGAACATGGCCCGCTTTATCTGCATTCGTCGCAGCATAGCGTAATTATAACAACGATTTGCAATAGCGACAAATATCAGGTTGTGTATGGATTTCGGTTGAAATGTGTTGCCACCGAATTGAATTCGGTGTCTCAAGCCACGAAGCCCCTGCCGGGGCTTTCGGAGAGCGCCTGAGAGCGCTTCGTTCTCTGAACCGCAACCATGTATTGTCCGGCTCTTGTCATTCAACCGAAAGTCGCACACTACCAAATATCAGCCCGATTCGGATGACCACAAACTGCCCTCAGCCTGATTTCTGACAGCTAAGATGGCCCCAGCGCAGATAACAACGGACGCTGTGTCAGGCCTTTTCGGCAATACACAGCACCGAGGTGCCCACAGGCAACGAAACCACACGCATCAGCGCAGCTTCTGCCTGGCCCACACTGCTGAGAATACCGTTCAGCAACGGTGGCGCCGGCTCCATCTCCACCTGATAGGCGTCATTGTCGAAATGCGGCGAGGCCAATTCCGGCTCGGCCCGGTTGCGCCGTGCCAAAATCAGCCCGGCAGCCAGAGGAAATATAAAGAAATTATTGTAAGAGGCGCGCAACACCCGCAAATGGTGGCGCTGCAACTTGTCTTTTAATTCAGCGCGCGTATAGCGCCGCTGGTGTGCATTGATCACGTCGTTGTGGCTCCACAGCGCCATCAGCGCAGGCACAGTCACCACCAGCTTGCCCCCCGGCTTGAGTACGCGGTAGCATTCGCTGAACACGCCATGTTCATTGGGCACATGCTCAACCACATCCAACAGGGTAACAATGTCGAAGCTGGCTGCCTCAAAGGGCAGATCGTCGGCACTGCCTTCCTGCACGTTGAAGCCGCGCTGCTGGGCCACTGTCAGCGCCGGTGAGTAGGTGTCTACCCCGACTACCTCGCCATAATGGCTAAGGTGGTGCATCATGTTGCCTGCGCCGCAGCCTACATCCAGCACGCGGCGGTGGTGCGCACCGCTGCCTGCATAACGATCCAGATAGCCCAGAATGGCACGGGTACGGCTGGCAAACCACCAGTGGCGGTCTTCATCCAGCACAAGGTTCATAGGAGTAGAGGTCATAGCATCGCCTGTTCAGAGAAATGATTAGGGATTGTAGCCTAAATCGCGGCGCTTGCCAAAGGTGCAAGCCACGGCAGCGCGGCATTCACCACAGCGGCCACGGAGATATCGCGCACGCAGCCATGCGCCGCCAATGCCGCGGCAGGCCAATCCAGCCGGTTGCAAGGGATGCAACCCCAGTCGGACACCAGCACACGGTGGCGCTGGGCATTCCCCCACGGCCCGAAGGTGCGCTGGTCCACCGGACCATAGAGATGCACGGTGGGCGTGCCTACGGCCACCGCCAGATGCAGCGGGCCGCTGTCCGGCCCAATCACCAGCGCACAGCGCCGGTACAGCGCAGCCAGCACACCGAGGCTGGTTTGGCCGGCCAGTGTCACCGGTGTTGGTGCCAAGTTGGGCGGCAGCAGAGCCAGCACAGCATTGATCTCGGCGGCCTCGCTGGCCGCGCCAGTAAACAGCACCTGCGCGCCGGTGGTGCGCACCAGCGCTGTCACCGTTTCCGCCCAGGCTGCGGGCTGCCAGCGTTTTACTTCGGCGCCGCTGCCAGGATGCAGCGCCACCACTGAAGCAGCCGCGCGGGCGGGCAACAGAGCTTCGGCCGCGGCCATATCTTGCGGCGACACCGCCACGCGCAGACCAAGGCTCTCAGGCTGCCAGGCAGCTTCATCAAGCTGGCTGGCAGCGGCCACCAACGCCAGATTCTGCGCCACCTCGTGGCGACCAGGTTGATAGGGTACGGCCTGCGTCAGAAAAGGCGCCGTCTCAGGCCAGGCATAACCCACGCGCCGGGGGATGCCCGCAGCCGCAGCCAACCAGGCTCCCCACCAATGATCGAAGCGCAGCACCAGCGCCAGATCGAAATGCTGCGCCGCCAGGCGTTGTGCCTCGGCGCGCAGCAGGCGATAGGGCGCAGTCAGGACGGTGGCGGGCTGGCGGCTGAAACCGGGAAAAGCACACGTGAGAATCTCATCAGCGTCAGAGGTATCGGCCAGCACCGCCTGGCTCCACGGTCCCAGCAATACGCTAATGTGAGCAGCAGGCAGAGCGCGGCGCAGCAAATGCAGCGCAGGCGTGGTAAACAGTACATCTCCCAGATGGTCAGGACGGATAACCAGAATGCGGCGACAGGAGTGCGGCGAAGGTGACGGTTGCGCAGCCCTGTAGCGCCATCCCCAGGCGCGCAGTAATGCCAGCCGCAGGCGCTGGCGCGGGGTGCGCGCTGCTGCCGCGGCGGCGCGGCGATGCTGCGCCGCTAACGCCTGGCGTTGCGCAGGGGAAGTTGTCGCGTTCATCGGAGGAAAAGGTCAGCTCTGGCCGTTGACGCCCAGCTCGCGATAGATTTGGCGCAACTGCGGCACAATGGCCTGCCAGCCGTAATGTTGTTCGACAAAGCGACGACTGACTGCGCCTAGCTCGCGCCGCCGCGCTGGGTTGCCCAACAGCGCAATCACAGCTTCGGCAAAGGCAGGGGCTTCGTCGGCAAACACCACCTCGCGGCCATCGGTCAGCGGGAACCCCTCGCAGCCCAGCCGCGTGGAGACCAGCGCCGCGCGCATAGCCATTGCCTCCAGCACCTTGAGCCGTGTGCCGCCACCCATGCGCAGCGGCACCACGTACACCGAGGCTGCGGCAATGTGAGAGCGAATATCGGGCACGAAGCCGGCCACAATCACGCCAGGCAGTTGTGCCAGCTCTTGCACGCGCGGGTGGGGCTGTTTGCCCACGATCACGAAGTTAGCATCGGTCACGCGGCTGCGGATCAGCGGCAGCACCTCGTGAGCAAACCAGGTAACGGCATCAATGTTGGGGCGAAAATCCATTTTGCCGGTGAATACCAGCGCGTTGGGGCCGTAGTCGGGCAGGCGTGTATCCTGTTGCGGGTCGTAGGCCGCGTAATAGTCCAAATCAACGCCGTTGGGCACTACGGTGATATTCAGGCCCGGGTCCAGCTCCAGCAGGGCGGCGCGGTCTGCGTCAGACACGGCCACAACGTGATCGGCCTGACGGCAGATGGCACGTTCGTAGCGGCGCAGCTTTTGCCATTGCACCAACGAATAGGCTGCGGCATGCCAGCGGCCCGGCTTGCGCCGGTCAGTTTCCCAGGCGCGCTGCTGCAGCACATATTCAGCATTGTGGTTGTCGAACACCAGCCGCGGCCGGCCTATGGGAATAGAAGGCAGATTGGCTTTTTGCTGGGCATTGCGCCACAATGGGTGATGCGTAAGCCAAAGGCCATAGGGGGCCATTTCAATGCCTTCAATCTGTACCACATCGTAGCGATAGCGCTCCAGCAACATGCCAAGCTGTGCCTGGAAGGTGTCGGAGGCCAAACGTAGCCCCATGTCTGGCGTGGTAGTGATGGCGGTGGTCCAGGCGCGGCGCATCAGGTCACGTGGCGGCGGCGCGTCCACAGCTTCGATCACGGTGCAATAGCGTGGCAATGGCGAGTTACCCGGCGGATTGTCGCCCTCAGCCTGAAAGGTGAGCAGATGGATTTCGTACTCGCCAGCCAGATTTGCCAGCAAGTTATAGTTGCGGATGGTAGTTCCCTGATGCGGTGGATAGGGAACCTGCGGGGTGAGAAAAAGCAGGCGGTGCGGCATTCAGGGAGTTCCTGTAGCGTGATAGGCACGCTGGTACACGGCCAGAGTTTCTTCGGCGGCGCGCTGCCAGGAAAAGGTACGGGCGCGGGCCAGCCCTTTGGCACGCAGCGAGGCGCGCAGGGCCTCATCATCCAACAGCCGCTGCAACGCCACAGCCAAATCTTCCTCGCTGTGAGGATCCACCAGCAGCCCGGCATCGCCCACCACCTCAGGCAGGCTGGAAACGTTGGATACCACCACCGGCAGCCCGCAGGCCATGGCCTCCAGCGGGGTCAGGCCAAAGCCTTCGTAATGCGCGGGATGGGCCAGGCACGTCGCCAGATTGTAGAGATACACCAGGTCGCCATTCTGCACGCGCCCCAGAAAAGTAACGTGTGCTTGCAGCTTAAGTTGCTCCACCGTCTCAAAAATCTGCTCGGCCAGCCAGCCGGTGGCCCCGGCCAGCACCAGCCCCGCACTCACTTTGTAAGAATCGAGCAGGCGACGGTAGGCATGGAGCAAGGTGGTGATGTTCTTGCGCGGCTCAATGGTGCTGACGAAGAGGATGAACTCATCGGGCAGGGGAAATTTGTGGCGCAGCGAGGCCAGCGCCTCGGCGCGGCTCAACGGACGATAGAGGGGATCCGCGGCTTCGTACACCACGGTGATTTTGCTGGCTGACGCCCCCACCAGCTTCACCAGGTCGTCTCTGGTGCTTTGCGACACCGCGATAATGTGGTCAGCCCGTTCCACCGCGGCATCAATCTGGCCGTAATAGCGCGCGCTGTCTTCGGTAAGAAAGTGCGGCCAGCGCAAAAAAGCCAAATCGTGGACAGTAATCACCGATTTAAAGCCGTGCGCACGCAGCGGCGGAATGAAATCAGGGCTGTGCAGCAGGTCAATCTCCAGCTTCTGCGCCATGCGGCGCAAGCGCAGCTCTGCCGCCAGCAATGTTTGCTCGCGGCGGTGATGGCTGGGGGTCCACAGCCCGCTACGGCTGACATGCTCACCCGTAGCCAGGGGGCGATGATCGCTGCGGTGCTGCAACAGCAAGTAGCGGTTGGTAGCATCCAGCCGCGCCAAAGCCTGTGCCAAATGGATGGTGTATTGACCAATCCCGGCACCAGTGTAGTGAGCAATACGGGCGTCTATGGCAATGCGCATGAAAGCGTTGATTTGGCGAGCTGAACATAACAAAAAACCCCCACACCGATGGCGGCATGGAGGCAACGATGCCTGACCTCGCCTACTATACCATGATCGTCAGGTCGTGTCAAGGCTGTCACGGTCATATTCAGATAGCGCTCTGCACCAGCGCGGCCAGCTCGGCCAGAATCATGGCAGTAGCGCCCCACACCTGATGCCCCAGCACGCGAAAATAGGGCACGTTGAGCGTTTGCCCCAGCACCACGCGCGTTTCATAGCCGACGCTGTCAGGTTGCGCAAAAAGGTGCAGCGGTGCTTCGATCAGCTCGGCTACCTCGCCAGGCTGCGGGATAAAATGCGGACGCTGTGCGGCATAAGCCACATAGGGCGATACATGAAAATGGCTGGGAGGAATGTACAGCGGGGTGAGTGCGCCCAGCAAGCGCAGATCGTCGGTGCAGGCGCCAATCTCTTCGCAGGCTTCACGCAGTGCCGCGTGGGCGGGCGAGGCATCATGCGCATCCACGCTGCCACCGGGAAAGCTGATTTGCCCGCGATGATTGCCCACAGTGTCGGTGCGACGCGTCAGCACCAGATACAATTCATCGCTTGATGGTTGCGGATAGAGCAGCACCAGCACAGCACCGACTCGCGGCCGCGGCTCACCCTCTGGAGGATAAAGCGCGCGCGTCAGCGGGGCCATGCGGCGCATCGCCTCGACCCCGGGCAGTGGGCCTTGCAGCGCTGCCTGAAGCTGTTGCAGGCTGATCATAGGTTACCTCGGACGCGCAGATGCGCCAGCGCAGCCGAGGCACTTTTACGCACCTTGTTTTTGGAATCGCTTTGCGCGGCTTGCAGCGCGGCGCTTGCCGCGCTGCCGCCCAAACAGCCCAACGCCTGAGCAGCGGCCTCGCGCACCAGGCCAGAGCTATCGCTTTGCAGACGAAGAATCAAGGCATCGGCTGTACTGCGGTCGCCCAACTCGCCCAGAGCCAGGGCCGCCGCAGCCCGTACCGGTGCCACGCGATGGCTCAAGGCATCCAGCAACGGTTCGCGTGCAAGAGAGCCGCCAAAACGTCCCAGCCAACGCGCGGCCCGCTCCACGTCACCCAGATCATCGCCATACAGCCGTTCAATCCAAGTGGCAGCGCTCAGGGCAATGTCCTCACCAAAGCGCGCCTGATCCTGTTCGGCACGCAAAAAGCCACGGTAAAGGTCTGCAAAGCCGGGCGCATCGGCTTGCCAGGCAGGATCGGATGCAGTAGCGCGCGGGGCGGCGCGGGGCGGGGCCAATTGCGCAGCAAACTGCGTAGCCGAACGCACCTGCCCGCCCGCAGCGCGCACCTGCGCAGCCAGCCCGCGGTCGTTGCTAACCACGATGATTTCGCGCGGGCGCGCGGCAGCCCGCACCATCTGCACCAGCAGCGCATCAGCCTCTGTGCCTGCCGGGGCAAAACGCACCGTTAGCCAGGCATCGGAAAACTGCCAGCGAGGCGCGGGGCCTACACCGCTATCAAACACCACGGTGACAGGCTGCCGCCGAGCCGCAGCAAAACTGCGCAACCGCGTGACCAGTTGCCATTCATCGTCGGCGTCGGTCAGCTCAATACCCGGCAGCGCGCCGATCAAATTGTGCCCATCAATCAACAAAGTCATGGTGGCTATTAAATCAGCAATGCGGGGAAAAGGCAAGTGCATCCAGTGCGCTTAAGGCTTCGGCAAAATCCATCCATGCCTGAAAATCCTGCGGTTTTTGCAAACAATGCTACAATAGCTGCTGTTCACTGCCTGGTTTTCATTAACTTGTCCACCGGAGGCCCCCATGACCCGCACCATCCACGCGCCGCGCGGCGCACAACTCACCTGCAAAAACTGGCTGATCGAAGCTGCTTATCGCATGATCCAGAACAACCTTGACCCCGAGGTGGCGTTTGACCCTGCCAACCTGGTGGTATACGGCGGACGTGGCCGCGCTGCCCGCAACTGGGCCAGCTACGACGCCATTCTGCGCTCGCTGGAGACGCTGGAGCCGGATGAAACCTTATTAGTGCAGAGCGGCAAGCCGGTGGCGATCTTTCGCACACACGAGGACGCGCCGCGCGTCCTGATCGCCAACAGCAACATCGTGCCGCACTGGGCCACGCAGGAAAATTTCGACCGCTGGGAGCGCGACGGGCTGATTATGTTCGGCCAGATGACCGCGGGGTCGTGGATTTACATCGGCACGCAGGGTATTTTGCAGGGAACCTATGAAACCTTCGGCAGTCTGGCGCGACAACAAGGCTGGGCTGATGGCCTGCGCGGCAAGCTGGTGCTCACCGCGGGCCTGGGCGAGATGGGCGGCGCGCAGCCGCTGGCTGTTACCATGAACGGCGGCGTAGCGGTGGTGGCGGATGTGGACCCCTGGCGCATTGAGCGCCGGTTGGCGCATCGCTATCTCGATGTGTCCACCGACAGCCTGGAAGAAGCGATGACCTGGGCGGAGGAAGCGCGGGCGCGCGGCGAAGCCAAATCTATCGGCCTGCTGGGCAACGCGGCCGAGGTGCTGCCAGAGCTGGTGCAGCGTGGTATCGTGCCTGACATCGTTACTGACCAGACCAGCGCGCACGATCCGCTGCTGGGCTATATTCCCGCGGGCTATTCGCTGGAGGCTGCGGCCGCGCTGCGCGAGCATGACCGTACCGCGTATCTCGATGCGGCGATGCAAAGCATGGCCGCGCACGTCGAGGCGATGCTGGCAATGCAGCGCGCGGGGGCCATCGTGTTCGACTACGGCAACAACCTGCGTCAGCGCGCCTATGATTACGGCGTAAAAGATGCGTTTTCGTACCCCGGCTTCGTGCCCGCGTTCATCCGCCCGCTCTTCTGCGAAGGCAGCGGCCCCTTCCGCTGGGTAGCGCTCAGCGGCGACCCCGAAGACATCCGCGTCACCGATCAGATCATCCTGGACCTGTTCCCCGAAAACGAACATTTGCACCGCTGGATCACGATGGCCCAGGAGCGGGTGGCTTTTCAGGGCCTGCCGGCGCGCATTTGCTGGCTGAAATATGGTGAGCGCGCCCAGGCTGGGCTGGCGTTCAATCAGGCTGTGGCCGAGGGCCGCGTCAAGGCCCCGATCGTGATTGGCCGTGACCATCTCGACAGCGGCTCGGTAGCCAGCCCCAACCGTGAAACCGAGGGGATGCGCGACGGCTCCGACGCGATCAGCGACTGGCCGATTTTGAACGCGTTGGTCAACGCGGTGGGTGGGGCCACCTGGGTCAGCTTCCACCACGGCGGCGGCGTAGGCATTGGCTACAGCCAGCACGCCGGGCAGGTGATCGTGGCCGACGGTACAGAGGCCGCGGCGCGGCGTCTGCAGCGTGTCCTCACCACCGACCCCGGCATGGGTGTGGTGCGTCACGTGGACGCGGGCTACCCCGAAGCGATCAGCTTCGCGCGCGAGGCAGGCATCAAAGTGCCGATGCTCGACGTTTGAACCTGCGATCCTGTTTGATCTGCCATTTAAGCGGGTTTTGGATGATATAACGGCGAATGGCGTGCAAGGCGCGCTGGTTGCGAATGATGCGTTCGTAATAGTTGCGTTTCCACACTGCGGTTCCCTGCGTCTTGCGCAGGCGGTTGATCTTGCGTGCAGATTCGGTTTTGAAACCGCGAATGACTTCGGTCACGCTATGACGTTTGGGCGCAGGGGTTCGCCGTGTGCGCGGTTCTTCCAGCAAGATAAAGATCGCGTGAATATGATCGGGCATCAACACAAATTGGTCTAGTTGTAAGTAGGGGTAGTGCTTGGGGAGCGCGGTGAGTACCATGTGTACCAGATGACCGTAACGACTGGGATGAAATACGCCATCCACAACGCTGCCGAGGATCGGCTTGCGGTTTTTAACAACGATGGTGATGAAGTAGCCCCCCGGTTGGCTGTAGTCATAACCCTTAAGACGGATGGAGCGCCGATGATGACGCGACGGATCATATGGCATGAGGTCCCTCCTGTCTGAGCGTGGAATCAGGGTCTGGGCAGGTGCGCCGTGGTAAGCGACGAATCCGCGTGAGCATGGGATCAGGGTCTGGGCAGGTGCGCCGTGGTAAGCGGCGAATCTGCGTGAGTGTGGGATCAGGGTCTGGGCAGGTGCGCCGTGGTAAGCGACGAATCCGCGTGAGCGTGGGATCAGGGTCTGAGGGCAGGTGCGCCGTGGTAAGCGACGAATCCGCGTGAGCGTGGATGCCGCCCTGGCAGCGAGTCGACGTCTGCGGCGGCGCACCTGCCCTCACGCGTGGCGCCGTGGTAAGCGGCGAATCCGCGTGAGCGTGGAATCAGGGTCTGGGCAGGTGCGCCGTGGTAAGCGGCGAATCCGCGTGAGTGTGGATGCCGCCCTGGCAGCGAGTCGACGTCTGCGGCGGCGCACCTGCCCTCACGCGTGGCGCCGTGGTAAGCGGCGAATCCGCGTGAGCGTGGAATCAGGGTCTGGGCAGGTGCGCCGTGGTAAGCGGCGAATCCGCGTGAGTGTGGATGCCGCCCTGGCAGCGAGTCGACGTCTGCGGCGGCGCACCTGCCCTCACGCGGTGCGCCGTGGTAAGCGGCGAATCCGCGTGAGTGTGGATGCCGCCCTGGCAGCGAGTCGACGTCTGCGGCGGCGCACCTGCCCTCACGCGTGGCGCCGTGGTAAGCGGCGAATCCGCGTGAGCGTGGATGCCGCCCTGGCAGCGAGTCGACGTCTGCGGCGGCGCACCTGCCCTCACGCGTGGCGCCGTGGTAAGCGGCGAATCCGCGTGAGCGTGGAATCAGGGTCTGGGCAGGTGCGCCGTGGTAAGCGGCGAATCCGCGTGAGTGTGGATGCCGCCCTGGCAGCGAGTCGACGTCTGCGGCGGCGCACCTGCCCTCACGCGCGGCCCTGGCAGCGAGTCGACATCTGCGGCAGCGCACCTGCCCTCACGCGCGGCGCCGTGGTAAGCGACGAATCCGCGTGAGCGTGGATGCCGCCCTGGCAGCGAGTCGACGTCTGCGGCGGCGCACCTGCCCTCACGCGTGGCGCCGCGGTAAGCGACGAATCCGCGTGAGCGTGGATGCCGCCCTGGCAGCGAGTCGACATCTGCGGCGGCGCACCTGCCATCACGCGCGGCGCCGTGGTAAGCGACGAATCCGCGTGAGCGTGGATGCCGCCCTGGCAGCGAGTCGACGTCTGCGGCAGCGCACCTGCCCTCACGCGCGCGCTCGTGCCCTTACGGGGACGGAGGAGCTAGTGCTGCGCGCCGAGCGATGGCCGCTGTCGCGGCATCACGCACACGCCAGTCTTCACGTTTATCGTCGCGATGCGTAACCAGCGCTTTCTCAACCTCGGCATCGCCCCATTTAGCCAGCCCCAGCGCAGCGGCACGACGCACCATAGGAGTTTTATCACTGTTCAGCAGCTTCAACAACGTTACCTGCACATGCGGAGCTGCCGGCATACCATCTTTTGTAGCAGGCAGGGGAGCCATGCGCGCTAACGCTTCGCCAGCGCTTTGGCGTACCGCAGAGTCGCGACTGAGCAGCAGTACCACTAATGCCTCGACGCTGTCATCACGGGTGGGCATTGCACCCAACCCATCGGCAGCAGCGGCCTGTACCGCGGATTTTGGTGATGAAGCAGCTTTCAGCAACACAGCTCGACTTGCACTGCTATCTAGTGCAGCCAGCGTCAACGCAGCTTCCGAACGCACAATCGGATCAGCCGCATCCAGCAGATCGCCCAATGCGGTGATTTCGTCGCGCCCTGCACCGGTCTCGATCAGAGTTCGCATGGCGTGCAGACAACGCGCGGCATAGCCGCTGGTCAGATCGGCCAGCAACGCGTGCCGCTGCGCGGCATCCAGCTTACGTCCTGCCGTATCAACAGCAGCGATGCGTTGGAACCAGGTTTGAATTGTTTGTAGCATAGTTTGGAAGCAACCGATTAGCCCAGAAAAAGATCACGTGTTTGGTCTTGCAACAACACGTACAGGATGGCACCGCCAGCAATCGGACCAAGCGGGATGAGCGGCATTTGCAAAACCGCGGCAATCATAGCCCACAGCCTGCCCCACGGCTTGAGCTGCCATAACCCCCAGCCAATAGCCAGGCTGCCGATGCCAATCACCGCCAGCAAACCGCCGATGCCCAGCAAACTGAGCGCCAAAAACCAATCAGGCAGGCGCAGCAAAAAGGCACTGGAACCGGTGGCTCTGGCGCTGAGAGGGACAAAAATGGCTGCAATAGCACTAAGCACAAAGAAGCCGCCAAACAGAAAGTAGTAGGCAGCGATCAGATTAGTCTTGGTGGAAACAGTGGCGCGCATGGGCAAATAGTGCGGCTATGAGCTAGTAAGGGTGTACCGTGACGAAGATCGGCGTAGTTCGCCAATCCTTCAGCTTCGGCTATGGACTGACCTGCACGAAGGCGTTGTCTTTTACCTGAAAGATATACACCGTAGGATCGGTCAGATCGCCCTGTGCGTTGTAGGTGAGCTTGCCCAACAGCGCATTGATGGTGCCGCCGTGCAGGGCATCGGCAATTTTCGCAGCATCCAGCGAGTTAGCCTTTTTTACCCCTTCAGCCAGCAGCATCACCGCGCTGTAGCCGTTGATGCTATAGGTGTCGGGGTTGCGGAAATCAATAGCCTGATAGTCTTTAATCCATTGAGCATCGGCTACAGTACCGGGGCTGGGTGCGAACGAACTGACATACATGCCCTCGGCTGCACCCGCGGCCTCGTCAATGGTAGCCGCCAGAAAGGCTCCGTCTGAAGCGAGCATGGGCACAGCAACCCCAGCCTTCACCAGCGCAGCGCGCAGATAGGGGGCTTCAATCTCATAACCGGCATAGAAAATAGCATCCGGTGCAGCGCCTTGCACGGCCGTTACCTCGGCGTCGTAGCGTTCCTGACCTTCTGCCACCTGGCGGGTGAGTACCACCTGTGCCCCCAGCCCGGCCAATGCCTGGCTGATCTCTTTGCCAAGACCTACACCATATTCGGTGTCGTTATGTAGCACAGCGATGCGTTTGGCTTTCAGAGTGTTCACCAGAAAACCGGCGTCTACCTGCGCCTGCACGGCATCATTGGCATTGACGCGGAAGAAATTGCGATAGCCACGTTGGGAAATAGAAGTTTCAGACGCGGTCGGAGTAACGACGATCAACGGAAGATTGCGGTAGATCTCCATAGCTGCCAGGGTTTGGCCGCTGTTGTAATGACCCACCACGCCCAACACACGGTCACCGCGCGCCACGGCATCACCTACCTCACCAGCTACCGCCACCGCCACATCAGAGTCGGATTCATCATCTACCGGCACGATCTTCACAGTGTAGCCCAGCAAGCCGCCCTGCTGATTAAGCTTAGCTGCGGCCAGTTTGGCCCCGCCCAACACCGTTTGCCCGCCGTTGGCCTGAAACCCGGTGAGCGGCGCGGCGACGTAGATTGTCACTTCACCCTTCGATTTTTGTCCGCCGCAGCCGCTTAGCAGTAGCAGCAGCAGCAGCAAGCCAATCAGCCTTTTTCGCATCATACGTCTCCTTGTTCTCAGCAACCGGTGACCAGTTTACAGTGCTTGATAGGACTGCATACTACCTACTGGACACCGGTTATTGTTTATTTTCCTGTTCCCAGCGTGCGGTAGTCGTAGACCTCGTTGATCGAATCTACCACGTCCTGCAAGCTGGATACTTCTCCGGCGATATCAGCGCGCAGCCGTTCGGCACGGTCGCTGTCCACATCTTTGGAATTGAGCAGCAGCAGTTGGCTGTATACCGTACCCAGTGAAGCCAGCGAGCTGTCAAGTTGCAAGTCAGCGCGCTTCATTCGATTCTCCAATTCATTGATGTTTTCAGCCAGGCGACGTTGATCGGCCAGGGTGGTTTCGATCTGTCGGCGCACGCGTTCATCTGCCTCGCGCTGCAAGCGCGCCTCCAGCGAAGGGATGCTCTTAGCCAGTTCTTCGCGATCCCCCTTGATAATCGGGTCACCGCGATACGAATCGAGCCGCCGCGCCAGCCGCACCATGTTGCCGATCCAGTCATAGATCTCGCTGGTAGTGCGCTGCATACGATCTTTAAGCACACCATCCTTTTGCGTCTTGACCGTGTTTTTGATCTGTTGATGATAATCCTCGGCTTTGCCCAGCTTGGTCTTCAGCCGTGAATCGCGCAGGCCGCCGCTGTCATACTTCTCGTGAAACAACCGGTCTACGGCACGGTCACGCTCATCCTGGTCGTTGATGGCGCTGAACGACACCGTGGCGACACCGGCTGCACCCAGCGCCAACCATGTCCATGCTCCCCACCAGGGAGCCAGATCGGGCAGGGGATGCGGCAAAAAGAAGGCCAACAGCAACGCGCCGGCCAACAAAATGGCGTTTTCAGGGCGGATGAAGGCATGTTCCAGCACCGCACGCCGCGCCTGACGTTCAACAGTTTCGTGGATAGAGTCGCCGGGCATTCGAAGTCCTTGGCTCAACAAAATTAAAAATACGAACTTAACAGACGATACAACTGGCGGATGGTGGTCAGATCACCTTCACGCAGTTGACCGCCGCTGCTTTCAGCCAGAGTGCTTAGCATCACGCGGTCGGCATCCTCACCAAAAGCAATGGCAAAGATCACTACCGGAACCCCCTGCGCGTTGCCGGTCTGAATCTCGCGTACCAACTGCGATAGCGAGGTAGCCGAGTTGTTTTCCAAGCCGTCGGTCATCACCACAATCGCATTGATGCGTTCGGGGTCGTTCTCGCGTTGCAAGCGGATATAGGCAGCGCGCACGCCATCGAGCAATGCGGTATCACCGATGGCTTCCAGCGTGTCCACAGCCCCTTCCAGGCGGGCGCGGTTTTCGCCCAGCGGAGCCAGCGGCTCGATGTTGTTCACCGTGCTGCTGAACTCTACCAAGCCAAGCTGTTCCTGGTCGCCTTTGATCTGGCGCAGGAACTCGCGCAGCGCAGTTTGAGCCGCGGCCAGCTTGTCGCCTTGCATGCTGCCGCTGGTATCTATCACCAAAAAGACGTTGGCCTTGCGCTTGGTGTATTGCCAGACGTTCTGCACCACATCTACCACCGCCGGACCCGGCACTTGCAGCGTGGTTTGCGGCTGCGTGGCATCCACCCCGTTGCCCGCATTGATGGGGCTGCCCTCCAGCGACAGGGTGAGATCGGCGGGGCGAAAACCGGCCTGTAGCACAGTCTGCTGTGCCGCAGATGATTGTACAAAGTCACGCAGCGCGCGCCACGTTTGCCGCTGATTATCAGTGAGCGTGCCGGTTTCCAGCAGCGCCAGCGGATGATCAGCCCATAGCGTGCCTTCGGCAGGGTACAGCGCCACCAACCGATCGTTCGGCTGCTGCCGGTTGTAGTTCACCACAAGGTGTTCCTGCACCACAAAGGCATCCAGAAAGTCCTTGCCTTCCTGGCGGATGCGCTGCATCACCGTGGCTTCGCCTTCACCGTAAAATTTCACCGTGCGCTCGATGGCTGCCACATAGTCCAGAGTCACCTGATCCGTAGCATCCTGCTCGGTGAGACCGCGCGTTTTTCCCGCACCGGCATAGAATTCGGCTAACGTAGCCAGCAGGCCACTGGCCACATTGGTGCTGGGATGGCTCCAGCGGAAGGCGGCATCGTTGGCCGCGCGGCTTTGGATGCTGTGCCAGCCAACAGGTTGAGTGGGCCAGCCCAGGTCACGCGCCACGGTATCCCAGGCGGCAATCACCACCGGGCTGACGGCAAAACGTACCGCTTCGCCCACGCGCGAAGGCGCGATAGCCCCTTCACCCACGGCTTGCAGCTCGCCCCAGCGCCGATCAAGCTGATCCAGCCACAGGCTAGAGTCGGGGCTGATCACCTGAAACGCGGGCACGGCCAACGCTTCTTCAATCATCACATCGGGGGTCAGCTCTACCAACAGCACCTGCATGGTGCGACGGTCAGCAGTGCGCAGCTTTTGCTGGTTGAATTGATCGGCCAATGCAGTCATCAGTGCGGCCTTGTCGGGAGTGTAGGCCACGGTGAGAATGGGATTTTCGAGATCGGCTGACGGCGTGCTGCTGGTCTGAACGGTTGAATCCGAACGGTTCCAGAGTGTGAGTATACTGCACAGGCAAACAAACGCCACCAGCAACACAGCGATCAGCACCACGGCCAGCGTGCCCTGAGTTTTTTGCGCCTGGGAAGCAGACGTGCTTCGCCTCTGTTTCGCCTTGGTCATAGAATTACCCTCAACGTGCCACGTTCAGATCAAACCAGCGCAGCAGCGCCAGCAGCACCTCACGATCAGGCGCGCGCATGGCATCGGTGCGCGAAACAATTGGCGCTACGCCCTGGGCGGCCCAGCGGGTAAAGGGGCTGTCTGGCTGATCTACTGAAACCTCTGAGTTGACCGGGCGCAGGCCATAGGAAACAGCCCGGGCTTGCACCTCGGCCGAAAGCAAGTAGCGCTGGAACTCCAGGGCGGCGTTCTTTTGGGCGGCGCTGGTTTCCGGGCCAATCCAAATGGTAAAGGGAAAGTCAAACCAGGTGACATAGCGCGGATAAAAGATCTGCAATGCTTCGCCCCAACGGGTTTGAATGCCAGCCATATTCTTCAGCAGGTCGGCCTCCAGCAGTTGGCCGCCGTCGCCTGCCGAATAGCCAAACAGGGCAAAATCTTCGGCAGTATAAGCGCTGCCGCCGCTAAGGTCGGTAGTGCTGGACATCAGCTCGCCCAGCCATTTCTGAAAGGCCGGATCGCTGACCTCGGTCATGCCGATATTGGTGGTATTGAAGTATTCGCCGGCCGCGGCCACCATCGCCGCCAGGCCGCCGACATTTTTGCGCGGGTTGGGCACCACCAGCTTGAAAAAGCCCCATTCCGGCTGACCACCCAATGCCGGCCAGCCACCCGGGTCAATGGCGGCATCGTGGATAACGTTCCAGTTAATGTCACCGACTTTGGCGCTCAACGCAGTGGCGCGGCTTTGGTACAGGCCCCAGGTGAACAGGCTAAGAGCAATAGGCCGGGCGCGGTATTCGCCATCGGTGAGGAACACGTCGCGGCCCAGCCGCTCTTTGTAGGTCACGTTAGCCAATTCAGGCAGATAGCGGCTGTCGGGGATCCAGGCTGTGGGAAAGCGCGCCAACGCCTGCTTTTGCTGGTCGGTCAGGGCTTGCAGATCGGCATCAGCAGGCAGAGCGCCGAATTCATCGCGATCGAACCGGCCCAGGGCCGCCAGGCCATCCACCGAGATGATCTCAACCTCGATGACATTGCCATCCAGCTCGTGCTTTTCCGCATTGAATTGTTTGGCAGCGTCGTTGACCCAATCATAGACTGGCAGCGCGGTCAATACCCGCACTGCGACCGGCCCTCGCTGCGGGGTTGCCAAAGAGGTGCCGCTCTGGTTGCCGGTGGTGCGCAACAAAGCAGCCGCGCCCACAACCAACAGGGCAGCTACAATGATGACAACGAAAATCACACGGGTTCGGTTCATCGTTATTCTCCGCGATGGTACGCGATCCGAACCATGAAGGCTCGGATCGCGCCTAAACAGCCGCTTATCCTTGTTCAGACAATCCCAGGCGGCGCTTGCGTTCGATCAGGGCCGCATCAATTTCGGTGCGATCCAGCACCTGATCCATCTGCTTATCCAGGCTGGAGGCCAGCATTTCGCTTTCGGCAGAGGCCTTGTCCAGGCGGGCACGCACGGCATCGGCTACGCGCGCTACATCGGTATCGCCAGACCCGGCCAGATCGTCCAGGCTGCGCATGGCCTTGTTGCTGAGTTCCTTGGCGCGTGCCAGCTCCATCAGGGCTTGCAGCTCTTCTTTTTCCTGCACGGTTGTGGCCAGCTTGGCTTCCAGCTTGGTTTTGGCGCTGCGCAGGGCATCGTATTCCTGTTCCAGCTGCTGAAGCTGCTTGTCGTAGCTTTCCACCGTGCGCTGTGTAGAGTTGAACTTGGCCTGCGCGGCTACAGCCAACGACTCGTTGCCTTCGGTGAGGAAGATATCTATGTTGCGGTCAAGCTGAGCTGCCTTGTCGCGATACTCGTCACGCTTGCGGCGAATGGTCTTCACCTGGCCGCCCACAGTGGCTACGGCATCGTTCAGGTCTTCCAGGTTGTTTTCAATCTCGCGAATATACTGGTTGACCACTGCCACCGAATTGGATTTCAAAGCCTGATCGGCCAGGTAGTGCAGGTTAGCCTTGATGAGAATTTGTACTTTTTCCAGCAGAGATGCCATGAGAGATGCCTCCAGAGTTGTGATAGGTAATATGTAACTGTCACAGAGCATCTTCGCGGTTTAGCTTGGTGGGAGATTGCAAACCATCCCGAAAAGCCGGCCAGAGCGAAGATGTGTCTTAACGGTTACTGACACGAAGCTCGTTTTGCACGAGGGCTGATAGACTGCTTGCCTGTTGCCATGCTAGCGCGTGCGCCGCCGCTTGGCTGCCGGCGCTGCTTTGCCGGGCACAGGTGATTTGGTTGGCGCGGGTTTGGCCGCAGCCGGTTGAGCCGCATTGACTGGCGGGCCGCCGCCTGCGCGGTCGCTGGCCATGTGGCAATGCTTGTATTTCTTGCCGCTGCCGCACCAGCAAGGATCGTTGCGGCCCGGCCCGGCAGGCGATGCCGCCGCAGGAGCTGCCGAGGCCGCAGCACTGCCTTCGTCGCTGCGGTTGGTTTGCACCACGCGGCGCGCCGGTTGGGGCTGGCGGGCCACATCCACCTTGTAGATGGCGTGAACAATGTCGTTTTCAATCGCAGCCAGCAGCTCCTGGTACATGGCGTGCGACTCTTTTTTATAGGCCACAATCGGCTGAATTTGGCCGATGGCCCGCAGGCCAATGCCTTCACGCAGCGCATCAAGATCGGTAAGATGGCGCACCCAGCGGTTGTCCACCGCATTCAGCATCACCATGCGGTCGCGGAACAGCGCCGCTCCCTGGGCGATGCCTTGCAGCACCGCGTCTTTAGCTGCATCGGGCAATTGGCGCAGCGGCAGATCGGCCACATCGTCAGGGATAACCCCATCAAACGCCTCGCCGATGCGTTGGTGCAGCGTGACAAAGAAAGGATCGGGCCGTTCGGCCATGCCGTTCAGGCTGAGTGCCTCGCTGCTAAACTGGCGCAGCAGGTCTTCACCGCTGAGCGCCGCGCGGCGGTCATACAACGCTTCGGCATATTGGCTGATCTCAGCTTCGATTTCAGCAGGGCTGAACGTCTGCCAGGCAGCCGCGCTGTGGGCGGTGTCCAGCGGCAAGATAGCGTTCACCGCGGCATGAAGGCCAGGCAGGTCGCGCTTGCCGTCGGCATCGGGCGTGGCGAAGGTGTCTACCAGCCGTCCGATCTGCGACTGCACCATGTCCAGCACGGTGGGGCGCAGTGTCGGTTCGCTGAGAATACGCCGCCGCTGGTCGTAGATCACTTCACGCTGTTTGTTAACAACATCATCAAACTCTAATACGTGTTTGCGCACATCAAAGTTGTAGCCTTCGACACGAGTTTGGGCATTTTCCAATGATTTGCTAACCAACCCATGCTCGATAGGCACATTATCTTCCACGCCCAGCCGCTGCATCAGCCCGGCCACACGTTCACCGCCAAAGCGGCGCATCAACTCATCGTCCAGCGCCACAAAGAAATGGCTGGAGCCAGGATCGCCCTGCCGACCGGCGCGGCCACGCAACTGGTTGTCAATGCGCCGTGCTTCGTGGCGTTCCGTGCCCAGCACATGCAGTCCGCCTGCGGCCAATACCGTTTCGCGGGCGCGGGCGCAGTCTGTGCGCGCTTCGGCCAGTGCCTGCTCCCACACCCCCGGTTCCAGCGCGATCAGGTCGTGCCCGGCGCGGCGCAGGGTGTCGCGGGCAATGCCTTCAGGATTGCCCCCCAGCAAAATATCTACGCCACGCCCGGCCATGTTGGTGGCAATCGTCACCATGCCGGGGCGCCCGGCCTGGGCAATCACCAGGGCCTCACGTTCGTGGTTTTTAGCATTCAATACATTATGAGGGATGCCGCGGCGCTTCAGCAGGCCGGCGAGATATTCGCTGGTTTCGATGGCTACGGTGCCGACGAGAACCGGCTGCTGCCGCTGATAGCAAGCCTCAATCTCATCCAGCAAAGCGCTGAACTTGGCCCCGCCATTGCGGTAAACGGCATCCTGCTGATCCACGCGCTGCACCGGCACATGGGTGGGAATAGCCACCACCTCCAGATTGTAGATCTTGGCGAACTCTTCGGCTTCGGTTTCAGCGGTGCCGGTCATACCGGCCAGCTTGTTATACATGCGGAAGTAATTCTGAAAGGTGATGGTCGCCATGGTCAGCGACTCGTGTTGGACTTTCACCCCTTCTTTGGCCTCGATAGCCTGGTGCAGGCCTTCGGAATAACGGCGACCTTCCATCAGGCGGCCAGTGAACTCATCTACAATCACCACCTCGCCGTTGCGCACGATGTAGTCGCGGTCGCGACGATAGAGCACCGCCGCGCGCAGGGCATTATCCAGATAGGGCGACAGCTCGAAGTGCTCAGGCGAATAGAGGTTGGTAATACCCAGCGCGCTTTGCACCTTTTCGATGCCGCCTTCGGTGAGGGTGACCACCTTGTCTTTTTCGTCCAGCACATAGTCGCCATCAGCGGCTTCCTTGTTGCTAGAGGCGCGCAGCCGGGGCATCAACTCGGCAAAGGTTTTGTACCAGTTGCTGGACGCCTGCGCCGCGCTGGAGATGATCAGCGGGGTGCGTGCCTCGTCAATCAGAATGTTGTCTACCTCGTCTACAATGGCAAAGTAGAGCGGACGCTGCACGCACTGGTTTTGATCGTTGACCATGTTGTCGCGCAGATAGTCGAAGCCAAACTCGTTGTTGGTGCCGTAGGTGATGTCGGCAGCATAGGCTGCGCGGCGGGTGATGGGGCGCAACCGCTGAAAACGGTCGTCCTCTGACTGCCAATTGGGGTCGAACAGGTAGGAACCGCGGTTGGGGTCGCCCGCGGTGGATTGGATCACCGAGGTGCTGAGACCCAGCAGGTGGTACACCGGCCCCATCCACTGCACGCCGAACTTCGACAGGTAATCATTGGGGGTTACCAGGTGTACGCCGCGCCCGGTGAGTGCATTGAGATAGAGCGGCAGGGTGGCTACCAGGGTTTTGCCCTCGCCGGTTTTCATCTCGGCGATCATGCCGTTGTGCAGCACTACGCCACCGATCAGTTGCACATCGAAATGGCGCATGCCGGTGGTGCGGCGACTGGCCTCACGCACCAGCGCAAAGGCCGCAGGCAGGATCTCCTGCATGATCTCTTCTTCCAGGTCACGGATCGCCTTGTCCTGGCGCTTGATCTCCTGGGCCATCTGAGCGCGTACGTTGACATCCCCTTCGATTTCCCATTCGCTGCGCAGCTCGACCAGCGCGGCTTTGGCGCCGCGCGTAGCTAATTGTATTTTTTCTTTGAATTCAGCCGTTCGCTGGCTGAATTGCTCGTCAGCTAGCTGCTGAGTTTCAGCTTCCAGCGCGTTGACTTGCTGTGCCAATCGTTGAGCTTGTTTCACCGCTTTTGTAGCTGTGTCACCAAACGCTTTTTTAAACAGATCGCGAAACATCTATTATCTTCTCTCACAGAGTGAATCACAGAAACGCCGCCTCGAAAGGGAGTGGCGTTTCCAGGGTTGGAATAATCAAGCAATGTATTATACCACAACCAGCAAGGGGGACAACCGGCCCGCGACAGGTGGGCAGACGGCAGGGCGATGGGGTTTGCAGATACAGGAAACCAGGGGGACGAATGAAAAGCGGGCAAAAAAAAGATTTACCGAATGAACGCACCCTGTCGGCAAAGATGCTGGATGAATGATGACCGAGTGCGCTCATCGGTAAAAACTTCGACGCTTTCAGCCCGGCAAGTCCCCCCGGACCATCCGGAACGTCGAAGCGATATAGGCAGATTGTGTACTCCCAGGAAAAGACCGTTCACAGGATAACACAGGCCTGCCCAGTCGTTCTATTGAGTTGATCAAACAACCTATCCTAAACCTATCACCACCCTGTCAGAATTGTCGTTGCAATGCGGAGGCGTTGCAACGATTCTGCTCAGACCATGAAGCCCTGATGCAGCAGCAATTCAGCATTGAGCACCGAACCACCAGCCGCGCCGCGCACGGTATTGTGGCCCAGCAGCACAAATTTCAGATCCAAAACAGGGTCAGGACGGATACGACCTATCACGGTAGCCATGCCCTGACCGGCCATGCGATCAAGGCGCACCTGCGGGCGATCCGGCTCGTCGCGCACGATGATGCAGGGGTCGGGCGCGCTGGGAAGGCCCAGGGTTTGCGGCAGGCTGCGATAGCTACGCAGCACCTCGGCGGCTTGGGCGGGGGTAGCCTTGTGCCGCAGAGAAACCGACACGCATTCCAGGTGGCCGTCAAGGGTATGGACGCGGTTGCAATGCGCGCTCAGCGCGAAATTAGCAAAATCAATACCTGTGCCGTTAAACAGACCCAGCATTTTCAGCGGTTCGGTTTCCAGCTTCGACTCTTCATTGCCGATGTAAGGAATAACGTTGTCGGTGATGTCCATGGTAGACACGCCAGGATAGCCCGCGCCTGACACAGACTGCATAGATACCACGAAGACCTTGTCCAGCCCGAAGCTGTCGTGCAGCGGTTTCAGCGCGGCAGTGAGATGGGTGGCAGTGCAGTTGGCGTTGGCTATAATAAAGCCAGGCCAACCGCGGCGCTGCTGTTGCACACGAAGCAAAGCCGCGTGTTCGGGGTTGACATCGGTGATCATCAACGGCACGTCATCGTCCATGCGATGCGGCCCGGCGTTGGTGAACACATAGTAGCCCGCGGCAGCGAATTCAGACTCGACGCGCTCGGCCACTTCGTTGGGCGTGGCCGAAAAGATGATGCGGCAATCGCGGAATTGATCAGGATGCCCCAAGCGCAGCACCATGTCGCGCGCGGCTGCGGGCATATCAGGTTGCAGCACCCAACGCCGCTCGTGGTATTTCACGCCTGCCGAGCGATCCGATGCACCCAGCGCGGCTAACTCAAACCAGGGGTGATCGGCCAGCAGTTGCACAAAGCGCTGGCCCACAGCCCCGGTAGCACCCAGAATGCCAACTTTAACTTTAGAACTCAATTTCAATCTCCTGCAAACGGTCGGTGTCTGTAGCTGGTTGATTGCGCGCCTCCATCAACGCCAGGCGGTTGTCAAGCAGCACGCGTACAGCCAACAGCAGCTCGCGTTCAGCACCACGCAGGTGCTGCCAGAACTCGCTGCTCAAGCTGGGCGCAGGCAGCCAGGCGCGCAAACCGCGCAGCCCCTCAGCCAGCCAGCTATTCCATGAAAAATCGTCTCCGGCCTGAGCTATACGCGCAGCCTCTTCGGCATCCAGCCAGGGCGTGTTGAAAAGATGCTGCCAGGGATCATCCTCGGCAGTTGCCGGTGGCTCGGCGTGCAGGTGACGCGCGGCTTCGGCCTCGCGACGGCGTTCCATCTCGGCTTCGTATTCGGCAATGCGGGTACGGATATTATCAACAGGCATAGCGGGGGCTCCTCGGCAGGCCAAAATCAACGGCCCGATTGTAGCCGAAAGTGAGGTAGCTTGCAAGTGACCATTGCAGGCGACAGATCACCAGCCAAAGAACACTCACTGCGTTGTAAAATCAAGTTTGTCTGTGGCAATTGCTGATAGCCTGTCATTCCCCGGCCCGGCCGGGCCGGGGAAGCCCTTCACGAACGCGTGGAGACTCTTCGCTGCGTTCGGAGTGACAGCACTGAGTGCGTTTTAGCTTGCTGAAATCAGCGATCTGTGTTACATCAATATAGACGTGTTTGTTGGTTTTTTGTATTCGCAATCAATCTGCCTGCGTTCTTTAGCACGCTAATTGATCAGTTTTCCAGCCTGATTCGATGAATCTCATCAACAATATCCCCGTTTGGGGCGATCTGAACGACGAAGGCGCGCTGCGCCAGATTGCTAACTGCGCCAAAGAGGCCGACGCTGCGGCGCTAATGGCTGATCACCATCTGGGCTATGCCGTGCCCATCGGCGGCGTGGTAGCCTATGCCGACAAGATCAGCCCCTCTGGTGTAGGCTTTGATATCGCCTGCGGCAACAAGGCCGTGCTCACCGATCTGCCCGCGGCCGAGGTGCGTCGCCACATTCGCCGCATCATGGACGACATCTGGGGGACCTTGTCCTTCGGTATCGGGCGCAAAAACGCCACGCGCGTAGACCACGCCCTGTTTGATGATCCGGCGTGGCGCATCGGCGCGGTAGCATCGCATAAAAAGCTGGCCAGCGAGCAACTCGGCACCATCGGTTCCGGCAATCACTACGTAGACCTGTTTGCAGACGAGCAGGAACGCGTGTGGATCGGCGTACACTTTGGTTCACGCGGGCTGGGCCACAAAACCGCCACCTACTTTCTGCAGGCCGGGGGCGCCAAAGATGGCATGGAGGTGGATCCGCTGGTGCTGGATGCGCGCTCTGCCCTGGGCGAGGATTATCTGGCCTGCATGGCGCTGGCGGGACGTTACGCCTATGCCGGACGTGACTGGGTGTGCAGCGAGGTGGCGCGGCTGCTAGGCGCCACTATCCTGGACGAAGTACACAACCACCACAACTTTGCCTGGCGCGAGCAGCATAATGGCCGCGATCTGTGGGTGGTGCGCAAAGGGGCTACACCAGCCTTCCCCGGCCAGCGCGGCTTTGTAGGCGGCTCAATGGGCGACATCTCGGTGATTTTGGAAGGCGTGGATTCGCCGGAAGCGCGGCTGGCGCTGCACTCCACCGTACACGGCGCGGGGCGGGTGATGAGCCGCACCGCGGCACGCGGCAAGATCAACCGTAAAACGGGTAAAGTCATCTCCCCGGGCAGGGTGTCGCGCGAGATGATGATGGCCTGGGTGAAGGGGCAAGGCGTGGAGCTGCGCGGCGCAGGCACCGACGAATCGCCGCATTGCTACAAGCGTCTGCCTGACGTGTTGGCGCACCACGCCGCCACCATCCGCATCCTGCACACACTTACCCCGCTGGGCGTGGCCATGGCCGGTGAAAACGAATGGGATCCGTATAAGGATTAGAAGGGAGGGGCAGGGAAATTGGGAGATTGGTACGCCGAAGGCGGGTAGATTGGGAGATTAGGTGGGAGGATAGAGTGAGAAAAGATAAGCTCCGCCCATCGTCGCTTGGGCCGGTCCCTGCGGGATGATTCCCAATCTCCAGACCGTGCCCCCGTTGCCGGACTCGGTCTGGAGACCGGCCGGAGCCTTTAGGATACTCTGCTTGGGCCGCTCCCTGCGGGATGGTTCCCAATCTCCAGACCGTGCCCCCGTGTCATCTTACTCAATCACCGCCACTGCGCGAACGGGAGAACCACTGCCGCCGCGGATCCGCAACGGCAGCGCGATAAAACGAAAGCGCCCGCGTCCGATCAGTTGATGCAGGTTGATCAGCCCTTCATAGTGAGTAAAACCCAACTCGCCACACACGCGATGCACCGCTCGATTGGAGAGATGGCGCACGCCTGGCGACATACCCTCCACGCCGAACGCGGCGATGCGTTGCTGTCCCAGCCAACGCGCGGCCTCCTCACTCAGGCCAGGCGGTTCAGCCCAGGTTGAGCTGCCAAAAGTGCGCCGATAGTGATCGGTGTAGAGCAGCACCGTGTCACCCGGCTCGATGTTCAGGCCCGCCGTAGCCAACGCGGCCTGCAAATCATTCACCTCAATCAACTCGTTAGGGCCGCGGTGCGACAAATCAAGACAAATTCCCGCAGTATAGAACTGTGTCAGCGGCATGGTGTCAATGGTCTGCCCGTGCCAGGGCCGACCCATGTGGCTGAGCGCATCCACATGGGTGCCGCTATGCTCGCTCAACTCCAGACGATTCACCGCGGGCGTGGCGCCAACGCTGGGCGGCAAACCCTCCCATTGTTCGTGAGTGGCATGCACTGTTACGCGCACCGGCGGCATGCCGGAAAACACCGGCATATCGCTATACAGTTCCTGGCTGAGGTCAATAAGTTCAGGCATGACATTCGCGCCGGCAGATGACAGGGCGGCGGAAAAGCAATTCATCTCCGCTCGCCGTTCACCGATCACCGATCACCGATCCATTCCACCACGGTTGCTTCGCCCTGGCCCACGCCCACACACAGGGTTACCAGGCCATAGCGCACGGGGTTGCCAGCCGCGGCGCGGCGACGCATCTCATGCACCAGGGTAGTCATCAACCGCGCGCCAGAGCAGCCCAGCGGATGCCCCAGGGCAATGGCGCCACCGTTGACATTGGCCTGCGCCGGATCAATCTCCAGCTCGCGCAGGCAGGCAATGCTCTGCACCGCAAAGGCTTCATTGATCTCCACCAGACCTATGTCGGCCAGGCTGAGGCCCGCGCGCGCCAGCGCCTTGCGCGTAGCTGGCACCGGCCCCAGGCCCATTAGTCGCGGGTCTACGCCTGCCGCAGCCGAGGCCACAATGCGTGCCAGGGGCTTCATTCCAAGCGCCGCGGCGCGTTCGGCTGAGGTCAGCAGCAGCGCGGCCGCGCCATCGTTCAGCCCGCTGGAATTGCCCGCGGTCACCGTGCCGCCCTTGCGAAAAATCGGCCCCAGCCTGGCAAGCTGCTCCAACGTAGTGTCCAGCACGATCTCGCCCGTTTCCTCGCGGCGGTAGCGCGGATGCTCATCCAGTGCCACTATCGTGGGTGGCCCCTTACGTTGAGCAATTGGCACAGGTGTGATCTCCTCAGCCAGCCGGCCCGCGGCCATAGCCGTCACCGCGCGGCGCTGGCTCTCGAAAGCAAAGACGTCCTGCTGTTCACGGCTGATCACACCGCCCGCTACCCCGCCCTGCATGCTTAATTCATAGATATTTTCAGCGGTTTCGCCCATTTGCTCCAGCGGAAACAATGCCTCCAGTCGCGGGTTGGGGTAGCGCCAACCCAACGTAGTGTCGTAGATGGTGGCATGACCGGTGGGATAGCTGCGCTCGGCCTTGGGCATAGAATAGGGTGAGCGGCTCATAGACTCCACGCCGCCAGCCAGATACACATCGCCTTCACCGGCCTTGATAGCGCGCGCAGCCTGGTTGATGGCGTTCAACCCAGAGGCGCACAGGCGGTTGAAGGTGACACCGGCCACCTGTTGCGGCAAACCGGCCAGCAGCACGGCCATGCGTGCCACATCGCGGTTATCTTCACCGGCCTGGTTGGCGCAGCCCAGATACACTTCTTCGATCAGCGCGGGATCAAGGCCGGTGCGCTGGATCAACGCTTGCAGCGGCAGCGCGGCCAGGTCATCAGCGCGCACCGCGGCCAGTGCGCCGCCATGACGACCCACCGGCGTGCGGATAGCATCAAGGATCACAACATCGTGCATAGTAGCCTCGGGAGATAGGGTGAGGGAGTGAGAGGGTGACAAGGTGAGGGGGTGACAGGTAGCGGGGTGACTGCCATTCCCAAACTAACCTGAATATCGCTTGGGCCTGTCTTCGACCGTGCCCGTGCGTTTCATCCATGAATGACTGTTTACTGGATACTGCGCACTGGGTACCCTTGCAGTTTGCCTTGCGGTGCATTCTACCATAGAATCAAGCTGCAAAGGAGAATTGCTATGGCCCCTGCTGAAATTGTGATGTTGGCTACCCCCTGGTGTGGCGATACACGCCTGGCGCGCCGTGTGTTGGATGAGCTGGGCATTACCTATGATTTCGTAGACTTCAGCCGCGATGAGCCGGCGGCGCGGCGCGTTGAGCAGATCACCGGCGGCTTTCGCAGCTCACCTACCATCCTCTTTCCTGACGGCAGCGTGCTGATAGAGCCAGCGGCACGCATCTTGCGCGAGAAAATCGAAACGCTGCAAGCCGCCGGCTACCACCTGGGCACAGTGTAACGATCCCCGCGCGTACAGCATCTCAAAACCAAAGCAAGTACTGTCTGGTACAATAAACGCTTGTCCCTAGGAAATACGTCTTGGCCGGTTTACCCCGAGCCATAGCGCCTTGCCAACGGATATGACCAAGGATCAACCATGAGCGAACAACACACAGAACAATTGATTATTATCGGCAGCGGGCCGGCAGGCTATACCGCAGCCCTGTACGCCTCCCGCGCCAATCTGAACCCTTTGCTGTTTACCGGTAATGAAATCGGCGGCCAGGTCGCCATCACCTCAGAGGTCGAGAACTACCCGGGCTTTCCCGAAGGCATTCTCGGCCCTGAGTTGGTAGAGAAATTCCAAAAACAGGCTGAGAAGTTCGGTACACGTATCGAATATGACTGGGTGAACGAAGTGGATTTCCGCCAGCACCCCTTTGTGGTGCGCACCGCCAGCGGCAGCGAACACCGCGCCGAGGCAGTAGTTGTCAGCACTGGCGCTACCCCGCGCAAGCTAGATGTGCCCGGCGAAAAAGAGTACACCGGCTACGGCGTCAGCTATTGTGGCACCTGCGATGGCTTTTTCTTCCGCGGCAAGGAAGTAGTGGTTGTCGGTGGCGGTGACAGCGCGCTGGAGGAGGGCCTCTTCCTTACCAAGTTTGCCACCAAAGTCACCGTGATTCACCGCCGCGATGAGCTGCGCGCCAGCAAGATCTTGCAGGATCGCGCCGCGGCCAATCCCAAAATGGCCTGGAAGTGGAGCACGGTGATCGAACGTATCAACGCTGCAAGCAGCGCAGAAGGCTTGCCGCCCAAAGTGACCTCGGTCACTCTGCGCGATCTGAAAACCGGCGAGGTCTATGATTACACCACTGATGGCGTATTCATCTTTGTGGGTCACATCCCCAACTCGCAGCTTTTCACCGATCAACTGGATATTGACGAAGCCGGCTTTGTCATCACCGACCGCCGCTATCATACCAGCATCCCCGGCGTGTTTGCCGCTGGCGAGATTCAGGACCCGGTATTCCGCCAGGTCATCACCTCTGCCGGACAAGGCGCGGCCGCAGCCATGCAAGCCGAAAAATTCCTGGCCGAGCGGGAAGCATAGGCAAAACAAGCCTCGAATTCAAAGAAGAGCCGGCTTTGCGGAACTGCTGCAAAGCCGGCTGACCTCACCATGCTGCCACCTGCGCACATCGAATTCACCTGGGCGGCGCTGAATGCCTTGCAGCGCCGTGCCGGTCTTTTTCCCAAAGCCGACTATCGTCTCATAGCGCTGGCTGCCGTGCTGCCCGATCTGGTAGACAAGCCGTTGGCTACATTCGTCCTCACCGACGAAGATGCCGCGCTGCTGTTCGGCCACACCGCTTTGGTACATAGCGGCGTATGGGCCTCAGCCTGGGCCGCGGGCAAGCTGGAGCAAGCCCTGCCCTATCTGCTGGCCTTTTCCGGTCACCTGCTGGCTGACCGCATGTGGAGCTTCCGCCAAACCCTGTGCTGGCCCTTGCGAGGACGGCGTTTTCATCAGTGGAAGCATGTCGGTTCGCCGCAAGCCATCCTGCAAGCCTATCTTCACGTCATCCGTCAGGAACCGCTGCTAATCACCTTTGAGTTGCTGGGCGCATTGCTGCTGGCTTGGTTTGTCCTTGACCGCGGCCTGTGGCAACACGCAGCCATGGCTGATTTTTTGCACACCGGCAGTGTCACCCCATAAACTACACCCATCATGCGCGTCATTGCTGGCACAGCCAAAGGCCATCCCCTGCAAAGCGTCCCCGGCGACAGCACCCGCCCCATTGCCGACCGGGTAAAGTCCGCGCTGTTCAGCATCTTGGAATCGCAGGATTTCATTCGCGGGCATCGTTGGCTTGATCTGTTCGGCGGCACCGGTGCGGTAGGCATCGAAGCACTCAGCCGCGGAGCCGCGGGCGTGGTTTTTGTGGAAAAAGATAGCCGCGCCGTGCAAACGCTGGGGCAAAACCTGCGCAGCACCGGCGTGGGCCAGGATGGGCGTTCGCATGTAGTGCGCGGCGACGCCTTTGCCTATCTGACACGGCCCGACCTGGTTCCGTTTGATCTGATCTACATCGCCCCGCCACAGTACAAAAGCCTGTGGCAAAAAGCCCTGCAAATGGTAGATGCGCGGCCAGAACTGCTGACTGCACGCGGCCAAGTGGTGGTGCAGATCTTCCCCAAAGAGGATGACCCTGCGTTGCCGCTGCTGCATTTACAGCGCTACGACCAGCGGCAATACGGCAGCACCAGCCTGATTTTCTACGAACCGCCCATCCCGCCATCCCCCTAAGACAAACAGGAGATATTGGCATGGACCCCCGTATCAGCATTATTACCCTTGGTGTAACCGATCTGGCTCGCAGCACGGCTTTTTATCGCGAAGGGTTCGGCTTTCCCTATCTGGCAGAGAGCAGCAGCGACGACATCGCGTTCTTCGAGATAAACCGCGGCTCGCTGCGTCTGGCGCTATACCCGCGGGCCGCGCTGGCCGAAGATGCCACAGTGGCCGACGCGCCGTGCAGCTTCCCTGGCTTCACCCTGGCCCACAATCTGCGCACGACGGAAGAGGTGGATGCAGCCTTCGCGCATCTGCTTGCCGCAGGTGCGCGGGCCATCAAGTCACCGCAAAGCGTATTCTGGGGCGGTTATTCATCGTATATTGCCGACCCCGACGGTTTCCTTTGGGAAATTGCGCATAACCCCTTCTCGTGGATCGAATAAACGATTGCGCCTAGACACAAACCGGCCCGCTTGTAACAAGCGGGCCGGTTTGTGTTATCAGTCACGGCGCTGCACAATCATCGGCAGGCCGCTGCGGGGCGAGGTGGTCACCTGGTGCAGCGGTTGGACGTTGGCACCCGGTGCCAGATACAACCGGTAGCGGCTGGCGATCAGTGCCAGCAGAAGCTGCGCCTCCATCAGCGCAAAATGGTTGCCGATGCAGATGCGCGGCCCTGCGCCAAAGGGCATGTAACCGTACTTGTCGAGCTTGACACCGGTTTCAGGGTCGAAACGGGCAGGATCGTACACCTCTGGCTGGCTCCAACGCCGCTCATCATGATGCAGCACGTAGGGCGAGATCAACACAAACGTGCCCTGCTTGAGCGCATAACCACCCAGCGTTGTGTCCTGCGTCGCCACGCGCACCAGCATCGCCACGGTCGGCTGGATGCGCAGCGTTTCCTTGATCACCATCAGCGTATAGGGCAGGTTGGGCAGGTCCTCCACAGTGGGCAGACGACCATCGGTCAGCACCGTGTCCAGTTCGTGTTCCAACGCCTGCAAAACCGCGGGATTTTGCGACAGGAAATAGAAAGCCCAGGTCAGCGTGTTGGCAGTCGTTTCGTGGCCCGCAAAGAACATCGTCAGGATGTTGTCACGCAGCAACTCATCGGACAAGCCCACACCATCGGCATCGCGCGCTTCCATCAGCACGGACAGCAGGTCGCTGCGGCCTGCCGTGCCAGTCGTGCGGCGCTCAGCCACAAACTGATTGACCAGATCGGTCAACTGCGCGTTGATCTGCGCGGCTTTCTGATCGCGCTTGGTCAGCCACGCGGGCGCGGGCGAGGCCAGATCGTCCACGATGATCTTTTGCGCGTCGTTGACGATCTGCTCGAACTGGGCGCTGCGTTCCACCGCGATGCCGAAAATCGCCTCGGCGATGATCCACATCGTCACCTGGGTCATGTCCGCATGAATGTTGCGCTGCTCGCCGGGCTGCCAGCCCGCCACCAGCTTATCACCCATCGCAGTCATCGTTTCGGCATAGTGGGCGATCTGACCATGCTGCATCAGCGGCTGGATCAGCTTGCGCTGTGGCCGCCACTCGTCGTAGCCCGCGGTCAGAATGCCGTGGCCGAGGAAGCGGGCCAGGCCGCGCGTATCCTGAAACACCGCTTCCGGCTTGACAAATTCCTGGGCGCGCTCCAGCAGCACCTCGCGGATCAGCTCGGGGTCGCTGACGAGGCAGAAGGAGCGTTTCATTGCTTTGAACTGCACCAGATCGCCATACTCGCGCTGTGCTTGTTGTAAAAAGTCAACAGAAACGCTGTTGTGCGACACAAATTGAAAAGCGCTGCCCACAATCGGCATGCCGGGCACAGTCGGAGGAAGGGAAGCGGTTGGTTTTGTAGTTGCGATCATGTGAACCTGCCTGTTGTCTTATTCAAAATTATCTTGTTTATCGAAATCAAATAGATGTTGATTTTTGTTGATAATTGTATTATACTCTGGAGAGTTGCGCCGTCAATCAGCAATTATTTTCGCTTTGTACAAAATCAGACAGCGCGCCGTAATCTGTTTGACTTTGTTACATGAGCTGCCGGAGGTTGTGATGGGTGAAAAAGCCGAGTACAAAAGCGCGATTCGGTCGCGCCGTTTGATCCGCCAGGCATTTGTTGAGCTGGTACAGGAAAGGCCAATCGAAAAGATCACCGTGACCGACATCGTCACGCGCGCCGACATCAACCGCGGCACGTTTTACGCGCATTACGCGGATACGCGCGCGGTGGTCGAGCAGATCGAAAACGAAATCATCGCCAAGATGCTGGAATTTTTGGGCGAATTTCGCTATAAAAATTTCTTTCAGAACCCGCTGCCCCTGCTGCTGAAGATTTCGCGCTATTTGCAAGACGATCTGGAATTCTACCGTATCCTGATCAATGCGCACGGCTCGGAGCAGTTTTTGACCAAGCTGAAAAACATCTTTGTGCGTCACATGGAAACCAGCAGCGACGTACCCGCGCCGCTCAGGCAGGCCCCGGCTTTTCTGATCCGCGTGCATTTCTTCGCCGGTGGACTGGTGAACCTGTATCAGGTCTGGTTCCGCGCGGATTTGCCCGTGTCGCTGGATGAGATCGCGCACGAGGTAAGCAAACTGATGACGGGCGAAGGCAGGCTGGCTGCAGGCTGATGTGGGCGCAGCCGCGCGCCAGCTCGTTTTTGTTCTTGACACCCACACCCAGCGATTTTATACTGCACGCTCCGGCTTCTGGAAGCCGACGCCAGCATTTTTTTCTCAAAAGGACGATGAACGCATGAACAGCCATCAGAACTTGTCACCGGAACAGCGCGACGCATTGCTCGCCACGCTGCAAGCCCGTTTCGAGAAGAATAAACAACGCCATGCGGGTCTGGCGTGGAGCGATGTCCAGGCCCGGCTCGCCGCTGATGCAGCAAAGCTGTGGTCGCTCAGTGAAATGGAACGAACCGGCGGTGAGCCGGATGTGATCGGACAGGACGATCAGACGGGGGCGTATCTGTTTTGCGACTGCGCGGCGGAAAGCCCCAAGGGTCGCCGCAGCCTGTGTTACGACCGCGCCGCGCTCGATGCCAGGAAAGAATACAAGCCGGAAGATAGCGCGGTGGATATGGCCGCGGCGATGGGGATTGAGCTGTTGACCGAAGCGCACTATCGCGCCCTGCAAACGCTGGGCAAGTTTGATCTGAAGACGTCGAGCTGGGTCGCCACCCCCGCGGCGATTCGGGAACTCGGTGGTGCGGTTTTCTGTGACCGCCGCTACGACACAGTTTTCCTCTACCACAACGGCGCCGAGTCGTACTATGCCGCGCGCGGCTTCCGCGGCTTGCTGCGCGTCTGACATTGCACACCACCCATTAACCGAACATGCGCAGCGATCACCCTCTCTTCAAGCAATACCCGGTGGACAGCCAGGTGCTTATCGCAGGCGAACATTGTCCCAGCCCTTATCACATCTACGATGGTTCGATTCTGTTCATCGGTGGCACGGTGGCTGGTACGACAGCGCGCCAGCTTCTGGCTAACGAGCGGCTCGCCCCCATCATGGATCAAAATGATCGGGCACTGGCCGCGCTTTGGGTCTGCGATTTCACCGAGGCTAATCTGGGGCCGCATCACGAACTACAAATCTCCCTGTTCGCCTCCGTTGATCCCGTGCCACCGGTGCGCGCCCATCCGTTTGCCATCCATCGGACGCTGGTCAACGACCGCGCAACGCGCATGGTGTGTCACGGGCTTTGGAACAATACCGCCAAAGTGGTGGGCTACAACACTCAACATCTCGGCTTGAACGCGCGTCGGGGCCACAGCGACATCACGCGGGGCCGCGGGCGCTGGCAGTTCCGGGTGAGCGACGACAACGGGCTGGTAGCAACCGGCGATCTGGCGCTGCCGGCGCGGGCTGCGCCGGTGCAACTGGCAGCGATGATGCAGCATATCGGCGTCAAGGGCCTGCTTCGCTCCCTGCGCACGCCCTACGTCCACGTACCTGTGGTCAATACGCGCAACCGCTTTGCCGACGATAACCGGGTGGCGCATACCTATACCCGAAACGATAACCAGGTCATTCGACGGTTCACCGCGCAGGATCAGCTTTCAATTCACTACCCGCAAGCGGCGGTGCTGGATTTCGCGCCGGACTTTGTCCAGCACAACGAGGGCGTGCGCTTTGTCTATCTGCGACCAGAGCCGGAAGGCCCGGCTTGAGCGGTCAACCAACAGCGCTGCTGCTATCTTATCCACGTCTGTAGTCGGGGGGCATCGTGCTTTGGGCACGCGCGGGCCGCGCCCGCGTCCTGAAACTTGGGTTGTGTATGGATTTCGGTTGAAATGTGTTGCCACCGAATCGAATTCGGTGTCTCAAGCCACGAAGCCCCTGTCGGGGCTTTCGGAGAGCGCCTGAGTGCGCTTCGTTCTTTAAGCCGGAACCATTGATTGTCCGGCTCTTATAATTCAACCGAAAGTCGCACATTATCGAAACTTGCCAAAAGCGCCCGCTTATGACACAATGCGTCATGACGTTAATCTGGTAACGTTCCGCTTTTTTTGGGTAGGTGATTGTCATGCAACCGTGGGCCTCGACGATGATAGCCCAGTCTGCTTGCGCGGCGCACAGGCGCTTTTTTTCGCCTGCACTGATTGATCGCGCCCTTCCCCTGCCTGCTTGCTCCCTTTCCGCTTCCCATTATTTTCCCCCCGTAAACCTGATACTGTGCGCAAGGAGGCCACAACGATGAGCGAACTCAAGGAATTATATGCCGTTGGCGAACAGCCACCGGTAGGCCATGTACCGCCTCAGATGTATGCCTGGATGGTGCGCCCGGAACGCTTTGGCGAGCCGACTAAGGCCTGGCAGGTCGAAGTGATTGACACGCCGGAGCCTGCCGACGACGAAGTCCTCGTGTATGTGATGGCCGCGGGCGTCAACTACAACAATGTTTGGGCTGGCCTGGGCATTCCGGTGGACGTCATCGGCGCGCGCAACAAGGCCGGCGAGCCGGAGCGCTTCCACATCGGCGGCAGCGACGCCAGCGGCATTGTTTACAAAGTTGGCAAGGATGTCACCACCCACAAGGTCGGCGACGAGGTGGTCATCCACTGCGGCACCTGGAGCCGCGACGATCCCTGGGTCAAGGCGGGCGAAGACCCGATGTACAGCCCAACCTTCCGTATTTGGGGCTATGAAACCAACTGGGGCAGCTTTGCGCAGTTCACCAGGGTGCAGGCGCACCAGTGCCTGCCGCGCCCCCAGCACCTCACCTGGGAGCAATCCGCAGCCTATATGCTGGTAGGCGCGACCGCCTACCGCATGTTATACGGCTGGGCCGAACACGCCCTGCGCAAGGATGACATCGTGCTGATCTGGGGCGGCGCGGGTGGTCTCGGCTCGATGGCGATTCAGATCGTCAAGGCCGCAGGCGGCAAGGCCATCGCCGTGGTCAGCGAAGATGACAAGTTCGACTACTGCAAGAACCTCGGCGCAGTAGGCTGCATCAACCGCAAGAATTTCAACCATTGGGGCATGTTGCCACACTGGAAAGACACCGTCGGCTACAACGAATGGCTAAAGGGCGTGCGCGGCTTCGGCAAGGCTATTTGGGACGTGCTGGGCGAGCGCAAAAGCCCGCGTATCGTCTTTGAACACCCCGGCGAGACCACCATCCCCACCTCGATCTTTGTCTGCGACACCGGCGGTACGGTGGTGATCTGTGCCGGCACCACCGGCTACAACGCCACGGTAGACCTGCGCTACCTGTGGATGCGCCAGAAACGGCTGCAAGGCTCACATTTTGCCAACGACGAGCAATCCAAGGGCTTCAACGATCTGGTGCTGGCTGGCAAGGCCGATCCGTGCATGTCGCGTGCCTTCACCTGGGACGAATTGCCCTTCTCGCATCAACTGATGTACGAGAACAAGCATCCCTTCGGCAATATGTCTATTCTCATCGGCGCGCCCGATTTTGGCCTGGGCATTCACAAACCCGAACCTGCGGGCGCGGTACATGTGGAAGCACCCGCCGAGCCGCGTGCCGCCGAGAACTTCTATCGTGCGCCGCTGCATCCTGTAGATGAAGCCAAACCGGAAACCGCCGTGGTTGAAGACACCCGCCTGGTGCGCGAGATGATGCACTACGGCGTGATTGCCTGTTCGCTGGGCACGCCGATAGACGAAGTAGCCCAACGTATGAGCGACTATCATATACATGCTGTTGTGGTTACCGATGCCGAAGGCTATGCTGCGGGCATTGTATCACAAACCGATGTAGTGTTGGCGCGGCAAGGGCGCGCCAGCCAGGAACTGGCCGCTCTGACTGCCGGCGACGTGATGAGTCGCCATGTGGTGAGCTGTACACCCGACACCACCATCTCTGAGGCCATCACCCTGATGACCCGCAACCATATTCACCGGCTGGTTGTGGCCGACAAGCGTGGTGCCAAACCGTGGCCGGTAGGAGTATTGAGCATGACCGATATTATCACTTATGGCATGCAAGCACCGCACAGCGGCGCACCTGCCATGTCGCTGCCGCCCTCACTGATGGCAAGCGACATCTACGAGCCTATGACCCTTGAACCCAGCCTGGAAGACCTGAGCGCGCTGCACGAAGCCAACACCGTGAGCGATATCATGCACATCGGTGTGGTGAGCTGCCCCCGCTCCGCCTCGGTGATGGATGCCGCACGCAAAATGCTCGATCAGGGCATCCATGCCGTGGTGGTGGTAGCCGATGATGGTCACGCGGTGGGCGTGGTGTCGCAAACCGATGTAGTGCTGGCACGCCAAGGACGCACCGTAGAGCAGGCAGCAGCGCTTAGCGTGGGCGATATCATGACTCCCACACTGGTAAGCTGCACCCGCGACCGTGCCCTTTCCGAAGCCATCACTCTGATGACGCGCAACCGGGTACACCGCCTGGTAGTAGTGGAAGATCAGAACGGCAAGCTGATGCCGGTGGGCATTCTCAGCATGACCGACGTGATCCGCCAGTTCTTCAGCAAAAACTAAGCGAAGGAAAACTTGCCATGACAGTACTTACCGGTGAATACGAAACCGTACGACGCGAAGCGCGCAAATTCGCTGAAAAAGAAGTTGCGCCCATAGCCCATGACCTGTACAACGAAGGCAAAGAAATCCCGATGGAGATCATCAAGAAGATGGCCAACCTGGGCTACTTCGCGATGGCGATCCCGGAGGAATACGGCGGTCTGGGCATGGACACGCTGACCATCACACTGGTCACCGAAGAATTGAGCCGCGTTTGGCTGTCGGTCGGTTCGGTGATGACCCGCATGTTGATCGCGGGCGGGCTGATCCTGAACGGCGGCACGGAAGAGCAAAAGGAACGCTGGCTGCCCGGCATTGCCACGGGCGATGTGCTGCCCGCCGCAGCCTTCACCGAACCAAACGCCGGGTCGGACACCGCAGGTATGCAGTTGCGCGCGGTGAAGCAGGGCAACAAATACATTCTGAACGGCGCCAAAACCTGGATCACCTTCGCCAACCGCGCCAACCTGATGACCGTGCTGGCCCGCACCGATCCTGATGCAAGTAAACGGCACAAGGGCTTGTCCATGATCGCCGTGGAGAAGGCCCCCGGCAACGACTTTATGCCGCCGCACCTCACCGGCGCGCCCATTCCTACCATCGGCTACTACGGCATGAAATCGTTCAGCCTGAACTTCGAAGATTTTGAAGTGCCCGCGGAGAACGTCATCGGTGGCGTGGAGGGCAAAGGCTTCTACCAGCTCATGGGCGTGTACGAGACCGCCCGCATCCAGACCGCGGCCCGCGCCGTGGGTGTGGCGCAGGGCGCGTACGAGGCCGCGCTGCAATACGCGCAGGAGCGTGAGCAGTTTGGCCGCCCGCTGTCCGATTTCCAGGTGATCCAGCACAAGATCGCACACATGGCGACCGACATCGAGGCCGCGCGCCAGCTCACCTATTACGCCGCGCAGAAGAAAGATTCGGGCCAGCGCTCGGATTTGGAAGCGGGCATGGCTAAGCTGTTCGCCGCGGACATGGTGGAGAAAGTCACCAGCGACGCCTTGCAGATCTTCGGCGGCTACGGCTACGCCATGGAGTATCCGGCGCACCGCTTCTGGCGTGATGGCCGCATCTTCAAGATATTTGAAGGCACCAGCGAAATCCAGGCCGAAGTCGTCGCCAAGCGGCTTATCCCTGAGCGTAAGTAGTCCAGCGTAAGGAGTAAGGAGACGTTTTTGCCTCCTTACTCCTCGCTTCTCACTACTTACTGTGTAATCGGAGACCCTTATGAACCTAACCTTCACCCCCGAAAGCATCGCCGGTGTAGTCCAAAACATTGAAGCTGCCAACGAAGGCTTCCGCGCGCTCTATCCCGGCGACGTGACCACACGCCAACCGGTACACACCGTCTACGGCGGCGCGCATTTGTTCAAATCTGACACGGCCAGCAAGCTGGGCGGCATCGCCCTGCGCAACATGGACGCCTACGCGCCCAACTTCGTTGCCTTCGCCAAGGCGCTGGGCCTGCCCGGCGCGGCTGCGCTGCCCGACACCACCGCGGATGTCGAGCATCTGGCGCAGATCATCGCCAAAGACCCGGAAGCGGCCAGCTTCAGCCACGAACCGGCCTGGATGGCCTACACCGTCTACCAGCGCGTGCGCGAAAAGCTGCAACGCGAGCCGGTGGAAGATTACCGCGTCGACTTTGAAGACGGCTACGGCAACCGCCCGGACGAGGAAGAAGACATACACGCGGTCAACGTCGGCAAGGAACTGGCCGCAGGCATCGAAAACGGCAAGCTGCCGCCCTTCATCGGCATCCGCATCAAGCCGTTCACGCTGGAAAGCTACCGGCGGGCCGTGCGCACCCTCGACCTGTGCATTACCACGCTGGCGCAGGCCAGCGGCGGCAAAGTGCCCGCCAACTTCGTCATCACCCTGCCCAAAGTGACGATGCCAGAGCAGGTCACCGCGCTGGCCGATCTGGTGGATCAACTGGAAGCGAAAAACGGCATCCAGCCGGGTGCAATCGGCCTCGACCTGATGATCGAAACACCGCAGGCGATCATTGACGACACCGGTGCAAACACGGTCAGCCTGCTCGTGCGGGCGGGCCGCGGGCGCGTGCGCTATTGCGCGTATGGAACCTACGACTACACCGCGCTGGTCAACATCACGGCGCACTATCAGACGCACACCCACCCCGCGGCGGATTTTGCCCGCCACGTCATGCAGGTGAGCCTGGCCGGTACGGGCGTCAGCATCAGCGACGGCGCCACCACCATTATGCCCATTGGCCCGCACCGCGCCACCAAGGAAACGCCCTTGACCGCGCAGCAGGAAGCGGAAAATATGGCTGTGGTGCAGGCGGCTTGGAAGCTGCACTACAACAACGTGCGCCACTCGCTGCGCCACGCCTTCTACCAGGGCTGGGACCTGAACCCGGCACAGTTGCCGGTGCGCTACGCCGCCGTCTACACCTTCTTTCTGGAAAGCCTGGATGATGCCAGCAAGCGGCTCAACCGCTTTGTGGATGCGGCCGCGCAAGCTACGCTCAGCGGCAACATGTTCGACGACGCAGCTACCGGCCAGGGCTTGCTGAACTTCTACCTGCGCGGCATTGCCTGCGGTGCGATCACCGAGGAAGAAGCCACCTCCACCGGCGTCACGCTGGAAGAGTTGCGCGGCCGCTCGTTCGTGAAGATCGTGCAGAACCGGGCGTATAAAAAGACGCTGTAAGTAATGCGTAACTCGTAACCGGATTTGATAGCTTTGGCTGCAAGGTTGTCAGACTCTGGATTATGAGGTACGAGTTACGTGCCATGTTTGGGAGTTTTCTATGACAGACCCCCATTTCCACCCCCTTGCCGATGCGCTGCACGCCTGGGAAACCGGCGATCTGGCAAAGTCCACCGAGCGCGCGCCGGAACGCGCGGAAACCGAGGCGTTTCCGCGGCTGGCAACACCACTCGATGCCGGGCCGCAGCCGCCCGCTGCGGCTGATCAGCAATGGTATCTGGACAAGCTGAGCTTTCCCGGCCAGTATCCCTTCACGCGCGGGGTGCAGCCCACCATGTACCGTTCCCGCTTCTGGACGATGCGCCAGTATGCGGGCTATGGCACGGCGGCCGAGGCCAACGAGCGCTTCAAATACCTGCTGGGCCAGGGTCAAACCGGCCTTAGCATCGCCTTCGACCTGGCGACACAGATCGGCTACGACAGCGACGACCCGCTGGCTGCGGGCGAGGTGGGGCAGGCAGGCGTGGCGATTGACTCGCTGGCTGACATGGAGGCGCTACTCGACGGCATTCCGCTGGACAAGGTCAGCATCAGCATGACCATCAACGCGCCGGCCAGCGTGCTGTTGGCGATGGTGATCGCCGCGGGCGAGGCGCGCGGCGTGCCTGCGGCCAAGCTCACCGGCACGATCCAGAACGACATCCTGAAGGAATACGTCGCGCGCGGCACCTACATCTTCCCGCCCGGCCCCAGCGTGCGCCTGGCCGCGGATACCATCGCATTCTGCGCGCGCGAAGTGCCGCGCTGGAACGCGATCAGTGTCAGCGGCTACCACATCCGCGACGCGGGCAGCACCGCCGCGCAGGAGATGGGCTTTGCCATCGCCAATGCGCTGGCCTATCTGGACGCAGTGCTGGCGCGCGGCGTAGCGATTGATGACTTCGCGGGCCGCATCTCCTGGATTTTCAACACGCAAAACAACTTCTTCGAGGAAGTCGCCAAGTACCGCGCCCTGCGCCGCCTGTGGGCCACGCTGCTCAAGGAACAGTACGGCGCGCAAAAAGCCTCCAGCATGACCCTGCGCACGCACGTTCAGACCGGTGGCGCGACCCTCACCGCGCAGCAGCCGCTGAACAACATTGCCCGCGCCGGCTTTCAGGCTCTCGCCAGCGTGCTGGGCGGCATCCAAAGCATGGCTTTGAGCTGCTACGACGAGGCGTTGGCGCTGCCCACCGAGGAAGCACAGGCCACCGCGCTGCGCACGCAGCAGATCATCGCCCACGAAATCGGCGTGTCCGAGGTAATTGATCCGCTGGCAGGGTCGTATTACGTCGAAAGCCTCACGGACCAGCTCGAAGCCGAAGCGCTGGCCCTGATCAACAAGGTGCAGGAGCTGGGCGGCTCGGTGCAAGCCATCGAAAGCGGCTGGATGCAGCAGCAGATCGCGGATTCGTCCTGGCGGATGCAAAAGGCTGTCGAGGCGGGCGAGCAGATCATCGTCGGCGTCAACGCCTACCAGTCGCCCGGCGAGGAACGGCCCGTGGGCATCTTCCGCCCCGACCCCGAAACCTACCGCACCCAGCACGCCCGCCTGGAGCAGCTCAGGGCGACGCGCGACCAGGCCACGGTGCAAGCTGCGCTCAGCCGGTTGCGCGCCGTAGCCCAGGCCCCCGCTGGCCCCGACAGCAACCTGATGCCGCCCATTCTCGACGCGGTGCGCGCCTACGCCACGCTGGGCGAAATCTGCGGCGTGCTGCGCCAGGAATGGGGCGAATACGAACCGCCGACTGTTATTTAAGTAGACAAGTACACAAGTAGACAGGTAGACAAGTAGACAGGTAGACAAGTACATAAGTAGACAGGTAGACAAGTAGGCAAGTAGACAAGTACATAAGTAGACAGGTAGACAAGTACATAAGTAGACAGGTAGACAAGTAGACAGGTAGACAAGTACATAGAGGACCATTTTGTGTACTCATCCCCGTGTACTTGTGTACTCATTCCCGTGTACTTGTGTACTCACTCCTTGTGTACTCATCCCTTGTGTACTTGTGTACTCATCCCTTGTGTACTCATCCCTGTGTACTTGTGTACTCATCCCTTGTGTACTCATCCCCTGTGTACTTGTGTACTCATCCCTTGTGTACTTGTGTACTCATCCCTGTGTACTCTCCTCAGGAGACCCCTATGCTCGACCAAAGTTACATTGGCAAGAAGCTGCCGACGATCCGCTATCAGGTGGATGCCAGCAAGATCCGTGAGCTGGCCGGTGCGCTGGGCGACGATAACCCGCTGTTCCATGACAAAGCCGCCGCGCAGGCCGCGGGCTATGATGACATTGTAGCACCGCTGACTTTTCCCACGCTGTTCCGCTTCTGGGGTGGCACGGCCGCGGGCGCAGAAACGCGCAGCCTGCTGCAACAGATGGGCGCGAACGTGCTGCGCATCCTGCACGGCGAAGAAGAATACGAATACTTCAGCCCCTTGCAGCCGGGTGATGACATCAGCGGCGAACTGGAAATCCTCAGCATTGATCGCAAAGAGGGCAGTTCCGGCGCGATGGATATGGTCAAAACGCAGGCTACTTACCGCGATCAAAACGGCGATGTGAAGGCGATCACCCGCGCCACGATGGTGGTGCGGTGGTAACTCGTAACTCGTAACTCGTAACTCGTAACTCGTAACTCGTAACTCGTAACTCGTAACTCGTAACTCGAAGCATACCATCCTTGCAGTCTGTGATGTCAAATCCGTGTTACGCATTACGTATTACGTGTTACAGAACGCTGATAGGTCCGCCTGCCATTGGCATGGAACGAGGATAATTCATGACCCCCAACTACGAAACCATCCAGGTTGGCGACGCGCTGCCCAGCCTGAGCAAGCCCGCGATCACGGAAGTGCAACTGGTGCGCTACAGTGGTGCGAGCGGCGACTTTAACCCCATCCACACCGTGCATCAGGCGGGCGTGGACAGCGGCAACGGCGGCGTGATTACGCACGGCATGGTGATTATGGGGTTCGTCGGCCAAATGATCACCAATTGGGTGCGCCCTGACCAGGTGCGCAAGTTCGGTGTGCGCTTCACCGGCATCAGTCGGCCCGGCGACGAGATCACCGTCACGGGCAAGGTCATCGAGAAGTTCATGGTGAACGGCGAGCCGCGCGTGCGCTGCGAAGTAGAAGCCGCGGATCAGGCTGGTCAGCGCAAGGTGAAAGGCGAGTTCGTCGCCGCGCTGTAATTCTCTTCTTAATCCCAAGAAATTTGTAGCTGTCACTACATCTTTTTGCAGCGATCAACGGTATGCTTGCTTAAGCACGCGTCCAGGAATAACTCTCGAAATAGCCGGGTCATCAATTGCGCACCATCCCGAAGTCGCCGGTCAAAACAGGATGTTATTCTTGGCTAGTTCTAAGCAAAATCCTTACCCTAAATCGTTTTCAACAGGAGATAAAAGATGACAACAAAGACTTTCAACACCAGCATTGATTTACCTGCTAAGACTCGCACGGCTATGGTGGCATTGCTCAACCAGCAATTGGCCGATAGCAGCGATCTATACACCCAAACCAAACATGCCCATTGGAACGTCAAAGGCCCGCAGTTCATTGCGCTGCATGAGCTCTTCGACGACTTAGCCGAAGGGCTTGAAGGACACATGGACGAAATCGCCGAGCGTGCATCAGCACTGGGCGGTCACGTCATGGGTACAGCACGCATGGCCGCGGCTGCCTCTACCCTGCCTGAGTATCCTGCAGGCGTGTTTGGCAGCATGGAAACCGTCGCTGCATTGGTCGAGCGCTACGCCGCGCTGGCCAAGTCTACTCGGGCCGCCATTGACACTGCGGACAAAGCCTCAGATGCAGACACCGCCGATCTATTCACGGGTGTTTCCCGCTTCCTGGATAAGTCCCTGTGGTTCCTGGAGGCTCATACACAGGCGTAAAAGCTTGCTTCAATACGCTAACGAGCCTTGCCGTGTGGCAAGGCTCGTTTCTTTAATGCGAGGAAAACAATGGATTTTCATCTCGACGATCTTGTCTTGCGCCATAACAAAGAAGAAAAATGCTTTGAAGCCCTGCTCCAGGACCATCGGTTGGCTCATGTGCAGTACCAGTGCGAGCCGGGACGCATGATATTTACTCACACCGTGGTGCAACCTGCGGCCCGCGGCAAAGGGGTAGCCGGCCAGTTGGTGCAACACGCACTGAACTACGCCCGCGCTGAAGGGTTGACTCCTGTGCCGGTCTGCTCCTACGTCCAGCGCTACTTAAAGGAGCATCCGCAGGCATAACCGGCACAGAATGGCAAAGCGAGCTTTGCTCGGCTTGACGCTGTGGTTATTTTGCCTATAATTCGTACCGTACCAACAATGAACGGTTGGCAGGCCGATCCGCCCTTGCAGGCGGATTGTTTTTTTACCAGAGGCTTTATGCAGCGGCGCAATCTCCTTCAACTTTATCGCGACGAATTCTCCAACTACAACGCGGCAAAATTTCGGCAGGATTTGCTGGCTGGGCTGACCGTGGCCGCAGTAGCCCTGCCGCTGGCACTGGCCTTCGGCGTGGCATCCGGCGCATCCGCGGCCGCGGGTCTGGTGACGGCGGTACTGTCCGGTCTGCTGATCGGCCTGCTGTCCGGCGCGCCCTATCAGATCTCCGGCCCGACCGGCGCGATGAGCGCGGTGCTGATCGTGCTGGCCCAGCAATACGGGCTAGCAGGTATCTGGCTGGCAGGCGCCATTGCGGGCGTGCTGCTGCTGGTGATTGGCATCCTGCGGCTGGGGCGTTTCATTGCCTTCGTGCCTGCGCCTGTCATTACCGGCTTCACCTCCGGCATTGCGCTGATTATCTTCATCGGCCAGATTGACAACTTCCTGGGCACGAAAACGCCGGGCGCTGATGCAGCGCTCTTCAAGCTGTTGGGTTACACCAAAGGCGGTTTCAACATAGATTGGCACACGGCCGTGCTGGGCCTGGTGGTGATTGCCACCATGCTGCTGTGGCCGAAACGGTGGGCGCTGCGTTTCCCCTCGTCGCTGATGGGGATCATCGTGGCGACCGCCCTCAATGCCCTGCTCGGCTGGCCCGTACCGGTGATCGGCGACATCCCCAAGACCCTGCTGCTGGCCGAGCGCCTGCACCTGAGCGACTTCGCCGCGGTGGACTTGCGCGGGCTGGTCGCGCCGATCCTGTCCATTACCGCGCTGGGGGCGGTGGAAAGCCTGCTCTGCGGCGCGGTCGCCAGCAACATGACCGGTATTCGCTTGCAGGCCAATCAGGAATTGATCGCGCAGGGCGTCGGCAACATCGTGATCCCCTTCTTTGGCGGCGTACCCGCCACCGCAGCCATCGCACGCACAAGCGTGGGCATCAAGTCGGGCGGGCAAACGCGCCTGGTCAGCATTATCCACGCGCTGGCATTGCTGGCTTCGATGTTCGTGCTTGCACCGGTGATGTCGCGCATTCCCCTCAGTGCGCTGGCTGGCGTGCTGATGGTGACCGCCTGGCGCATGAATGAATGGTCCGGCATTCGTTCGATTTTCAGCCACCGCTTTAAGACTGCCATCCTCACCTTCATTGTTACGTTGCTGGCGACTATCACTTTCGACCTGACACAGGCTATTCTGATCGGCGTGTTTATCTCCGGGCTGTTCTATCTTAGCCAGAGTGCCAGCATTGACATCACCGTGCAGCCTGTGGATGCAGAAAAGCTGCGCCAGCGCGGCATCGGCGTAAAGGGCGATTGCCGTCATGTCAAAGTGGCGTACCTGACCGGCCCGCTGTTTTTTGCGGCTACAGGCAATTTCAGCGAAGCCTTTGCGCAACTAGAGGGCACTCAGGTGTTGATTCTTTCCATGCGCGCTGTGCCGTTGATTGACATCAGCGGGCTGGAGGCAATGGCCGCGCTGCACAAACGGTTGCATGCTGTCGGCGGCGTGTTGATGCTGGCCGCGGTCAACGACAAGGTACTCAGCTATCTGCACCGCGGCGGTCTGACTGAGGAAATCGGCGAAGACTGCATTTTCTGGAGCGCCGATCAGGCGATCCTCGCCGCCGAAAAGCTGCCATGTCACTACTGTCCATAAAAATCACTGGTTGACACCTCCAGAGGGGGAGGCTATAATGAAACAGACAAGCCATCAGAGGCGGATAAGCTATTTATCTCGTCAGCCAAGATTCAGGCCAATCCATCACACTCTTCTGATTTTTATAAATAGCTAAGTCCTGTAAGCCTGTTTTTAGTAGACTGCAAAAGACTCGACATGGCAACCTACAGCGATACCCATAAAAAAGCACAACTGGGCCAATTTTTCACACCTCAGGCTATTGCCGATTTTATGACAGCGCTTTTTCCCCCCGCGCGCGGCTCCTGTCGTTTATTGGATGCCGGCGCGGGCACGGGAGCATTGTCCGCTGCTTTTCTGAGCAAATGGCGTCAAGGCGGATTCCAGTTCGACTCTGTCCATTTGGATGCCTACGAGATAGATCCCTCTCTCCATCCCCTGTTACTGACGACGCTGGCTCCTTACCGCGGCGATAATTTAACCCTCAATGTGTACACGGAAGATTTCATCCTGTCCGGGCAAACCTCCACCGTTGATTCTTTGTTTTCGGTTGCCCGCGGCCCCTATACTCATATAATTCTTAACCCGCCTTACAAGAAAATCAACAGTCAGTCGCTGCATCGGCAGGTTTTACGGCGTTTAGGTATCGAAACAGTTAATCTTTACTCTGCTTTTATGGCATTGGCTATAGCTCAGGCAGCACCGGGCGCACAGATTGTAGCTATTATTCCGCGCAGTTTTTGCAACGGGCCTTATTACCGGCCATTTCGTGAATATCTGCTGCAGCATACAGCAATCAGGCGTATTCATCTTTTTGCTGCGCGCAACAAGGCATTTGAAGAAGATCGCGTGTTGCAGGAAAACATCATCATTCACCTGGAACGTGATGCACAGCAAGCCGAAGTGGTCGTTTCAACCTCAACCGATCACCAGTTCCATGATATTCAAACTGGTGAATACACCTTTGCAGAAATTGTTTTGCCAAACGAGTCAGAACGCTTTATCCACATTCCTGTCCCCTCGACTAAACACCAGACCGAGACGCCTTCGATTATTTGCTGTACGCTCGATGATCTAGATCTGGAGGTCTCAACTGGCCCGATCGTTGATTTTCGTTTAAAACCGCATTTACGCGCGATGCCGAGCGCGCAAACTGTGCCACTTTTATATCCCGGTCATTTTACCGGAAGCCGCGCTCGCTGGCCTATTGCCGGTATAAAAAAACCGAACGCCATCGAGCTTAATCGCGACACTATGAAATGGCTTTATCCAAGTGGTTATTACTGCGTAGTACGTCGGTTTTCCTCCAAAGAAGAGAAACGTCGCATCGTAGCCAGTGTGGTGGACCCTGTCGTATTTGGAAAGGCTGAACTATTGGGTTTCGAAAACCATTTAAATCTCTTTCATCAAGGTAAACGGGGCCTTCCTGAAGCATTGGCTTATGGTTTAACAGCTTTTCTCAATACCACAGCTGTAGATATCAAATTTCGCCGTTTCAACGGTCACACCCAGGTGAATGCCACAGATCTAAGAGCTATGAAATATCCCAGCCGCGATATCTTGAATCGTCTAGGCGAGTGGGCCATGCAACAGGAAACCCTGACACAAGACTTAATCGATTCCAAACTGAGCGCCCTCTATGACGAATAAAGGCGATACTATTCAAGCTGCTTTGACGGTGCTTGAAACTTTGGGGGTGCCTAAAGCACAGCAGAATGAGCGATCAGCCGTTTGTTTGCTCGCTCTTTTGAATTTGCCCCCTCATAAGCCGTGGAGCTTTGCTGAAGCTCCCCTGATTGGCATAACTCCCATTATGGAATGGGTAAAAAACCATTACGGCAAAGTCTATGCACCCAACACACGCGAAACATTTCGGCGTTATACTATTCATCAGTTTTGTAATGCCGGAATCGTTGCGATTAATCCCGACAATCCGCTTCGTCCGATCAATAGCCCCCATACGGTTTATCAAATCCAACCGGCTGTCCTTGAGTTACTACGTACGTTTGGCGACTCGAGCTGGAACGTCGCGTTGACCGCCTATTTAGCTGCACGCGAAGCACTGCTTGTACGCTATGCACATGAACGCATCCAACAACGAATTCCCGTCCGAATAGCTTCTGATCATACGCTTTCTCTCAGTGCGGGTGAACACAACGAGTTGCTGCGAGCGATTATTGAAGAGTTTGCACCTCGTTTCGCCCCGGCTAGCCATTTGATATACATGGGTGATACAGGTAACTTGAGTTTAGACTAACGGCCAACGGCTCGGCAGGGCCGAGTTGGCGAACTTG